>NZ_JAFLWA010000009.1 GCF_017316125.1 Enterococcus sp. DIV0660C | reverse complement strand
TCCTTTTTGTGTATTGTTTATTGAGTGTGTCACACTTTAGCCAACTGATTATGGATTAAACGTAAAATATAATAGCTTTCAACCAAAGGAATCTTTAAGTTCACTCTTTCCTCTAATGGAACAATCGAACTTTGAAGCATTGTGTAAAACGGATCTTGAACCGTTTGATCCAATTCTGCTTTATCGGCAGTCAATGGTTCATTTAATACGATTCGTTCAATCATCCCAGCTGTGTGCATGACCAAATTGATTTTAAAGCCATATTCTTTGCTAGCTAATCCAATACTTTCTGTCACATGTTCAGCAAAATTCCAAATAGGATCGATCAGTTTTCTTCCATTAATAAAAGTAAAGTTATCTGATATAAAGTCCACACATGTTTCTTTCGCCGTTTCTTCGGTTAAAGAAACCTCTGGCGCGTCTTCTAAATCCGCTTCAAGTAACAGTTGGTCTAAAATCAACTCGATATTTTGATCAATAAAGCGCTCAAGTGGAATAAAGGGTGCCGCAATTTTAGGATCAGTGATTCCTGTAGTAGCAATCACTTGATATTCTGATTGAATACGTGGCAGTTCTTTTTCTAATTCAACAATGGATAAAGCTAAAACTGTTATCTCTGCTTCTTGTCGTTTACTTACCGCTCGTTCAATCAATTCCTTGATTCTCTTTGCCGTCCCTTCTCCCGAAGCACAAATAGCTAAAATTGCTTTTTGCTCTTGAGCTGGCTTTTCACTAGCTGGTGCAGGAGAAACAGCCGCGTAACCACGAAAGTTTTTTAAGGAATCATAAAGTGTATCTAGATCTGTTCCTAAAACAGAGACTTTTCGAACAGTTTCTAAAACTAACGACGTCGTCACCATATCAACTGTTCGAATTGGAATTCCTGTCTCTCGCTGAATTTGAGTATTGAACGAGGCCAACGAGCCCATATCAACTAACAGAATAACGCCACTACCTTCATCAACCTCTTGAACCTTTCGTTCAATTCGGCTAAGAGCCGTTTTAGGATCCATATCCAACGGCATATCAACTGCTCGAACATTTTCAACATCTAAAAGTTGTTTTACTACTTGAACCATGCTACTAGCTGTGCTATTTCCGTGAGCTGCAACCACAACGCCGATTCGGCCAGTTGCTTGATTTGCTCGTAAGGACACTAATAAGACTGTCAAATAATAATCTTCACTTTCTGGAATACGAACTTGAAAGTATTCTTCAATATATTTACGGACTTCTTTTGCAACTGCATACTCTTCGGGAAAATCAAATGTCATTTCTCGAATGTTATCATTCGTGTGTCGTTCTTCCCCTAAATTGATTTTTTTCAAAAATGAACTGATATGCAAACTCATCGCATAAATAAAATTCTGTTGAAATTCATAAGGCAAAGAATTCTTAACCATACTATAAATTTGATGTGTTACTTCAATTACTTTAGGATCAACAAATTCAGCCAATTTGTTGTCAGCATTGAAAGAAAATCCATGATCTTTATAAAAAGATTTCAAATGAATATTGATATCTGTCGAAATAAAATGGTTGATTGCCTCTTGATCTAAGCCATCAGATTTCAACAAAGCCGCTTTATCTCCAATAATATCGTATAAGTTATAAGGCAATTCATACGAATCTGATTGGATTTTCATTATGTCATCATTTGGTATGATTGTTAATTTGGGCTCTAGAATTTTTGATAGCTCTGCCATTGCTACGCGGTTGCTAGCTAGCTGAATTAGCCCACTTCGAATTCCTTCTGTTAAATCACTAACGGTAATCGAAATTTCGGGTGAGTTCATATGATTTAGAAATCCACGTGCGCAAATCAGTTGGATATTTGATTTCAATTGTCCAATATTCCCATAAGTAACACTACCAATTAAGGCTTTGGCAACATCTTCCGTCAGAGAAATTTTTCGTTGGATCCGATTCGCTTCATGAGCAATCATGATCTTTACCAAATCGACTTTTTCATTAGCAGGTCGCTTTTCGAAAGACGGTAGTTGAATATTGATTGGAATCCGTCTAACAAAAGTTTCCAACAAGGAAGAGCCGGGGTCTTCTGTCGTTGCACCAACGATACGGACGTTTGCTTCATGTGATTTCGTCGTCTCACCCAATCGGCTATAAGTTCCATGATCCATAAAATAAAAGATCATTTCTTGTCCTTCTGGCGGTAAACGATGAATTTCATCTAGAAAGAGCATCCCACCGTCTGCTTGGTCAATAATCCCCATTTTTTCTTCAGTTGCACCAGTAAATGCGCCTTTTGTATACCCAAAAAGATGACTCATCAATAATTCTGGATTATTTGCATAATCGGCACAATTGAACACAATCAATTCTTTTTCTTCATCAATGACATGATTTGCTTTGGCAAAATGAAACATTGCATGTGCAAAATAGGTTTTCCCAGAGCCAGTTGGCCCCGTAATCAAACAATTTAATCCTCTAGGTGGGTACAAGATGGCAGCTTTTGCCTGTTCAACAGCATTTTTCATACTGCCATTTTCACCAATAATTTTGGAAAAAATATCTTTTGTATCAATAGAAACGATTGGTTCCTCAATTGGTAGAACATCCTCTTTGTAACTAACGACATGCTTGCTTTCAGGTTTTTGATATACATCTGCCTTTTGATATATGTAACGGACTGGTCTGCCATCGGACTTGATTAATTTTCCTTCACGAACTAACTGGTTTAAATCTTTACTACTATTTGTTCGTTGAATTCCTAGTATTTCAGCAATTTCTTGAGTAGTTACTCCTCGATCAGCTTCTGCTTTTGTTAAATGAGCGGTTTTTTCTTTGACATAGAGATAAATTCGGTCAATACGCTTTGTCAATTGATACGCCCCTTCCTGTGTTTCCAAATTTCCTGCTACACTATTTTTCTTACTATTATATATAGAATAAACATAACTAAAAATAGCTAACTACAAAACATAATACTATGGATTTCTAGAGGATTCGTCAACTATTTACCTTATGCTTTTTTTAAAATAAAAGAAACATTTGTTAAACAAGCACTTACTTTTACAAACCATTGTTCTTTTTTCATTTAAAAAACTTATTTTAAAAATAACTAAAGCTATCATTTTTATTTTTTAGTATTTTTTATTAAGCTTAACTTGCAACACAACAAAAATTTTGGAGGTTTAGAAAATGAAAAGAAATCTGTTCTTTACAGTCACTTCACTTGTATTATTTAGTACCGCACTTGCAACGTTTTCACCAATCAGTTACGCGAATGAAAATGTGCCACAGCAAGAACAAACAATCAAAGTAAGTAACTATTTCACTGACATACTCGCTCCTTTAAAAGGAAATAAAATTGATTCCAAGATAACAGCAGAACCCACTCAAGCAATCACGATCAATGATCCAGCTTTTGAAACCAAACTAAAAGAAATATTTCATTTGACCGCTGACGAATCACTCACATCGCAACATATGGAAAGCCTAGTTACCTTAGATATTTCTGGGTTGAGCATCAGAGATATTACCGGAATTGAATTCGCATTGAACCTAACAGACTTTCGTTTGAACAATAACTTAGTGACAGATTTAACCCCCATTCAAAATCTCACAAAATTAAGAATCATCGGTGCGACTAACAACAGGATTTCCTCCATTGATACTATGAATCATTTGCCAGCATTAGAGCAATTGGCATTAAGCAATAATCAGTTAACTTCTCTCGATGGTGTAAGCAAGTTTCCAACAATCAAGCAACTTTGGGTCGATAACAACCAACTCTCATCATTGGTTGATCTCTATTACATAAATGATTTACGTATGATTAATTTTAACTTTAACAACATCATCGACCTCGCACCTTTAAAAAAACATACAAAACTTCAAGGAATTTATGGCGCTGAAAATAAGATTCAGCGTGTTGACACTCAACTTGATTTTCCTAATTTAATTGCTCTAGAGCTAAGTGAAAATCGACTTAGCTTACCTGATAATAATTTTATCCAAATTGAAAATCTAAGAAAAATCGCTGAATTCAAAAATCTCCAACAGCTCGGTCTATCAAATAATGAACTCAACGATCTTAGTCCACTCGTTGAATTGCCAAACTTGAAACAACTGACTCTTTCAGGAAATGAATTGACTAGCTTAGAAGTATTAGAAGATGTACCTAGTCTTCAGAAAGTTGTCGCTTTAAATCAAACTATTTTTGGATCAAATACTTGGATCAACCATAAAACGCCTTTAAAACTCCGAACAATTCACGGTGAAAGACCGAACGTCACTTTTAATCAACCAGGAACTTACGATGGGACAAATATTTCATGGCTAGAAGCTGGAACAAATAATCTTTCTTGGTCTTTCAGCAATGCTAATTCAAGTGAGCAATTTTCTGGTACATATATTCAATATGCGGCTCCAGATTGGAATAATCCAGCCACACCAAGAAACCTCAAGGTGGAAAAATATGAACATTTTGGTACGATACTCAGTTGGGATGCTTCAACAGATGACTCTGGTATTCGTCACTATGAATATTATCGCGATGGTCGATTAATAACGACTACGACTGAAACTTCTTATTGTGATTATCAAATCAATGGTCCTGGACAGTGGAAAATCAAAATTCGTGCAGTAGATTTCACAGGTAAAACTTCTGATTACTCAGAAGAACTTTTCTTTTCACGTTGGTTCTAAAAAATAATAAAACGAGTGTGATTACCTCCACACTCGTTTTATTATTTTAGCAGTTACTTTTTAAAAACTTACTCATTCTTCTACCAACCTGCAAAGTAACCAATAACCACTTGCATCAACCGTCCAAACCAAACACTTACCAACAGGCAGGCAACCAGCCCAAATAAGACTTCAGCTACAAACAACAACACCTGCAGCAATGGATGCCCATTTAGGTTCACTAATCTTCCCTTCATTAAAAGCCCCTCTTTTGTCCTGTGACTTATTCACTCCCCCATCTTTCCTTCACGATACAATGTATCATAACCATTTACTATAGACAAAATTTACAAACTGTTTGGTTCCGCTTTCTTTCTATTCGTTCTTTCCATTATTTTTTTCTTCTTGGCTCTGGCAACTTCTTTGAAAAATCCGTGCGCCCTAACAAAAAATCTAAATTTGTCTCAAAAAAATCAGCAAGTTCAATCAAAATGTATAGTGGAACTTCTCGCTCACCTCGCTCATATTTTGAATAGACAGAATAATCACAGTGAAGATGTTCAGCTAATTTTCGAATCGTTAGCTGATGCTGCTTGCGTAAATAATATAATCTCTTCATAATGAAATCCTTTTTGTTAATTATATACTGCGCTTTTCTCAATCGGTCAATTGTGGACAA
Organism: Enterococcus sp. DIV0660C; assembly: GCF_017316125.1. GTDB lineage: Bacteria > Bacillota > Bacilli > Lactobacillales > Enterococcaceae > Enterococcus_B. The sequence goes on along the minus strand of NZ_JAFLWA010000009.1, from coordinate 37,841 downwards.
AAAGACCACTTTTTTCAGTATGTCAGAAAACAAAACCATTTGAAGTAGTTGATTGAAACTTTCTCTTCTTCCTTCTTCATTTTTTTACAACTACTGTGTTTCGTTATTATCCCTTTTATTGCGAAAGAAAAATGAACATGCTATTCTTAAAATTGATACCAATACACCACTATTTTCGGAAGGTGATCGAATGATTCCTAAGTATGAACAAATCAAACAAGACTTACTAACTGAAATCAAAACGAATAAATTTGTTCCTGGCGATAAATTTTATTCAGAAGCTGCGATTAAGAAAAGATATGCTGTCAGCTCAATCACGGCAGTTAAAGCACTTAATGAATTAACGAATGCTGGCTACCTCTACCGGATTCAGGGAAAAGGAACCTTCATTTCAAGATCAAAAATAGCAGAGACTGTCAAATTCTCAGATCTCGAACGTAATTCTTTTGATAAAGAACATGTCACTGTTTTATCCATCGAAGAAAAACATGATGCTAAGATTCTGCATGAATTGAAATTAGCTAGTAATGAAACATATTATAAAATTAAACGCGTTCGTTACTTTGATGATATACCTTTCTTGGTTCATCTTACTCATTTACCAAAAAAACTGATGAAACAACCACTTACAGATGATTTATCAGCCTACACCAGTGTCTACGAACGAATCCGCTTAGATTTCGGCATTGATCTTTTTTCCTTAGCATCTGTTGAAACAAATGAAATTGTGTTTCCCGATGATCCCGAATTACTTCGTTTGTTAAATCTAAGTTTTCGAGAACCTGCCGTTAAACAGGTCAAACATTCTTATTTGCCAGATAAAAGTGTTGCAGAATACATTATTAGTTACAAGCATTGGAAATATTTCAAAACAAAAATAGAAGTAGAAGCTAAATAAGCCACTACTCCTATTGAAAATTAAATTCTATTTATCCTTCACAAATATAAAATCATTTAAATAACTAACTTCTGTTACCTAAGGGAGCATTGATACTTTCTTAGGTAAATTACTTTCCACTAGCACTCGTACTTCGTAAGCAGCAAGGACGATCGTTTGACCGGCGCTTTTCTTTGTTTCAACATCGATACACGGATGATTCAACTTGATTTTTTGCTGGTTCGTTGAAAAATTCATCAAGAAATGGTAAGTTTCTCTGCCATTCGTCCGACTTTGAACTGAAACATCAGTCAGGGGCTCATTTACTAACGGATTTTCTAATTGAAGTTCCGTAATCAGCTCTTTGTAAAAAACCCGTAAAAAATCGACTCCTGTTCGTGCTGCGAAATAATAAGTAGTGCCTTTTTCAACATTATTTTTAGTAAGTGCCGGCGTACCTGCATAAAAATCCTCGGTATATTCACCACAAACAACTGCAGACGTTTTTTCGATTATGTTGCAATAGTCTTTGATGCGATACAAATTTCCAGCATAAAGTATTTGATTGCTTTCCTCTGGATAAAGCATTTCTAATTCTTTCGGAAGAAGCCCAAAAAGTTTTTGCAACGTTTCAGGCCATTCGCCTAAATGAAGCACGTCATTCTCATTCACTACACCAGTGAAATAACTAGCAATCAAGCATCCGCCTTCTCTAACGTATGTGTCAAGATGAGCCATCGTTTTTTTCGTCATCAAATAAAGCATAGGCGCCACAACCAGATCGTAATTCGTAAGATCGTCATCCGGATGTAAGATATCTACGGCGATGTCTTGTTCCCAAAAGACTTGATAATGTTCCTGTAATGTCTGCGGATAACGCCTTGAAGGACGCCCAAATCCACCACCACGTTTTAAAGCCCAATTGCTTTCCCAATCAAACAGAATCGCTACTCTTGCTTTTTTATCGAGCCCCTTTATGGGAGTAAGCGAACGTAAACGATGACCATAGGTGGCTACCTCTTGATAGACACGATTCTCCTGTGAATTATCATGCCCGACCACAGCTCCATGGAATTTTTCAGAGTTAGCTAACGATTGACGCCATTGAAAATACAATGTACTGTCTGAACCATGCGCGAGTTGTTGCATAGCACTTAGTATATGAACTCCTGGTCGTTTCGATTTGTTGTATTGATGCCAATTCACGACGCTAGGTGTTGATTCCATCACTAAAAATGGTTGCTTTTTCAACGAACGAAATTGATCATGAGCATACGCTGACTTCATTGCGGTTTGTACAAGTGATTCATAGTTATTATGCCAGTCAGGATAACTATCCCAGCTTACAATATCAACAGCTTGTGCAAATTTATGATAATCAAGTCCTTCTAAAGGAAAAAAATCATGTTGATCATGTCCTTCTGCCATAAAATTCGTCGTGACGGGAATGTCCGGTGTAATTTCTCGAATAGGTTCAATTTCCGATAAAAAGAAATCAATAGTTCGTTGTGTAACAAAACGTTTCCAATCAAGATCCATTCCATGAACTTTTGTTTCTCCTAAAGGGGAGGGTGGTACTACTTGTGACCATTCGGAATAACGATTACTCCAAAAAGTCATCCACCAAGCACGATTAATAGCATCTAATGTCTGATATTTTTCTTTTAACCAATCCCGCCAAGCTTTTGCACACAAATCACAAAAACATTCACCGGAATATTCATTGCTGATGTGCCATAAAATAAGAGAAGGTCGTTTTCCATAGCGTTGTGCAAGAAGTCTGTTCATTGCTTGAACTTTTTTACGATAGATTGGTGACGTGTAGCAATGATTATGTCTAAAACCATGATGATGTTTTTGTCCATAAGCATTTGTCCGATTAACTTCTGGATATTTTTCGCTTAACCATTGTGGACGTCCACCACTTGGCGTAGCGAGGATAACATTTCCGTCCATCGCTTCCATTTGATCAAAGACCTTATCCAACCATTCAAAGTGATACTCACCTTCGCGTGGCTCTAAACTACTCCATGAAAAAATACCAACAGTAACCGCATTTATATTCGCTTTCTTCATTAATTCTAAGTCTTTTGCTAAGATTTCAGGATGATCTAGCCATTGTTCTGGATTATAATCCCCGCCATGTAGAATACTTTCTCCAGCTACTATTCGTTTCATTTTTTCGCCTCTTCCACTGCTTTGATATGATAGATTACGGATTGGAAGTCTCCTCCCACTTGATAAGTTCCATGATTGGCACCATTAAACGCATATGGTTTTCTGATGCCTACTGCTTCTAAAAATTTCCCGCTAAGCTGTTCTTCTCCTACTTGATAAGTCAGAGCAGGAGTTAAGTGCGTAATTTTTAGAAATTCTTGCGCACTTGGGTTCGCCTGAGCGAGTTTTTGATAATAGCCAACAATAGCTTCTGTCTTTTCTTGATTGATGACACCCCAACACACTTGATTGGGAGTTGGATAGGTAGGTAGAAATTGGATAAATTGACCAGAGGTGAGCAAGGATCGATGTCTTTTATAAAAGGCAATCGTCGTTTTAATTTGCTCTTTTTCTTTTGCTGATAATTGTTGCAAATCTAATTCGTATCCTAACGGTCCAAAGATAGCTACATCTTGTCTAAATTTTAATGAGATTTCACGTAATATTTGGTGATTTGGACTGGCAGACACATGATTACTAAAGCTAGACAATGGATAGCCTAATAATGTGCCACTTTGAATGGTTAATCGTTCCACGGCATCACTATCATCACTTGGCCAAATTTGTGGACTATAAAATAATATTCCCAAATCATAACGTCCGCCTCCACCTGCACATCCTTCAATCAAAATATTGGGAAAATCAGTCAAAATTTTGGTATATAGCTCATACACACCTAAGATATATCGGTGGAAAAACTCACCTTGGTTACGCGAAGTATCTGCCAAATAATTTGAATAAGCTTCTGTAATATTTCGATTCATGTCCCATTTGATATAATCTAGATTTGTTGCCTGTATGATTTTCTTCATTTGAGTATAAATAGCATCGACTACTTGCGGATTTGCAAAGTCGAGAACATATTGACCTCTTCCCATCGAAAAACGTTCATAAGGATGTTTGACGACCCATTCTGGATGTTTCTTATATAAATCACTGTCTGGAGAAATCATCTCGGGTTCAAACCAAATTCCTAATTGCAAATCCATTTGATGGATCTTTTGTGAAAATGCCGTTATTCCATTTGGAAACTTGTGTTTATCAACATACCAATCTCCAAGAGAGGACCGATCACTATCTCTTTTACCAAACCAACCATCATCAATCACAAAGCATTCCATTCCAAGTTCTTTTCCAGACCGAGCGAGTTCGAGTAATTTTTCTTCGTCAAATTCAAAATAAGTAGCTTCCCAATTATTAAAGACAATGGGCCGCACTGTGTGTTGCCATTTTGGATCAATAATATGACTTTCAACAAACGATCCCATCGCTGTACTTAAGCCATTCGTTCCTTGATCAGAAAATAATAACACCGCTTCTGGTGTAACAAATCGTTCATTTATAGCCAATTCCCAACTAAAATGCGCTGGGTGGATCCCCAACATTCCACGAGTATGTTGCCATTCATCAACTTCTGCCTGTGCTAGAAAATTTCCTGAATAAATAAAATTCATCGCATAAACGTCCCCATTGTCGAGACCGGCTTCTTCATGCACAAAAGCTACGAACGGATTGTGCTGATGACTGCTGGCACCTTTCAATGAACCAATTGCTACTGTTCCTTGTTCCAACTTTCTTCTTTTTTCATGTCGCTCTTTCAGCCATGCCCCTGAAAGGTGCGTAAACGCATAATTTGAAGTAGGCAAATGCAATACACCGGAAAGCATTTTATCAATTGTAACGATTTTGTTTCCTTTATTGATTAATTCTTGATTTTGCACAATAACTGGACTATCTTCAAAAATCGTATAATTCAGTATCAAGATTAACTCTCGTTCCTGATCCTCCAAGATTAGCTGAAGCGTCTGAGCATTCTCCCCATAAGTTGCGGGAACAGCCAAATTTCTAGGTTTACTTGTTTGAATTTGATTAGAACAAAAAGAAAAGTCAGTATAAAGAGGATTTCCCTGACAAGTTAATTCAATCGCTCCTTCTTTAAAATCGGTTGTTCCATATACAGGATAGGCTTGAAAGTGATCCGTCAAAGTAAAATCTCGTCCATCTCTAAAGTATTTGACTGTTCCAGCCGATTTATTTTCTTTTTTCGTAAAATAATCGAGTTCTGTTTTCGTAAGCTTTCCTAAAGCTTTTCCGTAGTAAAGCTGCTCAATTTGCCCGTTTTCCATCACATGCAGAATATAGCTAATTGCTTCATTGTGTAGATGGAATAAGCAATCGTCCAATTGTTCAATCATCTGTCAACACCCTTGTCATCCGTTAATTATTTTGTACAATCATCTCAAGATATTGCATTCTTTTTTTCGCACTTTTGTTATAAATAAGTTTATATATTGGTAATGTGAACAATAAACTCAACTGACTTTTCATCTGTTTCAGCTCATTCGTTTCTGAATAGCTCACAAAGTTTGTTCCATTTTCGGTTGTATGAATCTGATAAGTTTGAAGAATTTTTCCATGAGCATGTTGGGTAATCAATTCCAATTTTTTATTGGGAATAATCGTCCCAATTTCAATAGTGCTTTTTACCACTTGCTTATTCACCTTTGTTTGTAAGTATGAATGCACTCGTGTACCTGATTCGATTGTTTCAATCGAATCATTTTTGGACTGAAAATAGCGGAGCTGTTCATTCAGTAAAGCTGAAAAAAAATCAGTAACCTGAGATTGCAATTTCCACTGGTAAGTTAACGTATCTAATCGCATCATTTCACCTACTTAATCAGTTGTTATTGTTTTATCTACATGAATAGTTTCATCCATTTCTACGTCTTTTATTTCTTTTTCTTCACGTAGATATTCATTATCCATTGCCATCAAAAATGGAATCCAAATAGCGGTCATCACAATAACTGTTACAAATTGCAAGATTGCGCCTCTAATCGACCCTGTCCCTAACCAACCAGATAAGATGATGGGAGTTGTCCAGACGACAGTCGCACCTGTTGGTCTTGGTACAAGTCCAGAATAAATCGCAAAATATGAAATAATCGTGGAAACCATTGGTGCAAGTACCCATGGAATGAAAGCCAATGGGTTCATAACCACAGGCAATCCAAATGTCATCGGCTCGGAAACGTTAAAAATAGCGGGTGCGATAATTGTTTTCATTGTTTTCTTCATCCGAATTGATTTTGCAATAAAAAATGCCATAGCAATAGAAACACCTAGCTGCATTCCTTGATTTACGAATACACCCATAAATGTAGTGTTGATAATATGTGGTAATTCAGTTGCTCCTGCTTTATATGCTTCATAATTTTCAATGGCCAAAGCACTCATAATTGGATCAATGATAGCATTGACCACCAATGTTCCATGAATACCAAACCACCAGAAAAACTGTGTGAAAAATACTGCAACTAATACAGCCGGTAGCGTTCCGCCTAATCCCATCAAAGGTTGTTGTAAGATTTGGTAGATAAAGTCGACAGCATTTCCCCATTCGGTAAACGTAAAGAGGTAACGAATTAAATTAAATAAGAACAAAGGGACAGCACCGGGAATAATGGCAACAAATGATTCTGCAATCATCGGAGGAACCGAATCTGGCATTTTAATGGTAAAACCGGAACGACTAATTCTTGAATAAATTTCTGTAGCAATAATCGCGGTCAAAATTCCGACAAACATTCCTTCAGCGCCCAGTTTAGATACTGGAATAAACGAACCCGCCACATCATCTGTACCAAAAGGCAATAACATAATAAAACAAGAAAGTGAAATGGCTCCTGCAAATACTTGCGGTTGTTTATAATGACCAGCCAATTGATAGCCAATTCCGTAAACAATAAATACAGCAGAAATACTCATAGTTGCATTTCCAACTGGGCCAAAAAAATCATTCAAAAATGTATTAAAACTATCTGGTAAATACTGAGCAAAAGCAAATGTTGTTGGGATATTTTGAATAATAATCATAATTGAAGCAAACATTGTAGCTGGAAATGCCATCATAAAACCATCGCGCAAACTAAGTAGATATTTGTTATTGGCAATCAATGTTGCTGCTGGCACCATTTTTTCTGCTAACTTGTCAACAAATTTCATTTTAGAACCCCTTTTCTTTTTTCTTTTTTGTAAACGTTTACCAAAAACAGTATATCTGTTTAGTTAACGTTTACACAAGTGCAAAATAAAAAAAGATTCAGATTTTCGAATCTTTTTTTACAAGTTTTACAAGGAGTCTCTTAAAATCAATTCACTACTACAGATAACACGAATCGGCATGGTTCGTTCTTCAAGCATCCTTTCTTTTGCTAATCTGACCGCCATACGTCCCATTTCCTCTGGATTTGCTTTGACACTCGACAAGCTAGGTGTCATGAATTTTGCCATTTCAATATCATCAAAGCTAGCGACCGCAATATCCTCCGGTATTTTCAAATTTGCTTCATTAATTGCTTTATAAAGCCCTAAAGCCATTGGATCACTTGCAACTATTACTGCTGTCGGACGTGGATCGCTTGCTAATAATTTTTTGCCTAAAGCTAATCCTTCTTCTGGCCCCCAACTTCCTTGATATATTTGACTATATTTTTCAAGATTATTTAACCGCATCCATGTTTTATAGGCAGTAGCACGTACTTCATCTTTGCTTGTCTGCACCTGTCCTTCACTGTCCACTTTCGTACTAAGTCCACCCACAAATGAAATATTTCGATGTTTTTTCTCATACATAGTGTCAAGCAAACTAGCCGTTTTTTGTGCAAAATCTGTTTGGATGCAATCAAAAGGTTGAGTATTGGAATAATTGTCGACTAAAATAATGTTCTTATTAAACAAAGCTAACCGTTTTGTGGCTTCTTCAGTCATTTCTCCAATGACAATAACTGCACCATATTTTTTCAATTGCTCCCAATCTTTATTTTTATCCCTCATATAAAAAGCTTTGACTGTACGGAAGCGCCATCTTGCTGCTTCTTTTTCAATTCCTTTTCGTATTTGTCCAAAATAAGGATCTTCCTGTTCGTCAGCTTCTTTATGTCGAACAATTAAAGCAATTGTTAATTGATCCCCTTTGTTGCGCCCGCCTTTTTGATTTTTCTTAGGTGAGTAATCTAATTGATTCGCGATTTCCAACACTCGAACACGGGTATTTTCATTGATGCTAAACGTCGCATCTTTATTTAAAATCCTTGAGACACTCGCCGCAGAAACACCAGCCAATTTTGCAATATCCCGAATCGACGTCATATATTCCACACTCCTCCATACATCTGTTTAGTAAACAGTTTATCATAAAAACGATTTCATTCAATACTAAAATTGTCTGTTGAACATCTGTCAAATTTAGAGTGGTAATCAAAAATTCTATAGATTTATCTAAACAAAAAAAAAGCTCCATCCCTTGTTAAGCAAGGGATGGAGCTAGCCATTTATTAAGCTTCTTGAGCAACTGGATAAACAGACACTTGTTTTTTGTCGCGGCCTTTACGTTCGAAACGTACTACGCCATCAACTTTAGCAAATAAAGTGTCGTCTCCACCAATACCCACGTTTACACCTGGATAGATTTTTGTACCGCGTTGACGGTAAAGAATTGATCCACCTGTAACAGTTTGTCCATCAGCACGTTTAGCACCTAAACGTTTTGATTCTGAGTCACGGCCGTTAGATGTAGAACCGCCACCTTTTTTATGGGCAAATAATTGAAGATTCATAGATAATAACATAGTCTGCACCTCCTATTTATCAGTAATTGTTTTAATTTGGATATATTCTGAATTATCAGCTTCTATGGATTGTAAACCTAGCAAAAGATTTTCCAATAGAATTTCGGCAATATTCGTTTGTTCCTGTGTCATGATTGAGCTAACTTCGGTATAAAGATACCCGCCATCTTCTTCATTCACGTCAACAATCGGATCAAAACCAGCTAATGAAGCAATCCCGTTGACTGTGCTGATTGCTAATGCAGAAACACCTGCACATACAATATCACTTCCATAAGGACCTGCATCAGCATGCCCTGTCAAAGTAAATGAAACGATTTGACCAGCGTCATTTCGCTTAAATGTTCCTTTGATCATCATTCAGGCCTTCTTTCTCAAACACTAATTAAGCGTTGATTGCGTCGATAACCACTTTTGTGTATGGTTGACGGTGACCTTGTTTGCGGTGTGAATGTTTTTTAGGTTTGTATTTGAAAGTAACGACTTTCTTTTGTTTGCCGTGTTTTTCAACAGTTCCTTCAACAGTTGCACCGTTGATTGTTGGAGCGCCTACTTTTGTAGATTCGCCACCTACTAAGATAACTTCGTCAAAGACAACTTTTTCACCTGCTTCAACGTCAAGTTTTTCAACGTAGATTGCTTGACCAACTTCAACTTTTACTTGTTTACCACCAGTTTTAATAATTGCGTACATGCTATAAAGCACCTCCTTATTTTATACTTAGACTCGCCATCCTAAGTGACAGCTAAGCTGTGCTTACTACTTACTCTGTGCGGTTGTAGCTGTGGAGTCCACAATTACAACGTTACTAGCTTAACAAAATAAATACAATTCGTCAACTATAATTTCTGTTCACACGCACCTATTTTAGTCGCAATTTTCAGGCACTCACTTTATACTAAAAAGAGGAAAATGAAAAACGAAAGTAGATGAATCTATGAACTATCCTACTGAATTGATCAAAGAAGCAAAACAACGAATGAATAATCGACCCGTTGAAGGGTTCGTCGCAGGACAGGGTCCTCTTGAACCAAAAATAATGTTTGTTGGTGAAGCGCCGGGAAAAAACGAAGTTGAGAATCACATTCCTTTTAGTGGACAAGCTGGAAAAGAGTTGATGACTTGTCTTGAAAAATTAAGTTTAACTAGAGCAGATGTTTATATTACTAGTGCTGTTCGTAGCCGTCCTTATAGTACTGTTGAACGAGTGAATAAACGTACCAAGCAAGAAGAAATCGTTTATCCAAATCGAACGCCTACTAAAGCTGAAGTTTTTGCTCACGCACCAATTCTGGATTATGAAATTGCAACAATCAAACCTGAATTGATTGCTACTTTAGGAAATATTGGTCTTCAACGTTTGCTCGGAAAAGACTATACTGTTTCAAGAAATCATGGGCAATTATACGTGGGACCTATTTTAGAGTTGAACAAGCAAAAAACACAATACGAATGGTCAAAAAACACTTATCGTCTTCTTCCCTTATTCCATCCTGCTGCTATTTTTTACAATCGTTCTTTAACTCCACTTATTGAGCATGATTGGGAAACATTAAAGACACTCATCGACGAGACAAAAAAAGGAAACCCTGAGTAATTTCAGGTTTCCTTTTTTATTTTAAGTTGAAGTTTTTTCTTTTTTATTGATTCGTTTCATAGCGTGCATGCAATGCAGATAAGGCGTGTGCTACAGTTTGATGTTGTTCCGTGCCGTCTCCTTGCCATAAATGCTTCATATAATTTTCTACTTCTGGTTGCAGCGAAGTATAAATGACTAGTTGCCCTCTCTTGTCAGCATTCGCTTGAAATTCATCAAAAACAGACAGCGCAGTCAAGTCAATACTCGGAACCCCACGCATCGAAAAGATAATACCATCTTGGTCACTCAACTCAGCTAATTTTGATTTTAATTTTTCTGACGACATGAAAAATAATGGGCCACTGATGTAAACAACTGTCCAATCTTTTAATTTTTCAGTTTCAGGTAAATCCATTCGTTTCCAATCGATGGTTTCTAGTGAAATCGTAATCGCTGCACTTTTCATAACAAAGAAAATGCACCCACCGATAATTCCAATGACAATCGCAATACTTAAATCAAAAATAACCGTACAAATCATTGTTAGGATAAATAGAAGAATAGACGTCCAATATTTTTTTGAAAACAACTCACGGATTGTCTCCCATTCATTCATCCGCCAAGCAGTAACAATCAAAACACCTGCCAATGCAGGCATTGGAATTTGTGACATCACTGGTGCAAAAACAAGCATAGATAAAAATAAAACACCCGCATGAATGATTCCAGCTAATCGCGTTTGAGCACCTGATTTAATTGCCACACTTGTTCGTGCGATTGCTGCTGTCGCAGGAATTCCACCAAAGAAAGGTAATAATAAATTACCGATTCCTTGCGCTACTAATTCTTGATTACTATCTAATGGCTTGTTAGCCATCCTACCAGCAGATGCTCCGCATAATAAGCTCTCTACCATTCCTAAAAGCGCAATACTTACTGCTGGAACCGCTACTTGTTGGATATCTGCCATCTGGAAATCGCTTAAAACTAAACGATTACTACTAATTATTGTTTGCGGAATCTTACCAACTGTTGCCACTGGCAAATGAAAAATCAACATAGCGCCAGTTGCCAGAATAATTGCTAAAAGCGAGCTTGGCATTTTTTGTGCCCAACTTTTCGGATAAAAAGTCATCCCTAGAATCACTAAACTCCCCATGAACAAGGCACTCCAATTAACCGTAAAGCCTAACGACTGATAACTGCTTAATTTTTCAATCACATTTGCTCCTTGTGAATGTACACCAAATAAATTATCCACTTGTCCCAATGCAATAATGATCGCAATTCCTGACGTAAAACCGGTAATTACCGGTGCTGGAATAAAAGAGGTCAATGTTCCTAATCGAAAAATTCCAGCAATCAACAAGAAAATTCCAGCTAAGAAAGTCGCTAGTAACACCCCATGAATTCCTTGCGTCGCTACAATAGACATTAGTATTGCTGCCATTGCACCAGTTGGTCCAGAAATTTGATAAAAACCACCTGACAATCCACCAATGATAACACCTGCTAAAATTGCAGTAATCAGCCCTGCCGCGGCATCAGCACCACTCGAAACTCCAAACGCTAACGCAAGAGGCAGCGCAACTGCTGCAACTGTTACACCTGCCAACAAATCTTTTTGAAACTTTGCTAAATCGTACCCTGAAAATTCTTTTTTTAACAACAAACGATAATTTTTGAACAACCTACAAACTCCTTTTCATGAAAATTTCTTAAAATACAATCATTAGAATAGCATAAGTTTAGTCTAAAAGTAAGAACATTCACAAAGTCCTTTATTATTCATCAGCTTTTCTATTCCTATGACTAAAAAATTGCAAGAAAACTAATTAGAAAAAATAGAACAAGAGGACGACCAACAAACTTCTTTGTTGATTGTCCTCTTGTTGATTTCAATTTTTTACTCAATTGTTTGCCTTTTGCTGTGAAAAAGTCAGCTAGTCAATAATTCGTTGATTTTATTTAAGGTTTTTCAATTACGAACAGTGAAGGACTCATCGAGTTTTAGCAATTTTGTTTCTAATTTAGAATTCCGACTACTCTGCGCGCTCAAAAAATAAATTTCTCTTTTTCCAACAAAAACTTTATCTTCCGCTAGAAACTCCTCAGCCAGTTTTTCTCTACAACAGATACATCGACTTCGTTATTGCCATGAAAATACACGTGCTCGACCGCTGGCAACTGCTTACTCACTGTCTGGATTTCAGCTGCTGTAAATGGAAAATCAGCTAAAATAGTCGCTAATTCCTCAGCTATCCGTAAAACAATGTTGCTCTTCAAACCAAATCGTTCAACAAAAGCTTGGACAAGTTCAATCTTAAACATTGTTTCTTGTTTATTTGAGTACTCCTTCTTACTCATTCTCCCTCTGTTTAACCAAATGAAGGATGGGATAATTTTTTCCAAAACCATCTGTTTCATCTTCTGAAGCAATTGTAAATCCATGTTTCAAATAAAATGCTTTGGCGTTTTTATTTTGTGCATTTACGTCTATTTTTTGAATATTTTTATTTTCTAGTAACCAACTCAACACTTTACTGCCAAATTTTTTTCCAATAAATTCTGGATCGAGAAATAGCATCGCTAACTCTTCATCCTGTGTACCGCTGAATCCTATCAACTGTTCATCCTCGTACCACAATAGTAATTCCACAGCATCCAAGTAATTTGGAATAGCTGCTTTATAAAATTCAAGATCTTTTTGTGATAAAAAATCATGTGTTTTTTTAACTGATTTTTCCCAAACTTCTAACACTTTAGTGTAATCATCTGGCACAGCTTTTTTATACTTCAACATATTTTTTCTCCTTATTTTAATAATATTTTTTGGTATTCTGAATGGATTATTTTTGTATCTATTTTCTCAAAGACATCTAGTTATTTGTTAATAATACGAATTATTTTCCGCTAAATTCTTATCTATTTTGAAGTATCAAATAAACATATAAAAAAAGCTAGCTAACCCAACTTTTTCTAACTTTAACTGAGTAAAAATTTTTTTGCCACAAGTTTGGCACAACAATAAAGAAAAACCGTTAGAAACAAACGTTTCTAACGGTTTTTCTACGTCACAGGAGGGATTCGAACCCCCGACCGTCCGCTTAGAAGGCGGATGCTCTATCCAGCTGAGCTACTATGACCTCACATGTTCATTACATGAATTAGCGCAACAAGGTAATTATAGAGAAACAAAAAGATTCTGTCAATAAGAATTCAGTTATTTAATTACAAAAATTTTTTTTTTAAAATTAACGAAATCATAAAACCCAAATTAAACTTTTTTTCTACCGATCTTTTTATGAAAGATCACATTCGAGAATTAGCTAAACTATTTTCATAAAAAGGCTGGGAATTCAACTGCCCAGCCAAGTAATTATTTTATTTTAACACTAACAGTTTCTTAACTTTTATCGCTTATTCACCTTTGGCTAAGAAGACATCATCGGATTCTTTAGTAATCAGAATTACCCCATCACCCAATGGCAAGATGCTCGATGTTAGTTCCGGATGATTCATGACGACTTTTAGAAACTCATTTAACTTACGATGAATTGCCCGTTTTCCTCTTGGAATTTCTTCATCAGGTAGTAAAATTGTGCCACCTTGAAAAATATCATCTACCATCAGAACACCACCTTTTCTTAATAGACGCAAGCATTCCGGAAGAAATTCAATATATTTTGACTTTGCACTATCCATAAAAATGAAATCGTATGGACCCGTCAATGTTGGTAGAATTTCGGCTGCTTGTCCCTCAAGCAACGTTACTTTTTCCGTCAAACCAAGACGTTCATAATTTTTTTTTGCTTTTTCAATCATCACATCAAAGCGATCAATCGTTGTGACATGGCCTACTTCACTAATAGAAGTTGCCATCAAACTAGATGAGAAGCCAATGGCAGCACCAATTTCTAATATATTTTCTGGTTTCATTTGACCAAGGAAAAATTTCAAAAAGAGTACCGTTTCATGAGGAATAACAGGAACGCCTGCCTCATGCGCCTCTTCTTCAAGCTGTCCTAACTCACCAGGTAATTTTTTTTGTTGTGTTCGCATAAAATCCAGTAATTCTTCCTTGATAACTGGACGATGCATCATTTCATTGCGCATACTTCTCCTCCTCTTTCCAACATTATACTTAGAACAAATTTATTGTACAAGTTACTAAAAGTTTTCTAGGCAAAAAAAGTTCGACAGAAATTCTGTCGAACGAAGTTCTTTATCAAATGATTCTACAATTTTTCTTTTTTCGAAATTCATCTATCGTGTTCCATGTCGTAGCTGCAGTTAAACAAATTGCCACGCCCCAAAATAAAAAATTCATTTTTGAGAAACTGTCTTTAGACAATAAAGCACCTATATAAGGAATTTGAAAAACTGGTTTTCCGATCACACTCCGTGGTTTTATCCTGCCTGATTCGACTTGTGTTTGTGTATCTGCTTTTGTATAAAAATATTCTTGGTTATCACCTACCGCAATCACACGCCGAGTTTTCACTCGCTCACCAGAATTTTCATAATAAGTGATCACATCACCAACTAAAATATCTTCCGCATTTTGTGGTCGCACATAGACGACGCTTCCATTTGAATACAACGGAGCCATATCTTTATCATTGATGATTTGTGGCGTCAAACCAAATAAATGTGGCAATAAAACAACGCACAAGATAATGGCTAAAAATAGAATCAATATGGTCGAGCCAACAAGAGTTATTTTTTTGTTAAAAGGCACCGTTTTCCACCTCATTTTTCTAATTTACTTAAGCAACAATATAATAACATAAAATTTAATCTATTTTTCTTTTTTATTAGAAAAATGATATTTAAAGCTTATAATTTTCCTTATTTTCTTAATTAAATATCGATTTATGTGTTATAAAAGCATTGACTACAAATAAAAAAAAGTTTAACCTAAATGTACTTCAATCAGAAAGGACCGCTACATATGATTCCTTTAAATAACACATATAATAAAAAAGATTTTTTTTCAACAAAAATGAAATGGTTTTCCATAATAATATTATCTTTGTTATTTTTGTTTAGCATTAGCTATTTCTTCTATTTTATCCTTTCGCCAGCAGATAGTGATAAAACAAAAGAAATCCAACAAGCTTGGGATTTTTATTCAAAAGATGACCCTGAAACCCGCTACAATAGTGATTATTTGGAGAAAGTCCCACAAGTTTCTAAAAATGAAACGTTCGTGATGGAGACTACCTTAACAAGAAAACTGGACCAAGCGAATATTTTGTTAAAAGGAAATCATCAATGGATCAAAGTTCAATTAGATCAACAAGTTCTTTATGAACGAGCGGGCGACGCGACTAGCAAAAACCCTGGTTTATCATTAGCGGTCATTGATTTACCCGATAATTATGCTGGAAAGAAATTATCCATTGAAGTTACCTCTCCTTACGTAAATTTTGCGGGAATCCCACCAAAGGTTTATATTGGCACAGCCTCTTCAATGGTCACTTTCATCTTTTCTAAATCAGTCCCACAATTTTTGACTATGATTATTGCAATTTTATTAGCAGTTGGAACATTGATTATGGCGATTTATATCATGTACAAGCAGCAGCGGCTTGATCTTTCTTTGATCTTTTTAAGTTGCTTTGCATTAGTTGTTGGCTTTAGCGCAATGTCTGAAGATATTTTGAGTGGGTTGTTATTTGATCCAATCGTTCACTCTACTCTTTCGCATCTTTTTACCGTTATAAGTGCATTACTCCTGATTTCTTATTATGCGTTGCGCATGGAACGTTATCAACGACTGTTTGGCATTTGGTGCCTTCTTCAGATTTTCTTCTCTTTCTTGCCAATTTTATATGCGCTCTTCACACCAGAAGAGCTTCCTGAGATGATGCAATGGATCAGTATCATTCGAGTTTTCAGCACATTGGTAACTTCACTTGCCTGTATTGGTGAAGCATATCATGGAAATCGCTTTTTCGTTTCCTGTACGCCTTGGATCATTCTGATTGCAATTAGTCACTGCTACTTATTTATTCAAAGTACTTTGGGGAATTATGTCAGCACACTTAACTGGTCGACAATCCTTTACATGATTATTTTGTTAGTCATTGTGATTGACAATATTTCAGAACATATTCGTGCCGTAGATCAAAATATTCGAGAAGCGAATTTTTTGAAAACCAAAACAGATCTTCTTGAAGCACACTATGAATCTTTACGCACACATATGAAAGAAATCAGTACCCTTCGTTTAGACTTTTTAGATCGAATGACAACGATTCAAGCGATGCTACAAACCAGTCAACCAGAACAAGCAGAAAATTATCTGAATGAACTACTTGATGAAGCACAAAAGTTTGAAATCATGACTTCCCTATCGGGACATTCATTGACAAATTTGATTTTGGCACGTTACCAAGAAATCGCAAACAAACAAAGTATTGAGATCCACTTTAATGCCGAACTTCCAAGTGATCTATTTGTTCACGATGACGATTTGACCCAGTTATTGATTCATATCTTGGAGCATTCTTTCAGAGAATCGCATGCAATCGAAAATCCATTACAACGAAAGATTTTTCTTTCGATGCGTGTCAATGATGATGATTTAATTATTCATTGTGAACACAACGCACATTATGATACAAATATTTTTGATCGTGGAATAACAACTGAATTAGAAAGTCAAGAACGCTTTGATTTAATGATGATAAAACTTGTTACTGATAAGTATTCTGGTAAATTGACTCAAGAAAAAGATGAAATTTTTGATCGAGTGACGATTCAACTTTCTCGCATTTAAAAAATGCTAAAAAAAGCTTCCGGAAACAGGTTCCGGAAGCTTTTTTCTTATCGATTTGATCACTCTTTTAATAAAGTAATGAAAGCAAGTCTTCTGACTCGATTGCCCCAAAGTATTTTTTGACGTCGATTGCATCGACTGTTTTTTCTAATGAAGATTTCTCATATTTTTGACCAATCAACGCTTGTTCAACATCAGCGATATTCCCTAAACCAAAAAAGTCACCATAGATTTTTGCATCATCAATCAATCCATCAGCAACATCCAGATGAACTTCAATTGAACCAATTGGAAAACGTTTTTGACGTGAAAAATTGAAATCAGGTGATTTACCGTAGTTCCAATTCCAATTTCTGTAATAGTCTTCAGAAATTTGATTGATTTTTTCCCAATCTGCTTCGGTTAATTGATATTCTTTAATGTCGGCTTCAGACTCTACACCAAAAATTTTCAACAAGATTTCTTGACGAAACTCTTCTGTAGTCATTCCTTGTTTGTCTTTTGGCAAGAATGGTTTGATATTTGTTACGCGTGAACGAATAGATTTGATTCCTTTTGATTCAATTTTGTCTTTTTTCACTTTCAAAGCATTAACAACTTCACTGATATCAGAGTCAAACATAATCGTCCCATGGGCGAACATTCTACCACTTGTTGCATACATTGCGTTCCCAGAAAACTTCATTCCATCAATCACTAAGTCATTTCGTCCTTTTAACTCGGCGCCTGTAACACCTAATTCATGAAGTGCTTGAATGATCGGTTGTGTAACTTTTGCAAAATCGCGGAAAGAATTTCCATCATCAGGCATGATAAAACTAAAATTCAAATTACCAAGATCGTGATAGACAGCTCCTCCACCACTTAATCGGCGAACCACATGGATTCCCTGTTCTTCAACATAGTCCCGATTGATTTCTTCAATCGTATTTTGATTGCGTCCGATAATGATCGAAGGTTCATTGATATAAAAAAGTAGAATCGGTTCATCCAATGGCATTTCTTGTAATAAAAATTGTTCAATTGCTAAATTTACTCTTGGGTCGTGGTTTTCATTCGGTACAAAAATCATGGTCGTCCTCCTAGATTTCAAATACTTTATCAACAGCTGCCAATTCAACGTTCACATCTGGACCAGCAGCTTTTTGTGCTTCATTTCTTAGTTGTTCCAAATCGCCAAATTGAGGTAAATGTGTCAAAACAAGTTTTTTCACTTGTGCTGCTTGTGCCAATTCGCCAGACTCTTTTGACGTAAAATGCGCATGATGCCGTTCATTTCCTTCAAATAAATAAGTGTCTGCTAAAAATAAATCAGCTTCTCGTGCAAACGGAATAAAACTTTCCAAATAACCAGAGTCCCCAGTGAACACGAATACTTTTCCAGTAGCTTCCTCTACGATTCGCATCGCATAGCATGGAACTGGATGGATCGTCTTCATAAAAGTAATGAGAAACGGTCCCACTTTTAATTCTTCTGGTTCATAATAAGCCATTCCTTTTGAGACATTTGGCATACTTAATTCGGCAAAATGAAAAGCATCTTCTGTATGACCATAAATCGGTAATACTGCCTCTGGGTCTTTTTCAGGATGAAGTTGCCAATAGTACTGCAACACACCTAAATCTGCAATATGATCATGATGATAATGACTCAAGATCACCGCATCCAACTCCAGCGGTTCAAGATGTTCTTCCAGTTTGACTAACGTTGCACTTCCTGCATCAATTAGTAAATGGAACTTGTCAGATTGTAATAAATAACCGGTTGTTCCTTGATTTTGATAAGGATAGGCACCTAAACAGCCCAAAACCGTTAGTTTCATCGTACATTCCTCCTCAAAAACTTATCCTACCACAAAAGTAATCTTTTCAATGAATAAACTGCTTACACCTGTGCAAAATATTCTGCAGGCGTGCCTTTTTCATTTCTTGCATGATCATAAAATCCAGCGGCAGTTACGTTAACATAAGCAATGACCCATAATAATCCAAAGACCAACGCCAACGCCCCTAAAATATACCAACCAACGAATGACAACTGCAATAAAATATAAGTGATCCAACGATCCTTCATCAAATACCAAGCATATCGAAGAGCTTGCATCACCGTTAATTCTGGATAATCAAATTTTGCCCAGACAGCAAACTGAAATAAGCCACCCACGATGTTCATTACGATAACTGAGACAAAAAGTAACAGTAACATGCCAAGAATGACACCAAAATCAAGAAAACCATTCTCCGTCACACTAACTGCTACTGTTCCAGATGAATTTAAAATCAGATTGGCATATGAACGAACACCAGACATTAAGATTGTCGGTAAAAAAATCAATGAATTAATCAACCAATTGACTACAGTATTCAATAAATGGATCAGCAACAATGGTACAAAGTATTCCTTTTGAAAAACAACTAATAATAGATTGATTTTTGCCTTCCCACCACGCATCACAAACAAAGCAATATACAAAAGCGAATAAGTAAATGCAAATAGTAAAAAGTTATCTAGCAAAAAGCCGAGAATATTTTCTTGCGAACTCTCAGGAGCAAAAGAAGTAATATTCCCAAAAATCATATCAATGATACCTGAGATCAAGCCAGCCAAGAAGATTAACCCAGCATTAATGCCCCACTGTTCTTTTAACGCTGTACGCGCCTGCGCACGATAGTCTGAGATACTTACTGTTTTATCCATCGATTAATAGCTCCGAATCTTTTCAACAGTTTCATGATCGAGACGTTTGACTAATTCAGTCACCAATTTGACTGTATTTAAATAGTCATCTTCATGAATAACTGACGTATGGGAATGTAAATAGCGAACCGGAACAGTGATTGCAACGGAAGGAACACCATCTCTTGTTAAATGCATTTGACCTGCATCTGTTCCACCACCAGTAATGACTGTGTATTGGAAAGGGATTTCCAGTTCTTCTGCCACATCGATCACAAAGTTCAATAATTTTTTATGTGGAATCATTGACGCATCAAAAATCAAGATTTGTGGTCCTTTTCCTAAAATAGAATCTGCTTCTTTCGGTGTCATTCCTGGTGTATCACCAGCTGTTCCCGTGTCTAATGCAAAAGCAATATCTGGATTCACCAAATGAGTACTTGTTCGTGCACCACGTAAGCCAACTTCTTCTTGAACATCACTCCCCGCAAATAAAACATTCGGATGCCCTTCTTTAGCTAAGTTCTCTAAAACACGTAAAGAAACAGCTGTGCCGATTCGGTTATCCCAAGCTTTAGCTAATAAAAATTTGCCACCATTCAATCGTTTATATTCAATATAAGGTGTAATCATATCTCCAGGTCGAATGCCCCACTCTTTGGCTTCCTTGTCACTGGTTGCACCAATATCAATAAACATATCTTTGATGTCATATGGTTTATTTCTAACTGCGGGGGTTAAAACGTGGGGCGGTTTTGAACCAATCACACCGTGGATCACATCCCCTGCTTGCGTTTTGATTTCAACTTGTTGTGCAAGCATGACTTGTCCCCACCAGCCACCAAGTGTTTGAAACTCTAGGAACCCTTTTTCTGTAATTTTTGTAACCATGAACCCTACTTCATCCATATGACCAGAAATAAATACTTTTGGCCCCCCACCAGCACCATGTTTTGCAATGACACTTCCTAAGCCGTCAAAGAAAATATCATCTGCAAATGATTGCGCGTATTCTTTGAAGACTTCACGCACTTCTTCTTCATTTCCAGGGACACCTTTAGCAGATGTCAATTTAATTAGTAATTCTTCTTCCTTTTTATCCAAATTCGTTCCCTCTTTTCTTATTTAGTAAACTAAATTATACCATTTCTCTATAAGAATGGAGAAAAAGGTTTTCAAGAAAATCGTACAAAAAAAGAAAAAGGGGCATGACAATAGTCTTGTCAAACCTCCTTTTTTGTTCAAAAAGTAACTCCTTCAAAATAAATCTGAATTTCACAAAAAAATTGAGAAGCAAACTTCGAAAATCCATTCTTGTTTATTGAAGCTAGGCACTTCGTTCGCCACCTTACTCATGGTGTTATACAAACAACCTCTTCAACAACAAGTATTTTTTTCTAAACACGAGTAGCAATTTTTAGAAAAAGCATTTCTTGTTGCTTGAAGCTGAACGCTTGGTGCCACAACCTTTTTACAATACTTAATAATGAAACTCTATTAGTTTAACTTATCTGGTTCTTTTTGTTGCCACTCTTTACTATAAAAAGCATTATCCAACTTGTAATGGGTTGGCGCTTGCTTTTCTGCTAAAAACGGTGCAATTTTTTGGTCGGCAGCTAGCCAACCTTGCCAACCTAAATGAATCGTGTCTTCCATAAAGTAGGGTGTATTTGCTTGTTTGGTTAGATCAACAATTTGTCTAAATCCTTGACTGGTTAATTGGAATTTCACTTTTTTCGCAAATTGTTGTAACATCTCTTGAGACAATCCAGTGTAAGCACTCCATTTTTCATTCACCGGTGGAATGATAAACAGCACTTGCATTTTTTGTTTAGCAAGTTGTTCCAAGACTAACTGAAAATCAGAAAATTCTGGTGAATAACAATAATCCCAATTTGTCTGTGACTGCTTTAATTTTTCAATTTCTGGACGCACTCGACGCGTATAAAATTCATTTTTTAGTCCATATGGATTATTGTTCGTTGATTTTTTTCCAATTTTAGTGGCTAATTTTTTCAATTGTGCATCTTGATACACTTCTGGTAATTGTCCAGTTGCCTGATCAATTCGTTTTTGTTTTCCAACTAGACCAATTGGACTAAATAATTCATCTTCTCTTTTCAATAGTTGCCAAGCAGGATAAAGTTTCTTACGATTTTTCTCAGTAGGTAGCCGACCTGCTTTGATTTCTTGGAGCAATTCTGTCAGCGTTTGATTTTCTGTTACTTTAGGAAAGCTTAACAATCGACGAGCGACATAGCGATCAGCTGGTGTCACCTTTTTCAATCCAAAAAGCCAATCATAGGTTTGTAACTCTGAATAATACATATTGAAGTAATCTTTACTTACACCATTCTTAACAAACCATTGAGGAGAGATAATAAAAACTGCTTTCTTCCCTTTCAAACGACTTCCGGCAGATTGCATCAACATAAATTGACTAAATGATTGGGTACCTGGTGCGCCTAATAAAAAGGGCTCATAGTCACGATGATATTTTTTTGCTAAAACACTAGGATGAAAAGGACTGATTCGACTCAATTCACTTGAACCAAAAAAGGGGACATATTTTTCTTCGGCTAACGCTTCGTTTTTGATAGCGTCTCCCTTCAATAAATTACCAGACATTGAACTAGCTGCTTCATGAATAACTTTTGGATCATGTACATTCACACGAAAGGGCGAGATAAATAAGAAAACTAATAATGCGATTGCCAAAACAACTGGTCCAAATATAGCAAAAAGTTTCTTTTTCATCATTAATCCTTTAAGTTTTCTACTTGTGCAATAATCTTATTTGGAGTCGCCCACTCTTCCCGTACAAATTCAGAAACGGGTACTTGAATTCCTAACTCGCCATCTAATTCTACTAATAGCTGAACAGTTGCAAGTGAGTCAAGTAATCCTTCATCAAATAAATTCATATCACGATTGTTTCGAACCTCATCTGTCCCTGTAATATCTGTTAAAATTGTTAAAATTTGTTCTCCCATGTTTATTCTCTCCTTTTAATAAATGTCATTTTCATTTTTTCAATCAAAGATCAAGCAAAAAGTAAGGTATTTAAAATTCCTGAAAAAATCAATAAACCAAAACAGATTGCCTGAAATGTCAAGAAGACTGCAAATGCGTGTGTCAACTTGTTTGCAGGTAACTGACCTTTGTGCTTGCGCTTGAAACGAATCCACGCGTCGGTTAGGCAAATCAAAGTTGCATGGTAAATCCCATAAGCAATGTAAAACCAAGTTAACCCATGCCAGACACCCATGATTAGAAATAGCACAAAGTATCCAACATTAGAGGCGACGATTTTACTTTTAAAAACTTTATTCTTCATCAAGAAAAACATCAGGCGCATATAAATATAATCTCTAAACCAAAAAGATAACGTCATGTGCCAACGATTCCAAAACTCTTTGATATTCCAAGATAAAAACGGTTTGTTAAAGTTGATTGGTGTTTCATAGCCCATAAGATAACTCGTACCAATCGCAAACAAACTGTACCCAGCAAAATCAAAGAATAGGTACAAACTATAGACATACATGTAACCAAGTAACGCCCACGAAATCCCGCCATTATGAATCACCATATGTTTCAACTCTGGTTCGAGGATTTGCCCTAAGTAATACCCAATAATAAATTTGTAAAGAAAACCAACAAAAATGTTTTGGACACCTTTTCCTAACAGTTCAACATACTTTTCAACATTTGGTGCTTGCAATTCGTCTTTTTCAAACCGACGATAGCGGTCGATTGGTCCTGATGAAATAGTTGGAAAAAAAAGCAAAAATTGAATATAACGTAGCGGATGATACTCTTTGATCATGCCATCGCGAATTTCCATAATCATCTGAACGGATTTAAAAGTTAGATATGAAATTCCTAAAAATCCGATGAATGAAATTGGTTTGTTTGTCAGTAATGGCATGATTTTAGTAATCGTCAAAGGTGCAATTGCCAAAAATACTGCCAAGTAAAACCAACCTGTTTCATTCTTTTTCTGTCGATAGTTGAAATAAAGCCACACTAAAACGACTTGCCAGATAACATAGCCAAACAAAGCCACTCCTTGCCGCCAATCTGCCCCACCAAAGCTAATGAATAAGAAAAAGAAAGTGACAATTGCTTGATAAATCGGTAATCGCTTGTTCCGCACGAGTAAAGAAAAAATGATCGGTGCTAATGCCACCAACAATAGCAAAAAGTAGAGTGGTTGCGCATAAGGAATCATGTGAGGGATCGTCATGTTGGATTCACCTCAGCAAGTAATTTCTTACGATCGATTTTATCGTTTGGTGTTTGTGGCAATTGTTCAAGATAGTTGATTTTTTGTGGAATCATGTACTCCATCACCGATTTTCCTAGCTCTTGCTTGATAGCTTTCGTCAACTGAAACGATGGCTCGATTTCTTGTTCTAAAACGATGAACGCTACCAACTGCTGAACCTTGGCTCCTTGATATTTAGGTACCACTACTGCTTGTTTAATAGTTGGATTCATTCCTAAATAATGTTCAATGTCACCAAGTTCAATTCGATAACCATGTAACTTGACTTGAAAATCCAAACGGCCTTCATACAAAAGCATGCCATCTGCAGTCAAACTTCCTGCATCGCCTGTTCGGTAGCTTGCCTGATTTTCATATTCAAAGAATGCTGCTTCCGTTTTTTCTGGGTTATTCAAATAACCTTTTGAAACGCTCGGCCCTGAAATAATGATTTCACCTGTTTCTCCAACTGTACAAGGCTGATCTTCTGCAAAAATCGTAACTTTTGTATCTGATTTCACTTTTCCAATTGGAATCCGTTCATACATATCCAACACCGCTTGCGTAACTTGAACACTGGAAATCGCAACTGTAGCTTCAGTTGGACCATAGGTGTTGTAAATTGCTGCGCTTGGGAATCGTTTCAATAACTCTTGCGCTGTTTTTTTCGTCAGCTCTTCTCCACAAAAAATAAATTGCTTCAACTCAGGAACATGCTGTTCATCAAATTGCGGTTCCATCAAACAAATATCTATGAAGGAGGGTGTCGAAACCCATGTTTCCAATTTTAACTGTGGCAAAGTCTGGAATAATTGCTTGAAATCTTGAATAATTGCTTTTGCCAATGGAACAAGTATTCCGCCAGAAACCAATGCAGGATAAATGGAGAAGACTGATAAATCAAATGAAAAGGGCGCTTGCGCTAAAAAACGCATGCCAGGATGGATAGTAAAATCAGTTAATGTCCATTCCACAAAACTTTTTAAATTATCGTGACTGATTTGAACGCCTTTTGGCTGTCCCGTTGTTCCTGAAGTAAAAATAATATAAAAGTTTTCTGTCATTTCTACTGGATGACTAGGCTGAAATGAAACTTTTTCCTCAACAATAGAAACAAACTCTTTTTTTGTTAAAACTGGCTGTTGATTCAACACTTCTGGCCACTCACCTAAACCTACAACCAAGGTCGGTTGCGCCACCATTAAAATGGCTTCGATTCGTTCTTGGGGTGTCTGCTCTTCAATTGGCAAATACGCGTGTCCCGCTTTGACAGCTCCTAAAAAAGCAACCAGCATTTCAAATTCTAAATTACCAAATACGACGATTGGTTCTCTATCATCTATATTGACTTCCAAATAATGTGCAAATGCATCAGATGCTGCTTTCAATTTTCCATATGTGTACTCTTCATGCGCTGTGCGATAAGCCACGCGTTCAGGCTCAGTTATGCCCCAGCGATCGATTGCTTCAATGATTGTGCTAACGTTCATGATGTCCCTCCTAAAACTCATTGTAGATAAAGGATCCTCCTTGGATATTTTTATAGTGATACAAATAAATCAATGCAAGGAATATCAAACCATAAAAAAGGGTGCGAATGAAAAATTTCCCCCAATAATTAACTTGAGGTTGTGCCCACCACTTCTTCATCAAAACACCTCCATATCAAACTTCTACAGAAATTTTAACGATTTTTCGTCTAAGGGAACATCTATCTAGCTTACGATAAGCGATTTCAGGCTAACACTTTTGTCACAAGATTGAAAAATAAGGATTCTGTACAAAGAAATAAATAGCAATTGACAGAAATTTTTTCATTTACTTCAAAAAAATTTAATTTTTGTCATTTCCCACACGAACAGTTTCTTCCTCTTCTTCTATTCGTCGAACAAAAAACAGCACTCCTACCGACTGTCCATCGATAAAAGTGCTGTGAGATTCGTTTTATATTTTATTCTTTGATAATTCGATAGTACCAACGACAAGTAATCACATAGAGCAACATATAGACAACTACTAACAATCCACAGACAAGATAAGCAAGCCAGTAATCCGCCGTCTTAATATATTGAGCGAAGACATTGATTGCAAAAACAGCATGTAAAATACCTAAAATCATTGATGGGAAAAAAGTAATCGCATTTTGACCATAGATCATCAAACTTACTCTTTTTTGTGGAATACCTAATTTCGTAAGTAAATGATAATTACCTTTTTCTTCCTCCGCTTCTGCTAACTGCCGGACCATTAAGATACTACCAGTCGTAATAACAACAATCATCCCAACAAATAGCGAAACAAACGTGTAACTACCCGTTTGACGATAAACTGAACGCATCTGTGGATACCTTGCTGTAAAATTCAAGCGCGCGGACTGCCCTGTTTCTTTACTTGTATCAGTAAAATCTTCCGTTGAACTATCCTCAAATCCCTCGTCATCTTCTGTCGTTTTTGCAACGATTTCTCCAGACAATTTTTGCTGCTCGATCTCATATTGATACTCAACAGAATGATTCCAATTAATTTCAACTTTCCGATCCAAAATCTCATTGATTGCTTCATTATTTCCACCAGTTACATTCCAATGAACAACTTGATACGCTGCGCCTTGCGTTGCTTGATAAATTTTTTCACTGACAATTAGCGTTGGGCCACTATAGCGCATCATGCTTTCACCTAGCATGTCCGGACGAATCGATTGGATTTTCAAAGCCGTTTGATTCGGTAGATAGATTCTTTTCCCGTAAATCGAGATATTTCTCACTAAAGACTGGATCTCATCCAATAATATAGTGTGGTTATCTGACTTCAACTGGATCTTTGGTAATCGAGGATTCATTTTTCGGAAGTTTTGATATTCTTTTTCTGTAATTAAATTTACCAATTGAAACTCTTGCCCGTCTTCTACCTGCCCTAAACGAAAATCATGTACACTTCCAACTACTTTATAGTTCAAAACCATTTCTTGGGTAATTTTTTGCTTTTCTTTGGCCAAAATCGGCGCAATAAACTCCGCTGTCTGAGCGTCCAATTGATAATCTGTTGCATTCTCAATATCCGTTGTATGAATAACTAAGGTAGCTAAAGAAGTTACACCACCAATAGTTGCTAAAGAAACACCTAAGATCAATGTAATCAAGGAACTTGTTCGCCACCCCTTCATCAAATGAATCTGTGTATTGCCAATCATCAACAAATTGATTCCACGGTAACCAACCCTCCATTTGCTCAAACTATTCAGTAAGAAACGTAATGAAAAACAGAAAAAGAGATACGTTCCAATCACACATAATAAAAAAATTAAAAATGGATAACTAAAAATCAAGCCAAACTGAGCGCCATTTTCTACTAACCACGTTAAATACTCGCGAAAATGAATTGCGCCAAAATAACCGCTTGTCAATAGAAACAATCCGATGATGCCCAGCAAACGGTGTCTGGTTCGTAAACGCATTTTTTTACTAACTACTCGCTCTGCATTTCCAAAACTTTGGATCATTGGGTAACGCCAAATTTTCCAAGTAGAATGCACCGACACAATCAAAATAATCAGAAAAAATACAACCAATGTATCAACGATGGACGACCAAGCAACAAAAAATGGACTATCGATTTGCATTCGCATCATTCGAACTAAAATCATTTGAAAAAGTTTTGAAAAAACAATCCCTAACAAAATACCTGTCACACAAGAGAATAGACCAATTACCATCGTCTCAATCAGATAGATCGAAGAAATTTGAAACTTACTTACCCCAAACAATTGATAGATAGCAATTTCTTTTTCACGACGATTTAGAAAAAAACGATTCGCACTATAAACAAAAAATAGTAACACCAACGTAATCATAAACGTTCCAAAACCGAGTGCACCATCAATCGATCCGTCTTGACTCGCACGGCGAACTAACGATTGATCGTACGTCATCGAATTAAAAGAATAGTAAATCATGACTGAAAAAGTCAGACTAAAAAAATAAATCAAGTACCCCCGCGACTGTCTAAATAAACTTCTGGCAGCCAACTTATATAGCATTGATCTTGCCACCTCCCCCGATTGTCGCTTGCATATCGATCACTTTTTCAAAAAATTCACTTCGCGAGCCGCGACGAACAACTTCAGAAAAAATCACACCATCTTTGATAAATAAAATGCGATTACAATAACTTGCGGTATAAGGATCATGAGTTACCATTAACACAGTTGCCTTTTCTTTTTGATTCATCAATGTTAAATAATTTAATAATTCTGTTGCTGACTTTGAATCAAGTGAGCCTGTTGGTTCATCTGCAAAAATAACTTTTGGATGAACAACTAAGGCACGTGCCGCCGCAATTCGTTGACGTTGCCCGACCGATAATTCATCTGGATAGCGTTTCATGATTTCTTCAATGTCTAGCAATTGTGCAACATGTAAGACACGCCGCTCCATTTCTTCTTTTGGCATCCGTTCCACTGCTAAAGGCAATAAAATATTATCTTTGGCATTCAATGTATCAACTAAGTTAAACTCCTGAAAAATAAAACCTAATTGCTTTCGTCTAAAATCACTAAGCTGACTACTCTTCATTTTAGTGATTTCTTTTCCTTCAATCGTGACACTTCCCATAGTTGGCAAACTGATCGTCGATAAGATATTCATCAAAGTTGTTTTCCCTGCACCACTTGGACCCATAATTCCTACGAATTCTCCTTCGTCCACAGTAAAAGAAAGATTGTCTAGTACTTTGACGGGCGCTAATTTATTTCCATAAATTTTACTGAGATGCTTCACCTCAATCATTCGTTCCATATGTTTGCCCTCCTAAAATATTCCTCACTACTTTTATTATACTTGCATCGTAGCATAGTCTTTTGTTTTTTTCTCTTTAGTTTTTGTCACTTTGAGCAAAAAAAATGTTTTTTTATTTTTTTTTTGCTTTTTTTATTCATTTTATAAATCCTGTGTTTGCACGTTTTCACTTTTTTTCACAAAGGAATATACACCATATATGGTATATTCACTTGTTTATACATCAAATAACCCCCTACATATAGTTGCCCGTTTTATTAATTTGTTTTATGATAGACAAGAAGAATTTAGTAGGAGTTGAGAAGATGAAGGTAAACTATAAAGAAATGCCAGCCAACGAAGTACAATCACCCACAATCAAAATCATTAAACGTGATGGTCGTCACGTCGACTTTGATGAACAAAAAATCAATGAAGCATTAGTCAAAGCTGAGAAGAAAATTCATGGCTCTTTGTCTCCCCTTGCCTATGAACGGATTCAGTCAATCGTTGACTTAGTTGTCGCCGAAATCAAGAGCCGTTTTGTTGAAAATGTCAAAATCTATGAAGTTCAAAATATCGTTGAGCACATTCTACTTGAAAAAAATGAATATGAACTTGCTGAAGAATATATCCGTTATCGTACACGACGTGATTTTGAACGTAGCAAAGCAACTGATATCAACTTTTCCATTGAAAAATTGATCAACAAGGATCAAACAGTTGTCAATGAAAATGCGAATAAAGACAGTAATGTTTTTAATACGCAACGTGATCTGACTGCTGGAATCGTTGGTAAGTCAATTGGTTTGAAAATGTTACCTCCTCATATTGCCAATGCCCATCAAAAAGGCGATATCCATTATCATGATTTGGACTATCATCCATATACACCAATGACCAATTGTTGTTTGATTGACTTTAAAGGCATGTTAAATAATGGTTTTAAAATTGGGAATGCTGAAGTTGAATCACCAAAATCGATTCAAACAGCAACTGCCCAAATCTCACAAATCATCGCCAATGTAGCTTCTAGTCAGTATGGTGGTTGTTCGGCTGATCGCACAGATGAACTACTTGCGCCATTTGCTGAATTAAATTATCAAAAACATTTAAAAGATGCACAAGAATGGGTCGAAACAACAGAACGACAAGAAGCTTACGCCAAAGCAAAAACAAAAAAAGATATCTTTGATGCAATGCAAAGTTTAGAATATGAAATCAATACCTTGTTTACCTCTAATGGACAAACACCTTTCACCTCTCTTGGCTTTGGACTTGGTGAAAATTGGTTTGAACGTGAAATTCAAAAGGCTATTTTACAAATTCGAATCAATGGACTTGGAAGCGAAAAACGAACAGCCATTTTTCCAAAACTCATTTTTACACTCAAAGCTGGCGTGAATCTTGCGCCAACGGATCCAAACTATGATATTAAAGAATTAGCTTTGGAATGTGCAACCAAACGGATGTACCCAGATATTTTAAATTATGACAAAATCGTTGAACTAACAGGTAGTTTCAAAGTCCCAATGGGTTGTCGCTCATTCTTACAAGGATGGAAAGACGAAAATGGAACAGAAATCAATGTGGGGCGCATGAATCTAGGTGTAGTCACGCTAAACTTACCTCGAATTGCAATGGAAGCAAAAGGAAGTCAAGAAAAGTTTTGGCAACTATTAGCTGATCGTCTTGAAATCATGAAGGATGCCTTGGTTTATCGCGTAGAACGTTGTAAAGAAGCTATCCCTGCAAATGCGCCAATTCTATATATGTACGGGGCTTTCGGTAAACGTCTTTCACGTACAGATGCTGTGGATGAACTCTTTAAAAATCGTCGGGCAACTGTTTCCCTTGGCTACATTGGATTGTATGAAGTAGCCTCTGCTTTTTACGGTGGCGAATGGGAAACAAATCCGGAAGCAAAAGAATTCACTTTAGCTATTCTTAAAAAGTTAAAAGCCAATGCAGATCATTGGGGCGATGAATATGGTTATCACTTTAGTGTCTATTCAACACCAAGTGAAAGTTTGACCGATCGTTTCTGTCGTTTAGATACGGAAAAATTTGGTCTCGTCGATAATATTACAGATAAAGAATATTACACAAATAGTTTCCATTATGATGTTCGCAAAAATCCAACACCTTTTGAAAAACTTGATTTTGAAAAAGATTACCCACAATATTGTTCTGGTGGGTTCATCCACTACTGTGAGTATCCAATGTTGCAACAAAATCCAAAAGCATTGGAAGCTGTTTGGGATTTTGCTTATGACAAAGTTGGCTATCTTGGAACAAACACACCAATTGATCATTGCTATGAATGTGGTTTTGAAGGTGATTTTACCCCAACAGAACGTGGCTTTGAATGTCCTGAATGTGGTAACCATGATCCAAAAACTTGTGACGTGGTGAAACGGACTTGTGGTTATTTGGGTAATCCTCAAGCTCGCCCAATGGTTCATGGACGTCATAAAGAAATTTCTTCTCGTGTAAAACACATGAAGTAATCCACTAACTTAGTGTAAAACTGAAAGTT
The DNA here is from genome assembly GCF_017316125.1 of Enterococcus sp. DIV0660C. Classification (GTDB taxonomy): domain Bacteria; phylum Bacillota; class Bacilli; order Lactobacillales; family Enterococcaceae; genus Enterococcus_B. Next base: position 6,489 of record NZ_JAFLWA010000009.1, on the reverse strand, counting down.
GTGATAAAAGTCAAATTACTTTTTGTCACAACTTTTTTGATAAGCACTTTTCTACTAACACTTAAACTGCTTTGTTAGCTAGAGTACAAGAACTTATATTATAGGAGAAAGAAGTGTTTTGATGAGAAATCCAAAACCAAAAGAATGGTTAGCTGAAGAGTATAGTCAAAATTATATTGCTGACTATAAAGCATTTAATTTTGTCGATGGTGAGGGCGTCCGGAATAGTTTGTACGTCAGTGGTTGCCTATTTGCTTGCGAAGGTTGTTTCAATAAAGCAGCTCAAAATTTCCACTATGGGAAACCATTCACTCAAGAACTAGAAGAAAAAATAATTGAAGATCTACGCCATGATTATGTTCAAGGTTTGACTCTGCTTGGTGGTGAACCTTTTTTGAATACAGATGTTTGTTTGCAAGTTGTTCGCCGAATCCGTCAAGAGTTTGGTCATGCGAAAGATATCTGGTCTTGGACTGGTTATACGTTTGATGAATTGTTACAAGATTCTGAAGACAAGTTAGCTTTGTTAGCAGAAATTGATATCTTAGTCGATGGTCGTTTCGATCTTTCTAAACGTGACTTGAAGCTACAATTTCGTGGAAGCAGTAACCAACGAATTGTCGATGTTCAAAAATCTTTAGCACAAAAGAAAGTAGTTATCTGGGAAAAATGTTTCGATGCTACTCAAACATACGAACAGATCAAAAAACAAGACCTAATCTAACAAAAAGAACACCCGCTACTAAAATTGATCATTCAATCAATTCTGGTAGTGGGTTTTTGTTTTTCTAAATTGAATCTTTAAAAAATATTTTCTGAAAGATAAATTCTGAAAGGTACTGAATCAGTCCTTCCCAATTTTTTTCATCATAAATATTATTAAAATAAAATCGTTCTGCCTTTACCTCTACACCTTCGTAAACATCAGAAATAATCAAGTCTGCTTCTTCTGGATCTTCGACAATTCGTAAAATATCCGCATTAAAAACTTCTTGGATACCATTCTTAATCAAATAACCATTACCAATTGCTCCATTATTCATCACAAATACCTTGACGTGAGGTGTTGATGTATTCAAATCATAAATATAAAAAAGCAAGTGAGCCAGTTGTTCACTCGCTAATGTGGATAATTGTGTAAATTCCTGATAGCTGGTAATGAAATGTATTAGTTTATGCCGAAAAAGTTCAAAATTGCGATTTTCCTTAACTATTCGTTCATTTTTCTGAATCGAATTTTCAAAATATTCGTCTACTTCCATGTGAATATGTTTACAGTAAATAAGAAAACATAGCAATAAGTAATAAGATTCATCATACATTTCTTTCCGATACTCAAAGCCAAACTGTTGATGAAAATCATTTAATATATTCTCTGTCAATCGAGCAACTGTTAATGTTGATTGCTGATAATCTTTGACAATTTTTCGTCTCATTTCTGGTGTATCAACATCAAAAACCAAACCTCGAATAAAAAAACTCAAAGCCATTGACTCTTTTACTAATGTAGCTTCATCTACTCGGAATCCCTCTAGATTCAAAAGGTTTTCGCCACGATAAAAAAATTGAATATCTACCAGATATTCTTCTGGTACATCTAACTCTTTTTTTCGATTGGTAATCCGAAAACAAGTAATTGCCTGTATCATTCTGATTTTCATTTTTTGTGAGAAAGTCAGATTTTTCTTGATTCCCATATTCTTCTTCAAGTATTCAATATCTAGAAATTCTGGAAGTACACGCGGTGAAAACGGATTTTCTGTACTCGTTTTAAAAACATTCCAGTAAATCAGATAACAGAAGTAACGAATACCAAATTCACTACCTTCTAAATTACCAAATTCACTTAAATAAATCGTTCCATCAAATTTTTTTAAAATCAATTTGATCATTGATAAGCTTTTATAAACATGTGGTGTACTGAGATTCAAGTCAATTGATAATTGATCCACCGATAAGTAACTTTTAGAAAAAAGTGCTGTTAAGACTTGGAAAAGTGAACTTTCTTTGATATATAAAATTCTTAGTTGATCAATCGTGTACCCAATCGTATATTCAATTGAACGCGTGATCATTAGATTACCAAACGAATTGTATTGGATCATCACACCCATTTGGAAAATCGTCTGCAAATCATTTTCTAACTCATTCATATAGCGTCTAAATGTCGTTTTGCTCAAGAAAAACTCGTTCATTATTTCTTCTTCTGTTCGACCATTCTTAGAAAAGAGTAAAAATTTATAGATTGCTAGTTTTCCTTCATTTTTTTTATTCAAAAAAAGCTCATACATGTTTATCTCCTCCAAGTACCATTTATTCTAACAATTCTCAAGTAAAGTTTTCCTCGATAATTGTTAAGATCCGGGCAGAAGAGTGCCCGTCTCCATACGGGTTTTTAGCTGTTGCCATTTCATCATATGCTTGTGGATCTAAGATCAACTTTTCTGTTTCTAGTAAAACATTCTCTGTCTCAGTTCCTATGATTTTTAAAGTACCCGCAGCCACTCCTTCTGGGCGTTCCGTTTCTTGGCGTAAAACTAAAACAGGTTTCTGTAATGAAGGAGCTTCTTCTTGTACACCACCTGAGTCTGTTAGAATCAAATAACTTCTAGCAGCTAAATTATGAAAATCAACCATGTTCAATGGTTCGATGAGATGCACTCGTTCCACATCAGCTAAATATTGCTCAGCGATTGACTGAACTTTTGGACTAAGATGTACAGGAAACACCACTTCAAACTCAGGATGGCGTTCTACTAATTGTTTGATTGCTAGAAAAACGTTGACCATCGGTTGTCCTTGATTTTCTCTGCGATGCATCGTCAATAAAATAAACTTATGATCTGTATTTAACTTTGTTAAGATTTCGTGGGTATAGTCTGGTGTAATAGAGTAGCTCAAAGCATCAATCACTGTATTTCCTGTAACAAAAATACGATCAGCTCGATGATTTTCTTTTAGCAAATTTTCTTTACTTATATTTGTTGGAGCAAAATAAAAATCACTTAACACATCAGTTAGTTGGCGATTCATTTCTTCAGGAAACGGACTATATTTATCCCAAGTTCTCAAGCCGGCTTCTACATGCCCAATTGGGATTTGATGATAAAAAGCAGACAAGCTAGCGGCAAAAGTCGTTGTTGTATCACCATGGACTAAAATGATATCCGGTTGTTCTATCATTAGTATACTGTCTAATTCAGTAATAATTCCAATAGTTATATCTGCTAATGTCTGATTTTTATTCATCAGAGCTAAATCATAATCTGGTTTTACTTCAAATACTGATAGAACTTGATCCAACATTTCCCGGTGTTGCCCAGTAACAACAGTAATTCCTTTAAATTTTTCTTGATGCTTTTCGATTTCTTTTACAATTGGTAACATTTTGATTGCTTCGGGACGTGTACCAAAAACGGTCATGATTTTAATCAAATTTAACTTCCTTTCTAAATTGACAAATAAAAAAAGCCTAGTAGTAAAACAACTACTACAAGAAATTCTAAGTTTTTTATCCATTTTTTCTTCATTCAGCAGCCTCCTCTTTTGTTCGATCGAATGTTGCCTTATGAACTGTTTTATTCCATTTATTTTGTGGTTTGAACCATGTACAAAATCCTACTAGTTGGGCAGCCATGTAAGTGATTGAATTATAAATAAAGGCAATAACTAAGCGGATGAAAAAAATAATTTTTTTGATGATTCCCTTTTCATCTGCAAAATATTCTTTTGCTTCTTCAGAAAAATAGACGATTGGGATAATCAAGAAATTCAATGCTTCAATGCTCAACCAGAATGTTAATAGCGAAAATAAATTTGGCAAGTATTCTAAAATTCGTTTGTCAATCAAACTTAAAAATAAAATCACTAGCATTGCTACCGGTCTCACCATAGAATAAGAATAAAAAAGTGTTTCTACTTTACTTAAGAGTTCAGTTAAACTTTTTGATTTGAAAAGTGAAAGAATCTGTCGCCAAGTTGTTGTAAATGCAACATACCAGTGTCCTTGTGCCCATCGTGTTCGTTGATGATGGCTTGCAATCAAGGAGTCAGGCTTTTCATCGTGAACAACCGCAAAGTGATTCCAACCGCTGCGTTTCCCGGCAATCGAAAGTTCAACTTGTAATTCAAAATCCTCCGTATAGCTTCGCGGATTCCACCCATGTTCTGCTAAATAATTGGTATCAAGAATAAACCCTGTCCCGCCAATAGCTGCATTCCATCCTAATAAATAGTTTGCTGCTTGAACAGCACGATTTGTAATAAAATACACTGCAGCGTAGCCAGAAGCTGTAATTGAGGAACGAACGTTTTTCATGCCTAAATATCCTTGAATAACAGTTAATTCTGGATAAGCTATAATCTGTGAATTCATTTCTCTTAAGTAATTTGGATCAACAATATTATCGGCATCAATAAATGCAATGTAATCATAAGATTTCCAATGGTTTGTTTCTACATATCGAGCAATTGCATGTGGCTTACCTCGTGGATCTTCTGGTCCAGAAACATTTTCAAAAACAGTTGCTCGTGGATAAGATTGGACGACATCAATCGTTTGATCTGTACAGTTGTCCGCAATCACTACGATATCAAATAATTTTGGGTCATAATTCTGATCTACTAAGCTTTTGACCGTGGGACCAATCACAGCTTCTTCATTATGAGCAGGTACGACGAAGACAAATCTCTTTTGATCTAGTACTAATTTATAGTCACGTCTTGGTTTTTTTAACCCGAAAATGGAGAGCGTGGTAAAATAAATCAAGTTGGCAAAAACAATAATGACCATGAAAATTGCTAGCCATTTCATTGGTAAAAACGCATAATTTGGTAGGTTAAACATTCTTTCTCCTCTTTCTTTTCATAGAAAAAGAGTTGTGACAAACGTCTTGTCGCAACTCTGCGAATAAATCTTTTTATTCATTTTATTAGCTAAAACTGTGAACAGTCATTGCTCTACATCGACACATAAAATCCTTTTTATCCACATGTTTACTTATTTCATATACTGAATCTCTATAAACATTTGCTTATTTCAGCAAGAAATAGAGCAAGACAATTCAAAAATAAGGAAATATTTTTGAATTGTCCGGCTTACTTCTACTATATGGTTACTTCAATTAGTCTTAAAATAACTATACTAGTGGATGTGTGAAAACTTCAGTTCCATCTTCTGTTATTAAGGAAATCGTATAATCATATTGACTTTGATCACGGAATTCGATTGGGATGATTGCTTGGAATGTATCATCATCAGCAACACCGGTCGGAACACCCCATGAATCTGGTGCGGCTTCGAGTTCTGCTTTTTGATAGACTTCTTGACCTTTTTTGTCAGTAATCTGTAATTTTTTAGTTGTGCCTTGATGCGCAACGTTCATGAAGTAACCATCAAAAACTAATTGATCTTCATCATTCCAATATTTATTAAACAAATGAACTTCTTCTGTCTCACTTGAAGTTGACACATTGAAACCTGGAGTGTTATTGATGACACCCGGTTTGATGGTATTTTGTTTTAACGTTACTTGTTCTAAATCATTGAAATCATTATGGATAGGACCCATTCGTGTCATTTGTGGTTTGATTTGTAATGGTAATTCGTCCATTACTTGTCCATCAATTGTCACGCGCATACCAATCGTGTAATTTCCAGCTACTAATTCACCTAATACATCATTGTCGACAATGACTTGATACCCATTGTATCTCGCTGGATCGTACCAGTTATGGTTAGCTGCTGGCATTTCTTTGACGACTTTACCTGATTCATCGTAGATTAATCCTTGTTTTTGAATATGAGAAGCATCAGATAAATCCCAATCTTCATTGTCAATCTTCCCTTCAAAAACTAGACCATAATTACGCCAATACCCCTTGTCAAATTCAGAAATCGTAGGATGTTTGATGGATTGAACGACTTGTTCAACTGTTTTACTTGATTTATCTTCTTTACCTGCTTGATGACCAACGACTTGGACGGCTACTTTGTCTCCTTCATTTAAGGTCGTGCCTTCTGGTAAGTCCATGCTGAATTCTTTACCGGCTTCCACTTTGATCGTTCCGATTTCTTTGTCGTTCAGTGTCGCTTTTAATTCATACGTGCGTCCTGCTTCAACATCTTGTTCGTTTACGTTCCCTGTCAATTTTGTATCTGTTGTTTTGACTTCGTTCAACGTTGGCGCATTTACTTGCCAGTCTGACCAGTTGGTTCCATCAACTACAGTTTGTTTCGCTTGTTCACTCACTTTGTCTTCTTTACCTGCTTGATGACCAACGACTTGGACGGCTACTTTGTCTCCTTCGTTTAAGGTCGTGCCTTCTGGTAAGTCCATGCTGAATTCTTTACCGGCTTCCACTTTGATCGTTCCGATTTCTTTGTCGTTCAGTGTCGCTTTTAGTTCATACGTGCGTCCTGCTTCAACATCTTGTTCGTTTACGTTCCCTGTCAATTTTGTATCTGTTTTTTTGACTTCGTTTATCGCT
>NZ_JAFLWA010000008.1 GCF_017316125.1 Enterococcus sp. DIV0660C | reverse complement strand
ACTTAACCAAGAATGGTAAAAGAAAAAACTCGGAAGAGTTTGAGATTACTTCAAATCCAGTTTTGAGTGAGCAAAAGCAAACTCAATAAGATAACACCACAGTGTGGTGGCGATAGCGAGAAGGATACACCTGTAACCATGCCGAACACAGAAGTTAAGCTTCTTAGCGCCGATTGTAGTGAGGGGTTGCCCCTTGTGAGAGTAGGACGTCGCCACGCTGGTATTATTCCGGCATAGCTCAGTTGGTAGTAGCGCATGACTGTTAATCATGATGTCGTAGGTTCGAGTCCTACTGCCGGAGTACTAAAAAGAAGGAAGAAATCATTACGATTTCTTCCTTCTTTTTTGTTGTATTAGCTGATGAAGCAAGTGACTCGCTATATTTATTGATATGTGTTAGCATTTTTTTGGAAGAATAAGGAGGTTTTAAATAATGTATTTAAAAATTTCTACTGAAGCACAAGAACGATTACAAAAATATTTAGATGAAGAGGCAGTCGTGATTCTTGATCTCGATGATGGTGTAGGTGCGTATTCCAAAATGGGAGTTTGTTCATTAGACACTAGTTTTCGTCTATTAGTTTTAGATAAAGCACAAAAAAAAGAAGACTATCAATTAGTTTTGGATAGTGATGTTGGTGAGCTTTATGTGAAAGACTACTCCAAGATGTATATGGACGAGGCGATGACGTTGTCGCTTGATACACGACTAGGTGTATTCAAGTTATCGGGGCCCAGTGGTATGCTAGATAGCCATGTTCAATTAGTAGATCTTCGTCCTAATAAAATTGTGTAACTCGTTAATTAAATAAGAAAAACTCTCTTGTGTATAAAAATTGTATACACAAGAGAGTTTTTTAGTTCAGCGCCACTGCTGATAAGAATGTAGGTTCCTAGTCCAAAAAGGAGGACTGGCATGAGAAATACTTGATGTCACTGGAGTTCCTCTTTTATAAAAGAAAGATTGGCTAATTTAAAATTAGATAACACCAAGTAGCAATCATAAATATAAGAATAGTCCTCATTAAATCAATGAAAGAATACCAACTAGATAATGGAATATAAATTCCGATATTAATGGATTGTCATTAGCCAAAAGAATAACAGTTAAAAAATGTGGTCATAAGCTACCTGTTAATAGTTTTTCATCTTTGAAATCTGTATTGACAACTGAAGTTTCTTTCTTTCTTAATAAAAAAACAGCACAGATACGCTGTTTTAACAACGTATTGTGCTATTTAAGGAAGCCACTTGACGGGCTTGAACCGTCGACCCCCACCTTACCATGGTGGTGCTCTACCAGCTGAGCTAAAGCGGCATGAATATTTTCACAACTAATAGAATAGCGAAAATAATGAAATTTGTCAATCCTATTTATGGTGAAAAGTGGACGTAATAAATTAAAATACGTCAGTGAGAGTTGTATTTTCAGTAGTGCTTTATGAAGAATAAAAGAGATTGGTTTATTTAAAAAAAATGGAAAGAGCGATAATTTTTTTAGCTAAAAATATAAAAAAAAACAAAAAAAGTATTGCACGTGGTAAAATAAATTGCTATTATATTCTTGTACTTAATTCCGGCATAGCTCAGTTGGTAGTAGCGCATGACTGTTAATCATGATGTCGTAGGTTCGAGTCCTACTGCCGGAGTAAGAATAAAAAAACACAACTTTTTGGAGTTGTGTTTTTTTATTTTCCTTTGAATAGAGGATTGCTAGGAAAGTCTGTTTGGCAGATTGTAATTATTAGAGCAGAAGAGTAGAATGGTGATTATATCATGGATTTGGAAAGGATGATTGGATGTCAGCTATTACACCTGAGATGACAAAAAAGTTTGAGGAACAGTTTCTAGAAAATAATAAACAACAGGCGTTACAACGTACGGTTGTGAAAAATGGAATTTCTGCATCTGCAGAGAACATTTCTGCTCACGTTGCGAATACACCCGTATTTTCAATTGATCTAGCAACAGGGAATGTTGCGAATCAAAAGCAATCTGGACGCTGCTGGATGTTTGCAGCATTGAATACGTTCCGTCATAAAATGCTTACACAATTTCAACTAAAGGATTTTGAATTATCACAGAATTATACTTTTTTCTGGGATAAATATGAAAAAGCAAATTATTTCTATGAAAATGTTATTGCAACTGGTAAAGAAGACTTAACAAGTCGTAAAGTGGCTTTCTTGTTAGCAACACCACAACAAGATGGCGGGCAATGGGATATGATTGTTTCTTTATTCCAAAAATATGGAGTAGTACCTAAGTCTGTTGTGCCAGAAAGCGCAAATAGTTCTAATTCTCGCGACTTAAATAATTATTTGAATAAAATGCTGCGTAAAGATGCAGTTACTTTGCGTGAATTGGTTGCTAAAGGATCACCTGAAGCAGAAATACAAGCTAAGAAAGAAGCAATGCTTAAAGAAGTCTATCAATTTTTGGCGATTTCATTAGGTACACCACCAGAATCTTTTGATTTTGAATACCGTGATGAAGAAAAAAATTACCATATCGACCAAAACCTAACACCGAAAACTTTTTATGATAAATATGTGGGCGTGAATTTGGATGACTATGTCAGTATCATTAATGCACCAACTGAAGACAAGCCTTTTGACCGTTCATATACAGTTGAAATGTTAGGTAATGTCGTTGGTGGAAAAGAAGTTAAATATCTAAATGTGGATATGCCGACATTTAAAAAATTAGCGATTGCACAATTAGAACAAGGAGAATCTGTTTGGTTTGGCTGCGATGTAGGTCAATCTTCAACTAGAGATAGTGGGATCATGGCGTTAGATGCGTATGATATGAATGATTTATTCGATGTTGATTTTACAATGACTAAAGCAGAACGTTTAGATTTTGGTGAAAGTTTGATGACCCATGCAATGGTCTTAACTGGCGTTGATCTAGTAGACGACAAATCAACTAAATGGAAAGTTGAGAATAGTTGGGGAGAAAAAGTTGGAACAAAAGGTTTCTTTGTAATGAGTGATGAATGGATGGATGAGTATACTTATCAAATCGTTGTTCGAAAAGATTTATTAACGAAAGAACAACTTGAAGCATTCAATGCAGAACCAATTGTTTTAGCACCTTGGGATCCAATGGGCGCTTTAGCTTAATCCAATAAATATACAACCTGAATACTCAGTTATCAAGGACTCAAAATAATCCCGTTTAGATAAATCATTTATTTGATTTGCTCTGAACGGGGTTGTTTTGATTTGCTTTTCAATCGATGAACAACGTTTTTTTAATCAGCTATGCTATAATTTTTAATAACAGAAAGATTAAACGAGTGCTGTTGGCAACTGGGAAGTGAAAGGGCTGAGTTATTTAGGGGGAAAATAAGATGGAAATTCAATCCGTGCTAAAAGAATTAAATTTGACTGGGAAAGTTGTACCAATTGCTGGTGGTGATGTCAATCAGGCATATCGAATTGAAGAACAAACGAGAACTTATTTTCTGAAGATTCATCCAAAAGTCAAACGTCGTTTTTTTGAAGTAGAAGTGAATGGACTGAAAGAATTGGCACCTTATGTCCGAGTTCCTGAAACTTATTTATTAGGGGAAACATTCGATGGAGCTTACTTACTAATGGAATGGATCGAGCCTGGAAGTGGGAATCAGGCAGATTTAGGACGTGCCTTGGCAACAATTCATCAAGCAACGGCACCACAATTTGGTTTTTATGAAGATAATTATTTAGGTATTTTGGAACAAACGAATACTTTTGAAGAAAATTGGTGGACTTTTTTCTTTAAGAATCGCCTAGAAAAACAACTCACGATTGCAGAAACGAATAATCATTGGAATCACTGGCGACAAGAAAAATTTTTCCGATTCAAAGAATCTTTTTTACGTGATGTTGGGGAGCAAAAGATTATCCCAAGCCTCTTGCATGGCGACCTATGGAGTGGTAATGTTTTCTTTGACCAACAAGGACATCCGGTGTTGATTGACCCAGCTGTTTCATATGGTAATCGCGAGCAGGATATAGCAATGAGTCAGTTATTTGGAGGGCTCCGCCCTGAATTTTTAGCAGGCTATCAAGAACTAAATCCCCTGGATAAAGGCTGGAAGGAACGTTTACCCGTCTATCAGTTATATTATTTACTTGCTCACTTGAATATGTTTGGCGAAAGTTATGGCGCGCAAGTTGATCAATTATTAGTTTGAAAGTAAGAGGAGGATAATTTTTTGGCAAAGAAATATTCCAGAAAACATGAAGTAGCATATTACGAATGTGATATTAATCAAACGATGACTTTTCCTGCTATGCTAGGGATCGTTATCAAAACATCAGAGGATCAAAGTGATTCATTGGGGAGAAGTAGTGACTTTATCAAAAAATTTGGTTTGACATGGGTAATCACTAATTATTCGATGGAAATTACACGACTTCCACGAGTAGGTGAAATTGTCAATGTGACAACTCAAGCAATGGAGTATAATAAATATTTTTGTTATCGAAATTTCTGGATCCATGATGAGGCAGGAAATGAATTAGTAAAGATTGATTCTGTGTTTGTTTTGATGGACTTTGTGAACCGAAAGATGAGTAGTGTTAATGAAGAAATCATCGCACCTTTTGAAAGTGAAAAAATCAAAAAAATCAAAAGACAACCTAAAATCGAAAAAATTGAGGCAGGTTTCATGTTGCCTTATCGCGTTCGATTTTATGACATTGATAGCAATCAGCATGTGAATAATGCAATGTATTTTAACTGGATGATTGATGTTTTGGGACGTGATTTCTTAACAACACATGTACCAAAAAATGTTGTGGTTCGTTTTGACAAAGAGGTTGAGTATGGTCACGAAATCGAAAGTCATTTTGAACAAGTTTCTGTGGAAAATGGGGTTAAAACGAGACATGAAATTCGAATGCAGGATCAAATTTACTGCGAAGCGAATATCATATGGGAAAATAAATAATGAAAAAGAGGCTGGGGTATCTGTATGTTTTGTACTTCCCAACCTCTTTTTAGTTTGATTTCTTTAATTATGAATAAATGTAACTAGTTCTTTTCCGGAAAGACCATAGTTAAGTGCAATTAATAATTTTAATCGTGCTTTTTGACTATTGATGCTATCACAGAAAATCACGCCCATCTCTTCCAGTTCCTTGCCACCACCAGAGTAATCATAGACTGGTTCAGCAATTCCATTAAAACATCTTGAAACAAGAACTACTGGAATTTTTTGAATAAGTAGCTTTTTTAATGCAGCAAGTGTTTGTGGTGGAAGATTTCCTGCACCAAGAGCTTCAATGACTAAGCCATCGACTTTGGTGTGAGCCAATGCTTCAATCAATTCTCCATGCATTCCTGCATAGGCCTTTACAATAGGGATCACACCATCAACTGAGTCAATATCTAAGTGATGAGTAGGTAAGAGTTCTTGCATAAAAAGAATTCGATTCTTAGTAACTAAACCAATTGGGCCTAAGGTTGGTGTTCGAAAAGTGGCTACGTTCGTGGTATGTGTTTTAGTGACGTAGCGTGCGGAATGAATCTCATCATTCATCACGATCAGGACGCCTTTATCTTTTGCTTCAGCACAACTAGCCACTCGTATCGCACTTTCAAAATTATATAAGCCGTCACTACCAAGTTCATTACTAGAGCGCATCGCACCTGTTAAGACAATTGGAAGTTGTTCACCAATCGTTGTATCTAAAAAGAAAGCTGTTTCTTCTAATGTATCTGTTCCATGAGTGATGACAACACCTGTTACTCCAGTTTTGATTGCTTCCTGAATCCGATTTTTCAACATCAGCATATGATTTGGCATGATGTGTGGAGAGGGAAGATTAAAGATATCTTCAACTAATAATTCCACATTTTCAGGGATTTCGATTTCCGCATCCATTAATGGATTGGCAACATCGGGACTGACGCCACCGGTTAAAACATTTTCTTTCATGGCGATTGTTCCGCCAGTGTGTAGTACAAGAATTTTTTTCATTCGACGACTTCCTTACCAATAATTTTGCATAGAGTTTCAAGCTTATTGTATACTATATAAAAGAGTTTTGCTATCTATGAAAACAAGTGAGATTTGGTTGATTCTGTTGATAAAAAGACAAATAAAAGACTGTGCTTACGGTAGTGTTAGATAACTCAACTTATTTTCTGCTATTTTAGCAGGAAAATGCAGTTGAGTTTTTCATTTTTAGAAAACTTTTTTGTTAAAACAAATTAGGAGGGAAGTAGATGATCCGTATAGGTCTGACCTCGTTTAAAGAACATGACAAATTAACTGGTAAAAAAAATAATACCTTGTTTGAGTATGCAGCTTTCTTACCTCTTGTTGAATTAGACACTGCTTATTATGGAATTCCAAGAAAAACATCTGTTGAAAAATGGATTCAAGAAGTGCCTGATTCTTTTCGTTTTGTTGTAAAAGCTTATCAAGGCATTAGTGGTCAAGGAAACTGGCAAGATTATTATCAGTCTGAAGAAGAAATGATTGATAAATTTTTAGATGTAATGAAGCCGATGGTTGATGCTGGTAAATTATTTTGCTTTTTGATCCAATTTCCTGCTTCATTTAAATGTTCAAAAGAAAGTGTAGCGTATTTACGTAAGCTGCATGCTTGGTTCAAAGATTTGCCTGTCGCAATCGAATTGCGTGACTATTCTTGGTATAGCGAAAACTATTTAGAACGAACCCATGAATTTATGCGACGTGCACAATTTTCATTAGCAATCATTGATGAACCACAACTATTGAATGCAACGGTTCCTAGAGATTTGTTTGTCACGAACGAGACATTTACTTTGTTTCGTTTTCACGGTCGGAATGTGCAAGGGTGGCAAGCAAACGACGCAGATTGGCGAAAAAAGAGAACACTTTATCGTTATTCTGATAAAGAGCTAGAAGAATTAGCGCAAGAAATCATCAGTTTAAAGGATGAAACGCAGGAAATTGGGATTATTTTCAATAATAATTCTGGCGGAGATGCGGCTGAAAATGCGTTGATGTTACAACATATTTTGGGACTTGAACCAGAGGGTCTAAACCCAACCCAGATTGACTTATTCTAAGAAGGAGTCTAAGACAAATGATTAAAGCAATCTTTTTTGATATCGATGGGACACTTGTCAATAGTCATTCAAAAGTGCTTGCGTCAACAAAAAAGGCAATCCAAGAGGCTCAAAAGCAAGGAATTTTATGTGGAGTAGCTACGGGACGAAGCCCAGTACGATTAGAAGAAATGTTGGATGGATTGGACCTTGATATGTATGTGGTCTACAATGGACAACTCGTTTTTACAGCAAGAGAAACGATTGTCAGTCAACCGTTTACGCCAGCTGTTTTGCAAAAAATCGTTACTTTTTCAGATGAAAACCATCGACAAATTTTATTTGGAGGAAGAAGTCGATTAGAAGGATCATCAACGATGCTTCTTGCTCAATCAATGAATATCAAACGGTTAGTTGCTTTATTACCAAAAAAATTTCCAGTCCGTTTATTAAAAAAATTATTACAACTTTTTAGTCCTCATCGGCAAAAAGAACGTTACGAGGCTTTGCCAATTCTGAAGGAACCAGTTTATCAATGTATTTTATTGAGTGCAGAGTCGGAACAACAAAAATTAAGTAAAGTTTTCCCAGAGTGTACGTTTCAACGTTCCAATACTTACACAGTTGATATGATTCCTAAGGGCGGTTCCAAATTGTTAGGTATTCGAGCATTTGCCAAAGCAAAAGGCATCGAAATGTCAGAAATCATGGCTTTTGGTGATCATTTTAACGATGTGGAGATGTTAAAAGGTGTTGGTATTGGTGTCGCAATGGGAAATGGGCAACCAAGTGTAAAAGCAGTCGCAGATTATGTCACGCAAACAAACGATCAAGATGGCATCTTCACAGCACTTCAATACTTTGGAATCGGAACGTCAAAATAACCAGTTTATGATTCGTGTAAGGAGAGAACCAATATGTCAAAAAAAACGCCTTTTGAACAAGTCGAAGAATTTCATGCAATATTTGATCCAAGAAAACCAAAGCAACCTACACCATTTTCAGAACAAGAAGCGATTTATCGTGCAGGATTCAAAGCAGAAGAATTAGTTGAACTGATTGCTGCAACATCCAACGGGCAAAAGGAACAGCTCCATCAGGCTGTCCAAAAGCTCCATGAAGCGATCGACCAAGCAGAACAAAAAATGTTGAAAAAAGAACACTGGGGTCAGCAACCACTAATTGAACAGGTCGACGCACTAACAGATATCTTGTACTTTACTTACGGGTCATTTTCACTTTTGGGTGTTGATCCAACGAACATCTTCGATATCGTGCATCAAGCAAATATGGGGAAACTTTTTCCAGACCACAAACCGCATTACCATCCAGTGACCAATAAAGTACTGAAACCTGAAAATTGGGCGAAAGATTTTGCGCCTGAGCCGCGAATCAAACAAGAAATCACAAAGCAAATTGCGCAAGCACAACAAAAAAACATCGAGAAAAAGGAACTTGTTTCTGATTAAATTCAATTCAGAACGGAAATTAAATAACCAAAATTGTGTTATGTTTTCCTTAGACAAAAATGAAAGATTTTTTTCTAAGTTAGTGAATGCTCGAAAAGAGTGTGCTATAATCTAAGATAGATGTCTTTTTACACGAAAAATTACTATTGGTTTTTATGCGTGAAAGAATGTTATTTCGTGCGTAAAGAGATGCACATTGAAAACGGAGGAACCTTAAATGGGAAGTAATGTTATCATCGGAATCGTCACTGCAATTATTATTGTAGCCATCGTCGTTTTTCTGGTTGGTTATTTGCTAAAGAAAAAAAATCAAGACCGGTTGAATGCTTTGGAAAAACGCAAGGAAGAATTATTCGACTTGCCTGTGATAGAAGAAGTTGATGATGTAAAGAAGATGCATCTGGTTGGGCAAAGCCAAAATACTTTTCGTGAATGGAGTCAAAAATGGAACGACATATCTACCTCTTCATTTGCTGAGTTAGAAAGCCAAATTTTTGAAGTTGAGAACCTCAATGAAAGTTTCCGATTTTTAAAAGGCAAGAAAGCTGTCCTAGTTGCTGAAACTACTATGGATAAAATGGAAAAAGAAGTTACTGAAATCCGTGATGGTCTAAAAGAATTACGTGAAACGGAAGAACGGAACTCTCTAGCTGTACAACAAGCTTTAGATGTCTATGAAGAATTGAAGAAAAAAGTCAATGAGGACGAAACCGAGTACGGCCCGGCAATCGCTGAGTTGCGTAAACAAATTAAGACAATTGAAGATGAATTCACTAAATTTGTAACGTTAAATACATCTGGTGATCCTGTCGAAGCCCGTGAAGTTTTGGATAACGCTGAGAAGCGAACGTATGAAGTTGAAGCTTGGATGAAAAAAGTGCCACCTTTATTCGAAGACTTGAACACAACTTTCCCAGAACAAATCGAAGAGATCAACGACACTTATACAAAGCTTTTGAAGGAAGAGTATGTTTTCCCAGAAGAAGATTTTGCGAACGATATTGCGCGTGTGAACAAACGAATTGAAAGTTCACTTGCGAATCTCGAAAAAACAGAGGTTGAAACGGTTGAAATCGAAAATCGTGAAACAGCTGATTTGATCGATTCGTTATATGATGTATTAGAAAGAGAAATGGAAGCAAAAGCATATGTGATGAAAAACCAAGCAACAATTGATGAATATATCACACATGCGACAAAAAACAATCGTCAATTATTGATTGAATTGGATCATACTTCTCAAAGCTATGCACTAAATCATAACGAAATTGGTCGAGTACGTGGTTTCCAATCTGAAGTGGAAGAAATCGAGCGTCAAAATGCGCAGATGACACCACAAATTGAGAACCATGAGATTCCATATTCTGAAGTACGGACTTTTTATAAGAATGTTTTCAAAGTATTGGAAGATATCGAAAGTCAACAAATTGAAATCGATGACTCATTACATGAATTACGAAAAGGTGAAAAGATTGCGCAAGAAAAAATTGATGTCTTTGAATTTAAATTGCGTAGTTTGAAACGTTTCGTTGAAAAACAACGTTTGCCAGGCTTACCAAAAGATTATCTAGAGTTTTTCTATGTAGCAACTGACCGAATTGAAGAATTAAGTGTTGTGTTGAATAAAATCAGAATCAACATGGAAGAAGTCAATCGTTTAGTTGATCTTTGTGAAGAAGATTTGGAATTACTAGATAAGAAAACCCATGACTTAGTAGATGCTGCTGCATTGACTGAACAAATGTTGCAATATGCAAATCGTTACCGTCATACTCATGCAGAAATCAAAGAAGCGATTGATAAGAGTCTTTATTTATTCAATAAAGAAAATCAATATCAAGAAGCTTTGGATGAAATCGGCACAGCACTCGAACGCGTGGAACCAGGAGCATTTAAGCGAATTGAAGATTTTTACTTCAATAATCCTGACTTAGTTTAGTCAGTTGATGCTTGATTTGCAGAATCAACAATGAATAAAGAAAAGAAAGTGGGAAAGTGATCCCACTTTCTTTTTTTGTCTATTTTGTGGAAGAACAGGATCTTTGAAATTTTTCTGCGAAACAACTACATTTAGTCGATTTTTTCATTATTTTTCGGAGTTGACCGCTTAGGGCCATAATCTTGTCTACGGTGTTTCCTAAGCAGTTTTTTCAGCAATAAGTTCTCTTTTCATAAAAATATGAGCAGCTATTTTTAGAAAAGCATTTTTATTGCTTGAAGCTAACCGTTTAGAGCCACATCAACTTACAAAAAAGAATTGTTGAAAGCATATAGGACAACCGTTATAATAGAAAAGAATTTCAAAAAAGAGGGGTTTCTTATGATATATTTTGACAATAGCGCGACAACCCCAATTTTTCCGCAAAGTTTAGATGCCTATGTAAAGACAAGTCAGCGGATTATTGGGAATCCATCAAGTTTACATGACTTGGGCAACCAAGCCAATCGTTTATTACAACAGGCAAGAAAGCAGATTGCTGAGCTTATTGGCGCAACTGCAGAAGAAATTTATTTTACCTCTGGTGGGACAGAAGGCGATAATTGGATCTTGAAAGGTACAGTGATTGAGAAACGTGAATACGGTAATCATTTGATTATTTCTGGAATCGAACATCCTGCAGTGAGCGAAACCGCCGAACAATTAAAAGAACTAGGGATAGAAGTCAGTATTGCACCTGTGGATAAAAATGGTTTCGTGATTGTAGAAGAGCTGAAGAAATTAGTTCGCAAAGAAACCATTTTGATTTCAATTATGGGTGTTAATAATGAAGTTGGTTCTATTCAACCAATTCAAGAAATCAGTGAATTTTTAGCAGACTATCCAAAAATCCATTTTCATGTTGATGCCGTGCAAGCAATTGGAAAGGTTCCAACTGACCAATGGCTGACCGAACGTGTTGATTTTGCAACATTTTCTGCGCATAAATTTCATGGACCTCGTGGAATTGGTTTCATCTACTGGAAAAAAGGGCGTCGTTTAGCACCTTTACTAACTGGTGGAGGGCAAGAAAACAATCAACGAAGTGGAACGGAGAATGTTCCTGCAATTGTCGCAATGGCAAAAGCATTACGCCTTTCTTTAGATACAAAAGCAAGAAAACCTGAGCATACAAAAAATCTTAAAACGGCATTGATCGGCGCGTTGAAAACATACGATAAGGTGACGATTTTTTCTGAAGGAGAAAATTATGCGCCGCATATTTTATGTTTTTCATTAAAAGGAATTCGTGGTGAAGTGCTCGTACATGCGTTGGAAGAAAAACAAATCTTTATTTCAACAACGAGTGCTTGTTCTTCTCGTAAACACATGGCTAGCAGTACGTTACATGCGATGCATGTGCCTCATGACTTAGCGACATCTGCTGTCCGGATTAGTTTAGATGAAAGTAATTCAATGGCTGAAGTAGAACAGTTTATGATTATTTTTAAACAACTGTATCAAAAGTTCTCAGCTATTAATTAAATGAAGGAGTGTTTCGGTGAAATATAGTGAAATTATGGTTCGCTACGGCGAGCTATCGACGAAAGGAAAAAATCGCAAAACGTTTATTATGCAATTAGCACAAAATGTGCGTCAAGCGTTAAAAGAGTTCCCAGAAATCAAAATTCATGCAGACCGTGATCGTATGCATTTATTGTTAAATGGTGCAGATGGACATTTGGTTATACCAAAATTGGCAAAAATTTTTGGTATTCAAAATTTTTCACCAAGTATTCGTGTAGAAAAAGATGTTCAAGTCTTAAAAGATAGTGTTCAAGCAATCATGAAAGAAGTTTATACGGGGGAGCAAACATTTAAAATTATTGCCAAACGTAGTGATCATGATTTTGAATTAACTAGTAATGAATTGAACCAAACACTGGGGAATGCTGTATTTGATATTTTTCCAGAAATCAACGTTCAAATGAAAAAGCCAGATATTCCATTACGTGTGGAAATTCGTCGCGATGGTGCCTACCTTTCTTATGAGACAATCAAAGGTGCGGGTGGCTTACCTGTTGGCACGAGTGGAAAAGGGATGTTGATGTTATCTGGTGGGATTGATTCACCTGTTGCAGGCTATTATGCGATGAAACGTGGTGTTGAAATTGAAGCTGTCCATTTTGCTAGTCCACCTTATACAAGCGAGCAAGCATTACAAAAAGCCAAAGATTTAACTGCCAAGTTAGCACCATATGTGGGAACGATTCAGTTTATTGAAGTACCATTTACAGAAATACAAGAAGAAATTAAAAAATCAGTCCCACAAGGATACTGGATGACAATTACCCGCCGGATGATGTTACGATTAACAGATGAAATTCGTCGTATTCGTCATGGATTGGTTATTTTAAATGGCGAATCATTAGGCCAAGTGGCTTCTCAAACATTGCAAAGTATGGTTGCAATCAATGAAGTGACGAATACACCGATTATTCGTCCTGTGGCAACAATGGACAAACTAGAAATTATTGAAGTTGCTGAAAAAATCGATACATTTGAGTTATCTATTCAACCATTTGAAGACTGCTGTACTATATTTGCACCACCACAGCCAAAAACGCGACCAAATTTGGATAAAGTTCATCAGTATGAAGAACGCTTAGCGATTGATGAAATGATTGAGCGTGCGTTGGTAGGGCTGAAAATCGAGGCAATTCGTGTAGATGCTATTCAGGAACAAGAAGAGGAATTTGCTGATTTGTTGTAAAAGGTTGTGAAAGAAGTGTTCAGCTCTGATAAGATAGCGGGCAGGTATTCAAAATAACTTTTCATATTTTGAGATGACTGAAAGCTATATGGAGGAGTTGTTTTGAGAACACTGTAGACAAGGTTGTGGCTCTAAGCGGTTAGCTTCAAGCAATAAGAATGCTTTTCTAAAAATAGGCTTCTCATAGTTTTATGAAAAGAGAACTTATTGCCGAAGAAGCTATTTGAGAAATGCCAAAGTACCAAATAATTAATTGAATTAGTTAGAAAAGCAAAGGATAATTTTTATTGTTCTTTGCTTTTTTCATTGACATGAATGCTTGTTCCAACGTTTCAAACATGATACACTAAATATGTGAAAATATGAACAAGGAGCTTTGAACATGCGAGAGTTGAAAAAATCTGAAACGTTACCAAAAGCAACAGCAAAACGTTTACCGTTATACTTACGTTACTTAAAGATGTTGGATGATTCAGGAATCGTTCGCATCAAATCAAAAGAATTTAGTGAGATTACGCAAGTACCGCCTGCAACGATTCGAAGAGATTTTTCACATCTTGGTGAGTTGGGAAGAAGTGGTTATGGGTATGATGTTCCTTTCCTGATCGAAGTTTTTAATAGTATTTTAAATACCCGGGAAGAAAAAAGAATCGCGTTAGTGGGTTATGGAAATTTAGGTAAAGCTTTACGACATAACAATTTTCGCCGAAATGATAATTTAAATATTGTTTGTGTGTTTGATAATGATCCTGAACTGATTGGCAGAGAAATAGATGGCTTGACGATCTACCCAATTGAACGTTTTGCTGAAATCTCAAAAGAAATGCAAGTCAGCGTAGCGATCTCTACCGTACCTAGCAAGTATTCACAGTCAGCTGTTGATGAAATTGTCAAAAGTGAAGTTACAGCTATCTTAAACTTTGCACCTGACCGAGTGATTGTGCCGGAGCATGTCAATGTTCAGTACATTGATTTAACGACAGAACTACAAACACTGATTTATTTTGACGAAAATTATTCGACTGTTTTCTCTTAAACGTTGACTAAAAATAAAGTGTAGTTGACACATAAAAAAAAGGAATGTAGAATGAATCATGACGTTGAACAAGAGGAGTAACTAGTGATTTATTTTTAGAGAGAGAGCGAGTAGCTGAAACGTTCTTAATAATAGCTGGTGAAGGTAGCTTGGAAGTCTTTGTCTTGAAGCTCATTGTGTTAGTCAATGAAGGAGTAGGGATAAACGAGTCGTGATCGTTAACTCACTTGAGAGGTAGTAGCAAAACTTGCTAGTACAAATTAGGTGGTACCGCGTAAATTATACGTCCTAAAATACGAAAGTATTTTAGGACTTTTTTTATTTTAAAGGAGGAAACAGGATGACGGAAGAAAAAAATTTATCAACAAAATATAATCCGCAAGAAGTTGAAGCTGGCCGCTATCAAAACTGGTTGGATCAAGATTTATTCAAACCAAGTGGCGACAAGAAAGCGAAACCCTACTCAATTGTTATCCCACCACCAAATGTAACTGGTAAATTACATTTAGGTCATGCTTGGGACACAACATTACAAGATATGTTGATTCGCCAAAAGAGAATGCAAGGTTTCGATACATTATGGTTACCAGGAATGGACCATGCAGGTATTGCCACTCAAGCAAAAGTAGAAGAAAAACTTCGTGAACAAGGAATTTCTCGTTATGATTTAGGTCGTGAAAAATTTATCGACCAAGTTTGGGATTGGAAAGAAGAATATGCTAGCCATATTCGTGAACAATGGGCAACAATGGGCTTGTCTTTAGACTATAGCCGTGAACGTTTTACTTTAGATGATGGGTTATCAGAAGCTGTCCGTAAAGTTTTTGTGACTTTATATGAAAAAAATCTGATTTATCGTGGTGAGTACATCATCAACTGGGATCCACAAGCTCGAACAGCATTATCCGATATTGAAGTAATCCACAAGGACATCGAAGGTGCATTTTACCATATGAGCTATGAACTAGCAGATGGTTCTGGCATCGTTGAGATTGCAACGACGCGTCCAGAAACAATGCTTGGGGATACCGCAGTGGCTGTTCACCCAGATGACGAACGTTATCAAGATTTGATTGGCAAAAAAGTTATCTTACCATTAGTCAACAAAGAAATTCCAGTTGTTGCAGATACGTATGTTGATATGGAATTTGGAACAGGTGTTGTTAAAATTACGCCAGCACATGACCCAAATGACTTCGAGGTTGGTAATCGTCATGACTTACCTCGCGTCAATGTAATGAATGAAGACGGAACAATGAATGAATTAGCTGGAAAATATGCTGGTATGGACCGTTTTGAAGCAAGAAAAGCAGTTGTCGATGACTTAAAAGAAATCGGTCGTTTAATCAAAATCGATACTATGACGCATAGTGTCGGTCATTCTGAACGTACAGGAGTTGTTGTGGAACCTCGCTTATCCACCCAATGGTTTGTTAAAATGCAACCACTTGCTCAAAAAGCAATAGAAAATCAAGAGACAGATAACGCGGTGGAATTTTTCCCACCACGTTTTGACCAAACCTTCTTACGTTGGATGGACAATGTGCACGACTGGGTTATCTCTCGTCAATTATGGTGGGGACATCAAATTCCTGCTTGGTATCATAAAGAAACTGGCGAAATGTATGTTGGAATGGAAGCTCCTGCAGATAGCGAAAACTGGGTGCAAGATCCAGATGTTTTAGATACATGGTTCAGCTCTGCATTATGGCCGTTTTCAACAATGGGCTGGCCGGATACAGACAGCGAAGATTATAAACGTTATTTCCCAACAAGCACATTGGTGACTGGCTACGATATTATTTTCTTCTGGGTTAGTCGAATGATTTTCCAAAGTCTCGAATTCACTGGGGAACGACCATTTGATAACGTCTTGATTCATGGATTGATCCGTGCAGAAGATGGTCGTAAGATGAGTAAATCGTTGGGTAATGGAATTGATCCAATGGAAGTAATTGAAAAATATGGTGCTGACGCACTTCGCTGGTTCTTATCAAATGGTTCTGCACCAGGACAAGATATGCGTTTCAGTTATGAAAAAATGGACGCAGCTTGGAACTTTATCAATAAAATTTGGAATGCTTCACGTTTTGTTATCATGAATGTGGAAGGCATGACAGTTAAAGACATTGATCTAACTGGTGAAAAATCAGTTGCTGATCGTTGGATCTTGACACGTCTAAATGAAACAGTTGCTAAAGTAACAGATTTATTTGACCACTTTGAGTTTGGTGAAGCAGGTCGCCAATTGTATAACTTCATTTGGGATGATTTTTGTGATTGGTATATTGAAATGAGTAAAGAAGTTCTTTACGGCGATGATGTGGATTCAAAACAAACGACTCGTAGTATCTTAATCCACACACTAGATCAAATTTTACGTCTGTTACATCCAATCATGCCATTTGTAACGGAAGAAATTTGGCAACATATCCCACATGAAGGGACTTCATTAGTTGTGGCGGAATATCCTGTTGTTCGTCCAGAATTTGATGATGAAACAGCTTCAAAAGGAATGGAAGTCCTAAAAGAGTTGATTCGTGCAGTACGTAATATTCGTTCAGAAGTGAATACACCGTTATCAAAACCAATCACTTTATTGATTAAGACGACTGATCCAAAAATTGATCAATTCTTGGTTGAAAATACCAATTATATTGAACGTTTCTGTAATCCGGAAGAATTAGTTATTTCCAGTGAGATTACTGCACCAGATTTAGCAATGTCGGCCGTCTTAACAGGGGCTGAAATTTTCTTACCATTGGCTGGATTGATCAATATTGAAGAAGAAATCAAACGTCTTGAAAAAGAATTAGCTAAATGGACAGGTGAGGTAAAACGAGTTCAAGGAAAACTTAGCAATGAACGTTTTGTATCTAATGCACCAGATGATGTTGTTGAGGCAGAACGTGCCAAAGAAAAAGATTATTTAGAAAAACAAGCAGCTGTGAAGGATCGTATTGAAAGTTTGCGTACGATTGGCTAAACCGTGAAAAAGAATGATGTTAAAAATGAAGATTCAAGAAGAGAGAAGACCAGAAATTTTTGGTCTTCTTTTTTTGAAGGATAACCAAGAAATCTTTTAACTTTTTATCAGAAGCTCCTATAATAGAAGGAAGAAAATGATTTTGAATGATTTTTCAGTTTTCTTTAAGTGGAACTCTTCTTTCATTCTTTCTTTTTGCTATAATGAAAGAGAAATGGGGGCATTGTTGATGACAATTGAAGAAGCAATTGCTTGGATCCATAGTCGATTACCTTTTGGCTCACGTCCAGGTTTAGATCGCGTAAACGCATTATTGGAAGTCGTTGATCACCCAGAAAAAAAAATCAAAACAATTCATATTGCTGGGACCAATGGCAAGGGTTCAACTGTAACGTACTTGCGTTGTTTGTTAGAAGAAGCGGGATTAACAGTAGGAACCTTTACCTCGCCTTATATTGAAACATTTAATGAACGAATTTCGATCAATGGCAAAGAAATTCCTGATGAAGAATTGATCCAATTAGTGGAAAAATATCAGCCCTTGGTTGAACATCTTGATAAATTTGAAGTAGTTGCTGGCATTACGGAATTTGAGACTTTGACGGCAATGGCATTTGATTATTTTTTAGAAAAACAAGTGGATATTGCAATTATTGAAGTCGGCTTGGGCGGCTTACTGGATTCAACCAATGTTGTTGAGCCAATATTGACAGCAATCACGACGATTGGACTGGATCACACCGAGATTCTTGGCAAAACACTAGAAGAAATTGCAGCACAAAAAGCAGGAATCATTAAGCAAGGTGTGCCTGTTGTAACAGGAAAAATCGAATCAAATGCACTGGAAGTAATTAATAAGATAGCCAAAAATAAAAATGCAAAACATTATTTATTTGATGAAGACTATCAAGTGTCTTATCAACATCCAGCTAAAAATTGGGGTGAGATTTTTGACTTTTATAATGAAACTGGGAAAATGGTCGGTCTAAGCACAAGTATGTTGGGGCAGCATCAAGTAGAAAACGCAGGTGTTGCTATTGAATTGTATGCTCTTTATTGCCAAATGGAAAAGTTACCATTTCGCGAAAAAGAAGTCAAAAATGGATTGAAACAAGCGTACTGGCCTGGCAGAATGGAACGATTAAGCAAAGAACCATTAGTTATTTTAGATGGCGCACATAATACGCATGCAATGAAACGATTAGTTCAAAATATGAAAAAAGAGTTTTCTGGCTATCGAATCAACATTTTGTTTTCGGCATTGACTACGAAAAATGTAAATAGTATGTTACAGCAATTACAGGAAATCCCTAACGCCCATATTTATCTCACTACATTTGAGTATCCGAAAGCAATCGAATTAGATCAAGTAGCAGATTTAGCCAATCAAAAAGTATCGATCGTTTCACTTTGGCAATTTGGATTAGCTGAAATTTTAGAAAAAATGACAGACGAAGATGTATTGTTAGTAACAGGTTCTCTTTACTTTATTTCAGAAGTTCGTAAACTATTAGTTGAATTAGGAGGAAATGATGAAGGTTAATGCAGTGATTTTTGACATGGATGGCTTGTTGTTTGATACAGAAATGGTTTATTATGAGGCAACTCAAATGGTAGCCGATCAAATGGGGTTCCCGTATGATAAAGAGTTTTATTTACGGTTTTTGGGTGTTTCAGATGAAGAAGTCTGGGCAAATTATCATGAGATTTTTGCTGAGTATGGACGAGAAACAGTTCAGCGATTTATTGACGAGTCTTTCCAAGAAACACTCACTCGTTTTGCCTCAGGCAACGTTCAACTAAAACCGGGTGTAATGGAGCTACTGGATTTCTTGGATGAACAGGAAATTCCTAAAGTAGTTGCTTCTAGCAATCAGCGAAAAGTGATCGAACTCTTGTTAGAAAAAAATAATTTATTGACTCGCTTTGATACGATCGTTTCTGCTGAAAATGTGAAACGCGCAAAGCCAGATCCAGAAATCTTTTTATTAGCACAACAAAAGTTAGGAACCGCTAAAGAAAATACGTTGATTTTAGAAGATTCACAAAATGGGATTTTAGCAGCAGAAGCAGCAGAAATACCTGTCATTATGGTACCTGATTTACTGGAGCCATCTGCTGAACTTGCAGACAAAACAGTTGCTGTAGTCTCTTCGTTACATGAAATTCCAACATTTATTTAATAGAAAATGCCTCTTTTTTCGTAGCTTATAGTGAACGGAATAGGAGGTTTTTTTATGGGGAAACGGTTGATGAAAGAAGTACCAACAACATCACTTCCAAGAGAACGAATGGAGTCTTACGGTGTAGAGGCATTATCGGATCAAGAATTACTAGCGATTTTGTTGCGCACAGGACAACATCCTTATAATGTAATGGATATTGCAGGTGAGGTTTTGAAGAAGTTTGCTAATTTAACTGCTTTACGTCAAGCTTCTTTAACTGAGTTGCGGGAGATTCGAGGAATCGGTCGAGTGAAAGCATTAGAAATTTGTGCATTGATCGAGTTGGGTCAACGAATCCAAGCAGAGGCCCGTCCAGCAAGTACACTCGTACGCTCAAGTTATGAACTTGCGCAACAGTTGATTATGGAAATGCGTGATTTTCAACAAGAACATTTAGTCTGTATTTACTTGGATACCCAGAATCAAATTATTTTGAAGAAAACGTTGTTTATTGGTTCTTTGAATCAGTCAATTGCTCATCCACGAGAAATTTTTCATTTTGCCGTAAGAGTTTCGGCAGCAAAAATTATCTTGGCGCATAATCATCCATCTGGCAATGTTATCCCATCTAAGCAAGATTTACATTTTACTAAACGAATGAGAGAGTGCGGAGAGTTGATGGGGATCGAAGTATTAGATCATTTGATTATTGGTACGAAACAATATTTGAGTTTGAGAGAAGAAGGCTTACTTGAAGAAGAGTAAGTGACATTCTTGCAAAAAAAACAGAGCAAGTGTACAATTATAGTGTAATTTTGTTTGGGAATAGAAGTTAGACATTTGTTCACCTCTATCGTACACGAGCAATGTTACAAAATAATAAGTGCTCTTATGCACGAGGAGGCTATTATATAATGGAACATGGAACAGTTAAATGGTTTAATGCTGAAAAAGGATTTGGCTTCATTTCACGTGAAGACGGAAGCGACGTATTTGTTCACTTCTCAGCAATCCAAGGCGACGGATTCAAAACATTAGAAGAAGGTCAAGCTGTCACTTTTGATGTAGAAGATTCAGATCGCGGACCTCAAGCTACAAACGTTGAGAAAGCTTAATTTACTCAATATCCAAAAGGCAGTAACTGCACTTGATGTGGTTACTGTCTTTTTTATCTATACTTAATAGGGAATCACTACGGAAGACAAGAGCGTCTTTTATTAAGAGAAAAACTCCTAATGAAACAAAAGAATAATTATAAATAGATATATTCAGAAATAGCTAAACAATTTGAAAGTCACAAACTAATTTCTGATCTTTCTGATAGTTGAGTCATTTTGAAAACAAAAAAACACCGTGTTACCTCATTATCAAATGCAGCAACAGCGGTGTTTTGTTCTTATTTATTTTGTGGGAATAGTCCAAAGATTATTCATCCACATCAGGAGTCATAATCATCGGTAAAATCATTGGATGTCTTTCTGTACGATCAAACAAGAAAGGTTGTAATGCACTAGTCATTGCTTCTTTTAGTTTATGCTCTGAGCAATCAGGTGCGTTCAAGCATTCTCTTAAGGCGTGGAA
This sequence comes from Enterococcus sp. DIV0660C, assembly GCF_017316125.1. GTDB lineage: Bacteria > Bacillota > Bacilli > Lactobacillales > Enterococcaceae > Enterococcus_B. The sequence continues at coordinate 47,041 of NZ_JAFLWA010000008.1, read as the reverse complement.
TAAAATTCGTTGTGCTTCGTTGATCATCTCACCAGATTCCCGCATATAAACGAAGCCGCGTGATAAGATATCTGGACCAGCCAAAATTTCTTTTTTCTTGATATCAACTGTAGCAACAGCTAATACAAGTCCTTCTTGAGATAAGGTGTGGCGATCACGCAAGACAACATTACCGATATCACCGATTCCGCTACCGTCAATATAGACATCGCCAGAAATAAAGTGTCCAGCTGGTCGAGCAGAGTCTGCAGTTAATGCTAAGACATCACCATTTTCCATAATAAAACAGTTTTCAGCAGGAACACCTACATCTTGTGCTAAGGAAGCATGGATTTTTAACATTCGAAATTCACCATGAACGGGAATGAAATATTTTGGCTTGATTAAACGCAACATCAATTTTTGTTCTTCTTGGCCACCATGACCAGAAGTGTGGATGTTGTTGATTTTTCCGTGAATAACTTCAGCACCAGCTTCGGACAGTAAATTGATCAAGTGATTGACACTTGTTGTATTTCCTGGAATTGGTGAGCTTGAAAAAATCACGGTATCATCTGGTTGGATTTGAATCTGACGGTGAGTTCCATTCGCGATACGACTAAGAGCAGCCATTGGTTCACCTTGAGAACCAGTACATAAAATCATTGTTTCGTTTGCAGGCAAACGATTGATCTCATGCGCATCGACAAATGTACCCTCAGGAACGTTGATGTAGCCTAGACGTTGGCCATTAACGATTGCATTTTCCATACTACGACCAAAGACCGCAATTTTTCGTCCAGTTGCAACTGCGGCATCTGCGGCTTGTTGTAAACGAAAGATATTTGAAGCAAAGCTGGCAAAAATAATACGTCCTTCAATTTTCTCAAAGATTTTTAAAATTGACATGCCAATCGTTTTTTCTGACTTCGTAAAAGTTGGTATTTCAGCATTTGTACTATCAGATAGTAAACATAGAACGCCTTCTTCACCAATACGTGCCATCTTGTGCAAGTTAGCTGGTTCGCCAACGGGGGTAAAATCAAATTTGAAGTCACCTGTTGCAACGATATTTCCTGATGGTGTTTTAACCACAACACCTAAAGCATCTGGAATACTATGGGTTGTACGGAAAAAGCTAACGGATGTTTTTCTAAAACGGATAACCGTATCTTCATTGATTTCGTGAAGCTCAGCATCACGAAGCAAGCCATGTTCATCCAATTTATTTGTGATCAAAGCTAATGCAAGAGGCCCAGCGTAAATAGGAATATTTACTTGCTTCAAAAGATAAGGAATACCACCGATATGATCTTCATGTCCGTGAGTGATCACAAGGGCCTTTACTTTGTGTATGTTTTGAACGATGTAGCTGTAGTCAGGAATCACATAGTCAATTCCAAGTAAATCATCTTCTGGGAATTTAATTCCAGCATCAATAAGGATGATTTCATCTTGAAATTGTACCCCATACGTGTTTTTCCCGATTTCACCTAATCCACCAATTGCAAAGACGCCTGTCTCATTATTTTTGATGGAAAGTTTCATCTTAAAACTCCACTAAAGTAAATTGAACGTTCTCTTTTTCGTATTCTAGGTGATTTCCTTCTAGAAGTTGAACGAACTCAATATTGTATGGGGTATTTTCTTCGACGCGTTGTCGTGCTTCGACATCATCTTTCGCATCAATGTAAAGAACTTGTGTTTCTTCCCGTTTTGGGTTACGGATTTTTGATTCTTGATAGTAAACTTTGTAAATCATTTATTTTGTCTCCTTTATCTGCATATGCAGGAATTTAGCTAGTTGATTTTTTAGACAACACAAAACGAGTGGGCAAGCCACCTGAATTTTGATATGCTTTGACTCAAATTAATTATTTGGATCAAAGAGACAAGCCTCGCTTTGCTTGTTCTGTTCGGAATTTTTTTCAACCGTACCTTTGTATAAAAAATTATACAATAATTACTTGTTATTCTAGCACAAATTGGGGAATAAGTATAGAAATCAACAACAGAGTCTTAAAAAAATGTTGGGGATTTATTTCCAATATTTTTTTGAACGAGAAGTGTTCTAATAAGGATTTTAGTGTGCTATCATGGGTTTTAATGGCAAAAAAATGAAATTTTTAAAAGGGAGATGAGAAAGTGAAGTTAATGTGGCACTACACAATGAGGTATAAGAAATTTTTACTTTTCAATTTTATTTGTGTATTTGGATTTATCCTCATTGAATTAGGTTTACCAACAATTTTGGCACGAATGATCGACTTTGGGATATTACAAGATGATTTTGATTACGTTAAACAACAAGGAATCGTCATGATCGTGATTACCGTCATCGGAATTATTTTAAATATTCTTTTAGGCTATTTTGGCTCAAGAATCACGACAAATATCGTTGCGGATATTCGCGATGACTTATTTGAAAAAATTCAAAGTTATTCGCATCAAGAGTATGAAAATTTAGGTGTTTCTTCTTTGATTACGCGTACAACGAATGATGCGTATCAAATCATGCTGTTTTTACAAAATATTTTACGAATTGGTTTTATGACACCGATGATGTTTGCAGTTAGTTTATATATGGTTGTTCGGACAAGTGCAAGATTAGGGCTTTATGTAGTTGGTGCGCTCCCTTTCTTACTACTTGCTGTGATAGCAATTGCAAAAGTTTCTGAACCATTATCCAAAAAGCAACAAAAAAACTTAGATAAAATCAACAGCATATTAAGAGAAAATTTATCTGGTCTGCGTGTCATTCGCGCTTTTGTGAATGAAAAATTTGAAGAAAAACGCTTTGGCGAAGTTAATGAAAATTATGCTTCAAGCTCAAAAAGTTTATTTCGTTTGATGGCAGTCGCGCAACCAGGTTTTTATTTCTTATTTAATATTGTCATGGTTTTGATTATTTGGAGTGGGACACTACAAATTGATGCCGGAGCATTAAAAGTCGGGGACTTGATTGCATTTATCGAATATATTTTTCATGCACTCTTCTCATTTATGCTTTTTGCAAGTGTCTTTATGATGTATCCAAGAGCAGCTGTTTCGGCTTCACGTATCCAAGAAGCCTTAGATGCACAGCCTGAGATCTCAGAAAATCCTGACGGGGTTTCAGAAACAAAGACAAAAGGATTTGTTGAGTTTAAGGATGTAACATTTGCTTATCCTGGTCATGCACAAGAACCAGTCATTCGCAATGTGAGTTTTACCGCATCACCCGGTGAGACGGTTGCATTTATCGGAAGTACGGGGAGTGGTAAGTCAACTTTGATCCAATTGATCCCGCGTTTTTATGACGTGAGTGAAGGGGAAATTTTGATTGATGGTGTAGATGTACGCGACTATCGTTTAAGTGCTTTACGTGACAAAATCGGTTTTATTCCGCAAAAAGCATTACTGTTCACTGGAACTATTGCAGAAAATCTTCGTTACGGAAAAGAAGATGCGACAGATGAAGAAATGAAAGCAGCAGCAGATATTGCACAAGCGACTGACTTTATTTCTCGTAAACCAGATGGATTTAATGAACATCTTTCAGAAGGGGGTTCAAACTTTTCTGGTGGTCAAAAGCAACGGTTAGCCATTGCCCGCGCAATTATCCGCCGACCAGAAATTTATATTTTTGACGATAGTTTCTCTGCTTTGGATTACCAAACAGATGCAAAACTTCGTGCTCGCTTGAAGAAAGAAACAACGGAATCAACTGTTTTGATTGTGGCACAACGTGTTGGAACGATTATGCACGCAGACAAAATCGTTGTGCTGAACGAAGGGGAAGTTGTGGGAATGGGTACGCACCGTGAATTACTGGAAACTTGCCCAATCTATTACGATATTGCCGCCTCTCAACTATCGAAGGAGGAATTAGCATGAAACAGACATTTTCTTCTTTAAAAAGACTGGCACATTATATTAATCCGTATAAAACAACTTTTATTTTGGTCCTTTTATTTACGGTCTTAACGGTTGCTTTCAATGCAGCCCTTCCTTACGTGACAGGGTTGCCAACAACGGAAATCAGTCGAAATTTAGCAAATAATGAACCAATCAACTTTTCTTATATTATCCAATGCTTGATTTGGATCACGATTGTCGGAATCGGTTACTGTGTTTCACAATTGTTGTCAGGGGTGCTGATGACGAATGTGGTGCAAAGTGCAATGCAAGATTTGCGTCGTGATATTGAAGAAAAGATCAATCGTTTGCCAGTATCTTATTTTGATAAAAATCAACAAGGAAATATTTTATCTCGGGTAACAAATGATGTGGATGCTGTGAGTGGCGCATTACAACAAGCGTTTATTGGCATTGTTAATGCCATACTTGCAATTGCAATGGCTGCAGTAATGATGTTTTACATTCAACCAATCATGGCACTCATCTCGATGATCATGATTCCAGCTTCTATTTGGATTTCTAAAAAAATTGTGAATGTATCGCAAAAAGATTTCCAAAATATGCAAAATTCACTTGGTGATTTGAATGGATATGTCCAAGAAAATATGACAGGATTTACTGTTTTAAAAGTTTATGGACGTGAAAAACAAACGCTAGACGGTTTTAAAGCTGTTAACCATCAATTAAAGTACTTTGGTTTTAAAGCGGCATTTATTTCTGGTTTAATGATGCCATTAGTTCAATTGACTGCTTATGCAACGTATATTGGCATGGCTGTCATGGGAAGTTTTTATGTTATCACTGGTGTGATCGTTGTAGGGCAACTTCAAGCGTTTATTCAATACATTTGGCAAATCAGTCAACCGATGGGAAATATCACACAACTTTCTTCTGTGCTACAGAGTGCTTCTGCAGCAACAAAACGAGTATTTGAAATTCTTGATGAGGCAGAAGAACCATTGAATGAAGTCGACGCGACTTTACCTGAAATTGTTGAAGGTGCGGTCACGTTTGAACATGTTGACTTTGCTTACGATCCAAGTAAACCGTTGATCCAAGACTTGAATTTTGAAGTCCAAGCAGGACAAATGGTGGCTGTAGTTGGGCCAACTGGTGCAGGGAAAACGACTTTGATCAATTTATTGATGCGTTTTTATGATGTCAACAGTGGTGCAATCAAAATTGATGGCATTGACACCAAATCCTTAAGTCGAAGCGATGTTCGATCGCTATTTGGCATGGTATTACAAGATGCTTGGTTGTACGAAGGAACTATTGCAGACAACATTCGTTTTGGGAAGTTAGATGCCACTGATTATGAAGTCGTCGACGCGGCAAAGACAGCGAACGTCGATCACTTTATTCGCACGATGCCAGACGGATACGACATGGAAATCAATGCTGAAGGTGACAATGTTTCTCTTGGTCAAAAGCAGTTATTAACGATTGCCCGTGCAGTGATTTCTGATCCTAAGATTTTGATTTTGGATGAGGCAACAAGTTCAGTTGATACACGTCTTGAAGCTCTGATTCAAAAGGCAATGGATCGTGTCATGGAAGGGCGCACAAGTTTTGTGATCGCGCACCGATTATCGACGATTCGTGAGGCAGATTTGATTTTAGTAATGGATCAAGGATCAATTATTGAAAAAGGAACGCATGAAAGTTTACTTGCACAAGGTGGTTTTTATGAGAAACTTTACAACAGCCAATTTGCTGAAGAAGTCGAGTAACAGTTAACTGGTTAATCGGGAAATTATTCTTCAATGCGAAATTTTTGTTTTTCCAAAAACTTGGTGATACAGTTAAAGTATCAAGAAGAAACGGAGATGGAAAACATGGAACAATTTCTAAATAAACAAATCGCTGAAGCTAAAAAAGAAATCGACCGTTTAACAACACGCCGACAAGAAGAATTAGGTAATTCAATCAATTTTATCGAAAACGAAGTGCAAATCGAGCGTTTACTCGCACAAGTTGAAGCTTATGAAGTTGTCTTAGAACAACTATAGGATTCAACTCAAGTGTAAGGTTGTAACAGGAAGTCTGTAGACTTTTGTTGCAACCTTTTTTCATTGATTCTTTTCTAGTATTCACAGAAAAGTATTGCTATACTTTGAACAAAGAATGAGTGAAAGTGGGAGGCAAATGGAGAAAATATTTATTGCGCCAAATGCAACAGTAGTTGGTGATGTTACTTTAGCCAAAGACGTTACGATTTGGTACCAAGCTGTTTTGCGAGGAGATAGTAATTGGATCAAGATAGGAAAAGGAAGCAATATTCAAGATGGAACGATTATCCATGTAGATCACGATGCACCAACAGAGATTGCAGAAAATGTAACGGTCGGTCATCAATGCTTGCTTCACGGATGTAAAATTGAAAAAGGTGCACTGATTGGGATGGGCTCAACGATTTTGAATCATGCGCAGATCGGCGAAAATAGTCTGATTGGCGCAGGATCTTTGGTAACGGAAGGCAAAGTGATCCCGCCAAATGTGTTGGCATTTGGGCGACCAGCCAAAGTGATCCGTCCGTTAACGGAGGAAGAAATCCAAAAAAATCAGGCAAATATTCAGCACTATATTGAGTTAGGCAAAGACTATTTAGCAGGAAACATTTCAATCAAAGCATAATGGTATAATCCATGAAGCAAAGCCTAAAGAAAAAACTAGCGCAAGGAATTCATCACGAATACCGTAGCGCTGTTTTTTTTGCGTATGTCAAGGTACCGATAAAGAATCTGCGCTAGATAAAACCGCTGAGAAAGTGTGATGGGCGAAAACTATTTGTTATGTTATTCTACTAATGAAAAATTTCTTTACCACATCTAATCATTACTTTAATTTAGCAGGAGGAACTCAAATGAAAGATGAAGCATTGAAAGAATTGTTTCTGCAAGAAAATGAAATTGAAATTATTCAGCGCACAAAAGGCTATAATGTGAACGATCAAAATCTTCCGTTTGAAAAGGTGGACATTCCTAAAATGCCGAGCACTAATTTTTTTAAAGAAGGGAATATTTTTATCAATAAGCATCATCGTTATTCTGCTATGCCGAATCATACACATGAATTTGTCGAATTTAATTACATGCTTTCTGGTAGCTGTACCCAGTATGTGAATGAAAAAAAAGTAGTGTTGAATGAAGGCGAAATTATTTTGTTAGATAAAGAGATCGTGCAACGAATCGATCCTTTAACCACACACGATTTATTGATCAATATTTTATTAAAAGATGAGTCGATTACTACCGATATCATCATTAATATGGTCAAATCAACAGGATTGGTGAACGAGTTTTTGATGAATGCTTCAAATAAAGCAGGGAAACATGATGCTTTCATCCATTTTCATTGTGGAAAAAATGAAGAAGTTCAAAACATTCTCCACAAATTAATTGGCGAATATGTGCAAAAGAAAAGATACTATATGCGAGAAGCTAATCTGTTGCTTTCCCTTTTGTTGATCGAGTTAACTCGTGTGATTGAAGAAGAACGTTTAGATCATTACCAGCAAAAGGATGAAGAAATCATTCAGATCATGCGATATATTGAAACCAATTTTAGGTACCTCAGCTTGAAAGAGTTAGCAAATAAATTTGGTTACAATGCAAATTATATGGGCAATAAATTAAAAAAAGACACTGGACGTACATTTCAGGAGTTGATCAATTCTGCTAAGTATCAAACGGCATTAGAACTGATGAAAGAAACAGATCAAAGTATGGAAGAAATCGCTTATGAGGTTGGTTTTCATTCGTTGCCTTCTCTTTATAAATTATTTGCTAGATTCACAGATAAAACACCAAAACAAATACGAAATCAGTTGAAGAAGTGAAAAGACTTTCCTGCTTTTGCAGGAAAGTCTTTTCTGTAGTTTGGCTAAAAATATCTGGAATTAGACCATGGTTGAAAAGCCGTGATGCGCTTACAATTACCTCGTAAGCTGATCAGCTAAAAAAAGAAATGGAGTGTTTGTGTTGAATAAAAAAAGTAATTCAGTCGTCAAAGAATATTCTCCTTTAGCTACGGCTGCAGGAATTGGATCCATGCTTGGATCCGGCTGTATCGTTGGATTGTCCGCAACGATTCCAGTTTGGCAAAAAGGATTAGAACTAACAACTGGTCAAGTAGGGATTCTTTCTGGAGGATTAACGTTTGCGATTGCTTTTGGCTCAATATTTGCCGGAAATATTACAAAAGGATTTGGATTAATTCGTTCCTTTAACTGGCTTAATCTTTTTTATGCGATTGGTGCAGCCATCTGCTTGTTTTCGACGAATTTTTTGATGTTGTTAGCTGGTGTGATTGTCATGGGCCTGTCATCTGGTGCCGATTTACCAATTAGTTTGACGGTTGTCTCACATGATGCGCCTGATGAAACAACGTCTGCGCAATTAGTTTCTTCTACTCAGATTTTTTGGCAAATTGGTGTATTTATTTCTTATATTTGTTCTTTCTTGCTTTCTGGCATCGAGGGTGTATTGGGTGCACGGATCGTGTTTGCTATTTTGTTTGGTTTTGCAATTATCACATGGCTATGGCGTACATTTTCAGCTAAATTCAAACGTTTCCATGAAGAAGGAAATGCTCGACAAGCAGTCAATAAAGCCATCACACAAGAAGGACAAGAAGTCTCATTCAAAACGGTTCTTTTTGGTGAAAACAAACGCAAATATCTCGGCTTCTTTTTCACTATTCTTACTTTTTATATCTGTTGGAATTTATTAGCCAATACGTGGGGACAATTTCAAACATATGCGTTAACAAATGCTGGTGCGAGTCAAACACAAGCTACTGGTCTAGGAATTGTCTTGAACGTTGTTTCTTTAGCAACAACGATTGTTTTCACTTCAATTGCTGGTGGAAAATATCGTAACAAAGCTTTCTTTGTTGGTGCCTTCGTTCAATTTGCAGCAATGGTCGGTATGGCTTTGCTTGGTGGTGGTGCGGGCTTCATCGCTTTGGCTATTACGATCGCCTTTTATAATTTTGGAAATCCTTTAGCAGGCGAAGCAATCTACAAGGTATGGACACAAGAATCGTTTCCGGCAGAAACCAGAGCTTCTTTGCAAGGATTCATTAACGGCTTCTCCCGTTTATGTTGTGGGCTTTTCGCCTTCGTTACACCTTACCTAGTGATGCCAGAACGGATTCAGTCTTCAATGATTGGTTTTGCTGGAATCGTCTTATTGGCGACAATTGCTGGGATTATTATGATGCGATTGCAAAAAAAATATGGAACATCAGAAAATCACGAAACTACTCTTCAAGATACAAATGTTACTGTTTGATAAAAAATAAGTGAGGAGAATGAACATGGCTTTTACTTTTCAAATAAACAACGATGTCGTTTGGGAATACGATCAAAAACTTTTGACAAAAGCAGAAGAAAATATCCCAGAATTAATGGAGACAGAAATTAAGCCGGTTAGGATCGTTGAAAAAATTCCTGCAAACCAGCGTTCAAATGACTTTTCACTACTAGAAAGTCAAAAAGATATCTTAGCATTAGAAAAGTACACATTGGGAAGAGAGGAGTCGATCATCTTGGATTTAGGCGATCATTATGTCGGACAATTTCGTATTGATATCGACTCAGTTGGTTCGCCGATGGATGCACCTTTGTATTTGCGTTTGAAATTTGCGGAAGTACCTTCTGAATTGTATGCCAATTCAGAAGACTATGATGGTTGGTTATCACGCTCATGGATTCAAGAAGAGTTCGTCCATCTTGATGTATTGCCTGCTACTCTAAAATTACCACGACGTTATAGCTGTCGTTATGTCGAATTAACTGTAATCGACACGTCACCAAAATGGCAGGCAAGTTTTCGTCATCCGCGATTTCTTGCAAAAAGTTCGGTATCAATGGAACAATTGCCAGCAAGAACAATTGAAGATGATACATTAAAGGAAATGTACAATATTTCAGTTAAGACCCTTTTTGACTGTATGCAGACAGTTTTTGAAGATGGTCCTAAACGAGATCGAAGATTATGGTTAGGGGATTTGCGCTTACAAGCGTTAGCTAACTACTATACGTTTGATGATTTGTCGTTAGTAAAACGTTGCTTGTATCTTTTTGGTGGCATGCGAACAGTGGAAGGAAAGATTCCCGCAAATGTCTTTACGGAACCTCGTTTGACACCAGATGATACGTTTTTATTTGATTACAGTCTTTTCTTTATTGCTTCACTATATGATTATGTTGAACACACGAATGATAAGAGCGTTTTAGAAGATCTTTATTTCGTGGCCAAAAATGCTGTTGATTTGGCACTGACACAAGTTGACGATGCTGGTCGTTTAGTATTAACGGAAGACTGTCCTGTCTTTGTTGACTGGTCGAATGATTTCGATAAAGCAACTGCTGGACAAGCAATCATGATCTACGTATTGAAACGATTCTTGAAATTAGCTGAACGTTCAAATGAAAGAGAAAAGCCACATTACGAAGAAGTTTTGGAAAAAATGATCCAATTCTCAACACAACATTTATTTGACCCAAAGCAAAAGCAATTCATTATTGAAAGGACAAACGAAGTAAACATTGCAAGTCAAGTGTGGATGGTGTTGGCTGAAGTATTCGACACGCCAACAAATCAAGCAATTATGCAGACAACGGTGAAAAATCATTTTCCGATAAGAGGAATTGCTACGCCTTATATGTACCATCATGTGGTGGAAGCATTATTTCTGGCGAATTGCCGCGAAGAAGCGATTCAATTGATGAAAGACTATTGGGGAAAAATGATGGACTTAGGTGCGGATACTTTTTGGGAAGCCTTTAAACCAGAAGATTTAGACTTTTCTCCTTACGGCAGCCCAATATTAAATAGCTATTGTCACGCGTGGAGTTGCACACCGGCGTATTTGATTGGAAAATATCTAGTGGAAAATTAGTCTTGCTAAAAATCATGGATCATTCTGTATATTTCTACAGGATGATCCATAGATTAATCATGTGGTGAAAGCGGTTGTAATTGCTGGTAGATCATTTTAAAGGAGTTTTATTATGGAAACGACACAAATGAATCAATTGAAAAGAAACCAATTCAACATTTGGCGACAACGGATTGGCTACGGTGTTTCTGATTTAGCCTGTAACCTTATTTGGCAAATGATTTCACTTTATCTTCTGTACTTTTATACAGATGTCATGCATTTAAATGCCGCAGCAATCAGTTTGATGTTCGTTGTTACGCGCTTTGTAGACGGGATCACCGATTTATTGGTGGGCTATTTGATCGATCATACCAATACGCGTTGGGGAAAATCACGGCCTTATTTTCTTTTCGGAGCGATTCCTTTTGCGCTCTTTGCTTTTTTATGTTTCAGTGTCCCTGATTTTTCTGCCTCAGGGAAATTAGTGTATGCGTATATCACCTACTTTGGGTTATCGCTAGCATACACTTTGGTCAACGTACCAATGGCTTCAATTTTACCTAGTTTAACAAGTGATACAGAAGAAAGAACAGCGTTATCAACTTCACGAAAATTTTTTGCCTTTCTTGGTGCAACGATCGTCAGCTCTTGCGCATTCGCTTTGGTGGCCTTTTTTGGACATGGAAATGAACAAATTGGCTTCAAAATTGTCATGGGGATCTTCGGAATTATTAGTTGTCTTTTATTCTTTTTTACGTTCTTCAATGTTCGAGAATTACCAGTCCATGGGGTGAAAAATCCCTCACTTAAGACAGTTTTGACTTCGTTAAAACAAAATAAACCTTGGTTGGTCTTTGCCGTCAATATTCTTTTTATGTGGACTAGTTTCTTTATTCAATCAAGTGCGTTAGTTTATTATTATTCTGTTGTCGTCGGCAGCAAATCACTGTCAGTTACGGTAGCAACGATTATGTCGATTGTCCCAATGTTTGCAAACTTTTTCGTCCCGCTGCTTGCTAAATTATTTGGCAAACGAAACTTGTATCTTTTGTCTTCGGGTATCCAGTTAGTTGGTTTAATCGTGATCATGTTTGCAGCTAGTCGTATACCAGGCATTCTAGTAGGGGCTTTTATTTCAGCAATTGGTTATGGTGTGAAAGAAAGTATTTATTTTTCTATGCAAGCAGATTCAGTTGATTTTGGGGAATGGAAGACAGGGATCAATGTCTCTGGTTCTCTTTCAGCAATCAATGGCTTTTTAGGAAAAGTAGCACAGGCAATTTCTGGTGGACTAGCAAGTGGATTGTTAGCTTGGGGAATGTATCAGCCCGGAGCAGCTGTGCAAACTGAACGAACAATTTTTGCCATCCAAGCAATGTATCTTTATGTCCCAATATTCTTGATTATTTGTTCGATAGTAACCATGCTATTTTATCATTTAGATACAATTTATCCGCAAATAAAAGCTGATTTAGAGCAAAAGAAAGTTATTGAAGCCCAAAACAAAAAAGCATCATGAGTAAGTTAAAACAAAACAGTCAGGACTTAGTTCTGACTGTTTTTTGTAATGAATAAAGCCATAAGAATAGCCTGGATAGCAAAAAGAAAACGGCGTATCGATTTAGAGTTCCCAAATTTATTTACTAACTTTTGAAAAAATGATTTTTGACTGATTGGTACAAAAATGATAAACTAAAAAAATAGTACGGAATGAAAGGAACGAATTAGTATGAATGAAACCATTGATTTATTACAAAAGCATGTTTCTGTTCGACAATTTTCAGATAAAAAAATGTCAGAGGCGCAAGTGAAAGAATTGATTCTTTCTGCTCAAGCAGCTTCCTCATCCAGTTTTTTGCAAGCATATTCGATTATCGGAATCGAAGAGGAAGAGCTCAAAAGAAAAATTGCTCGATTAGCGGGCAACCAACCATTTATTGCTGAAGGCAGTCACTTTTTTATCTTTTGCGCAGATATGCAAAGACTAAATAAATTAGCTAAAAAAAGGAATGTTGATATTCAACTGACACTCGAAGGAATAGATGCTACTTTAGTAGGGACGGTAGATGCGAGCTTAGCTGCCCAAAACATGACAATAGCAGCAGAATCAATGGGGATGGGCGTATGTTACATTGGGGGAATCCGTGACGCCATCGTAGAAATTTCTGAAATGCTGGAATTACCAGAATATGTTTTCCCAATCTTTGGATTAGTTATCGGTTATCCTAAAGTACGAAATGACTTGAAGCCTAGAATGCCGATTACAGGTATTTATCATGTCAATAAATACAATAATGAGACAGACCGAGTAGTGGATGAATATGAAGAACAAACAAAAAATTATTATGCCCATCGAACAGGTGGCGCTAAAAAACATTCTTGGGCTGAAAGTGTCTTAAGTAGTCTAAAAAGATTACCAAGAACGGAAACGAAACCTTTCCTAAATCAACAAGGCATGGCTAAAAAATAAATTTTGATCAGAAATGGTAGGTGACTCTTTTTATGACAGGAAGACCAAGAAAATGTAGCGAAGAAGAATTAATTGAAAAGGCGATGAATGAATTTTGGGCACGTGGGTATGAGGCATGTTCCACTGATCATTTATGTCGGAAAATCGGAGTCGGCAAAGGTAGTTTTTACAACGCGTTTGAAACTAAACATGCACTATATGTTGAAACGCTGAAATATTACCATGAACTTTGGTTGGAAGAACAAATTGCGCTCTTGTCGCAGCCAATCGCGCTCAAGCAACGGTTAGAAAATTTATTGAATTGGGCAGTAGCGGTGGATTTTGGCGATCAAAGACAAGGATGCTACCTGATCAATGCAGCTATAGAACGGGGAAAAACGGATGAAGCCGTTGTTCACTGGACCAAAAAACATGTGGATGTACTAGGGCAAAAAATCCAGATGGAAATTCAACGTAGTATAGATGAGAAGGAATTAAACACAGCTAAAACTGCAACAGAATTAACAACGATGTTTCTAACGAGTTATTATGGCTTGCGAACATTAAATGCGTCTGTTCAAAGTGAAGAAATGGCGAAAACGATCGTAGCAAATGCCATGGCAGCTTTTTGAGTGAGCATGCAATGTGTGAGTGAATCATTTTCTTGCCAGACTGTTAATAACGAATGTCACCGAAACGCTCTTATATAAAGAAAAGTAGCCCGAAAAATACGGAGCAAGAGAAATATCACTTCAGATCAAGTGTTTAGGAAAAAATTTATCTAAAAAAGAACCAGCCTTATTAACGATAAGGCTGGTTCTTTTTGTGTCTTTTCAATTATAAGAAATTCTATCACTGATCAAAGTTAAATTGTGCTGGTCTGTTAGCCGTTTACTTCAAAGCAGAGTTGTTTTCCATTACTTCGTCGATCAAGCCATAATCTTTTGCTTGCTGAGCAGTCATATAATTGTCACGATCAGTATCTTTTTCGATGACTTCAAGTGGTTGACCTGTACGTTCAGCTAAGATTTTGTTTAAGCGTTCACGAGTTTGTAAAATGTGGCGTGCAGCAATTTCAATTTCAGTTGCTTGACCTTGTGCGCCACCAAGTGGTTGGTGAATCATGATTTCTGCATTTGGCAAAGCAAAACGTTTGCCTTTTGTACCAGCGGTTAGTAAGAAGCTACCCATTGAAGCAGCCATCCCCATAACGATTGTTTGGACATCTGCTTTGACAAAGTTCATTGTGTCATAAATGGCCATACCTGCTGTCACAGATCCACCTGGAGAGTTGATATAAAGATAAATATCTTTTTCAGAGTCTTGAGCATCAAGGAAAAGCAATTGTGCAATGATCGAATTTGCAAGATCATCTGTTACTTGTCCACTCAACATGATGATACGGTCTTTTAATAGACGAGAATAAATATCGTAGGCTCTTTCACCACGAGATGATTGTTCGATAACTGTAGGAATTAAATTCATTCTAAATTTCCTCCTTAAAATTCTTTCAAAGTTAGTGTAACACAAAGTGTTCTTAAATACCTAAGAAGAAGTATACCTTTTTGGTCAACAAAGGTCAAATGAAAAAACTTCGACAAATTGGTCGAAGAAAGACTTCTTTATGTTATGATAAAAAGAGAACAGAAACAAGGAGGAGCAATAGATTTGGAAGTGGGAATCATAGGTTTTATCGGCGTTCTTTTGGGTGCAGTGGTTGTCTATCTTGGCATGGCGATCCAGATGCGCCATTTAGAAAATAAAGAAACACGTCGACGTGAATTAGAACTAAAGGTCAAAGAAATTGAAACGTTGAATCAATTGAATAAGAAAATCAATGAGATTTTGCAAAAACGTTCCACTCTAATGGAAGAGTATGTCAGCTTTGACGCATTTGATGACTGCTACATCACGATTGACGATTTTGCTTATTTGCAATCATATGCGACACAAAATAATTTTTATTTACCTAACTATATTTTAGATGAATTGTTCAAAACAATTGCCCATCGAAAAGTAATTCTTTCACCTGATGAAACAATGAAAGTAGGTGGATATGCGTATAAAGGTGGTCGTGTCATTTTAGAAAACTTTAGTGATAATTTGACTGAGATGATCAACGAGAAAAAACTACAATTAAAAAATCTGACGAAACAACCAATCGGTTTCTTTTCAAAAGATGACGTGTGGAGCTAACTAGAAAATCAATGAGCAGCAGAACCTTGACGAGAGTCAGGGTTCTTTTTTGTTGCAGATAGAAAATCTTTCTTAAAAGATTGGTTCAGCTTGGTATGATGGATGCGTTTAGCAACAAATTTATTTGTGAGCTTTTTAAAGTAAAAAATCGAAAAAATGCGTAGCTATATAAAAACAGCGAGAGTTCTTTGAAGTACTTGTTCCTTGTTCAGCTAGGGTCAGTGCTTGAGCTAGAACTTCTTCCATATGTTACAATAGTACTCGATTGGAGTGAATGAATATGGTACAGATTTACGCACATCGCGGGAGTAGCGGAACACATCCTGAAAATACATTGCCAGCATTTGCCGAAGCAGTTCGTGTTGGTTCAGATGGAATCGAGTTAGACGTTCATCTTAGTGCAGATGGCCAAATAGTTGTGATGCATGATGAAGAAGTGGATCGAACAACAAATGGTAAAGGATTACTTCGCGAAAAAACGTTGGAAGAAATCAAAAAGTTGAACGCCGGTAGTTGGTTTAGCAAAGATTTTTCTGCGGCAAAAGTGCCAACTTTAAAAGAGGTACTGAACCTTTTGCTCCAAAAAAACTACCGCGGTGTATTAATGATCGAATTAAAGACAGATAAGTATGAATATCCTCAAATTGAGGATAAAGTTTCTGCCTTGTTGCAACAGTCTTGGCCGTTTGAACATGGGTATTGCAGTTTCAACCTTGCTTCTCTAGAGCGCATGGCGAAACTAGAACCCGGTGTTCAATTAGATGTTTTAACAGGGACTTCAAAAAATAAAATCATGTACGCAAAGGAAAACGAATTTATCGAAGGTGTTCATCCCAAAAAGACTTGGTTGCAAGAACAATCTGGACAAGTAGGAATGTTTGATAAACCTATTCGACCATGGACGATCAATACAGAAGAAGAAATCAATTGGTGCTATGGACTTGGAGTGACAGGAATTATTACTGATTATCCTGAGAGAGCCATTCGCCTGAAACAATTTATGAAAAAGTAGGATGCTTATGAAAAAAGTATTAGTAATTGTTGGCCCAACGGCTGTTGGTAAAACAGCTTTGAGCATTGAATTAGCAAAAAAATTTAATGGGGAAATCATTAGTGGTGATTCCTTGCAAGTGTACCAAAAACTAGACATTGGAACAGCGAAGGTCACCAAAAAAGAAATGGCTGGCGTACCACATCATTTGATTGATGTGATCGAGCCGACGCAACATTACTCAGTTGCTGATTTTCAGCAGTCTGCTAGACAATTGATTACTGAAATCACGGCTAGAGGTCATTTGCCAATTATTGCAGGGGGCACAGGATTGTATATCCAGTCTTTACTTTATGATTATCAATTGGGTGCTGCAGATAAGCAACAAGATGAAACCAAACTAGTTCGCCAAAAATACGAAACATTTGCTGACGAATATGGAAAAGAAGCTTTGTGGAGGATGCTTAAAGAAAAAGATCCAGAAGCTGCAGAAAAAATTCATTGGAACAATCAGCGAAAAGTTGTCCGGGCACTGGAAGTTTTAGAAACAACTGGATTCAGCATTACTGCCCCAAAAGAACAACCAAAACAATTATACGATTATTACATGATTGGCTTGGATACCAACCGGGAGAAGCTTTATGAACGAATCAATTTACGAGTGGATCTGATGCTAAAAGCTGGTTTGGAGGATGAGGCACATTTTGTTTATCAATTAGGTGATACACAAGCAAGTCAAGGAATTGGGTACAAAGAATTTTTTCCTTATTTTAACGGACAGGGTTCTTTAGCAGAAGTCGTAGAACAAATCAAACAAAATTCCAGACGCTATGCAAAACGACAACTTACTTGGTTTAGAAATCGACTAACTGCTCAGTGGTTTGATTTAATAGAGCAGCCTGAGGAACAACAAGTAATTGAAACGGAAATTCAAAAATGGCTGGAGGAATCACAATGATTGAAGAGAAAGAAAAAGTGGTGGTTGTCGGGGTTGAAACGGAAAAAAATCAACATTATTTTGCAGAATCAATGAAAGAATTGATTCAACTGACGAAAACTGCAGCAGGAGAAGTGGTTTTTTCGCTTACACAAAAAAGACCGCAAGTTGATCGCCAAACATTGATTGGTAAAGGAAAATTAGAAGAATTAGTCCAGCAAGCAACTGCTTATGAAGCAGATTTAATCATTTTTAACCATGAGCTAACGCCACGACAAAGTCAAATCATTTCGGATACCGTAGGATTACCGGTTATCGACCGAGTACAATTGATTTTAGATATTTTTGCGATGCGCGCACGTTCAAGAGAAGGCAAACTGCAAGTAGAGCTGGCACAGCTTGAATATTTGTTGCCACGATTGGTGGGGCAAGGGAAGACTTTGTCTCGTTTAGGCGGGGGAATTGGAACAAGAGGGCCTGGTGAAACAAAACTGGAAACGGATCGTCGCCATATTCGCAACAAAATCTATGCAGTCAAACGTGAACTGAAAGAAGTTGAAGCACATCGCGAGCGTAATCGGCAACAGCGAAAAAATAATGAGATTTTTCAAATTGGTCTGATTGGTTACACGAATGCTGGAAAATCAACGATTTTAAATCTATTGACCCAAGCAGATACGTATTCAAAGGATCAGTTATTTGCAACACTTGATCCATTGACGAAAAAATGGCATTTTCCTGAAGGATTTGAAGTGACAATGACAGATACTGTTGGTTTTATTCAAGATTTGCCAACCCAGCTGATTGATGCATTTCATTCAACTTTAGAAGAAAGTCAAAATATGGATTTACTTCTACATGTCGTGGATGCTAGTGCACCTGAACGAATTTTACAGGAACAAACGGTTCTGAAATTAATGGATGAACTTAAGATGAAAGACATACCAATCTTGACCATTTATAATAAAGCAGACCAAGTTAATCGTGGAACCTTTACACCCACATTGTTCCCGAATCGTTTGATATCAGCCAAAAGTCAGTCGGGAAAACAAGAATTGACAGAAGCAATCAAACGAGAAATCATGGAACTATTGACTCCCTATACACTTTTGTTGCCAAGTGATGCAGGACAACAGCTAAGTGAAATCAAGCGACAAACCTTGGTGTTAAGTGAAGAATTTATTGAAGAAAAGAATAGCTATGAAGTCAGAGGATTTGCAAAGAGTACTTCGAAATGGAAAAGGAGAATGACAGATGAGTTGGACAGCTGAGTTAGCGCCTGAATTAGTTGAAAAAATAGATGAAGTGGATCAAAAGGTTGCTAAGCGATTAGCTGAGGTTCGAGAAGTAGCATTAACGAATCAGGCAAAAGTGTTAGCAGCATTTCGAGACCAACAAGTATCAGAGACACATTTCTTGCCATCAACTGGTTATGGAAATGATGATTTAGGTCGCGATGTTCTGGAAGCTGTGTATGCTCAAGTGTTTGGAGCAGAAGCAGCGCTTGTTCGTCCCCAAATCGTTTCTGGCACACACGCAATTGCGACAGCACTTTTTGGGGTGCTACGTCCAGGTGATGATTTACTTTATATTACAGGAACTCCTTATGATACTTTGTTGGAAGTCATCGGTGTTGCCGGCAACGGGATTGGTTCGTTTAAAGAATACGGAATTGGATACGACCATGTTGACTTGCAAGCAAATGGAGAAGTAGACTTTGAACAAGTACGAAAAAAAATGACAAGCAAAACAAAAGTGGTTGCGATTCAACGTTCGCGAGGATATGCTACGCGTCCATCTTTTACGATTGAAAAGATCAAAGAGATGTGCACTTTTGTACATGAAATTGATCCAAATGTGGTTATTTTTGTCGATAATTGTTATGGAGAATTTGCTGAATTAATGGAGCCAACTCAAATTGGTGCGGATCTCATTGCTGGGTCATTGATCAAGAATCCTGGTGGTGGAATTGCAAAAACAGGTGGTTATATTGCTGGAAAAAAAGAGTTTGTTGAACGTGCAGCTTATCGTTTGACTACACCAGGTGTTGGTGCAGAAGGTGGCGCAATGTTGGGAAATGTTTACGATATGTTACAAGGTTTTTTCCTAGCACCACACGTAGTTAGTCAAGCGATTCAAGGTGCAGTCTTTACAGCCGCTTTATTGGAAAGTTATCAACTGCGTTCGACACCACGTTGGGACGAGCCACGAACGGATTTGATCCAATTAGTTGAAATGGAAAATGCAAAAGCCATGGTCACCTTTTGCCAAGCAATCCAAAAATTTTCACCAATCGATTCATTTGTTGCACCGATTCCCTCATACATGGCTGGATATGAAGATGATATTATTATGGCAGCAGGTACTTTTGTCCAAGGTGCGAGTATCGAATTAAGTGCTGATGGTCCTTTGAGAGAACCTTATGCTCTGTATATTCAAGGTGGATTGACCTTTGAACACGTAAAAATTGCAGTTTCTCACGCGGTGAATGCTGTTTATCATCAATAAATAATCAAATGATGCGCTTTTTCTAGCAAAGAAAGAGCTCATTTTTTTTGTACAGAAAAAAATTTATCTTTCATGTTAGAAAACCTTACATGAATCGTTGACAAGTAAAAAATAAATTGGTACACTTTTCTCAACTTAGAAAACGAAAGGAGACGTCTGATGGGAGAAAAGGAATTACGGCGCTCAATGTCAGTTTTTCCAATTGGTACAGTTATGAAATTGACTGATTTAACTGCGAGACAGATTCGTTATTATGAAGAGCAAGAACTTGTTCATCCTGAACGTAGCGAAGGAAATCGTCGTATGTATTCGTTAAATGATATTGATACATTGTTGGAAATCAAAGATTATCTTTCGGATGGTCTGAATATGGCAGGAATCAAACGGGTATATGAAATGGCGCAGGCGAAGAAAAAAGAAGCCAAGAAAAAACGACCATTGACCGATCATGATGTCCGTCAAATCTTTCGTGATGAAATGCTGTCACAAGGTGGACTAAGTAAAACGGGGCACTATCAGTCGCAAGGAATGCAACATCAATTCTATGACTGAATAAAATAAAAAACAAAAATGAAAGAGAAAGAGGGATACCATGGTAAAGAAACAAATCACTGGCGAAGAAATCAAACGAATTATTGAGGAAGAAAACGTACGCTTTTTACGTCTAATGTTCACAGATATTTTAGGAACAATCAAAAATGTTGAAGTTCCAGTAAGTCAAATCGACAAGGTCTTAGAAAATAAAATGATGTTTGATGGTTCTTCGATCGAAGGATTTGTTCGAATTGAAGAAAGCGATATGTATTTGTATCCAGATCTTTCAACTTGGATGATTTTCCCATGGGAGAGTGCGCATGGAAAAGTTGCACGTTTAATTTGTGATATTTACAATCCAGATGGAACACCATTTGCTGGCGACCCTCGTGGAAACTTAAAACGTGCGTTGTCAGATATGAAAGAACTTGGTTTTACCTCTTTCAATTTAGGTCCAGAACCTGAATTTTTCTTATTCAAACTTGATGAAGATGGCGGAATTACTACGACATTAAATGATAAAGGTGGTTACTTTGATTTTGCCCCAACGGATTTAGGTGAAAATTGTCGTCGTGATATCGTTTTGGAACTGGAGAGTTTAGGGTTTGAAGTCGAAGCTTCTCACCATGAAGTTGCGCCAGGACAACATGAGATTGACTTTAAATATGCAGATGTCGTAGATGCTTGTGACAATATTCAAACATTCAAACTAGTTGTCAAAACAATTGCTAGAAAACATGGCCTACACGCAACCTTCATGCCAAAACCATTATATGGAATCAATGGTTCAGGGATGCATTGTAATATGTCCTTGTTCAATGAGGACGGCAACGCTTTTTATGATAAAGATGGTGAATTAGAATTAAGCCAAACAGCTTATCACTTTTTAGGTGGATTGTTGCATCATGCGCGTGCTTACACAGCTGTTTGCAACCCAACAGTGAACTCATACAAACGTCTAGTTCCTGGATATGAAGCACCTGTTTACGTTGCATGGAGTGGACATAATCGTTCACCATTAGTTCGAGTTCCTGAATCGCGTGGTGTATCCACTCGTTTAGAATTACGTTCAGTTGATCCATCTGCAAATCCTTACTTGGCAATGGCTGTATTATTACAGGCTGGATTAGACGGTATCCGTCATGAATTGACACCACCAGACGCAGTTGACCGTAATATCTATGTGATGAATGAAGAAGAACGTGAAGCCGCACAAATCCAAGATTTACCTTCAACAATCCACAATGCAATTAAAGAATTACGTAAAGACGAAGTAATGATTGATGCACTAGGTCAACACATCTTCTCAAACTTTGTTGAAGCGAAACGCTTGGAATGGGCAGCTTTCCGTCAAACAGTTTCTGAGTGGGAAAGAGAACAATATTTAGAACTTTATTAATTCGAAAAAGCAGAAAACACAGAAGACATTCTTTTGTCTTCTGTGTTTTTTCTTTACTCCTTGTTTTTTGCTTCCCGCAAGTTTATTTTTCTAGGACAAATTAAGAAAAAAATTGTTGAAATATTCTAACTGAAGTTTTGCTATATTGTCTAGAATGCATCCAGCACCAACAATTTTTTTGAAATCGCAATCATCAAATTGATGTCTTGACTTTCGATTCTGGAGCTTGTATTATACTCCTTGGGCACCCTTTTAAAGGGTCAGAAGTTTACAGAAATTTCAGCTCCCTATTCTTGTTAGAAGAATAGGGAGCTTTCTTTATTTTTTTCTGGGACTTTTCCTGCAGATAAAACAAGAAGGAGTTTTTGAATTTATGACAAAATACATTTTTGTAACTGGCGGCGTTGTATCTTCGATTGGTAAAGGAATCGTAGCAGCTTCATTGGGTCGCTTGTTGAAAAATCGTGGCCTAAAGGTAACTATCCAAAAATTTGACCCGTACATCAATGTTGATCCAGGAACAATGAGTCCTTATCAACATGGAGAAGTATTTGTAACAGATGATGGTGCGGAAACAGACTTAGACTTAGGTCACTATGAACGTTTTATCGACATCAATTTGAACAAATACTCCAACGTTACCACAGGAAAAATCTATTCTGAAGTATTGCGTAAAGAACGTAAAGGGGAGTACCTAGGGGCAACTGTCCAAGTGATTCCACATATCACAAACGAAATCAAAGAAAAAATCATGCGTGCCGCAAAATTAACGGACTCTGATGTGATCATCACTGAAGTTGGCGGAACAGTGGGCGATATCGAATCATTACCATTTTTGGAAGCTTTGCGCCAAATGAAAGCAGATGTTGGTGCAGACAACGTAATGTATGTGCATACAACATTGATTCCTTATTTAAAAGCTGCCGGTGAAATGAAAACAAAACCAACACAGCACAGTGTGAAAGAATTACGTGGTTTGGGAATCCAACCAAATATTTTAGTTGTTCGTACGGAGCAACCTGTTTCACAAAGCGTAAAAAATAAATTAGCACAATTTTGTGACGTTGAACCAGAAGCAGTGATTGAATCACCTGATGTAGACACTTTATATTCCATTCCATTATTGTTACAAAAACAAGGAATGGATCGAATTGTTTGTGAACACTTGAAACTTGAAACACCAGAAGCAGACATGACGGAATGGAAAGAACTAGAAGAACGTGTCTTGAACTTGAAGAAAAAAGTGCGTATTGCTTTAGTTGGTAAATATGTTGAGCTACCTGATGCTTATATCTCAGTGGTAGAAGCATTGAAACATTCAGGATTTGCTTATGATGCGGATATTGAATTGGATTGGATCAAGGCACAAGAATTAACGGAAGAAAATGTTGCAGAACGCTTGAAAGATGCTGACGGAATCTTAGTTCCTGGTGGATTTGGTGACCGCGGTGTTGAAGGGAAAATTGAAGCAATCCGTTTTGCCAGAGAAAATGATATTCCATTTTTAGGTATTTGCTTGGGGATGCAAATGGCTTGCGTTGAATTTGCACGTAACGTCGTCGGTCTTCCTGACGCGGCTTCAGCTGAAACAAATCCTGATGCACAAAACAACATCATTGATTTGATGGCTGATCAAGAAAACGTTGAGAACCTTGGTGGAACACTTCGTTTGGGCTTATATCCATGTAAAATCAAAAAAGGAACGAAAACAGCAACAGCGTATGAAGAGGCAGATGTCGTTCAAGAACGTCACCGTCACCGTTATGAATTCAACAACCAATACCGTGAAATGTTTGAAGAACAAGGATTGGTCTTCTCTGGTGTTTCACCAGACAATCGCTTGGTTGAAATCGTTGAAATTCCTGAGAAGAAATTCTTTGTTGGTTGCCAATTCCATCCAGAGTTGATTTCACGACCAAATCGTCCACAAAAACTTATTAAAGCATTTGTTGGTGCTGCGTTAACTGATCGCGAATCAAAATAAAAAACAGATCAAACAGAGTAGCTTTTATAAACTACTCTGTTTTTTTGCGGAAAGAGTCGGAAGTAGGGATTAAGTGAAGCAAATGAGGATTTATGAAAAAAGAATGATTTTTTCTATTTGTTCTTTTGTTATTAAATGGGGAAGAAAAACATAATAAAACGGTATTTTTGTCTAGTTATGATCTGTGATTGTGTTTCTTTTTTACAAAAAACTTGTTGAAAATTTTCATTTTCGGTGATTTTAGTAGAAAAGTACCACAATGTTTGGTAAAATAAGGTCGTTGGTTAAGAATTGTCTTAACAAATTTAGTTTTTACAAAACTTAGGAGGAATTTTATTATGCCAGTAGTATCAGGAGCTGAATTTTTAAAAGCTGCTCGTAAAGGCGGTTACGCTGTCGGCGGATTCAACACAAACAACTTAGAATGGACTCAAGCTATTCTTGAAGCAGCTGAAGCTAAACAAGCACCAGTACTTATCCAAACTTCAATGGGTGCAGCTAAATACATGGGTGGTTACAAAGTATGTAAAGATTTAATCACTGATTTAGTTGAAGCAATGAACATCACTGTTCCAGTTGCTATCCACTTAGACCATGGTGACTACGATGCAGCTTTAGAATGTATCGAAATCGGCTATACTTCAGTTATGTTCGATGGTTCTCATTTACCATTCGAAGAAAACTTGAAATTAGCTAAAGACGTTGTTGAAAGAGCTCACGCTAAAGGAATCTCTGTAGAATGTGAAGTTGGTTCAATCGGCGGAGAAGAAGACGGAATCATCGGTAACGGCGAATTAGCTGACATTGAAGAATGTAAACAAATGGTTGCTACAGGTATCGACTACTTAGCATGTGGTATCGGTAACATCCACGGTCAATACCCAGAAAACTGGAACGGATTAGCATTTGATCACTTACAAGCAATCGCTGATGCTGTAGGTCCAGATATGCCTTTAGTATTACACGGCGGATCAGGTATTCCTCAAGACCAAATCGAAAAAGCTATCTCAATGGGTATCTCAAAAGTTAATGTTAATACTGAATTCCAATTATCATTTGCTGCTGCTACTCGTGAATATATCGAAGCTGGTAAAGACCGCGAAGGTAAAGGATTTGACCCTCGTAAATTATTAGCACCAGGTAAAGCTGCAATCGTTAAAGATGCAGAATCTCATATTGACTGGTTCGGTTCAGCAAACAAAGCTTAATTACTTCCTTTGTTGACTGATGAAAAGGGTGAGACAAAACAGATTTGTTTTGTCTCACCCTTTTTTTGTCTGCTAAAAATGTTTGTTTCTCCAGATTTGACAATGAAGAGCTGGTGTCAGAGAAAGTTTTTCAATTGATTAAAAGCTAAAGCTAGATTCATCTAAAAGGTCTCAGCTTTTTTTGACTTGCTTAGCAAAAGAACTGGAGAGTTTTGTTGTCGATCATTTGAAAAAATCCCTTACTTGATTTGCTAGCTATTATGAGTTATTTTGTTCTAGAATAAGTTTTGTAATCGCTTTTTTGATAAAAATAGAAATAAGTGGGCAAATTTGAATTGAGCTGCAACTAGGGGGAGAACAAATGAGTTTTTTTGGGAATATTGATTTTAATGCTTTGTCTGATACTGATCAAGCAATTTATCATTATATGAGTAGCAATGTGGATAAAGTTCCGTATATGCGCGTACGAGATATTGCGCAAGAATCGCATACTTCAGCATCTTCGGTGATGCGTTTGATTCGTAAGCTGGGGTATGAAAGTTATACTGAATTCCGCAGTCAGTTTAGCACAAGTGTGATAGAAGGAGAGGACTTTAATGCAGCTTTGACAATTTTGAGCCGTGATAGTTTTCGCAAAGATATTGAAAGTAAATTAAATCAAGTTGTGGAGAAAATCCAATATTGTGAGAATATTATTTTTTTTGGTATGGGCGCATCGGGTTCGATTTGTGAATACGCAGCCCGCCGTTTTGCTTTGATGGGGTATAACAGTTACCCATTGATTGACCCAACTTATCCAATTAAATCAAAACTGCAAAATACGAGTGACAATGTGCTAGTGACCTTATCTGTTTCAGGAATGACAAATGAAGTAGTGGAAGTAGTGAATGGCTTCCGGAATCAAGATGATTGTTTGACGATTGCGATTACTTCAGATATCAATTCGACCTTGAGTCGAATGTCTGATTATGTGCTGGATTATCACGTGGATGTTCGTCGAGTAAAAAAACATGAAGATTTGACCAGTCAGATACCTTGTATTTTTTTGATTGAACAACTTGCAGATCGTCTTCAACAATTTGACTAAAAAATTTCACTATTTTTAGGTACATGGCGTTTTAGGAAACACCGTTTTGGTACATAGCGTACCATGATGGTGTTTTTTTCTATTTATTGGATTTTATGCCGGAATTCCGTATAAGCATTGAGTAAGGCTGACTTCCTAATTATACTGAGGGCATTAAATAATTGAGGTGACCAATAATGACAAATAAATTTCCAAAAGATTTTTTATGGGGTGGCGCAGTAGCAGCTCATCAAATCGAAGGTGCTTGGAACGTTGACGGTAAAGGGGTCAGTATTGCTGATGTGATGACAGCTGGCGCCAATGGTGTTGCACGAGAAATTACGAAGGGTGTGAAACTTGGTAAGAATTATCCCAATCATGAAGCAATTGACTTTTATCATCGTTACAAAGAAGATATTTCTTTGTTTAAAGAATTAGGATTAAACGTGTTTCGGACATCGATCAATTGGACAAGAATTTTTCCGAATGGAGATGAGGAAGAACCTAATGAAGCAGGGTTACAATTTTATGATGATTTGTTTGATGAATTATTGAGAAATGGGATTGAACCGGTGATTACTTTATCACATTTTGAAATTCCTTATCATTTACATGAAGTATATGGTGGATTCAAAAACAAAAAGTTAATTGATTTTTTTGTTCATTATGCGGAAACAGTCATGACACGTTACCAGAAAAAAGTGAAGTATTGGATGACCTTTAACGAAATCAATAATCAGGCAGACGGGCAACATGAGCTACACACTTGGACCAATTCTGCCATGCTTTTTCAGGTGGATGAAAATAAAGAAGAATTAACTTTTCAAGCTGGTTTAAATGAATTGATTGCCAGTGCCAAAGTGGTTCAATTAGGACATAAAATTAATCCGGAGTTTCAAATTGGCTGTATGATGGCTTACGTTCCTGTTTATCCATACTCTTGCAATCCAGAAGATTTAATGGCGTCCGTCAAAGTAATGGAGCGTCGCTTCTTTTATTCTGATATTCATGCTCGTGGTATTATTCCTACTTATGCCAAAAAATATTGGGAAGAAAAAGGGTATCAAATCGAAATTACCGATGAGGAATTACAAGCGTTGAAAGAAGGAACAGTTGATTATATTGGCTTTAGCTATTATATGTCTGGTGCAGTAACGACTTTACCAGAAATTGATGGAGAAAATATTACTGATTTTCCAGAAGCAAAAATAGTTCGAAATCCTTATGTTCAGGCAAGTGATTGGGGTTGGCAAATTGATCCAGTTGGGTTGCGTTATATTTTGAATGTTGTATACGAACGTTATAATTTACCTCTTTTCATTGTTGAAAATGGTTTCGGGGCCTACGACCAATTAGAGGAGGGGCAAGTCCATGATACGTATCGGATTGACTATTTGCAAAAACACATTGACCAAATGAATCTGGCTGTACATGTCGATGGGGTGGATTTACTTGGGTATACACCTTGGGGAATCATTGACTTAGTCAGCTTTGGTTCTGGTGAAATGGAAAAACGCTACGGTATGATTTATGTGGACAAAGACAATGAAGGCAATGGGCGTTTAACTCGTTTGAAAAAAGATTCTTTTGCTTGGTATCAAAAATTGATTCAAGAACATCAATAGAAGGAGTATATCATGGACACTCACGAACTAAGAAAAGTAATGGACAAGTTAAGTTTAGCTGAAAAAATTGGTCAGTTGGTTCAAATAACACCTAATTTCTTTGGGAATCAAGGAGAAATTACTGGTCCAATGGTGGAGTGGTCAATGGGGACAGACCAGCTTTATCAAGTAGGGTCTATTTTAGGTACCCATCGAGGAACAGAAGTTAGAAAAATTCAAGAAGATTATTTAGCACATAGTCCACATCAGATTCCTTTATTGTTTATGGCAGATGTTATTCATGGTTATGAAACGATTTTTCCGATTCCGTTAGCATTAGCTAGTAGTTTTGATCCTGAATTAATTGAAAAAGTAGCAAAAGCATCCGCCGCAGAAGCAGCCAGTGAAGGCATTCACGTCACTTTTTCTCCAATGGCAGATTATGTCAAAGATCCCCGTTGGGGACGCGTGTTAGAAAGTAATGGTGAAGATCCGAGACTTTCTCGCACGTTAACAAAAGCTTATGTCAAAGGGTACCAAGGAACAGATTTGGCAACAGAACCATATCATATAGCGGCTTGTGTGAAGCATTTCGTCGGCTACGGCGCTGCTGAAGGTGGTCGGGATTATAACACTGTAGATTTTTCTGATGTTGAGTTGCATCAAAACTATCTGCCTGCTTTTGAAGGAGCCATTACGAATGGTGTAAAAATGGTTATGACATCATTCAATAGCTTACATGGGGTACCTGTAACGGGAAATCGAGAACTGATCAAAGGAGTTTTGCGAGATGAATTGGGGTTTGATGGTGTCGTAATTTCAGATTGGGCAGCAATTGCTGAGTTGAAGAATCATCGTGTAGCTGAAAATCTACATGAAGCAGCAAAGAAAGCCTTTGAGGCAACCGTCGATATAGATATGATGACGGGTTGTTATTTAAATGAGCTTGCGGAAATGATTGAAACAAACGAGCAATTAAAAAATTTAGATGAAGCAGTTTGGCGTATCTTGACGTTGAAGAACGAGTTAGGCTTATTTGAAAATCCATACCGCGGGTTGGATGTTACCACTAATTTATCTGAATTAAAAAAATTAAGTTATCAAGCAGCTATTAATTCTGCTGTTCTTTTGAAAAATAATGGCGTCCTACCTTTAGAAAAAACAGAAAAAATTTTATTGATCGGCACGAAAGCAACAACACAAGATGTGCTTGGTGCATGGTCATGGATTGGTGATTCAAAAAATGCCCTTTCGTTTGCTGATGGGGTCAAACAGCAATTTTCGGAACTCCAGCATATTTCAGTGACTGACCAGCTTGACAAAAAAGCAATCGAGCAAGCAATTCGAACGACTGATAAAGTGATCATCGCAGTTGGGGAGAAGAGCGAAGAATCAGGTGAGGCTGCAAGTCGTGCCGATTTAAAATTAAAAGCGATAGAACTCGAACTGATCGATTTATTAGCGACATATGAGATTGATAAGATTTTAGTGACTTTTAGTGGACGACCATTGGTTTTGACGGACGTTGTTGAAAAAGTAGATGCAGTTGTTTCTGCTTGGTTTTTAGGTAACCAAACAGGAGAGGCATTGGCGATGCTTCTCAGTGGAGCAGAAAATTTTACAGCACATCTACCAATGAGTTTTCCTCGTAGTGTCGGGCAACTACCTTATTCTTATCAAGAAATGTCGACTGGACGACCTCAAACAAAGGAAAATTATCAGGAAAAATATATTTCGCGCTACGTGGATGAAGAGAATCAGCCACTGTACTGTTTCGGTCATGGGCTGTCTTATAGTGAGTTTCAATATAAGAATTTTATCCTTTCAAATGACACGTTGGCGAAAGAGGAAGAACTGACAGTAAGTTTTGAAGTTATGAACATTTCTCAGATCAAAGGGTGGGCATTACCACAACTTTACTTTCAAGATGAGGTTACCGAAGTTATTCGACCAAAAATCGAACTTTTGAAGTGGAAAAAAATCGAACTAGCTGCAGGTGAAACAAAGAAAGTTGAGTTTGTAGTTTCACCAGTTGAATTGGCCTATAGCCATGTAGATTTAAAGAGAACGATTGAATCAGGAGGATTTCGTTTATTTTTAGGGGAAAGTGTAGCAAATATTGTGGCAGAAAGTCGATTTTTCTTAACCTAATTTTCATAGTGGTACAGCTTGTACCACTATGACTTTTTTTTCAAAAGAGAGAAACGAAAACCATCAATTGGACAAGTTATTGTTTTTGAAAACGTTTTTATTTATGATGTGAATGTAAAAAAGACTTCTTTACTTATTTAAGAAAAATAAAAACGTTTTTATTTGGAGGGAGTTATGAAAGAACGAATAACTATTCGTGAAGTTGCTCAAGAAGCAAATGTCTCGATTGCGACTGTTTCAAAAGCATTGAATAATGTGGACGTGGTAACGCCAAAAACAAAAGAAAAAGTCCTGACTGCGGCTAAAAAACTGCATTATACACCGAACTTATTTGGCAAAAATCTAAAAGCGAAGCACACGAATATGATCGGTTTTTATACGCATACGATTATCGGTCCTTACTTTAGTACATTGATTGAAGCAATCGTGAAGGAAGCAGAAAAACATCAGTATGGTGTGAATGTGATCATTTCTTCTGACAAAAAAGTGCTCAGTTCGCATCTGTTAGGAAATATGGTTGATGGGTTTATCGGATTTGAAGACCTGATTGATGATGAAGCACTAGGTACGATTCAGTCAGAAGGGATCAAAGCAGTTTTTATGGATCGAGAAATTGAGGACCAAAGTATCAGTAGTGTGGTCTTTTCTTCTCGAAAGGCTGGGAAATTAGCGACACAGCATTTAATTGAAAAAGGACATCAAAAAATTGGTTTTTTACCTGGACATCCAGGTGTCTATGATAGTGACGAACGTTATTTAGGCTTTGAAGAGACAATGAATGAAGCTGGCTTGGTGATTAACGAACAATGGATCATCCCAGGTTTATTTGAAGAAAAAGCTAGCTTTAACAATATGACACAGTACTTAAACACGCAAGAAAAAAATAGCTGGCCCACAGCATGGATTGCTGGGAATGATTTGAGTGCAATCGGCGTGATCAAAGCAATTGAAAGTTTAGCGATGTCAGTTCCAGAAGATTTTAGTGTGATTGGGTTCGATGATATCGAATTACTTCGCTATTTCAACCCAAAGATATCGACGATTCAAAATCCCATTCGTGAGCAGGGACGTCAAGCAGTTATTGAACTACTACATTTGATTGATAACCAAAAAACTGGTGAGAATAAAAGCCTAGACTGCCAGTTGATTCCCAGAGAAACAGCGAAGGAGTTGCGTAAAAAATGCAAAAGTTAGCGTAATAAATTGAAAAGGAAAAACAATGAGGAGGAAAATCAGTTGGAAGCAAAAATAAAACCAGCACTGGGCGTTCGTATTAAGAAATGGTTTCGAAATTTTGGCCGTCAGTGGCAACTACAATCGATGGCGATTCCAGGTATTGTCTACATGATTATATTCAGCTTTATTCCCATCTACGGATTAGTGATTGCTTTTAAAAATTATACAGTGATTGATACGATTGAAAGTGCACAATGGGTGGGTCTTGAAAACTTTAAAATTATTATGGCAGATAAATATTTCTGGCAATCAGTAGTCAATACGTTAGGAATCAGTGGCTTAAAACTAGCTTTTGGTTTTGTCTTACCGATTATTATAGCAGTGATGATTTATGAATTAAGAGATAGCGTCTTTAAACGGACGATCCAAACGATTTCTTACTTACCACACTTTCTTTCTTGGATCATACTCGGGGGAATGTTGATTACTTGGTTTTCTTCCAACGGAATGATCAATGAGCTTTTGAATTTTATTGGTATCCAAGCGAAACAAAACCATATGTTAGATGCGGGAAAATACTGGTGGATCGCTTCTTTATCTGATGTTTGGAAAGAAGCCGGGTGGGGAACGATTTTGTACCTTGCGACGATGTCACGAATTGATCCCACATATTATGAAGCAGCAAAAATGGATGGCGCCACTCGAATGAGCCAAATATGGAGTATTACGATTCCCATGATCCGAAATATTATTTCGTTAAACTTGATCCTTAGTGTAAGCGGTTTATTTAATTCGAATTTAGACCAGACATTGGTTTTAATGAACTCACAAAACCAACCTAAAGCAGAAGTAATCAATTCGTATGTTTATCGCGTTGGTTTGATGCAGGGGGATTTTTCTTACGCAACGGCTGTTGGATTAGGGATTTCAATCATTTCAGTTATTTTGCTAGTTGCAACGAATATCGTTACTAAGAAATTAAACGATAATCAGTCAGTTTTATAAGAAAGGAGTAAAAATGTTGGAAAAAAGAAAATTATCCTTATCAAAACCCAAGAGTAATGTCGTACAAGACAAAGACAGTAAAATCTTTAATTTTGTTAATGTGTTACTTTTACTAGTTTTCACAATCATGATTATCGTCCCCGTTTGGAACATTGTTGCTTCCTCTTTTGCTTCAAGTGATGCTTTGGCAAAAGGAGATTTTGTCTTTTGGCCTTCGGAGATCTCGATGGATAACTATCGTAAAGTCCTTGGTGATTCTTCCATGTGGCAGGCATTGATTATCTCAATTGGAAAGACGGTTCTTGGTGTATTAGCACATACGGCTTTTTGTGCAATTATGGCCTATGCTTTGTCTAAACGTAATTTAAAAGGTCGTAATCTTTATTCGACAATGGGAATTATTACGATGTTTTTCTCTGGGGGGATGATCCCAACCTATTTATTGATTAAATCTTTAGGCTTGTTGAATACTTTTTGGGTTTATATTATCCCAGCATTGTTATCTTACTACGATGTTATTATTCTAATGAATTTTTTCCGTGATGTGCCAACTTCACTAGAAGAGTCAGCAAAAATTGATGGTGCAAGTGATTGGGGTGTTTTCTTAAAAATCTTTGTGCCATTATCAAAGCCAGCACTTGCAACAATTGCACTCTTTCACGGTGTCTGGCAATGGAATGATTTTATGACAGCAAAACTGTATGTGACGGACAAAGCACTGTATCCACTACAAATGAAGCTTTATGAAATCATTACGCAATCTCAGGCAGCTTCGCAACAAGGCTTGAATGCTGCTGTTGAAATCAGTACCACATCTAAAGGAGTACAATTGGCAACGATCGTTGTTACGACCGTTCCAATTTTAATCATCTATCCATTGCTACAAAAACATTTTATCTCAGGCATGATGCTTGGGGCAGTCAAAGAATAGGAGGAATAATTAATGTTTGGAGTCTCAAAGAAAAAAGTTGTTGGTATGTTGGCATTAACGAGTACGGTGTTACTAGCTTTAGGTGCTTGTGGCAATAGCAAAGAAGAAGCATCAGCAAATAAAAAAGTGGAGCTTCCATCAATTGAAGATCGTTATACACCAGAGAAAGATACACCTGCTTGGAAATTAGATAAAAAAGAAGAAACAACAAAATTAACTTGGTATGTTAATGCCGATTGGTGGAACACTGAATTTGGAAAAGATATGGTAACGAAAAAAGTAAAAGAAGACTTGAATATTGATATTAAATTCATCACAGGTGATGATACAAAATTAAATACTTATTTTGCTGGTGGAGACATGCCAGATATCGTGACTGTCTTTGATTCAAATTCACAAGTAGCTAGAAAAGCCAATTCTTGGGCGCTTCCATTACAAGACTTAGCAGAAACATATGATCCGTATTTCAATCAGGTGGCACGTCAAGAAACATTAAATTGGTATAAACTTTCAGATGGAAAATCCTATGGTTATCCAGACTATTCAAATGTTCAAAAAGATTTTGACAGTGGCGACATCTTTGCCCGGGATGCATTCATTATTCGAAAAGATGTCTATGAAGCAATTGGCAAACCAGATTTCACTACACCAGATGGTTTTGTTGCTGGAATGAAGAAAATCAAAGAACAGTTTCCTGAATTGATCCCATTTGGGTTCAATGACTTTGCCAAAGATGGTTCGTCAAATGGTTCAATGGATAGTGTGGTTCAAGATATGTTAGGTGTTCCTTATACGGATGGGGATGATTACTATGATCGTAATTTAGATGAAGATTACATTAAATGGGTCAAAGCATTCCGCCAAGTTCATGAAGATGGAAATATTTCAGATGATACGTTTACAGATGATGGTGATAAATTCAAAGAAAAGTTACAAACTGGTAAATATGGTGCTGTGATGATCGGTTCATTTGTTAATCAAGGTATCCCGCTCCAAACATTCAAAGCGGCTAATCCTGATTCGGAGTACATTGCAGTTGACGGAATTCAAAGCACCAAAGGGAATGATCCAACGTTAACACAAGCGGGTATCTCTGGTTGGATGATCAACTATATTGGTAAAAATTGCCAAGATCCTGCAAAAGCAATTCAATTATTTACTTATTTGCTAAGTGATGATGGACAAATGTTAACGAACTTTGGGGTCGAGGGCGAAACGTATACAAAAGATGGCGATAAAGTACAATGGACAGATGAAGCACGAAAAATTCAACAAGAAGATCCAGAAAAATGGCAATTGGATTATCGAATGGGTGAATTCATTCAATTTGGTCATGACCGTTTTAAAGCTATGAACGATGATTCTTACGTTGATGCAGTAAAACAAATGCAGCAATGGGGAGAAGGCAAATTAACTTCTCAATTCTTAACGGAAAACATTGGACCAGATGCAGGTAGTCAAGAAGCACGTGCCTTAAGTGCTATCCAAACGAACTGGAGTACAACACTAGTTGGTATGCTACGTGCCAAAGATGAAAAAGAATTAGATGATTTATTAGCTAAGTACAAAACATTCCAGGAAGAAAATAAAATCGATGATGTGAATAAAGTTCGTAATGAGAAAATTCAAGAGAATAAAGAAAAATTAGCTATGTAATCTCTAAACCAAAAAAGAAGACTTAAGAAAAAAAGAACTTCTCAAAAATAGATTCATCAAATTTTCGAGAAGTTCAACTTCTTTTTGAAAAAATGTATCTGCGAACACCTACGAAACTAGCAGAGATTGTTCAAATAGTTTGAGGCTACATAAGCTAGGTGAATGACGGCTAAAAACGTTCAAAAAATCAAAATGAGTGTAATGATTTTTAGTGGAAGCAAAATGACTGAATTAGCTTGTGGCGAAAAGCTAAAATTGGAGCAATGAAAAATTTTTCTAGTTGAGACAACCTTTTCATTTGTGTGAACAGGATCATTTAGGAGGTAAAAAAATGCAAAAGATTTTTAGTACGGAAGGTAAAATTTACGAAGGAATGCAACGAATTTATCAAGTGCTATTACTAACAATTATTTTTTTACTTTCCTGTTTACCGATAATCACAATTGGTGCGGCAATAGCTAGCACTTATGGAACTGCTTACAAAATGGTTGATCATAAAGAAGGCATTTTGTATAAAGAATATGGTCATCAGTTTAAACAAAATTTTGTTTTGGCAACGAAAATGTGGATGCTGATTCTGGGCGTAAGTGGGGGGAGTTTTTTCCTGCTACCTTTTATCCAACCTTTATTGCTTGGAAATAAAATCGCCTATTATTTAGTAATGTCATTGATCACATTGCTTGTTCTGATGGGACTATATTTGTTTCCGTTAATCGCTCGTTTTGAAAATAATTTATCAGGAACAGCGATCAATGCGTTCGTCTTATCACTAAAACATTTACCGGTTAGTATCCTATTATTTTTTATAACAATTGGTGGAGGGATACTGGTTCCTCTTTATTTGCCAAGTTTATTATTTGTATGGCTCTTTTTGGGAATCGGTACAGTCATTTTTATCAAAGCAAAGTTATTATTGAACGTTTTTCATTCGTACGAGAATTTAGAAGAGGGAAGTTGATCATATGTATGTAGGATTTGATATTGGTGGAACAACTGTGAAATATGGTGTTCTAGATGAAACTGGAACTATTTTAGAAAAATCAGTCATTCCGACAAATTATCAGTTGGCAGATTTTTTGGTTGAGCTAGATGGAATCGTGAAAGATGCTCAGAAACGATATGAAAAAATTGAGGGAATTGGCATTAGTGTACCAGGAATTATCCAAAAAGATGGATTCATGCTTACAGCTGGTGCAATTAGACCTTTTTATGGGGCTAATATCAAACTGGAACTAGAACGACTGACTGGTTTACCCGTTTCTGTCGAAAATGATGCTAATGCTGCAGCGATTGCCGAACATTGGATTGGGAATGCACAAGGCTTGGAAAATTATTTATGTATTGTTTTGGGAACCGGCATTGGTGGCGGAATCGTACTCAATGGGGAAGTTTTTCGAGGCGCTCACGGCATGGCCGGTGAATTTGGCTGGAGTATCATTGATCAATTACCAGCAGAAGGAGATATTGAAGAAGTTTCGTGGAACAAGCGAGCAGCAACTGTTGGCGGACTTTGCTATCAATATAATTTGAGCCAAAAAAAGTCAGATGTAGCTGCACCGATGCTTTTAGATGCTCGAGAAATTTTCCAAAAAGAGGCAGAAGGTGAAGCATTAGCAATCAACACAGTAGAACAATTTTTAACAGATTTGGCTGTGGGAATGTTGAATCTAATTAGCTGCTTTGATCCAGAACTGATTTTATTCGGTGGAGGAATCAGTTCAAATGAGCAATTTAATCAGCGCTTTCAAAAACGTTTGGAAGAACTGATGGATCGACATCAATCAATTCATTACCTTAAAGATAAAACGATTGCTGCTGTTCGCCCAGCCAAATTAAAAAATGATGCAGGGATGATCGGGGCTGTTTATCAAATCCATCGTCAAGTGACAAAATGAATCAAGTCTTTGGCTATTTAAAGAATGTTCGAGAATAGTAGTTTAAATTGCCAAATAGAAAGCAGACTGAAAACTTATTTTTCAGTCTTTTTTTTGTGAAAAAAGCGGTTGAAAAGGACAAAAAAAGTTGTTTATGTACTGGTACAGTCCCAAGCTTTTGAAAAATGACAGTCTATGGTAAAATTAACGAGTATGAATAAATTAAGAATAGGTGGATTTTATGAAGAAAATCGTTATCAATGGTGGCCGTTCACTAACAGGTGAAGTAACGATTAGTGGGGCAAAAAATAGTGCAGTGGCATTGATTCCAGCAGCTATTTTAGCAAATTCCCCAGTGATTTTAGAAGGTGTCCCTGATATTCAGGATGTTCATTCGTTAATTGAAATTTTAGAAATTATGGGTGCAAAGATTACTTTTTCAAATAACGTATTAGAAATTGATCCAACAGAAATCGTATCTGTGCCAATGCCAAATGGAAAAATCAATAGTTTACGTGCATCGTACTATTTTATGGGAACATTATTAGGAAAATTTGGTGAAGCTGTAGTTGGTTTACCTGGTGGCTGTTATTTAGGCCCAAGACCAATTGATTTACATGTTAAAGGATTCGAGGCGCTAGGTGTACAAGTTACGAATGAGCATGGCGCGATGTATTTGCGAACTAAAAATGACCAAATGCAAGGAAATCGAATTTTCATGGATGTAGTCTCCGTAGGCGCAACAATCAATATCATGCTTGCGGCAGTAAAAGCAAAAGGGCAAACAATCATTGAAAATGCGGCTCGTGAACCAGAAATTATTGATGTTGCGACGTTATTGAACAACATGGGAGCAAAAGTACGCGGCGCGGGTACGGACATTATCCGTATTGATGGTGTCGAAGAATTACATGGTTGTCGTCATTTCATGATTCCTGACCGAATCGAAGCGGGAACATACTTAGCTCTTGCAGCAGCTGCTGGGAATGGAATAAAAGTAAAAAACGTTATTTTTGAACATCTCGAAAGCTTCATTGCTAAGTTACAAGAAATTGGTGTCAAAATGAAAATCAGCGAAGATGAAATCGAAGTTTATCCATCGACTGATTTGAAAGCAGTGAATGTGATGACTTATCCATATCCAGGTTTTGCGACAGATTTGCAACAACCTTTGACTCCATTGTTATTAATGACATCTGGCACTGCAGAAATTATCGACACGATTTATGCGAAACGCGTCAATCACGTACCAGAGTTAGCGCGAATGGGTGCAGATATTTCAGTTGAAGGAAACATGATCATTGTCAATGGTCCAAGTAAGTTACATGGTGCAGAAGTCGTAGCATCGGATCTTCGTGCAGGGGCTTGTTTAGTTATTGCTGGATTGCTAGCAGAAGGAACGACTACAATCTATAATATCGAATATATTCTACGTGGATATGATCACATTATCGAAAAACTAACCGCGTTAGGTGCATCAATTGAAATGATTGAGGAAGTGGAGGCTGAATGAGCGACTATTTGACAATGGCGGAGCTAGAAAATAAAACATTAAAAGAAATTTATAGCTATGCCAAGGATTTTAAAATTCCTTATTACAGTAAAATGAATAAAAAGGAACTCTCTCTCTCTGTGATTCGTGCGCAAGCAGAAAAGCAAGGGTTCTATTATATGGAAGGAATTTTAGATATCGTAGGACAAGATGGGTATGGATTTTTACGTCCAATCAATTATGGTCCAAGTGTAGAAGACATCTATATTTCCGCTTCACAGATACGCCGTTTCGGTTTGCGAAATGGGGATAAAGTTGCTGGAAAAGCCCGCCCACCAAAAGAATCAGAACGTTATTATGGATTGATGCATGTCGAAAGTGTCAATGGAAAAGATCCAGAAGAAGCAAAAGAACGACCTCATTTTCCAGCATTAACACCTCTTTACCCACAAGAACAGTTAACATTAGAAACAACCACTAATCGATTATCCACACGAATGATTGATATTTTTTCTCCTGTCGGTTTTGGCCAACGTGGGCTAATCGTTGCGCCACCAAAAGCAGGAAAAACAACGGTCTTAAAAGAAATTGCTAATGGTATCACGGAGAACTATCCTGATGTTGAATTGATTGTTTTATTAATTGATGAACGACCGGAAGAAGTGACTGACTTAGAACGTAGCGTAAAAGGAGATGTGGTATCTTCAACATTTGATTTGCAACCACAAAATCATACACGTGTCGCAGAATTAGTCTTAGAACGTGCAATGCGGTTGGTTGAAGATAAACGAGACGTTGTTATTTTAATGGACAGTATCACACGACTTGCTAGAGCCTATAACTTAGTGGTTCCGCCAAGTGGTAGAACCTTAAGTGGAGGAATTGACCCAGCTGCGTTGTATAAACCAAAGAAATTTTTTGGAGCAGCACGTAATATCGAAGAAGGTGGGAGCTTAACAATCCTAGCAACTGCTCTGGTAGATACGGGCAGTCGAATGGATGATGTCATCTATGAAGAGTTCAAAGGAACGGGAAATCTTGAACTTCAATTGTCACGTGAATTAGCAGAAAGAAGAATCTTCCCAGCAATCGACATCAAAAAATCAGGAACGCGTAAAGAAGAATTGCTAATTCCAAGTACACAATTAGAAGAAATTTGGAAATTACGTAAAAATATGATTGGTGATTCTTTAGAATACACGGAGCAATTGATTCGTTTCTTGCGGAAAACAAAAAACAACCAGCAGTTTTTTGCGGAGTTTCAAGATGTTTCCTTTGGCAAGAAAAATCAAATAAGAAATCAAAAAAGATAATTGCAACCTTGAATGAAACATGATAAGATGTTACTGTTGTAAATCGACAAATTAACTCTGGTTCAGCAAATGAAGCAGGGCAAAGGAGCGAAAAAACTATGAAAGCAAACATTCATCCAGATTACCATCCAGTAGTATTCATGGATTCAACAACTGGTTTTAAATTCTTGTCAGGTTCAACAAAAACTTCACAAGAAACAGTTGAATGGGAAGACGGTAATACATACCCAGTCATCCGTGTCGAAGTAACTTCTGACTCACATCCATTCTACACTGGACGTCAAAAATTCACACAAGCAGACGGACGTGTGGACCGTTTCAACAAAAAATACGGTCTCAAAGACGCAAACGCTGCAGAATAATCAAATTATTGTTTACGCAATATTTGGCAGATCTCATCTTCGGGTGGGGTCTGTTTTTTTACAGATTTTTTATTCTTGGTTTGACATAGTCGGATGGATTCGTTGCAAACAAATAAAAAACTGTAATGATAAAATGAGTTGAATCTATATTTTGTATTCATATTTCTATAGTTTGTTCATGTACTTCTTTTTAAGTAAGCGCTATCATTTTAGAAGAATAAAAAATGATAGGAGGAATCATGGGTGAATTGTTGGGTTAAAAGTGGAGTAGGATTGTTGTTGGTATTCGGGATAGTTGGTGTCTCAGGGTGCGGTGTCGAAAATAATGCAGAGTCAAATTCGATTGACTATCAGGAAACGGAAGAAGCAAAAGTTGATCGAGGTATGACGAATCAACCAGAATCTTCTTATTGGTTTCCAGAAGAATTATTGCAATGGGATTTTTCAAAAGACGAGGATGCAAAATACAATGTTAGTACTGTACCATTGGCAACACGAGTAGATAAAACAAAATTGATTCCTTCAAACAACACACAAAATTCAGAGATGAAAGTAGTGGCTTTGTCCATTATGAACAGTAGTACCAGCGGCAATGCACCACGAGGAATCAACACATTTGACGCGAATGTTTTTTCTAACTGGCAATATATCGACCAACTTGTTTACTGGGGTGGTTCATCTGGTGAAGGCATCATCGTTCCTCCTAGCCCAGATGTGACTGACGCAGCGCATAAAAATGGTGTGCCAGTGTTGGGAACTGTGTTCTTTCCACAAACTGCGCATGGTGGGAAAATCGAATGGCTAGATACTTTCTTGAAAAAAGATGCCGATGGTACATTTCCTTTAGTTGACAAGCTGATTGAAGTTGCTCAAAGTTATGGGTTTGATGGCTGGTTCATTAACCAAGAAACAGATACAGTTGTAACTAGCTTTGATGAGGCTAAAGAAAATAAAAAGGAGCAAACAGCAGATAATGCGGGCGGATTAACCAAAGAACACGCCGATTTGATGCAAGAATTTATCAAAGAATTTAAGAAGAAACAAGCTGATTTAGCTATCATGTGGTATGATTCGATGACGTCTGAAGGAAAAATGGATTGGCAAAATGCTTTGACTGATCAAAACCAAGCTTATTTAGTAGATGCAAACATGAATCCTGTAGCGGATAGCATGTTTCTGAATTTCTGGTGGAATACGGAGCAATTGGCAAGTAAGGAACTTTTGAAAGCATCTAAGGAAAAAGCAAATGAATTAGGGATCGACCCTTATGATTTATTTGCAGGAATTGATGTTCAAGAAAAAGGGTACGCTACGCCAGTTGATTGGGATTTATTTGTGGATGATAAGGGTGTTCCATATACTTCTTTAGGATTATATGTTCCTAGTTGGACATACAGTTCTGCGAGTGATCCAGATGATTTTCAAAATCGGGAAGAACGTTTTTGGGTCAATGACAAAGGAGATCCTACTCAAACTAGCGCGTTAGAAGGGCAAGATTGGCCGGGAATTTCAACGTATGCGTTGGAGCAAACAGCTATCACTTCTTTGCCTTTTGTAACGAATTTCAATACAGGGAATGGGTATAATTATTTCATTAAAGGCCAAAAGGTATCAAGTTTAGATTGGAATAATCGAAGCATGCAAGATATTATGCCGACGTATCGTTGGATAATGGAACATGACAAGAACAATGATTTATCAATTAGGATGGATTATGCTGAGGCTTTCAATGGAGGAAATTCCTTACTATTTAGAGGAAATATGACTAAAAATGCTACTAGTCAAGTGAAACTTTATCGAATGGAAACAACAGTAACGAAAGATTCAGAAATAACTACAACTGCGAAAGCATCAGATACGACCAACCTAGCTGTTGTTTTGGCATTTGAAGACGGAAGTACAGGAACGATTGAACCAAGTGAAAAAGTAGGAAATGAGTGGACTACTTTGAACTATTCATTAGAAAAATTTGCAGGAAAAACCATCACTTCCCTTTCCTATAAAATAACTTCAGAAAAAACGAATGATACTTATGAATTACATTTAGGGCAGCTTGCAATGACTGACTCACCTTCCACAGAAAAATTGATTGTTGCAAATGCTGAAGTAGAAGACGTCGTGTTTGATGAAGAAGAAAGTAATTATGCGGGAATTCGTTTAGCGTGGGATAGCAAAGAAAGTCAAGCGGATCATTATGAAATTTATCGAATAAATAAAGACGATACTCGCTCTTTCTTAGGTGTTACGCCTGCAACGACCCATTACATCAACGGATTAGAAAGACAAAAGAACACGCAGCAAACAAACTTGGAAATCGTCCCCGTTGATGCTCTTGGAAATCAAGGAAAGGCATCAGATCCGATTTCGTTTGAATGGCCAGATAATACATTACCAAAAGCGAGTTTTACTGCTTCTAAAACATTAGCGGCTCCTGGGGAACAAATTAGGTTTACAAATACATCTTCTTCTAATACGGACAAAGTAACTTGGGTGTTTGAAGGTGGCGATATTGAAACGAGTACGGATGATGCACCAGTCGTTACTTATGAAAAAGAAGGTGTATATAAAGTAAAACTGACTGCAGAAAATGAAGAAGGAAAAACACCGGTTGAGATAGAGGGCTTGATTACGATTAGTCAAAAGGTCCCTGACGAATTGGCATTGTTATCGTTAAATGCGAAAACAGATGCTTCCTCCTTTACCAATGATTCGGAAGCACCTGAATTTGCAGTTGATGGAAACTTGAAAACAAAATGGTGTGCAACAGGAACACCTCCCCATGAAATCATTGTCGACCTTGGTGCTAGCCAAACAGTTAGTGAAGTTCGATTCGCACATGCCGAAGCGGGTGGCGAGAGTGCAGATATGAATACAAAAGCTTATACAATCGAAGTAAGTCAAGATGGAAAAGAGTATAAGAAAGTATCACGAACGATCAATAATACGAAAAAAAATAGTATCAATACCTTTGCTGTCGAACAAGCACGATATGTAAAAGTAAGTGTGGACAAACCTACACAAGGCTCAGATACAGCTGTGCGAATTTATGACTTGGGTGTTTATGGAATGAAAGAGTTGCTGAAATAAAAGAGTGACAAGCAGATACTTAAACTTATTTACGTAAAAGAGCTATGACAAAAATCTTGTCATAGCTCTTTTTTGTAAATCATCGATGAATGGATGGCTTCTATCAAAGAACAAATCACCAGTAAGAACTGGTGATTTTAATAGATGAACTAAGTTGTTCTTTTATTAAAAATCAAATTCATCGGGATTAGGGCCACTGCGAAGACCTTCATTCAAAGCATTCAATTTTTCCATATCTTGATCATCCAATTGAAAATCAAATATGTCAGCGTTGCTACGCATTCGTTCTTCATGAACAGATTTAACGACTAAAAGAATCTGTTGCTGAATGTCCCAACGTAAGATGATTTGTGCTGGTGTTTTTTGATGCTTAGCAGCAATTTCCGTAATTAATGGATGAGTTAATAGTTGACCTTGCATCAAAGGAGACCATGCTTGAATCTTGATATTATGTTGTTCGCCATATGCACGCAATTCATGCTGTGCCAATTTTGGATGAAGCTCAATTTGGTTTAGAGCAGGAGTGAGTTTAGAAAATGTGGCTAATTCTTCTAAATGATGCACTTCAAAATTGCTTACGCCAATCGATTTGATTTTTCCAGCATCATACAATTTTTCTAAAGCTAACCAAGAATCTTTGAACGCGTGTTTCCCTGGCCAATGGATCAAAAATAAATCTAAATAGTCTAATTGCAACTTAGTCAATGTTTCATTGAAAGATTCCAGTGCCTCTTCTTGTGAAAGATGAGCGTTCCAAATTTTGGAAGTAATAAATAAATCTTCACGAGTTAGGCCCGTTGCGGCTAACC
The DNA here is from genome assembly GCF_017316125.1 of Enterococcus sp. DIV0660C. GTDB lineage: Bacteria > Bacillota > Bacilli > Lactobacillales > Enterococcaceae > Enterococcus_B. The sequence goes on along the minus strand of NZ_JAFLWA010000008.1, from coordinate 3,539 downwards.
CTTCTTTAATTCCTTTTCCTGTCCCTTCTTCATTTCCATAAATTTGAGCTGTGTCGATGAGACGATAACCGTTAATAATCCCTTGTTTCACCACTTCGGTTACTTTTTCATTGGGAATTTGAAAAACACCTAATCCTAATCCGGGAATTTTTTGACCATTGTTAAGAACTACTTTATCTGATAGCGATTGAATCATTTGTTTGTTCCTCCTTGTTATTCTTGGTGTTTAGTATATAATTGTGGTGGTGTTGTGTATAGTACCTACTTTAAAGTTATATAGTAACCTTTTAGTAACTATTGATTATATAAGGGGAAAGGAACGAATGATGGAAGAAAAAATTTATAATATTGGTGTTGAAGCAACTATGGATGTGATTGGTGGGAAGTGGAAACCAATTATTTTATGTAATTTAAGACATGGATGTTTACGGACGAGTGAATTAAAAAGACAGATCACTGGAATTAGTCAAAAAATGTTGATTCAACAATTAAGAGAATTAGAAGAAGCTGGTATTGTAGATCGTAAAGTTTATAATCAAGTGCCACCAAAAGTTGAATATTCATTAAATGAGTACGGAGAAACATTAAGTGAGGTTCTTGATAATTTGTGTAGCTGGGGGGAACAGCACGTTGATACTTTACGAACAAAAGGAGTAAAAGTTCGAATGAAAGAAACAGTATAGACTTTTAACGATTGAAGGAGGAAATAACATGGATTTAAAATTAAAAAATAAAACGGCACTTATTACAGGTTCAACGAAAGGAATTGGTAAAGCAATCGCGAATGCACTTGCTCAAGAAGGTGCTAATGTGATCATTAATGGTCGAAATCCTAAAGTAGTTAATGAGGTAGTTAAGGAGCTACAAGAACGTTACGAGGAAACTTCAGTGCAGGGAGCAGCGTATGATCTAACTGACGGTCAAGCATTAGATTCCTTATTTACTGAATTTCCAGAAATTGATATTTTAGTGAATAACATGGGGATTTTTAAACCAATGGATTATTTTGAAATTACGGATGAGGTTTGGCAACAATTTATCGATACGAATGTTATGGTTGGCAATAAGTTGGCACGATATTATTTGCCAAAAATGTTAACGCAAAATTTTGGGCGGATCATTTTTATTGCTAGTGAAGAAGCAATCATGCCTTCAGGGGAAATGCCACAATACAGTATGACAAAAACGATGAATCTGTCATTAGCAAAAAGTTTGTCAAAACTGACAGTTGGAACAAAAGTAACTGTTAATACAGTGATGCCGGGATCGACACTGACAGAAGGTGTCCAAGAGATGTTAGATGAAATGTATGCAGAAAAAGGATTCACTCAAGAACAAAAAGAGCAAGATTTTATGAAACATCATCGCCCATTGTCGCAAATTCAACGATTGATACGTCCAGAAGAAATTGGTTCATTTGTAGCGTATGTGTCTAGTCCGATTGCAGGTGGTTTTTCTGGAGAAGCTTTACGTATGGATGGTGGACTGGTACCAACTCTCTTTTAAGAAAACCCATCATATTTGAGAAGAGATCAAGTTGGTAACGTGAATGACTTTTTAGGTAAAGAGCGAAAGAAACTAAGCTTCGCTCTTTTTTTTACCAAAAAATCTATCCTTTTTCGGATAATCCAGACAAAAAGTTGGCAGTTTGCTGGGGAACAGGTACACTTAGAAAGAGGAAGAATCAACAGAATCCCTTACAATAATTAAGAGGAAAAAGGACGTGTTCTGAAATGAAAAAATATCGTGGAGCAATTGCAATCTCGGTGATTATTACCCTGCTACCGCTTGTGGCAAGTGCCATTTTTTGGAAAGAAATTCCAAATCAAGTTGCCACACATTTTGATTTGAATTGGCAAGCGAATGGTTGGAGTTCAAAAGAATTTGCGTTGATTGGCTTACCACTTCTTCTCGCGGGTGTACAATTATTAGTTGCCTTTTTTGTGTTGAATGATCCAAAGCAAAAGGTGACAAAACGCTGGATTATTTATGGTGTTTTAGGAATCATTCCACTGATTGCCCTTTTTGTTCAAGCGTTAACGATCAGTTATGCTTTAGGTAATCAGGTAACATGGTTGATGAAAATTAGCCCTGCCGCATTTATCGGTGTCATCTTTATTTTTTCAGGAGTGATTTTAACTGCTGTCCCACAAAATTATACAGTGGGTATTCGTTTACCTTGGACATTGAGCAGTGAAAAAAATTGGGTACAAACAAATCGACTTGGGGCCAAAATATTTATCGCAGGTGGTATTGTGATGTTACTTGCAGGTCTTGTTTCATGGGAATTTTTGATGCTACCAATTATTGTGATTGTTATTTTGATCCCAACGATCTATTCATTTTGGTTGCACCGAAAAGGAATTTGATAAAGTGAAGACGAGTAAAATAGCAGAAACAAATAGGTTAAAAATGACTGGTTTTAGGAGATGAAGAGGAATGCACATTGAACATTTAGCTATTTGGACGAAAGATTTGGAAAAAATGAGAACGTTTTACGAAAAATATTTTCATGCAACAAGCAGTGAACGCTATCGTAATCCAAAAACACAATTTCAATCTTACTTTTTAAGTTTTGATTCAGGAAGTCGCTTAGAATTGACAACGAAACCGCATCTAGCAAATCGAGTCACAGATCATCTAGGGTATGCACACTTAGCGATGGCGGTAGGGACGAAACAAGAGGTGGACCGTTTCACTGACCAGCTTGTCCAAGATGGTTATCCTTTACTGAGTGGACCGCGAACAACAGGAGATGGCTACTATGAGGCAGTAATCCAAGATCCAGAAGGAAATTTGATTGAATTAACGACAGATTTGGTTGACTGATTACGAATAAAAAAGGCGGGGATGCGAATGGTAAAAGATTTTGATTACGAGCAAATGTTAGCTGGTGAACTTTATCAAGCATCAGGTATTTTTCCGGAAAATCGCTCGATTAATGGACAAAAGCTAGCACAAAAAATCAATCAATTACCTATTGATGAAACAAGAAAAATCGTGGCGTTGGAAAAAGAACTCTTTGGCAAAACGGGTGAACATATTTATGTTAACCCACCACTTCATGTCGACTATGGTCGCCATGTGGAAATTGGCGAAAATTTTTACGCAAACATGGATTGCATCTTTCTAGATGTGAATAAAATAAAAATTGGGGATAATGTCATGGTGGGACCGCGAGTCAGTTTCTTTACCGCAGGTCATCCAACAGATGCGGATATTCGTATAACTGATTTAGAATTTGGTTTACCGATTACTGTGGGAAATAATGTTTGGATTGGCGGAAACAGTGTGCTGCTACCAGGGATAACGATTGGTAATGATTCGATTATTGCTGCGGGTGCAGTCGTTACCAAAGATGTACCAGATCATACGATCGTTGGTGGAAACCCAGCAAAAGTAATTCGTGAAGTCAATCGGGCTGATAAAGAGAAGTGGCAAAAACAAATGGAAAACTATTATTCGCTTAAGGAAGAACATCTCAAGAAAATAAGTGAGTAGAGTAAGCAAACTAGTTAGATAAAAAACGAGACAAGGAA
>NZ_JAFLWA010000007.1 GCF_017316125.1 Enterococcus sp. DIV0660C | reverse complement strand
GTTTTGTCCCTCCCTTGTTTGTCAAATCAGCAAATAAAAAAATCGGCCTCAGCCGATTCTTTTACTATTTAGCGATTTTTTTGCTTAAACGAGATTTGTCGCGGTTAGCTTTGTTTTTGTGGATTAGACCTTTTGACTCAGCCATATCGATTGCTTTAACAGCTTCTTTATATAACGCATCTACGTTTTCAGCACCTGAAGCAACAGCGTCTTCGAATTTCTTGACAGCAGTACGCATAGCGCTTGTTTGAGATGAATTCTTTACATTAGCGTTTTCGCTTGTGCGAACGCGTTTAATTGCAGATTCAATGTTTGGCATTAGTTTCACCTCCGATAAAATAAGTTCTTACGCGAGTTACCGCATAATTCAACATTCATTATTATACCTAAAGGAAGCTAGCTTTGCAATATGAACATGACAAGTTTTTTTCCTTAACAGCAAAAGAGCAAAATTTTTTAATTGAATATCAGCAAATGACTGACTAGATAGCGAGTGAAAAGAATGTGAGAACAAAAAAACGCTATTGTGGGAGACAATAGCGTTAACCAAACTAGATTAGATCTATATTTTAAAACAAAATTTGAATGGGAATGTTTGGTACATGGATATTATATAACAAGTGCTACCGTTTGCAAAGTGTTTTTTGAAAAGGGATTACATTCTTGATTTAATAAACGATTCTGATTGAAAAAAATAGTTATTTTATAACTTTGAAAATATCATGAAAACAGTTACTCAGGTGTGCCAACGATTTTGATATATTCATCAATATTTTTGATCATCATTTTTTTGATGACTAATTGATTTCTGCGATTCCATTTTCCTGAAACTTCTAGAATATATTTGTTCAATGGTAGGCGTAAAATATATTTAGCTAAATAACGGTCTTTTAACAAGCCGTTAATTACGCGGTCTTCAAGCTGAAGATTGATGCCAGTTAGCATCATTGGTTGTTCTTGTAGTACATAAGTATCTATTAAAAGACCTTCAAAGGTTTCCATGAGCGTCTTCCTTTCTGATTATTGTTGCAATCTGACATCATTTGCTGATGTTCTTAACACCTAGTATAGCAAAAAAAGTGTGTTTGAGCCAAAAAAGAAAAGAGTTGCCTCCAGAAGTCTTTCGACCTGGATAGCAACTCTTGAACGACCAAAAGATTGATAAAAAGCACTCGTGATGATTTAAAATTTAAATTGAAAAACATTTTGGATCAAGTCAGGAAAGAGAACATATGCTAAGCCTAAAATCAATAGAATAGCCAAGACAAACCAGCCAATAGTCCCAAAGAAATATTTTATTTTTTCTAACATTGTATTCACCTCCCTATCAGTATACCATGGATCTTACACAATCATTTATTAAGAAACAGCAAAATATCAATGTTCTTATCGAAAAGTAGAGTGCATTACGCGAAATTATTCGTTACAATATGAAAGAAAAGGAGTGGTTCGATGTTTATTTGGGTTGTTCGTTTGTTGACAGCGATTGCCATGATTGTCACATTCATTCCAGATACACCATTGGTTTTTTTACCAGTCAACACGTTTCTGGCCTATCTTCCTATAGAACTATCCTACCAGATATTACGAAATAAGACCAAAAGGAGTAGCTATCTATTAATGCCGATTTGGTTACTTTTTTTTCCAAATATTCCGTACTTATTAACAGATTTCGTTCACGTAAAAAGGCTACACATTTATGCGCCGGCTAAGTTAGCAGGGATACCAGATGTCAGACACTGGACATTATTCATTATTTTAGCATTATTGGTTTTTACGTACGTCTTATTAGGATTTGTTTTAGCTGAAAAAATAATTGCCACGTTCCCGTTGTTCGGGCAAACAAGAATGCTGAAAAATGGTTCTTTGATGATTTTTTCGTTTTTATCTTCGCTAGGTGTGTATGTAGGAAGATTTCCACCAAGAATTCATTCGATTTATTTGTTCAAAGAGCCTCTACGTGTCATTCAAATTGCCTTTATTGAATGGAATTTTGAAAAACTGTTGATTATTTTGTTATTTACTATTTTTCATCTTTGGCTATTTTTTATGTTTTGGTTTATAAAAAAAGTTGTCATTGAAACAGAAGGGATCAACTAAATAGAAAAAAAGCTTACCTTAGTGTGACTGAATCGCCGAAAATACGGCTGATTTCGAGTACACCAAAGGTAAGCTTTTTTTACTTTCCGATTGAAATAAGTTGCAAGATACAATAGGCGATGCCAGATGCAATAACTGGACCAGCAGCGATTCCTTTTAAGAAAACAACACCAAGAATTGTACCAAACACTAAAGCTACGGTAATCTGAGGATCGGAAGCAATCAGCCCAACTCCTTTTGAGGAAAGGACTGCAACTAAACCACCACAAAAAATAGCAACCCAGCCCATCGGTGATTTAAAGGCTTCTAATAAATCTTTTAAACCAATTTCACCGGTGGCAATTGGAATCAAAATCGTTGCAGTGATGATCGTGACCCCGATATTGATCCCTTTTCCTTGAAGCCAAGGATAGATATTTTTGGAGATGGGGATTAATTTAAGCAATAGTACAAAACCTGTGGCAATTAGTAAGCTTTGGTTTTTTGCAATAAATGCAATCAATAAAATAAGACCAAGAAATAACCAGCTTTCCATTTAAGAGACCTCCTTTATCTAGAAGTTAATCATACCATTTCAATTATCCAAACAAAAGTCGATAAATCTTGAAGCAATGAGAAGATTGTCAATAAGGCAGTCGATTTACAAAAAAAGGCTGTGAATACTTGTTTGTGCTTTAAGAAATCAGAAAGTAATTTCTATTTCATAAAGACAAACTGTACTTCACAACCATTTCATTTTTAATGAGTAATCGCAGCTTGATACAACGGACAAGACGTACATCGATCAGAATTGTCGCTTTTCAAAGGAGCAAGTGGCTGCAACATTCGTAATCCATTAAGAATCACTAAAATAGTACTGCCTTCATGACCAATAACACCGAAGGGCAAGTTTAGGAATTGAAGAAAGTTTGAAAGAATTAACAAAATGATGACACCAATGGAAAAGACAATATTTTGTTTGATGATTCGCTTTAACTTTAAAGAAAGACGATGACTGTAAACTAATTTGTCTAAGTCACTATTCATTAAAACGAGATCGGCCACATCAATTGCAATATCAGTTCCTTTTCCCATAGCTACACCAAGAGTAGCAGTAGCTAAAGCTGGTGCATCATTCACACCATCACCAACCATAGCGTTCGTTTGATATTGTGTTTGTTCTTGCTTGATAATTGCTGTTTTTTCTTCAGGTGTACAGCCGGCGTGAAAAGCAGAAAGACCAACTTGGGTAGCTATTGCTTTAGCAGTACCAAGATTATCACCAGTAATCATACTAGTATGGATGCCAGATTCATTGAAATAGTGGACTGCACCTGCTGCATTTGTCTTAGGGACGTCTAATAAACCGAGAATCGCTAATAGTTCATTCTCTCTTGAAAAGAAAATAACGGTTTTTCCTTGTTTTTCTAGTTCTTCAACAAGAGTTGCTAGCTTTTCATCCTTTTTGATCTCAGCTAGTGAGTAAGCGTGTTTTCCGACATGCCATCGTTTCCCTTGGTAATTCGTAGTGAGGCCAAAGCCAGTGATTTCTTCAACCGTCAACTGCTGAAGCTCCTTTGTTAATTGAAGCTCATAATGATTGATGATTGCTTCAGCTAATGGATGTGTCGTTTGGCTTTCCATAGCAACCAAAACATTTTTAGTGATTGGATCATCTGTTAAGAAGAAGGAATCAGTTACGATTGGTTTTCCACGAGTTAGTGTTCCAGTTTTATCAAAAGCGATTGCTTTTAATTCAGCCAGCTGTTCTAAATGAATGCCACCTTTGATCAAAATCCCATTTTTAGCGGCATTGGATAAAGCAGCCAAAGTTGCTGGTGTCGCGGACGCAACGAGGGCGCAAGGTGAAGCGACAACGAGCAAGACCATTCCACGGTAAAAGCTTTCTTCCCAAGTCCATCCAACCAAAAAGTGAGGGAGAAGAATCATCAGCGGAACGCTAAGTAGCACGAATTTGACATACGTATTTTCGATTCGTTCGATAAAGGAAGCTGTTTTCGTTGGCGTATTTTGTGCTTCCTCAACAAGTTGGATAATTTTAGCAAAAACTGTATCAGAGCTAAGTTTTGTTACTGTCATCGTGAAGGGATTTCCTTGATTTAACGTTCCTGCGAAGACGGGATCATGTTGCTGTTTTTCCACTGGTACAGATTCACCACTAATCGCTGCTTCGTCAATTGTCGCTGCTGCACTCATCAATTGACCATCGATCGGAATCGCCGCACCTTTAGGAACAAAGACTTTATCATTGATTGTTAACTGAGTTACATCGACTTCTTTTGTTTCACCAGTCTCGAAAAGCTGTAAGGCTCGTTGTGGTTGCAAGTTCATCAACGCAGTGATTTCTTTTTGACTTTTATTTGTCGTATATTCTTCTAGCGCACCACTTAAACAAAAAATAAATGTCAGCATGGCACCTTCAAAATAATTTCCAATCAGACATGCACCGATAGCAGCGAGAGCCATGAGCAAATCGACATTTAATGTATGGTCGGAAAATAATTCAGTCAAGCCTTCCTTTGTTTGCTTAAAGCCACCAATTCCAATTGCCAAAAGATACAAGAAAGGGGCAAAGGGGAGGGCAAGTTTAGTAAAAATAAAGCCTAAGCTCATAAATATAAAACAAAAAATCGTAGAAATAAATGCTTTTCTTTTTAAAAGTGTCATTGGGCATTCCTCCTTCTCAAAATTACTATAGCATAGTCAAAACCTAATTGATAATAAAATATGCTAATTGAGAACGATAATGGTTATCAGTTGTTTTATATGATTTTATTTATTTTTCAGATAGTAATTATTATCAATAAAACAAATAAAAAAAGAAGCGAGGATCTATTGATCCCAGCTTCTTTTTATGTTCTACATATTAATAAACCAATAACCGATTAAAATAATTCCTAGAATGATTCGGTACCAACCAAAAGCAGTAAAGTCATTCTTCTTCAAGTAACTTAATAAGAACTTGATGGCTAAAATAGAAACAATAAATGAAACAAGTGTACCCACCAGTAAAACGACGGTTTCCTCAGTCCCGAAAGTATTGCCTTCCATCAAATACTTCACGATTTTCAATCCGCTAGCTCCAAACATAACTGGAATGCCTAAGAAGAATGAAAATTCAGTTGCAACAAAACGTGAAGCGCCAATGATGATTGCACCTAAAATAGTTGCACCAGAACGAGAAGTGCCGGGAACAAGTGCTAATACTTGGAATAGACCGACCATCAAAGCTGCTTGATACGTAAAATCGTTTAAAGATTCCCAACGAGGTTTTCTTGTTTTGTTTCTTTTTTCAACAATGATAAATGCGATCCCATAAATAATCAAAACAATAGCAACGGATAAAAAGTTATGGAAATGTTCCTCCAACCAATCATCAAGTGGTAACCCAATGATTACAGCTGGTAAACAAGCAACCACCACTTTGAACCATAATGACCAAGTATCTTTTTTCTCAATTGCTGTTTTACTAGGTGAAAATGGATTTAGCTTATGAAAATAAAGAACAACGACGGCTAAGATGGCCCCTAATTGGATGACCACATTGAACATGGACATGAATTGTGTGCTAGCATCAAGTTTGATGAACTCATCAGCTAAAATCAAATGGCCAGTACTACTAATAGGTAACCACTCGGTAATACCTTCGATGATTCCCAAGATAACTGCTTTAATAACATTTGCAAAAAACATAAATTCCTTCCTTTCCAAACAAAATACATGTTATAGTATACCGTTCTTTTTTTTGAAAACCAAACTGTTTTGAAATATTAAGAAAAAATTTCTAAAGTTCTTTTCAGCACACAAAAAAACAACTGTGTGAAGAATGTTCACGCAGTTGTTTTTAATTTATTTTTTATTATAGGAAAGAATCACGAGTAAGTGCCTTTCCTTTTTCAATATAGCTGACATCATTAATTCCTAAAATCGCAAATTTTCCATCTTGATAAGAAACTTTTGTCACGCTACCATTTTTTAAACCCGCACGTACAGGTTGTTTTTCATCGATCAAGTTCAGTAAGAAGGCGATCGTTAATCCGTGTGAAACGACTAGAACATTTCCGCCACCATGTTTCTCGCAATGATGTGCGATATCTTCAAAACCATTCCATACACGTTCTCTCAATGTTTGGTAAGTCTCAGCCCATCCAGCAGTATCTAGATCGTACACAGCATTTGCAATTTGTTCGAAGGTTACGTCAGTTGTAAACATTTCATCAGGTGTCTTAAAATTTAAGACACGAGGAATGACCCCCCACATTTCTTTGTCGTAACCACCTTCAAGTGATCCAAAACACCATTCACGAATTCGTGGATCGATTGAATATGGGATTTCTTTTCCTTTTAAATGTTCTTCTAAAACAGTACGAGCAGTTTCAATTGCGCGACCACTATCACTTGAATGAGCAAAAGCAAATTCTATTTCTCGTAATCCGAGTCCTAGATGACGAATGCCTTCTTTTCCTTCACGAGTAAGTGGGGTATCACACCAGCCTTGAACACGCTCAATCGTATTAAACATTGTTTTCCCATGTCTGACAATATAAAGAGTTGTTTCAGTCATTTGAACATTCCTCCTAAAATAAATTATGCATTGAAAAATGGATTTGTTTGTTTTTCATATTCGATTGTAGTCGCGTCACCATGTCCTGGATAGACAGCGAATTCATTTGGTAAAACAAATAGCTGTGTTTTGATGCTGTGCAACAATTGTTCTAGATTGCCAGTGTACAAGTCTGTTCTTCCGATACTTCCGCGGAATAATGCATCACCAGAAACGACGAAATCATCAAAAATAAAACTGACACTCCCAATTGAATGTCCAGGAGTAGGAACGACCTGGAAATGAATGTCTCCGAGTGTATATTCTTTCATTTCGAATTCATAGTCAGCAGGGGCGACAATAATATTATTGATATCATCGTGACGACCAAGTCCTGAAAGGTTAAGCATAGGATCACCTAACCAAGATTGTTCAAGTGGGCTAACATAAACAGGAATGTCATAAAAATGACGTAGTTCTTCAACGGCGCCGATATGATCATAATGTGTGTGCGTCAACAGAATAGCTACAGGTTGCTGTGTTGTTTTAGTGATTTGTTGACGAATCAAATCAGCGTCTTCTCCTGGGTCAATAATTAGTAGCGCTTCATCGTTGTAGACTAAGTAACAATTTTCCTCAATTGGCCCAGTTTTTAGACGTTCAATGTGCATAAGAATTCCTCCAATATGTTTTTAAACAAGTCGAATGACTTATTAATCCTTACTATATTATAACGTATTCATCCTAATCGAACAAAAAGCCCACTTATCTGAATTATCAGACTATATGAAAAGTATTTACATATTTTAAACGGAAGGATAGGGAGTTTTCATCACATTTTAATTTGACCTTGTTATATTTATCTCATCCAAAAATCCAAATTCTATATCCTATATCCCTGCCCATCCAGCAGGGTATTTTTTTGCCCAAAAAAGAAAAAGTTCGTTTATTGTGTTTCATCCTTTGCGAATGAGTTTTTTTCAGGTAATCTTATAGACGAAAGAAGGAGGCGGATGTGGTGAAACAATCAAAAATCTCTGTGCGAAATCTTGTTGAATTCATTTTAAAAAGAGGAAGCATTGATAATCGCAAAAAGAGTAACCATACCGCATTAGAAGGCGCAAAAATTCACCGGAAGTTGCAAAAGCAAGGCGGAGAAACCTATGAAAAAGAAGTGTTTCTTAAAAAAACGGTAGATTTGGACGGTTACCAATTAACGATTGAAGGCAGAGCAGATGGGATCTTTCAAAAAGAGGGCATTTACTATATCGATGAAATCAAGACTTCTGAACCACGCTTTGAAGATTTAGAACCAGAGCAAATTGAATTGTTCTTTCATCAAGCACGAGTGTATGCTTATATCTATAGTCAGGAGCATGACTTGCCAGAAATCAATTTACAATTGACTTATTTCCAAACAACGGAAGAAATTATTACTCGAAAAATCGAGCACCAAACGATTGATGAGTTAGATACTTTTTTTACAAAATTAGTTGAGGATTATCAAGAATGGCTGATTTTTTCTGAAAATTGGCGGACTGTTCGGAATGCGTCGTTGATGGCATTGAAATTCCCTTACGAACAGTATCGCAAAGGTCAACGTGAACTTGCTGTTGCGGCCTATAAAACGATTCGGACAAAGCAAAAACTTTTTGTCGAAGCGCCTACAGGGACGGGGAAAACGATTTCCACGTTGTTCCCAACGTTAAAAGCAATTGGCGAAGGTGAAGGAGAACGACTTTTTTATTTGACAGCCAAAACAATCACACGACAAGTCGCCGAAGATGCTCTAGTTGCATTGAAAGATGTTGGGGCGCAAGCAAAAAGTGTCACAATTACTGCAAAAGATAAAATTTGTTTTTTGACAGAAACAACTTGTAACCCGGATCAGTGTCCTTATGCCAATGGTTATTATAATCGAATCAATGAAGGTTTATGGGATCTATTGAATCACGAAAATCAACTGACCAGAGAAGTGATTGAAAAATATGCAAAAAAACATACGTTGTGTCCGTTTGAATTATCTTTAGATGCAAGTCTTTGGTGTGATGTGATTATTGGTGATTACAATTATTTGTTTGATCCGACTGTTTATTTGCGACGATTTTTTGAAGAAGAAAAGAATGAAGAAAATCTTTTTCTGATCGACGAAGCACATAATCTGGTGGGGCGCTCAAGAGAGATGTATTCAGCAGAGATCTCTTATAGTAAAACGAAGAAAGTCAAAGAAGCTATTCCCAAAGAATACGCTAAATTACAGCGGAGATTGACAAAGGTAGAAAAGGAATTTAAACAAATTGAGCAAGCGCTAGAGACTAAAACTTATCACCATCAAAAAGCTTCTGCAGACTCATTGACCAAATCACTGTACCAAGTCAGTGAATACATCAAAGAATGGCTAGCTGAATATCCAGAGCATCCCGTGCAAGAACAGTTATTATCTTATTACTTTGAGGTGTTGCATTTTTTGAAAATCAGTGAATTTTACGATGATCACTATGAAACAACAGTTGAGAAGAACTTGTACGATTTGGTAGTGAAGGAATTTTGCATCGATCCAAGTTATTTTCTTGAACAGTCGCTAGCAAAAGGACGGAGCAGTGTATTGTTTTCTGCTAGTTTTTCTCCATTATCTTACTATCAAGAAACATTAGGTGGAAAAGATAGTTTGGCGTATCGTTTACCAAGTCCATTTCCTGAGGAAAATCAGCAAGTGATTGTTGCAAGTTATCTTGAAACCACTTATCGAAAACGAGAAGCAAGCTTACCGGCATTGGTTGAAACGATTGCGCATTTCACACAAGCAAAAACAGGAAATTATTTTGTTTTCTTTCCTTCTTATAGCTATCTGGATCAAGTGGTGACGGTCTTTAAAAAACAGTATCCTGAAGTGAAAGTATTGATTCAAGAAACAAAAATGGATGAGAATGAGCGCGAAACATTTTTATTGAACTTTCAGGAAAATCCACAAGAAACATTGATCGCATTTTGCGTATTGGGTGGTATTTTCTCAGAGGGTATTGATTTAAAGGGAACTCGTTTGATTGGCAGCATGATCGTTGGTGTTGGGTTACCTCAAATGAATCACGAGCAAGAATTGATTAAAGAATACTATGATGAAAAGGAGCAACTTGGATTTGCTTACGCGTATCAATTGCCGGGAATGAATAAAGTATTGCAAGCTGCCGGTCGAGTGATTCGAGATATGACCGATCAAGGAATTATCGTATTAGCAGATCGCCGCTTTGCTAGTCCAACTTATAGTCAACTGTTTCCTAAACATTGGCAAAATGCTGCAAAGGTCCAAACATTAAGTGGGCTTGATGAAACGGTAGATAAATTTTGGCAACAAACGACAAAATAAACACCAAAAAAGGAGTCGACAATCGATAATGTCGGCTCCTTCTTTAGTAATAAGTTCCCTTTAGATAAAATAGGAGAAGCTATTTTTAGAAAAGACGCTTTATTACTTGAAGTTAATCATTTTACATCACAATTTTTAACGGTAATTAGTAAATTGCAATTCAATCGGCAAATCAAGTTTTCTTAACAAAGAAATCACTTCTTGTAAATCATCACGGCTTTTACCCGTTACCCGAATTTGATCTTCTTGAATTTGTGCCTTCACTTTTAACTTGGCATTCTTGATTGCTGTTGTGATTTTTTTCGCATTTTCTCGATCTATTCCACTAACTAAGTCAGCATTTTGTTTAGCCTTTCCACCCAGTGCGTGTTCAGAGTCAGAAAAATGAATGTTTTTAATAGGAACACCTCGCTTAATCAATTTACCTAGCAAAACATCTTTGATTTGCTCTAATTTAAAATCATCATCACCTAAAACGACTAAACGATTTTGCTCTAATTTGATTTCAACTGTAGACCCTTTGAAATCGAAACGATTGGTTAATTCTTTTGTTGTTTGTTGAATTGCATTTTTTACTTCTTCCATATTTACCTCTGAAACGATATCGAAACTTGCATCTTTTGCCATGGATATTCCTCCTTATTTTCACAGTCAGTTTCTTTTATTGTAGCATAGTGCCTCATTTATAAAGTAGCGTTTGTTAAAATTCTTCTCATTTATCTAACAGGTGTTTTATTTTAATTAAGAAACTGTTATTCTTACATTTGAAATAAGGTGTAGAGGAGAGGTGCTCATGAGCAAAGTGATGACTGTCTATCAAAAAAATGAAATGCTGAAGAAATTAGTGGTGATTTTGATAACCGGGGTAACAGCAGCTGTTGCTTTGAATTATTTTTTGATCCCAGCAAATGTTTTTTCTGCGGGAATGAACGGGATTGCGCAAATCATTGCTTCTTTGTTGTATGAGTGGTTCCATATCCAAGCTGATACCGGAATCTTTATCTTTATATTAAATATCCCTGTTTTTATCTTAGGTTTTTTAAAAGTTGGTAAAGGATCGACGATTTTAAGTTTTATCAATGTTCTAGGCGTATCGTTGATGACAACGATTATGCCAGTAGGACACGTAACAGATAATATTTTGATGAATGCTTTAGTTGGTGGTGTTTTGCTAGGAATCGGTGCAGGTTTGTCTCTTAAAATGGGCTTTACAACTGGCGGTATGGATATCATTTCGTTAGTTTTATCGCAGACAACTGGGAAGACTGTTGGTAATTACATGTTTATCTTAAATGGTATCATTGTTGTAATTGCTGGTTTCTTTTTCAACTGGGAAAGTGCATTATATACAATTATTTCGATTTACGCTTTGACGCAGGTAGTCGACGCGATCCATACAAGTCACCAGAAAGTAACAGCAATGATCGTAACGGTCAAACCAGACCAAGTAACCGAAGAAATAATGAAAAATATGGTGCGTGGACTTACTTTATTACCTTCAGTTGGTGGCTATTCAAAAAAAGAAGGCAAAATGATCATGATGGTGATCACGCGTTATGAGTTGTACGATTTAGATCAAATCGTTCACGAAATTGATGAAGATGCCTTTATTAACATTCTGCCAACACAATCTGTTTTTGGTCGTTTTGCAAATGAACAGGAACAAAAAACCTATCGCTCGACAGGAGTTTTACCTGAACCTAAAAATAAACAAAACCGTAAAAAAAGATGAGCAGTTAATAATAACTTTAATATAAATTCTTGGTAGATAAAAAAACGTAACGCTAAACGAGAAATGAACGTTATAATTCTCATTTACAAATCAGAAAAAAGAGAGTATGATAAACAAAATTGGACGAAGGAGTGTCGACTATGACAGAAGCAAACCAAGACTGGTCTGCACAAGAAACAGAAGCAATCAAAGAACGAATCCTTTCTGCATTAGAAACAGTAATCGATCCCGAATTAGGAATCGATATCGTTAACTTAGGTTTGATTTATGATATTGAATTCAATCCAGAAGATGGCGACACGGTAATCAAAATGACCTTAACAACGATGGGCTGCCCATTAGCAGATATCTTAACAGACTCCATTCACGATGCTTTACGTGAAGTCGAAGAAGTGAAGAAAGTCGAAGTGAAACTTGTGTGGTACCCAGCATGGACGACGGATAAGATGAGTCGTTATGCTCGAATTGCTTTGGGGATTAGATAAAGAATTTACACATTTTAAATAAAACAGAAAATTGTTGCTCCTTTATTAGCTCAGATGCTAGTGAAGGAGTTTTTTTGTTCTGTTTTTAGTCAGATGTTCATCAAAATCATCCAATGTTAAAAAGTTTTCGTGCAATTTAGAAACAGCAAATTAGGCACCGAGTCATGTTATTGAGAATTTTTTTAAGAAACAAATGAAATGGAATTCTAGCTTATTTTGTAGGTGAAAAATTTATAAGAAATTAGCCAATTAATCGAATTCTTTCGTTAGTTATTTTATAAAAAAGACACGAAAACGTTATATGAGAGGGAATATGAGATAAAAAAAAAGAATTTCACATTATCGTAAATAATCGATTAGAATAATTGTCTATATCTTGAAACCTTTTGCTGATATCGATACTGTTGAGAGCAGAATAGAAAAGAAAAGAGGTTTTGTATATGAAAATAAGTAGTTTATTCTTTGCATCATCATTATTAATCAGTCCATTAGTAAATCTCGGGGAAATTTTCTATCAACCAAACCAATCAGAAATGGCGAATAGTCAAGTTTCTAGTTGGACACAGTCAACATACGGGAATGTCAATAACATCAAGTTTACTGGAGAGTTTTCAGACTATAATTCCGGTGTAAAAAAATTAGCTGTGGGGGAAACAATCAATATTAACACATCTGTTAGCTTTTCTGGTGATCAGGAAGCAATCGAACAAGCAATAGTTGCTTTTGAAAATGTAGATCCTAATCTGACAATTAATGATCATGATGACTTAAAAATCGATGGAAATAGTGGCGTATGTAGTTTTTCCGTAACGTTAAACGCTTATTCTAACAAGCCATGTTTATTTACTATTAAAATTAAAGACGGGGTGGAAGGCGACAGCAATCACTTAACCCCATACGCTCAAACTGAAATGATTTTGGCTGAAGAAAACTCAGACTCAAGCAGTACCACAGATACAACAAGCACGAGCACGACAGATTCAAGCAGTAATACAGATACAACAAGTACGAGCGCGACAGATTCAAGCAGTAATACAGATACAACAAGTACTAGCACGACAGACTCAAGCAGTACCACAGATACAACAAGCACGAGCACGACAGATTCAAGTAGTACCACAGATACAACAAG
>NZ_JAFLWA010000065.1 GCF_017316125.1 Enterococcus sp. DIV0660C | reverse complement strand
ATACCATATGCTTTTTTATTGACTATTTTAAATAAACTTTCTAGTATATACTTAATAACTATCTTGAAAAAGAGAAAATTTTTCTAGTGAAGAATTTCTTTTTGCTATATTTATTAGCAACAAAATAGGTATTATTTGAACAAAATTATATTTATTTGCTTATAAACTATTCATTTTTTCATTGAACAATTTAACTCTATTTATGCTCTGTTGCTACTCACCCACTTAAAACTAGCAAACGTCCATGTTTTTGTCCATGCTCTATCGATGACTTAGTAATACATGCTTATTTGCTTTTATAATATCTTTTCAAAAAGAAATGTGAGGATTACAATGGAAAATTTCTATAAGATTTTGGGAAAAGAGGTCCAAAAAAAAACTGAATTATTATCTCTGTTATATAAACAACCTACTATAATTACCACTAATGAATTGAGTAAAAAATTAAAGATGGATCGCCGATCTATTTATAAGTATTTTGGTTTACTATCAAAGCTCCCATATGTTCAAGAGAATAATGGTATTTTGGTTGAGAAACACGGTCAAGGATATAAATTTAACGGGACAAAAAAAGATTATAAAATTCTTTCCACACAGATTATACAGGAAAGCCCTTTCTTTAAATTGATTGAGAATATTTTAACTAATACGCAAGTAAATATTGTCCAATTTGCTTATGATAATTTTTTATCGGAATCTCTGGTTAATAAAAAACTATCCTTACTAAGAAAACATCTAAATACAATGAATCTTGATTTAAAAAAAAGACAGGGAATTGTGAGACTAGTCGGAGATGAAGAAAAAATCCGATTTTTAATCGTTTCTTTTTTTTGGAGAAACTACAATGGTATCGATTGGCCTTTTGCAGGTATTTCAAAAGCTAATTGTAAAAAAATAATATCTACTATTTATAGTCAAAATGGCATTGAAGTACCTCCTGCTAAAATGGAGCTAAGTTGCTATATTTTAGCAACAACTATTCTAAGATCTAAAAAAGGAGGTACAATAATCAATCAACATCTTAATACGTTAACCAAGACCCTTTTCCTTTCGGATAATTTTTTCATTAAAATAAAACATTTTAGTCGTTCTATGTATAAACATCTATCTCCTAAATATCATTTAAAAAGAGAAGACATCGAATACTTGACAATCCTAGCTTGTCGAGAACCTTTTTTTCTAATGCAAATTTTTAAAGATGTTGATACTATTTCTGAAGTTTTTAATAATAAAAATTTATTAGAATTATTATTATATTCAGATGATATCGAAAGGAATTTTACTTACTCTAATTTCCAAACAAAAAAAATTTTCATTAGTAGTATTATTGCCGCTTTTGTTTCAGCCGAAACAATCGGAAAAGTTGATTATACTATCTCTGGTTATAATATTAATAAGTATATTCATAAAAATTACCCTACTATTAAACCAATAATCAATGCTATTTTAGATGAAAATAATGTATACAGTGAAGATTCTAATAAACGTTCAAGTTTAATTACCCCTTTAGCGTCTTCTTATGCCTTACTTATATCACCATCTAAAAATCAAAAGCTCATTAAAATTAAAATTGAAACAGATTTATCTCAAAGTTTAGAAACTTTGATTATTGAAAGAATTTCAGATGCATTCAAAAGTTTTTACCATCTAGAGCTTAATAGCTCAATCCCAGAATCAGAAGCTGCATTTTGTTTATGTACAAACTATAGGTCATTAGATTTTATTAATATCGATACACTTTTGATTGACGCACAAGTTTCTTTTAAAGATTTCATAAACATCCAAAATAAAATTAAAAGTATTTTAAGTAAGCATAAATGATACGTTCCTTCCCCATCTCAAACATTAGTCGAAAAGACTAACGTTTGAGGTGTTTTTATATGACAAAATTTCGATTTAAATATCAAAATCACTAAATTTACTACAAAATTCATCAATAATCAACATTGTTCGTATGACATACTCTGCTATTCAAAGATTGCAAAAGAATAAAATATTACGAGAAAAACCGTATATAGAATAAAAAAAGACAGCCTGATTAATGATAAAAGGCAACTTGTTGCCGATCTGGCAAATCAATAAAGAAATAGCGAACAGGAACGAACCTTTTGGTGAGAGGAAGTTTTTTCTATTTTGTTTTGCAAAGCAAGACACCTTATCTTAGTGAACGTACAACGTTCACTTCCTTTGTTCTCGAACGGCGGTGGCGGTTGGAGTGAGAGAAAGTTTTTTCAATTGAGAAGGCGTTTGTGCCTTCCTAAACAGGCCTTTTCATTTCTTCCTGTTTCTATGTAAAACAAAAAGAGATACAGTCCGACATTAGGATTGCAACTCTTCTTTTATTTATATGCCCATTGATCGCGTAAAATGATCGGGGTTTCTAATTGCATCGATTCAATGACTAATTGATTCCTTTTATTAAAGTGACCTGTCACTGAAATAGTATACTCGGATTCTCTCGTTTCTATCATCCCTTGAATCTCAAATTGAATGCCTTCTTTCGTTGGCGTCTAAAAAATGTCGTTTAGAACCATTGTCAATGTCTCTTTGGTTACTTTCATTTCACGCAAGGTCGTATCAATGCCTTTGGTTGTGCAATTTTCAATGCCATATTTTGAGCCAATTAAGAAACCGCCTTTTAACACAAAATTTTCACGATAAGGAGACTCCGATATTTTTTCCAAGAATTTTTCCATCATAAAATGTCTTAAAAAAAGTTGCGGATCAACTTCTTTTTCTCTGGAAATATTTTTTACTTTTGCTTTTAACTATGTAGGTGTTATGTATCTTCTCCTTTAATTTAAAGCCATAATATAAGAACGCATCGATTTATCTGTTGGTAAAATTCGTCGATACTCATTCAATTTTCTAATATTTTTTCTGTCCGATGCCATGTAGTTTTTAACTGCTTTTACTTTGATTTCATCCTCAACGTTATACCAGGGATTCCAAATGTCACATAAGGTTCTTTCTGGATTATAGGCTATAACAGGATTACCGTAACGACTTTTTACTTCGTTCTTACCTAGTTCATACCATTCCGCTTTTGTGTAGTGTAGCTCAACTGCAAATTCCTTTAACCCCTTTTCAGAGACGTGATAACCATAAGGAACGGTCAGATCGATCTGTCTAGGGATCATATCTGTTAAATCATACAAATCTAATGCGGTAATATGTGAAATAATGCCGCGCTCATATTTTTTTGTGCAATAAACAACTCATCAGGAAATTGACCAGGTAATGTGAAAAAACCTGGATACTCTCGGTCCAACTCCCCTCGATCCACCATGCGTTTGATCGTTACAGGAGAAATGCCCGCTTTTTTTGCATCTTTCAAAGCCAAAGTTCCATTAAATTCTTCTAGCAGCTTGTATACCATTGCTTTTGTCATTTTCTCCCTCCTTTGTATACGTATAAACTTAT
>NZ_JAFLWA010000064.1 GCF_017316125.1 Enterococcus sp. DIV0660C | reverse complement strand
CTTAATTTGATTTTTTAATATTCTTTAATATTGCTAACTATTCAATCTAAAAATTAGGCGTTAACTAAGCAGCTAACGATTGTTGGTTCTATTTATTCTTTTATTTGCAGTCTGTAAAGGAACTTCTTAAAAATTACGTACTACCTTTTTTTTTTGGTAGTATTTAATTAATGTAAGGTAGTATTTAATTAAGAAAATATGATCAGTTAGGTAGTACCTAATTACGTGTGATGGTAGTACCTATTTCATAAAAAGAAAGTCCCCCATATAAAAAAGGTAGTAGATAATTGTAACGATTAAGCACTACCTATAATTAAAAGGTAGTACTTAATTCCTTTTTTTTAAAAAAGAGGTAGTAGATAATTAAACAATCTAAATAAAATGGTAGTACTTAATTAGAGCCAAAATATCCTTAACTAATAAACATAAGACTTTATAATTACCTACTACCTTAAAATAGTAGTAGGTAATTATGGTTAGAGGTAGTACCTTAAAGAAAAAAATGGTAGTACTTAATTTACATAGATTATTAAGTACCACCTAAAAAAGGTAGTACTTAACAGAAAATGTTTTTTAAAACTGGTAGTAACTAATAGCTTTGTTTGGTAGTACTTAATCGATGTTATCGTCAACAAAAGGTAGTAACTAATTAATTTACGTGTTTTTGGCACATTGCTTTTTCTATTTTTATTTGCTATTTTCAAACAGAATACATAAATTACTAGATTGAAAGTAGAGGGTTGATATGTCAGAATTTCAGTTCTATAAATCAAAAGAAGTTTATCGAGAAAAATATTATCAAATGCCGAAAGTTTTTTTTACAAACGAAAAATATGTGCAATTATCCAATGACGCAAAAATTGCATATATGCTGCTAAAAGATCGTTTCGATCATTCTGTTCAAAATAACTGGGTAGATTCCGATGATAATATTTATTTTATCTATACCGTGGCAGAATTAATGGAACTTCTACATTGCAGAGAAGGAAAAGTAGCAAAAATAAAAAAAGAATTGGAAAAAGTAAATCTTTTAAAACAAAAAAAGGGGCGTATCAACACAACAAATGGCCAAATAAAAACAACGCCTAATCGACTTTATCTAGGTAAAGCAGAAGTTACTGCTACTGATGTTTTCAAAATTACAGAAAGTGACCAAATTTCACCGCCATCTCAAGAAACTGAAAGCTCCACCGTAAATGCGAAAATCGCACGTACGGCAAAAGCCTATTCTGACAACGATTCTACCGTAAATGCGAAAATCGCACGTACGGCAAAAGCCAATTATATCAAGGATTCCACCGTAAATGCGAAAATCGCAGACAATCTATTATATTCTATTAATTCTTTAGACACTAATAGACACTATATAGACACTGAAAAAGACGCTTTACAAAATAAATTGTTGTTAGACAATCTTTCAACCATTATGAGCGATGAAAGTATCGATACCTTTGTTCCCGAACATGTTCTAGAATTGATAAAAGTATTTTCTGACACTTACGCTGAAGCACAGCAAACAATCAAAACAATCCATAATGCCAAACATAAAGCACAGCAGTTAAATAATGGGGACGTTTTAATCTTTGAAGACCTAGAAAGTTATGGAATCAATGCAGAAACAGAACTATACACTACTTTGTTGAAAGCATACCAACGAATTAAGACTGAAAAAATCGAGAACAAGCAAAATTTGATTTTTGTTTATGTGAGAAATTGGTTTACTGAACATTGTTATCCAGCAAAATATGCTGCATTGCAAACGAATCATTCAAATTCCATTGCGACAACAAAAAATTGGCTTGAAGAAGAATTAAAAAACTCTGCTAAAGCTTAGCCGTTCTAACAAGTTCAAAGAAGATGATAGGTTATTTTGGCATTCCTTATTGAATTAAGACATGTGAAAAGAACATACCTTACTACCGCCAATTTCACTTGGCTGATAGTCAAAGGTATGATCTAAGTGAAATCCATGACGATTTTAACGTAAAAATTAGTCCAATAGTTGAAATGAACTAATTGCCGAAAGCGATCTTCTTTTTCTTCTTCGGTTATTTTAGGAATAAGTTCTGAGTAAGTATGAAAATATAGTTTTGTATAGAGATATGCCCGATGAAATTGAGAATGTGCTAAATTAGTACACCTAATTATTGTATACGTATAAACTTAT
>NZ_JAFLWA010000063.1 GCF_017316125.1 Enterococcus sp. DIV0660C | reverse complement strand
CTTGTTCTCACTTTTCTTATGACAATTCGTAAATTTGATAATAGGGCATATACGCTTTACAAAAACAAGTTCTGGATTTTTGTAAAGAAATTCGATTAATCTGATTATACTATCTTAGTTTTTATTATTTACTTACTAGCTTAAAAATTTTTTACAATTTAAAGAACTCACTAGCTTCATGTAAAATTTTCTTGATGTCTAGTAAAGCTTTTTTTTGTGCAAAATATCTCTTCATTTTATTTGAATCACCAGTCAATGTTTTTAACTGTTTATTTAAATTAACCAATTCGTTCTTTATTCTTTTTAAAATTTTTTCTTCATTATCTACCCATTTATCAAACTCTTTTTCATCTTTCGCAGCACTTTTATCTTCTAATTTATCAAGCTTTGTATCATTTTTAAGAATAGAGCCAATTGTTTCCAATGCATCCTGTTCTTCGGCATAGGCAACATCAATATTGTCAGTATTATCCATGTCAGTTAGATCATAATTCAAATTATTTATTTCTCCTTGAATCTTACTTAAAATATGGCTTTCTTTTTTTTCTAAATGTGTCATAAAATTACCTCTTTTCTATTTTAGATAGAATTGATTGTAAAGCATAGAGAATAGAAAAAAGAGAAAAAAATACACGATTAAAGTGTATTTTTTTCTTTCAACAAACTCTTGAATTCTAGATAATGTAATCATTACATTAGAATAGGAGTGTTTAGATGCAAGAAAAACATCAGTTTAAATTTAGTTTATTTTTATTAGGAATATTATCAATTTGGGCTTCATTAATTGCCTTTAGGAACCCTGTAAGTAGTTTAACTTCTATTGTAGTTTTGGTAAGTATCATATTAACTTTAAAAGGCATAGTTTTATTAGTTAACTTGAATGAAACAACGGGTTTCTTTGGAAATACTAAAGCGAATAATATTATTCTAGGAACTATTTATCTTATTATGGGGATTGGATTAGCACTTCATATTTGGCAAGGATTACTTCTTTTACCTTATGTTTTTGCTATTTGGTTTATTGTTAATTCAATTTTCTACTTATTTAATTCTTCCTATTTGAAAGAATTTAGTAAATCTCGATATATATTTTCACTAGTTATTAATATTATCGGAATTTTTATTGGTATCTCTTTATTATTTGATCCAATTTCTTCAGCAATCACAGCGAGCTTTTTACTAGGCTTCTATTTTTTAGTGTTAGGTATAGAAGAAATTGTCTTTGCTTTTTAACCAAACAATAGATATATAATTTAAATAAAGAGAGTGGAGGAGTGTAGTGAACTCCAAAAGTTAACTTTTTCTGTCTAACTTTTGGGGGTAGGTACAGATTAATCAGAAAAAATTCTGATTATCATTCCACTCTCTTTCGCATTATTTGATTACAATTATGACGTATTTAACTATATTAATAATTTGTATGAGATACGGTAGATTATACAAACTAATGTTTAGTAAGGAGATCTTAAAATGGGATTGCTGCTCAAGCATAGAATGGCGCGTATGTATTTTTTGCTAACTCTGATAGTTATTTCTTTGTTTTCAAATATGTTAGACAATAAATTATCAACAATTATTGATTATATTATTTTTTTCTTTAGTACCGACATCATATATTTTTTAAGAGTGTAAATAAGATAAATTATTTAAAAGAACATTTTTTTGATTTTCTTTGCCTCATCCCCTTTCACTCAGTTTTTCGGTTGCTGAAAATATTTTCTATTATTATCTCTATAGATGAAATATCTTCTTATAAAAAGATAAAATTGAAAAAAATTATCAGGGACAACATAAATCTATTTTCCAAGGAGCTTTGAATTTTTTCAGAGAACAAAATTATGAAAAAGCTCAGCAAGGGTATACCTTGTTGAGCTCTTTGCTTATGTATGTTCAAGAAGTTCCTATCGATTATTGTTACGATTGATTCATTCCGTAGATAAAGTCATCGCAGCTCTTGCTGCTTTTGTTTGATCCAATACATT
>NZ_JAFLWA010000062.1 GCF_017316125.1 Enterococcus sp. DIV0660C | reverse complement strand
CTTGTTCTCACTTTTCTTATACAAAACCTTCACATCTCACAATTAAATTACAGCAGCTTTTTCCATGAAAATATACTCCATTGACTGCCTAACATATATAATTATGGAAAAGTATTCTGTTTTATTTAAGCTGGATGCAATTGTATCTAGATCCTTTTATGGATATGTTCAATAGTGAAATTTTATCCTATCGTACCTATGAAAAGTCCGATGCATTTCCAATGCATTAGCGATAATAGAATGTTTGGAGGAAGCTATCCAGACCTCTAACGATTGTCCTTATCGTCGTACGTTTCATTCAGAACAAGGTTGGGCATATCAAATAAAAGCTTATAGAAACAAATTGAAGGAATACAAAATTTTTCACAGGAAAGTTTATAACTGTTTCGAGGAATTGAAATCAGCCATCGATAACTATATCTATTACTACACAATTAACGGATAAAACAGAAATTCAACTGGCAAAGTCCCGTCCAATTTCGTAAAACAGCCGTAACGTTTGCGTAAAAATATCACTTTAGAGCATGAAAAAAGAGTGGATTTCTCCACTCCAAAAAAGTCTAACTTTTTGGTGTCATTACATTACTACAGTTTTTTGATCTCTTTTTTTCTTCAAAGACTTCTAGATTAAAAATTGATTTTTGAATTTTTTGTGTTTCCTGTAAAGTTCGATGAACTTGTATTGAAAGAATATTCCATTGTTGTGGGTATATTCAATCTATAATCGGCATTAACACAAATCCAATCTCGTTGTGTGCCCATCATTTCTCCAAACAGAGGACCACGCTATATTTACAACAGCAAGAATCTCCCCTACAAAATAAGACAGCCTAACAGAATTAAATTTAGTAATTTATCTTACATTCTATTAAAAAACTAATCTAGCTTTCTTTTAATTTTGATTCATATATTTCTAAAAGTATTAGGTCCAACTGTCTATAGTCTTTTAATGAAACGCTACTATCTACATAAGCAATATACTCATATCTCAATTTAGGCTCGACCAAACTGTAATTGATGTCTGTTGTGGTAACTAAAAGATCATATTTTTGTTCAAGTTGAATATCTTTATATCTATCACATAGTACGACATTAAAGTGTAACGTCATGATATTAGATAGTTCTCTTAAGAAGATTTTTGTTTCACTATACGGCATATCAGTATCTACCAGTACAGATATTTGAGGCTCTAAGAAAGTAAGATCTTCTACTTTCGCTAAAGCTACACTGTATTGATTCACTAAATATTCAACTTTTTCAAAAAGTGAATATCCAGTTTTTATATAAAGTTTTTCACACATTTCATTGAAAATATTAGTTGTTCTGATTAAATATTTTTCTGTACTCGAATTTAGAAAAAACTCTAAAGGATCTTTTTTGTCATAAAAAAAATCAGTATATAAATTAATAGAATAGAGATATTTCTTAAATTCATCTTTTTTATCTGAATCCAATGGGTAAATATTTTTATCAAAATACATAATAACCTCTTGCGTGGCCAACCAAGCTTGAGTATGTTCAATATAATTATTATTCTCCAAATAAAGATCACTATATTTTAATGTAAATGTCACTCTAGTACTTAAAAATGCCAAAAAGTAATTGCTTTCTACCTTACTTTTATTTATTTTAGCAAACCAATACTTCTGTAGCCCTGTTTCTTCGCCTATTAGCGTAAATAGCGTGCTATATTCCGTATTAAAAAAATCAGCAGAAATTTCTTTTTTTCTATTATATCTAATAATAGTTATTGCTAAGAAGTAAGCAATTTGTAAGCGACCATTTCCGCTAACTGGGATGTCCAATTTTTCGATATAGTGATTCAATGATTTTAATAGCTCGTCTTGTGATATTCCTTCGTACTTCCATTCAGATCCTCTATAAATAGTCCATAGAAAATTAAAGTAGAAAAAGCGGATCTTATTTTCTGGTCCTTCAATAGAGAAAAAACCTTTTTTATAAACAATAGTTAGACTATACTCTTCTAAATTTTTTCTCATGTCACACATTTTTTTATTTATAAATGCTTCACTTATATGATATTTTTCTATCAAGTTAGTCAAACTTTCATCTTTCGATAACAAATTAATTAGAAAAATAATAGGAAAGCAAGATTCAACCATTTTCTTTTTCAAAAATAGATATTCTTTCGTATGATTTTCATTTATTTGATACCCTTTTCCCTTAACATAATCAAGCAAAAACGATACTTTTTGTTCTTCTGCAAATATTAATAATTCCTCTAAATATTTGTAACTTGTTTTCCGATCAATCGATAGTTCATGAGCTATTTCAATACCATTTTTATACCCCTCGATAGTTCTTAAATAATCAAGTATTTCTATTTTTTTTTTCACATCATTATCAATAAAACAATTTATATCCATCTCAACCTCCTAAACATTTAAAATAATAGTGAAAACTATGAAATAACAGTGTACCATGAT
>NZ_JAFLWA010000061.1 GCF_017316125.1 Enterococcus sp. DIV0660C | reverse complement strand
TGCTTGAACGTTTTTAATTTTGTAAATTTTCTAACGCATAGTCACAAATTCTTCTGCACCAGTAGGATGAATAGCTACTGTGTTATCAAAATCCGCTTTTGTTGCGCCCATTTTGATAGCAACAGCAAAACCTTGTAACATTTCATCTACACCTACACCAATCGCATGTAACCCAACAATTTTCTCTTCTTTCCCAGCACAAATCAGTTTCATTTCACATTTTTGACGATAGTCACTTAAGGCAAAGTACATTGGCGTAAAACGTGAACGATAAACTTTGATTTCTTTTTCGCCATATTTTTCTAGCGCCTGTTCTTCTGTCAAGCCAATCGTAGCAATCGGTGGATGTGTAAAGATAACTGTTGGAACCAAGTTATAATCTAAATACTCATCTTTCTTGCCATTAAACAAACGCTCTGACAAGCGACGACCTGCAGCAATCGCTACTGGTGTTAGATCGATTTTTCCAATGACATCCCCTACAGCAAAAATATGTTCATCTGTTGTATTTTGATATTTGTCGACTTGAACAAAACCTTTTTTTGTAAGTGTCACATTTGTATTTTCTAGTCCAAGATTTTTAGTATTAGGTACGCGACCACCAGCAAATAGTACACAATCACCCGTTAATGTATTACCATTATCAAAAATAACAGTATAGTCTTCATCATTTTTGATAATCTCAACAGCTGTATGGTTAGCAAAAGTCTTCATTCCTGCTGCTTGGTATATTTCAATCAAGTTATCTGATAGCATCTTATCAAATGTTCGTAGAGGCCTTTCTTTACGATAGGCCCACATTACTTCGCTGCCAAAACCTTGTAATACGCCAGAAAGCTCTGCAGCAATATATCCTGCACCAAGCACAATTGTTCGCGCTGGTAACTCAGTCAATTCAAAGAATCCGTTAGAATCGATCGCATATTCACCACCAGGGATTGTCATTTGACTCGCACGACCACCTGTCGCAATTAAAATTTTAGGTGCTTGATATCGTTGACCATTTACTTCAACTGTTTGACTATCAATAAATGTTGCATATCCTTTAACTGCATCTACTTGATTACTATCTAATCCTCGTTGATAAGCTCCATGTAAAAAGTCGATATATTTTTGACGTTTTTCTACTAATTCGGAAAAGTCAACCTTCGTTACATCTGCTTGAATCCCATAGCTTGATGCATCTCGTTCAATTGTTTCTAAAATCGTGCTTGCTTGCCACATCACTTTTTTAGGTACACAACCAACATTTACGCAAGTCCCACCAAGTTCATTACTTTCAATCAATAAAACTTTCGCGCCATACATACCCGCACGGTTTGCAGAAGCAATCCCTCCGGATCCTCCACCAACCACGATATAATCATAGGTTTTCATTTCGTTCCTCCTAGAAAAGACGAGTTTCCCCGGTCATTATTCTTTCTTTTTACGAATCATATCACCTGGTTTAACTGGTTGCTCAACCGGCATTGTTAAAATCATCATTGGATTTGGTGCACGGTCAATTGATTCGCCTTCCTCATTATACATAACTTCTACCGTTTGATAGAAATGATTGAACCCAGGACCATAAAACTCGATTTCATCATCAATAGAAAATAAGTTTCTTTGACGAATTGTTGCCATCTTCGTTTCATCGTCATAGGCTAAAACTTCTCCAACGAATTTATAAACAGGGATTTTACGTCGTGCACCAAATAATTGTTCATTCTCACTTGGTGTATCATAATAAAAACCAGTTGCTAATTCTCTTTGTGCAACTTTCCACAATTCATCAATCCACTCTTGCTTGCATACATAATTTTCTGGATCAGCCATATAGCTATCTACTGCTGCCTTATAAACATTTGAAACCGTAGAAACGTAATGAATTGATTTCATTCTACCTTCGATTTTAAAGCTATCTACCCCGTTTTCGATTAGTTCAGGGATATGCTCAATCATAGACATATCTACAGCACTCAT
This sequence comes from Enterococcus sp. DIV0660C, assembly GCF_017316125.1. GTDB lineage: Bacteria > Bacillota > Bacilli > Lactobacillales > Enterococcaceae > Enterococcus_B. The sequence goes on along the minus strand of NZ_JAFLWA010000061.1, from coordinate 5,147 downwards.
TGAAAACTCTTCTTCAATTTCTCCGGAATCTGTCAAACTATTACGCTCTTGCCCAAACGGCATATCAAACAACCCATATTTCCAACGACATGATTGTGAACATCCACCACGGTTGGCGTCACGCATCGACATGTGATTAGAGAGCGTACAACGACCAGAATACGAAATACACATGGCGCCATGGATGAATGCTTCTATTTCAATGTCCGTGTTTTCACGAATAACTGCAACTTCTTCCATTGATACTTCACGAGCCAAGACAACGCGTTCTAACCCTTCTTCTTTCCAGAATTCCAAAGTTTCAAAATTGGTGGCAGAAGCTTGTGTTGATAAATGTATTGGTAAACCGGGTGCTTCTGTCGCACAAATTTCAATTAATGCTGGATCAGAAACAATCACAGCAGAAATACCCACATCACGTAAACTGCGGAAAAATTCTCCTGCTCCTTCTTCATTTCCTTCATGTGTCACCATATTTGCAGCTACATAAACTTTTGCTTGATGTTCTTTTGCAAAAGCAACACCTTCAGCCATTTCTTCATAAGTGAAGTTACCCGCACGACTCCTTAATCCATAAGCATTTCCACCGATATAAACAGCATCAGCACCATAATGAATAGCAGTTTTTAATTTTTCTAATGTTCCAGCCGGAGCTAGGACTTCCGGACGTTTTAATTTCTTTTTGGTTGTCATTTTTCTTTTGTCATACTCCTTATTTGATTGAAGTAGGATCAATATAAAAGAATCCTGTATCCAATTCTCGATTTTCTGGATGCAATTTACGAACCTTCTCTGTTAATTCGATTGCTATTTCTTCGTTCCAACTTCCTGCTAAAATATAATTTTTTGCTTCGACAAATAACTCAGCAATTTCAACGAAAGCATCTCCTGAAGTAAATAAACCATCTAATTTCCAAGTTCGATAATGATAAGTATTTAATTGTTCCAACTCATTCATTAAATTCAAATCATTACTTGCAAAGATATGTGTACCGTGACTATCCTCATAAATCGAATAGTGAGTTTCTTCTTTTTTAGGTTCAGAAATGAAAAGACCTCTTTCACGTCCAACTTCCTCTGTTTGTTGTGTGTAGTTATAATAATTTTGTAATAATGGTCGTTTGGATTGATGGATACAAGTTGCTCCGTATACTAAAATTTCTGTTGGAACTACTAGTGATTCTGCCATCGATTTCATTTCATCAAAAGGAACTTCCCTCGATAAAACTGCACCAACTGCTCCTTTTTTACTCCAAAAATTGATTTGGCGTGAGCTCGTTACAAGTGTTTCGCCATCATAGACAAATGGCAAACGTAACTCTGGATTTTTCTTCATCGTATAAATAATTCCAGTGTCGCCTACTGTAATGACATCTGTTCCAATTTCTTTTAAAAATTGAAGATATTCTGGCACTTTCTTCATTTTTTCAGGATGAATAATGCCGTTGACAGCGATATTCGCTTTTTTTCCATATTTATGTGCTAATTCAACTAATTCGCGCTGTTCATTTCTAGTAAATGAAGCGGGCAAACGTAAACCGAATTGTTCTTCTCCAAAATATAAAGTGTCAACTCCAGCGTTTAATAATTCTTCTGCTTGATTAAATGATTCAACAGTAGTTATGATTTCGATCATAGTTACCTCCTTCTACAACCTCATAATAGTAGCATAGGTCTAAAAACTTTCCAATAGTCCTTATATTTAAAGTTGGATTTTCGAAAATATATTTTGGTCTTTAGTTAAACAGTAAAAAATGGCACAAAAATCAAAATTGATTTTTGTGCCATTTATCAAAGTTAAATTCAGACAGAAACGATTTCCTTTTTAATTTTTGGTTCTCTAACATTCAAAGTGATTTTTCCTTTTGAACCACCAATAGTTACTCGATCACCTAGATGAATTTCTCCACTAAGCAAAGCTTCACTTAATCGATCTTCAACTTCTTTTTGAAGTGCACGACGGATTGGACGAGCACCGTACTCTGGATCAAAACCAGCTTTACCAATGATATCAATCGCTGCTTGGGTAATTTTCACTTCAATGTCTTGGTCTGCTAAACGTTTTACAATCGCTTTGCTCATAATTTGAACAATTTCACGAATTTCTTCTTTGTTCAGAGAGTGGAAGACTACTGTTTCATCAATTCTGTTCAAGAATTCGGGGCGAAAAGCTTTCTTTAATTCTTCTAAGATTCTTTTTTGCATTGCTTTATGATCTTTCGTTACATCTTGGACATTAAATCCGACATTTTTTTCTTCTCTAATTTGTGTCGCACCAATGTTCGATGTCATAATTAGAATTGTATTTCTAAAATCAACTTTTCTTCCCTTAGAATCTGTCAAATGACCATCATCAAGTACTTGCAATAGTAAATTAAAAACATCTGGATGTGCTTTTTCAACTTCATCTAACAAGATAACTGAATAGGGTTTTTGACGAATTTTTTCTGTTAATTGTCCACCTTCATCATAACCAACATATCCTGGAGGCGAGCCAATCAAACGACTAGTACTATATTTTTCCATAAATTCAGACATATCTACACGAATTAATGATTCTTCGCTACCAAACATCACTTCAGATAATGCTTTTGCAAGTTCTGTTTTCCCGACACCTGTTGGCCCAAGAAACATGAATGAACCAATCGGTCGTTGTGGATCTTTCAAACCACTTCGTGCACGACGGATTGCTCTAGAAACTGCTTTAACCGCTTCATCTTGTCCTACTACTCGTTCATGTAATAATGCTTCTAATTCTAATAAACGTTCGCTTTCTTTTTTCTCCAGTTGCTGTAATGGAACGCCTGTCCATTCAGAAACTACTGTTGCGACATCTTCATCAGTCACTCGATTAGCATAACCATTCGTATTTTTTTCTTCAATCAATAAAAGTTTTTCAAGTTTTTGTGTAGCTTTCTTTTCTTTATTACGCAAAAGGGCCGCGGTTTCAAAATCTTGTTTCTGAATGGCTCTTTCTTTCTCAATAACCAAACGCTCAATCTCAGCTTTAACTACTGTAGTCTCACTTACATCACTTGTTTGATCTAACCGAACTTTTGCTGCAGATTCATCAATCAAATCAATTGCCTTATCTGGAAGTTGCCTTGAATTGATGTAGCGAACAGAAAGAGTAACGGCGGCACGCAAAGCTTCGTCTGTAATTGCTACACCATGATGCTCTTCATAACGTGAACGTAGACCTCGCAAAATTTCTTCTGCTTCTTCAGTTGAAGGTTCATCGACTTGAATACGCGCAAAACGTCTTTCTAAAGCAGAATCTTTTTCAATATATTTTTGGTATTCATCTAAAGTTGTCGCGCCAATTGTTTGAAGCTCACCACGCGCTAACGCTGGTTTTAAAATATTTGATGCATCAATTGCGCCTTCCGCACCACCTGCACCTATCAGTGTATGCAACTCATCAATGAACAAAATAACTTGACCATCATTGTAAATTTCATCAATTACTTTCTTCATACGATCTTCAAATTCACCACGATATTTTGTTCCTGCTACTAAAGAACCCATATCTAACATCATCAAACGTTTTGAACGCATTTCTTCAGGTACTTCACCTAGAATAATTTTCTGGGCCAATCCTTCGGCGATAGCTGTTTTACCTACACCTGGTTCCCCAACAAGGACTGGATTATTTTTTGTTCGTCGACTTAATACTTGGATTACTCTTTTTACTTCTTTTGAACGACCTACAACAGGATCTAATTTATTTTCTTTAGCTAGTTTGGTTAAATCGCGAGCTAACGAGTCTAAAGTTGGTGTTCCTTTAACAGTTTGGCGCTTGTCTTGTGGATTTCTGCGACGACTAGCATTATTTTTAAGACCTTCATTCATGCCCATTTTTCGTTTAAGCATTTGACGAACAGTAGCAACATCTACTCCTAAGTTAATAAGAATACGTGTAGCCATAATACTCTCATCTTTCAACAAACTAGATAAAATTTGTTCTGTACCTATTTTTTGAATATTCATTTTTTTTGCTTCGCTATTTGCTAGTGCAAAAACTTGTTTCATTCGTGGTGAGTATGGAAGATAAATTCCTTCTACATACTTATTTACGCCACCATAACCAATTAAATGTTCAATTTCTTCATAAATATCTGTTTCATTTACGCCTAACTCACGTAAAACTTTCCCAGCAATTCCATTAGGTTCTAAAACTAAAGCTAATAAAATATGCTCAGAACTAACAGATTGGTGTTTTAATCTTTTTGCTTCATCTTGTGCGATTTCCAAGACTACTTGGGCCCGTTCATTAAAAAGTTCTTCCATCAATCTTCACTTCCCATCTTCATAACTTAACCGTTCTAAAAAAGCTCGTAGAATTCTAGCACGAATATGCCCTTCCAGGTCACTGTAATTTAGAGTGCTTTTTGCAATAGCACTAAGCATTAAATTTCCTTCTTTTTTTGTAATCATTTTATCCTCATATAATTTTTGGATAATTGAAAATGAATCTTTTTCACTGATTGTTTCATCAAATAGCTGATTAATTTGGTCTAACATATGTCTCTTGTCAGAAATTCGAACTTTTGCAATTCTAATATAGCCACCACCGCCGCGTTTACTTTCTACTAAATAACCGCGTTGAATAGTAAAGCGAGTGTTTATAACATAATTTATTTGCGAAGGAACGCAGTTAAAGAGGTCTGCCATTTCAATCCTTCGAATCTCAATCATTTCATTTTCTTCTAAAATTTTTTTTATATATGACTCAATTAAATCCGAGGTATTTTGATGTGCCATCTTCTTCATTCCCTTTGACTAATATTGACCTTAATTATAGCTAATTTAAACAAAGAATGAAAGGAGAATGCCTTTAGTTAATAAAAGTTTCAATAAAATACCATTTTAAACCAAAAAAAATACGGAATAAACTATTCCGTATTAACGCGCCCAAGAGGAGTCGAACCCCTAACCTTTTGATCCGTAGTCAAACACTCTATCCAGTTGAGCTATGGGCGCATATTCAATTTATAAAAATTATAAAACGAATTCAACAAAAAATCAATAAAAAAATCGGGAAGACAGGATTCGAACCTGCGACCCCTTGGTCCCAAACCAAGTGCTCTACCAAGCTGAGCTACTTCCCGAAAAAATAAAAAGACTACGCGCCCAAGAGGAGTCGA
>NZ_JAFLWA010000060.1 GCF_017316125.1 Enterococcus sp. DIV0660C | reverse complement strand
TCTTCCCCTTTTTATTGTTGTATAAACTAGGATATGTTCCTAACAACAATTTAAATAGTGATTTTTAGAGTATTATTGCTTGAAACTAAATGAGTTGTGGCACAACCTTTCCCTCGGTGTTCTCCAAGCATCTCCTCGATATAGCTTACATTCATTTCAAAACATGAAAAACTATTTTGAATGCTTGCTCGCTATCTATTCGGAGTTAAACGCTTGGAATCACAACCTTTTTAAAAAATAATATTATCTTCCAGCAGTTCCATATTCGTAATGATCAGATGATGATCCTGAACCGCAATGATACCCTTATCTTTTAATTGTTTCAAAATACGACTAACACTACTTGCCGTTGAAATACCACAAAACTTAGCAATTTCTTCATTCGTAATTGGAAAATCAATCAATAATCCTTCCGGTGTTCGCACACCAAACATGTCATACAATTCATATAATTGTGTACAAACTGCGCCCAATTTCCCATTTAGTAGCATTTGTTGCATTTTTTTCATGACACTCAATAAGCGAAAACGATAAAATTCTTTTACATGATGCTGCAAATCAGGATTATTGTTGATGTCCTCCCAAAACTTCACCCGATTCACACGATAAAATTCCGCATACTCTGATTCAACTCGAATATTGTACGGTGAATCAATAAATTGTGAATATTCATCTTTAATTAGAGATACCACTTCTAAATCATTGACATATCTTAGATTGAACTCTCTTCCGTCATTGGAGATCACGCTCGCTTTAACGATTCCCTCTTTTAAGATATAAGTGTAACAATCTTCGACACCTTCAAACGTTAAATACTTGTGATACCCCTTTCGTATAATTGGAATATTTTTACTCGTTACATACTCCGCTAGTGCTCTGTTATCCAATCATGCTCCCCCATCCAAACATTTATCTAAAAAAATAATACAAGATTTCCAAGATTTTTAAAGTTCATAGGTATTTTACTAATGATAGTAACATTTGTTAAGTACCTTTTTGTATAACCAAGTTCATTTTCTTCATTTTTTTTCTTCGCTATACTCCGTATGTAAAAAAAATTACTGAATCGAGGTCAAAAAAAATGCAATTTTGGATGAACACTATTATTAACCGATTAGAAACAGCTTACCGCACAAGATTTGATATGAAAGCTTCGTTAGTTTTCCTAAATGATGCTTATCAAAACTCAATTGAGTTGATTAAATCTGTCGAAGAAACACCAGATGAAGAATGTCAAGAATTCTTACAATTATTTATGGAAACACGTGATTTATTTATCCAACAACTTGTGGATCGCTATCCATCGAATTATCACGATGTTGAAGTTCAAATCGAAAAATTAAAAGCATATTCATATGTACATTAAGGGGAATTAGCAAAACAAATGGAAGACAAATTATTCAACAAACATTTTATTGGTATTACACTTATTAACTTTATTGTTTATCTCGTTTATTATTTATTGATGGTCATTATCGCAGTTATCGCTCAGGACAGCTTACACGCTAGCTTAAGCCAAGCTGGATTTGCTTCTGGTATTTATATCATTGGTACTTTGCTTGCTCGTTTATTGATGGGGAAACAACTTGAATTGATTGGCCGGAAAATGACTTTACAAGGTGGTGCAATTTTTTATCTGTTGACTACCATCGCTTATCTTTACATGCCTTCCATCGGAATTCTTTACCTTGTTCGTTTTTTAAATGGTTTTGGTTATGGAACAGTATCAACTGCAACAAACGCAATTGTGACGGCCTATATTCCAATGGACAAAAAAGGGGAAGGAATCAATTATTATGGTTTAAGCACTAGCTTGGCCGCTGCAATTGGACCATTTTTAGGAATGATCTTGTTGAATATGACTGATTTTCATTTCATTATTTGGTTCACGATTATCTTGGTTTTCTTAGTCACTATCGCTTGTCTCTTCTTCCCAGTCAAAAATATTGTGTTGTCAACTGAGCAAAAAGAACAATTGACTTCATGGACAGTTGATAGCTTCATCGAGAAAAAGGCGTTGTTTATTACAGGAATTGCCTTTTTGATGGGCTTGTCTTACTCTAGTGTCTTGTCCTTTTTATCTTCTTATACACAAGTGATCCATCTAGTTAGCGCTGGTTCATTCTTCTTTGTTGTCTATGCCTTGGTGATCACCTTTACTCGCCCGTTGACAGGTCGCATTTTTGATGCGAAAGGTGAGCAATATGTTATGTACCCTAGTTATCTTTTCTTAACTGCTGGTTTATTTTTACTTAGTGCAACAACGAATAGTTTCATGTTGCTTCTTGCAGGAGCCTTCGTCGGACTTGGTTATGGAACGTTTATGTCTAACGGACAAGCAGTTTGTTTAAAAATCGTTCGTGAACATCGAATCAGTATTGCATTATCTACTTACTTCATCGGATTAGATTTGGGATTAGGCGTCGGTCCTTATATTATGGGTACCTTGAAATCATTCACTTCATTCAGAGGACTATACATTATTTCTGGAATCATCCCATTGATTTGTACCTTCCTTTATTTCGTCAATAAACGGAAAAAGAAAGCTGTAGAAGAAGTCTCTAGTTTTTAAAAAGGCATTAATAATCGTATGAGGAAAATGCTTGTATTGAGAAAAAACATTTTTTAAACTCTTGTTTTCTCACTATTTAATAAATTAAAAATAAAAAACGAGACAAGGAA
>NZ_JAFLWA010000006.1 GCF_017316125.1 Enterococcus sp. DIV0660C | reverse complement strand
CTATTATATAATCTGAGTTCTATGATTACTATTAATATCAAGTCTTTGAAATGTGAAACAGATCAATATTTATACCAATGGTGAAGATAAGGGAAGTAAAAGCAAAAATTATCCTAGTAAAATAGACACTTCACAGAAAAAAAAGCTATCTATTCTACTGACATATTTGAATAAGAGATAAAGCTTAGATAGATTTTTACAAAAAAAGTAACTTAAATGCAATAAAGGAAGGAAAGAAAAAAGTGAAAAAAAAACATATTTCAAAAATAGCTTCTGCTGTTCTTCTTTCTCAAATGCTATTGACAACACCGTTACAGGTATTAGCAGATGAACAGCTTTCAATACCAGCCAGTCAATCTAGCACGATGAATAATCAGTCTGAAGAATCTACTTCAAGTAGTGATGAACAAACAGGAACGTCTACTACGCACACAACGACTGATTCCACAGAAAGTAGTACAGATCAAAGTACACCTGAGGATACGACGTCTACAACAGAATCGGCTGAAAAGCCTACAGATAGTACAACAGATTCAACGAGTACAACGGAATCCAGTAGTGAGTCTAAACCAGATGAAACCAAACCTAGCGAAACAAAGCCAAGTGAATCAAAACCAGAAAAGCCGAATACTGGTAGTTCTACGAATGAATCACAGACTCAGTCAACAACTGAACCTTCAAACAATCAAGTAAAAACACCAAATGAAGAGCAGCAAGCTAACCCAGCAGAAAGCGAGTCAAAACCATATCACCAAACGCCAACTGCGCCTATTCAAGAATTAGTTCCTTCAAGCAAAGAAACGGCTGAAGGAAACATTCATTTTGAAAAAGATGAGTCCGTAGAAAGCTTTGTCCGAAAAATCGGCGAATCTGCTCGCAAAGTAGGACAGGAAAACGATTTATACGCTTCTGTCATAATTGCGCAAGCCATTTTGGAATCAGCTAGCGGCCAAAGTCAGTTAGCACAAGCACCGAACTACAATTTATTTGGAATAAAAGGTACGCATAACGGAAAAAGTGTTTCTTTTGCTACACAAGAGGATTTAGGTAACGGCACTCTTTACAACACACAAGCCACTTTTAGACAGTATGAAAACTATGAAGATAGTTTAAATGATTATGCACAGTTGCTTAAAGAAGGTTTGACTGGTAATAGTCAATTTTATAGTGGTGTATGGAAAACAAACGCAAAAACTTATCAAGAAGCAACCAAATTCTTAACTGGCAGATATGCAACTGATACGAAATACGATCAAAAATTAAATGGTTTGATCGAGACCTACCATTTAACGGACTACGACAAGGAAGTCGCAGGACCACAATTAAGTAAAGAAGGCTATATTGTACCAGTGAAAAACTATACGATTTCTAGTCCATTTGGTACTCGTGGGGGAGAATTTCATAGAGGATTAGATTTGGCAGCAGCACAAGGCGAGCCAATCTATGCCAGCAAAGCAGGAACGGTCATTAAAGCAGAGTTTCACCCATCATGGGGGAATTATGTAGCTATTGAGCATGAAGATGGTACAACGGCTTTATACGCGCACCAACAAGAATATCAAGTCAAGGTTGGTGACAAAGTAAAACAAGGTCAGATCATTGGTTATGTTGGCTCGACAGGAAATAGCACAGGTAGCCATTTACATTTTGAATTATGTTTAGATCATAGTTTAAGTCAATCACAATTGGTTGATCCAGAAACGGTCTTATTCTAAAGAATAAGACCGTTTTTTATTTATACTACGAATCTGTTATCTGTATCATGAAAACAAACAATTATAAAATATTTTTTCAAATTCAATGGCTAATGATGATTCAAGTGATGAAGCTAATAAAAGTGTAGCAATTAGTTTTGATGATGGACCTAGACAATCGACTACACCACAACTTTTTGAAATTATAAAGTCTAAAGATGTGCATGTTACATTTTTTCTATTCGGAAAAAATACAGAAAAATATTCTCAAATCGCTAAACAAGCCTCAGAAGAAGGTCATGAGATTGGAAATCATACTTTATGATCATGAAAACCAAAGTACCAATGATGCTATTAAAAAAGTAACTGGTAAACAAGCACCCTATGGCTCTATTACGAGTGAAAATGCCCTTGCCGTTAATAGACCATTTATTCAATGATCTGTAGATTTTGAAGATTGGAAGACAAACTTCGTTAATAGTTTATACATTGCTAAAATTTCAAGATACGCAATGTCTTTGCTGATATCAAATATATTGTTTAAAGTGTCGGGAGCCTTTGGTTTGCATTGTGTTCCAGAATATTAACCATATTGTATGAGTTTAAAGACAGATATTTGTTTAAACAATTAATAAATAGTGATTTTAAGGCAGTTTCGGTTGTTTGAGTGGGTACTTATCCATGAAATGTGCTTAAAAAATACCGTAAATATAACAAGCAAGTCATTTTTAGAAATTAGAATTTCACAAAGTTAAGGTAAAATTGGCTTGATAGTACGGATACTTATCGTAGCGATTATGTAAAATAAGAGGAAATACATCAATTAAATAAACAGATCCATATCCCATGCGCCTTTGTTACGAGTTTTAGAAATATTATTCTTTACTAAAACTATATTCTACTTGATTGGCATCCATGAGGCGGTTATCTTGATCGTCTACCCAAAAGAATTTTTTATACTGATCACTTTGAATCGTTGTTTTCTTGTTTTCCTTGTCGATTTGGATCGAGACATCATTTATTTCTTTCGTATAGGTTTGGAATAAACCATTTTGTTCAGTTTGTTGATCGTCTTCTGTAAAATCAGGTGCCAATAAATACTTGATTTCTTCTTTTTCACTCTCAGTAGTAATTAACTGTGAGGGATCTTGCTTAATATTTCTAGATAATTGAATCTAAAACTCTGCAATGAGCCATCGGTTAATAGGTAACTGCCTCGACTTTGCAACGTTCCACCGTCTGTAACTTGTTGTAATTCAGCATTTTCTATCTTGTTTTTCATAATTAAATCACTCCTCTATTTGATATTGAAATATCGATCATAAAAAACAATCAATAACATATCAAACGTAAGTATCAATCACTAATAAGCAAGTAGTATAAAAAGAGCGACTAGACATCTAATCGCTCTTTTTTGCGTTGTTTTCCTTGGATAGAAGTCCACTTTTTTGTTTGGATATCTAGTAAATCATTATAAACGGCTGACATATCTTTCCCTGCAGATAATGATAAGGAATAAATGAAAGAAGCGGGCAGACTTTCGACACTTTTTTCTCTCGTGACCCATGAAGCAATGGTTGATTGTTTGAGATTATGAAGTTCAGCAAATTGTTCCACGGTCATGCCTAAAGTTTCAATAATAAAATAATTAACTGGGTGAGGGTAGACATAAGTATTAAGTTTCATAAACAACCTTCTTTCTGAACGCTTATATTATTGCGTATGCAATAATATTTTATCACAACTTGAACTCTCTATCTATTCTTCTATTCTTAATTTCCTTTTCATGGATAAATACGTCTTTTAATGGGAGGGTTTTTTAGTAGTTGAAATTTTTCCCCATTTATTTTCTATCTGAGAAGTATCCGAGACGCTGCATTTCCAATTACCTTAAAATTCGATACAATAATAAAAAAGATAGTTGGAGAAAAATGATGAAAAAAATTACAATCAAAGTGATTGTCGAAGAGGCAGGTGTTTCTAATACAACTCTCTCTCGATTTTTAAACAATAATTACGGAAACATGTCGAAAGAAACCAAAGAAAAAATTGTTGAAGTGATCGAACGATTAAACTATCGATCTAGTAAGCAAACACAAGCATTAAAAATAAAGCATAGTTACTTGAATGATAAGAGCTACCACAACAGAAGTATTGTGGTAGCTCTATTTTTTCTTTTTAAACTTTTTACTTATGCCTTGTTGAGCTTTATAAAGAATTCAATGCATCTGTGGTTGTATTGTTTTCCACGTGGACATACAAGTTCGTCGTAAGTGTTGAACTGTGTCCTAGTTGCTGAGCAGTTAGGATCAGATCTCCTCCAGATTGCTTATATAATCTTGTAGCAAGCGTGTGGCGAAGCTTATGCGGCGTTACACGTACTTTAAATCCAGAAGAGTATTTCTCCACCATTTTTTCGATTGCTGATCCCGTAATTCTTTTAGCGATACCTTTGCTAATCGAGACGAAGAATGCTGTTTCGTATTTATCTGGGTGATAACGTGAATCCCTAATAGTTAGATAATTTGCTAAGTATTCCATTGCAAAAGATGCGATCCTAACTGAGTCTTTTTTGTCACCTTTACGGACGACTGAAACTCGATTTTGTTCAAAACTAATATCATCAACATTCAAGTTGACTACTTCGGATAATCGGAGACCGCTACCTAACATCAACGCATTAATTGCAAGGTCTCTTTCTCGGTCCCGTTTATAGTACTTCATCGCTTGCGGTGAGAGAGTACTAGGATAAACATCATTAATATAGTTCAAATACTCTTCAGTTTCATTGCCGAGAAACAACTTGTCTTCTAGTAAATCTGCTCTAGCTTGAAGTGTTTGTCTTTCAGTCACGTTTGATATTTCCTGCATAATATTGTGAGACAGGTAAGGTTTGCCGATTACATTATTGTGACTTTCCGATAGATACTTAAATAAAACCTTTAATGCAGTGATATTTCGCTGGATTGTTACTTTTGATAAAGTTGCAGTGGATTCCTTTGGAGAGCCGTCCTTATTGATCTGTTTCGAATTTTGTTTTTTTCTGCTAAGAAGGTAGGCTTTATATTGCGTAGCAATCCGCATCTGTAGGGCATCTAATGATTCTGCCGATATCTCTACGATTGATTTTTCAGGAATACTTTTTGAAACGATCAACCAGCTGAAGAACTGATGATAGTTTTTCAAATACTCAAGTATTGTATTTGGGGAATATTCATCCGCTGTTTTAGTTTCAACGAAATCACGAATGAAAGGGGGCATTTCAGTTAATAATTCATCTATTTTTTCTAATGCTTTTTCTTTTAACATTCCAATCACCATCCTTAAAAATTATGGGGTAGGGGAGTAATTCCATATCACTATTATAATTGGTATATACCGATTTGTCAAATATAAGTTATTTAATTTTAAAAAAATGTTTGTTAATCGCTTTTATTATAGTTTAAAAAGGGGTTGTTTGTATTTTTGTAATGTTATTTAATTTTCTAAAAAAACACATCTTTTTGGAAAGATGATTTATTATGTAAACGAATGAAAAGAGGTTGATTGAGTAATTCATAGCAATTAGTGAATTGTTCATGAAATGAAACATGGTTGTAGCTGAATAAGTGTGATCCTGATTTATTTAAATCACTTTCAGAAGCATCGCTTAGTGAGCTAAAAAATGGATCTGTTTGTTAGTAAGCTATTAATCATCAGATTTGGCTACGGTATGTTTGATCCTTGGGTTAAACAACCAGCGTTGAAATTTTTTAATAAACTTAGTACGTGCAGTTGATCTATAGTGAATCAACATCAAAATTGCCTAAATACTGTAATTATCTAATATGGCTTGTATTCTCATAATAACTCCCGTTCAACTTTCCGAAAAACTAACATTTTTCAGAAAGTTGGATAGATGGCAGCGTAATGATTGTCCAGCCTAACTTCCAGATTCTTTTGCGCCACTTTCTACGCAGTTCTGGTTTCATTACCATCAGCTGGACGAATTACATGAACATTAGGCTTAAGTTTCTAGGTCATAAATGGCTATGTTACCCGTTAGTTTTTTAATAGAATAGTACTTTTCTTTAGGAATCATTGGTCATTTTACCTAAGAACAAAGCGGAATATAATTAACTGTTCGGGCATCCTTATAATTAATAGTTTTAAGAGGATATAAATAAAAATTCTAGTATCAAATCGTAAAAATACAAGTTTCAGCCAAAATAGAAAGAATAATAACCGGAACATCTCATTAACAAAACAATATTTTATAACTGCTTCCTAACTAAATTCGAAAAAAATACACACAATACATAAAGTCCCACAAATGTCTTCATTTTGTTGAAAACATTTGTGAGACTTTAGTATAAAATATTATAACGCCAGTATTTTAAATGTGATCATTATCATCACCGTACAACGGCGCTACCTTTTTATAGTTTTTTATCCCATTTAAAAAAACTGTAAACTACAGCCTAATTGAGGTTATGTTTACAGTCCGATCAGTCATTTTTCTATTTTTTAATCTATGATTGATAAGATAAAAAGGAGCAAGAGCAACTGATAACAAGCTATTTTACTTGCGATCGATTCGATTTATAGATAGCGATTTTCTCTTAATGCGACTTTTTTAATCTCTTCAACTGTTTGTGTACCGGCTAGCTGCATCACCATTTCCAGCTCTTTTTTAAAGAAATCGAAGACTTGTTGTACACCAGTTGCTCCACCTAAAGATAATCCATAGATAACGGGGCGACCGATTGCCACTAGATCAGCTCCAGAAGCAATTGCTTTAAACACATGTTGGCCGCGCCGCACACCGCTATCAAAAACAATAGGAACTCTTCCCGCTACTGCCTCAGCAACATATTGAAGAGAATCAAAAGCAGCCGGACCACCGTCTAACTGACGCCCACCATGATTTGATACCCAAATACCTGATGCACCTGCATCAAGTGCTCGAGCGACGTCTTCTTCTGATTGCACGCCTTTAACATAGACTGGTAAATCAGAATAGCTTGTGATAAATTCCACATCTTTAGGACTCAATTTTTGTTTTGAAGAACCATACACAGCGTCCATCGTTTGGCCAATACCTGATTGATAAGCTTGAACGATTGGCATCGCTAATGGAAAAGTAAAGCCATTCCGGCGATCGGTTTCCCGATTACCACCAACAGTTGCATCAGCGGTCAAAACGATTGCTTTGGCCCCATTACGTTTTGCCATATCCAAAATATCACAATTAATACCATCATCTTTACTCATATAAAACTGAAACCATTGAGGCGCTTCTTCTCCACCTGCTTCCCGAATCTCTTCTAGTGTACAAGACGCATACGAACTTGCCGTATAAATCGTACCAAAACGTGCAACTCCTTTAGCAGAAGCTCTTTCAGCAGCAACATTAGCCAATCCATGCGCTGCTACTGGTGCCATAATGATTGGCGCAGTTAATGTTTCATTTCCAAATTTTGTAGTAGTATCTGGTAATTCAACATCTCGTAATACGTGAGGAATGATCAATTTATGATTAAAAGCCTTTTCATTTTCTTGATAAGTAAAAATATCCCCTGCACCACTGCTAATATATCCATAACCACCTTGAGGTATCATTTCTTTAGCTGCTTCTTCAAGGTCATACATATTAATAAAATCGATTGCACCTTCTGCTGTGCTCGCTTGATAAATCTTTTCCAATTCAATCACCACTTTCAAAAGTATAGCGCTTACAAACAACATGTTACGCTTCCAGTCAATAAGTGACAAACAATCTGTTTTGAAACTTTTTTATTGATTGTTCGCTAAAAATTACATGTAGACAAAAAGAAACAAACGATCACTTGAAATCATAAACTCAGGATTTTTTATTCTTTCATCTGTGATAAAGAAGTACTGTTCAACCACATGATTTTATACCTTCGATGCACAAAAAACATAACATACTACC
>NZ_JAFLWA010000059.1 GCF_017316125.1 Enterococcus sp. DIV0660C | reverse complement strand
TAGACTTGCTTTTTATTTATGCCTGTTGCGAAACGATTCAAGTAATGGGGTAAAGAAAACCCCTTTTTTTACAGTAATTTGTTGAGCAGAATAAATCCCATTGTTTCCAGAACACATAAAGCTGACTAAACATATCAAAAAGAAATACACAGCGGCTTCACTACCAAACAATTCGATTCCCATAATAAAACAAGCTATTGGTGTATTCGTCGCACCAGAAAACACACCAATGAAGCCAAGCCCAGCTAGAAATGGGACGGACATGTGTAAGATTGGTGCCAAACTTGCACCTAATGTTGCACCAATTTCAAAAAGAGGCGTCACTTCTCCACCTTGGAATCCAGCACCTAACGATAGAATCGTAAAGCCAAGTTTTCCTAAAAAGTCAAATGGATGCGCATTGCCATTAAAAGCATCTTGCAGTAAAGGTAAGCTTAAACCAAGATAACGTTGTGTTTGTAAGACAACAGCTACCAGAACAACAATTGCTCCACCCATAAAATTTCGTAAAACAGGATTGGTAAACCAATGGGCATAAACTTTCTTCAAAAAGACGATTGAACGACTAAAAACCCAGCCACAAATTCCAAAGATGATTCCTGCCAACATTAATTTGACAAACAAACGACCACTCCATGCAGGAATTTCTCCCATTGGATAATGTGTGTGAGTGACTCCAAAACTTTCTGTCATGAGATTTGCAAAAATAGCGGCAAAGAAGCTTGGAAATAAAGCTTCTGTTCTTACTTTACCAATCGCTAAGACCTCTAATCCAAATAAAGTTCCAGCCAAAGGTGTTCCAAAAACAGAACTAAATCCTGCACTGATCCCACTGATAATCAAGATTTCTCGTTCCAATTGATCCAATTTAAATACAAGCGACAAGTTATCTGCTAAGGCTCCCCCCATTTGAACAGCCGTTCCTTCACGACCAACTGAACCACCAAATAAGTGAGTCGTGATTGTTCCAAACAAAGTCAACGGTATCAAACGCAGTGGCACTCTTTCCTCCCCACCATTTCCTTGATCGATAACTAGATTATTCCCACGACTTGAATTCCCACCATAATTTGTATATAAATAAGCAAAAACAGCACCACTTACAGGCAAAAGAAAGAATAGCCACGTATGGGTCAAGCGCAAATTAGTTACAAACGTTAAACTATTTAGGAAAAAGGCTGAAAGACTACCCATGATCACACCTAAAATAGCAGTAATCAGCAACCATTTCAGCATATAGCCTCCTATTCTGAATATATTCGTTGTTTGTTTCCCCATTAAAATTCCTCCTAAAAAAAGACACCTACTAAAAAAGAGGACACTAATCCCTTTTTTTAGTAGGCGTCATTAGTTTATTAATAAACGTTTAAAGGCGAACACCATCACCTATTCACTTCATCTAAAAATATAGCATGATTTTCTGAAAATTACAATCAACTATCGTTCTTTTTTCACGCGATGGACGAATTCATAAAATGGCTCAAGTTGCACTAACTGGTGATTACATGTATCACTATCATGACAAATATAATTGCCCTTTTTCGTATAAGTACCATCTGAGCCTGATTTTGTCGTAGAAAGAAAGAGTGAAACATTCGATGTCTTCTGGCAAATAGCACAAATCCCTTTCGTAATGGTTGGTGATAGACTACCATAGTCTCCTTGGAGTTTTCCTTCATCATAATAAAGCAAATACTTTCTTTGACTCCCAGCATCATTGAATCCTACATAAGTATGCTCTCTAAGATCGTAAGCTGACCAGTTTGGTTGTTTCAGCTTTTTCACTTTCCGAAAAATTTTGTCCACTTGCTGCTTCGAAGGTTGTTCAAAAGGTATGACATAAGTTTTTAGTTCTTCCATGACACGCTCTGCTTTTGCCCGTGTGAGCGTGACGTCCATTACAATTGCCAAAAAATCGGTAATTTCAGGTAATTCTTTCTGAATGACAGAATGAATTTTTTCAGCTGCTAATGCTTGAACTGTCTGAACCGTTTTCGGATCATTCACAGAGGAATAAGCATTAAGTAATTGATCTACTTCACGTTGAATAAAATAATATTGATATGGTTGGATTGTTGGTTTCATTTTAAGAGTCCTTTCTTCTTTCAAAAGTCATACTTTGAAGAAAAAAGTTGTTT
Source organism: Enterococcus sp. DIV0660C (assembly GCF_017316125.1). Classification (GTDB taxonomy): domain Bacteria; phylum Bacillota; class Bacilli; order Lactobacillales; family Enterococcaceae; genus Enterococcus_B. Next base: position 2,839 of record NZ_JAFLWA010000059.1, on the reverse strand, counting down.
CAACAAAGTATGTCGTTACTTGTTCAAACCCAACTCTTTTAAATAAGATACGTTATTGTGCATCTCATCATCACCCCCTTTATTTTTTATGTCGTTCTATGTAATGCCTACGCAAACAACCTTTTGTCATTAAACACTATATTTTTTCTTTCGTCAAATAGGATTCCTTTATCTTTCAACAATAAATGATAGTGCAGTCTAACTAAATAAAAAACGTTATCCAAAGTATGCCCTGTAAAGAAACACCTTTAGATAACGTATCGTTAGAAATGTTTTATATCATATTAAAAACTGAAACATTCTACAAAAAGACATTACGCTTTGCTACTAGAGTAATCGCTACTATTAAAAACGACAGGTACATTAGAACAATCAACAACTTTTAGTCAAATTAAGTCACTATTTTTCAACTGACTATCCTATAACTATTTTAACAATACCAACTGCCCGTTTTTCACTTCAAAACGAACAGTTTCTTGATTTTTTTCTAATAAATCAGGATGATTAGAAAAGAATCGATTATTGTTACGATATTCTTGATGCATCAATGTTACAATATCGCCGTCTTTTAACGAAATGATTTTTTCTTCATTTTTTTCCATATAACGATCTCCTACAAACTCTTTAAAGTAGACCTGTTCGTTCCCTCTATTAATCTGAATACTTGCATAAGGATAATTGAAATACGAATGTGGTGTACCTTTGGAAATACGTATAACTGCTTGACCATTCGAAACGTCTAGTGTTGCAAAAAGCCAATTACCGAGTCCTCCAAAGGTAATTTCTTGTAATTGATCGAAAGCTCCTTTTATTTTTAAAAGTAGCTTGTCTTTTTCTTTACTTTCAGGTAAAGCCAGTACATATTTTTTCGCGAAATCAATATCTTTTTGCATGACTTCTGGTTTAATTTTATCTGTATTTTCTTGATATAACGATTGTACAGCTTGTGCTGCTTCTTTTACATAATTTACTAATGAGATGTTTATCGTTTGATTGTCCTTCACAAACAAATAAGGTTGAGAGATATAGCCAACATTCGTATCTAATTCTAAAGAATATACGCCGTTAGGCATGTTTTCAATTGTTACACTTTCTTTATTTAAAGGAATTTCACGATACAATTGATGATCTCTATAAATTTTTAATGTCGTCCCTTCAAACAATTCTATATCAGGAAACTGTAATTTGATATCACTTGTTAGACCTAGACTATCTAATTCTTGATTGGTAACTAATGATAAAACAGAACTTAAACGATTATGTTTAGTGAATAGATCGATAGCACTCTGTAACTCTTGATCAGGAACTACTTGTGCTAAATGTGAAACCATTTGATACCCATTTTTCTCTGCAAATTTTTTCGATTCTTCTTTCACATTCATCTTCCATGCACTTAATACAGCAGAAAAATCGTATTTTTTTGGCTCTCCTAAATATTTTACAAATAAATCTGGTAATAGATAATGATCCGGATTATATCCTGATTGAGAAGCTAATTCGCGATACTTTACATAAAAGTTTTTAAACCCTTCATTACCAGATTTATCAATCAAATTAGATAAAATAATTAACTGATCTCTTAATCCTTGTTGATTATAGTTCATTGTATTTTTATCTATAAGATGTTTAATACGCATTTCTATTTCATTCTTTTTTCCATAATCATATAACCATGTATTTTTATCAGCTACATCTCTTCCAAATTTTTTGTAAGTATAAATCACACCATAAATATTGTTCCATACTTCGCCAGTGTTCATTCCTTTACTCATGAAATTTCCTTGATAACCATGACCCGTTTCATGTAACGCACCCCAACCATCTTCTAGCCAAGCATCAGCTGACTTATCTGATTGTGCTGCCCACCATTCTCCATAATATAGACCACCTGCACCATGTTTGTCTGCTTTGTAGAAAAAGCGCCGAGTTGAGGAGCGATTAATGGGATCTTGTGCACTATCTGATAAACCGATTAATTGATTGTAATAACCAATAATGTTTTCATCATACATTTGAATAACATTATTTAAATCGGCAGCTTGTACTTGATTTTTGTTTATTTCTGGAAATAAGGTTTGGAATCTCTTGCCTTGTACTAAGGCAAATCCTTTTTCATGATTCCATTTGTTTATAAAAGAACTTTTTGTAGTATTTTTTTGATATTTGGGTAATTCTCTTTTTGTTCCTTCTACAGTAAATTCAACAATTGGCGTCTCCTTATTTTTTTGAGTATAAGGAGTCTCGATAAAAGGAACTGATAACGCACTAGCAGTTAAAGATACCTCATTTTTTGAAAATTCCACTGATGATTCTGTATGTGAATCATCATTTAACAGGCGGAGTTTTAAATTTGCTTTAAAATTGGGATTAACTTGTTTAATTTTTATCTTTGATCCCTTCTCGATTTGAATGCCCAAATCTTGACGATCATGATTATTTCCCATTTTGATTCCCGCATTTAATGTATTAGTAGGTTCTTCAAGTGTAAAAATTTCTAGCTTTTTTTTTTACTTTCAATAGAGACTTGTTGTTCCGCTACTTGCTTATAATCACTACCATAGATCACAACTGACGCTTTATCTGTTGCTTTTAATCCACTCATATAATATTTGAAGGTTCCTTCTGGTAAATTGTTCATTGATACTAAGGCTTTCTTTTCGCCATTGACTACCAATCGCATATATGCGGCATCGTCACCTGTGTATGTTCCAGTCACAAATTGGCTGATTCCTTCTTTGTATGGATCAACACTTGTAATTTCTACTGGTACTTTCGCTTTTTCGATTGGCACTTCTTTTTCTGCTAACTGTTTGTAATCTTTACCATAGATCACAACTGA
>NZ_JAFLWA010000058.1 GCF_017316125.1 Enterococcus sp. DIV0660C | reverse complement strand
CCTGGTCGATTACTTTTTGCCCCACTCATATGATCAGTAAAAATTTTTTCACAACCAAATTTATTTAGGCTGTCTTCTTGTAAATCCAAATTTTGTAAACCAGTAGATACTCGGGCGTATCCTATTTTCAAAAAAATCACTCCTTCATTAATTTCATTGTAACATAACTTTATACCAACGGTATAAATGAACATAGATTTTGTTATGGGTTTGTGTACACTAAAAGTATAGAAAAATTTAAATTTAAGGTAAAAAAATGAAGTGTCCAGAAACGCCTGATTTTATGAACAATTATTTCGAGATAAAAGATACGTCTGATATGATTCTATTTTAGTTTTGAATAGTAACAAAAACAAATCGAGATTTTAAACTTTTTTACAATAGCTTGCCTTAGAGTTCACTTTAGGGTTTATGATATTTATATAAAAAGATGTGGAGGTTAATTTTAATGAATATAAAAAAAGCAGCTGAAATGTTTGATTTGAGTGTAGATACACTACGCTATTATGAACGTGTCGGTGTCATACCACCAGTTCGCCGTAACAAGAGCGGGTATCGAGAGTATACTACAAATGATCTTAATTGGATTTATCTGGCAAAGAATTTACGAAATGCGGGGTTATCGATCGAATCGCTCATTGAATTCGCTCAACTGGCTCAATTACGTGAAACGCAAAATGTAGAAAAAGCTCAGAAGCAGATTTTGTCTGACCAATTAGAAGAATTAGACAAGAAATTAGCGGAAATGAAAGAAGTAAGAGACTTACTTGTTTATAAAATAGAAACGTATGATGACCACATTGCAAAATTTAAAGCAGGTGAAATGGGACCTGATAAAGTTGAAAAACTGTGGGAACGAAAAAAATAAAATCTTTTTCTTGCTATGAACTTAACTCCAAGGTTTAGGATAGAACATGTAAAGAAATTAGAGGAGGAAAACAAGATGCAAACAATTACTTTGAACAATGGTGTAAAAATGCCTCAATTAGGATTCGGTGTTTATCAAATTCCATTGGAGGAAACCGCTGAAGCAGTCTATCAAGCAATTAAAGCAGGCTACCGTCTGATCGATACAGCTTCTATTTACGGAAATGAAAAAGAAACAGGTGAAGGAATCAAGCAAGCTATCAATGAAGGCTTAGTCACTCGAGAAGAACTTTTTGTTACTTCTAAATTATTTATTCTTCAAGCACCAGAAGAAAAAGCTGCAGAAACAATTGAACATTCTCTTAAAGTAATGGAGTTGGATTATCTGGATCTTTATCTCATTCACCAACCATACGGAGATATTTATGGTGCATGGCGATCAATGGTTGCTGCCCAAAAAGCAGGGAAATTACGTGCCATTGGGATTTCAAATTTCAAATCAGCTAAGATGATTGAGTTTGTTGGCTTGAATGAAGTGAAACCTCAAATCAATCAAATCGAAGTAAATCCTTGGAATCAACGCGTTGAAGATCAAGAATGGCATGAAAAATATGACGTACAAGTGGAAGCCTGGGCTCCTTTTGCCGAAGGTCGCCATGACTTGTTTACCAATCCTGTATTAGCAGAAATCGGTCAGCAATATGGCAAAACCGTGGGCCAAGTTGTGCTACGTTGGTTGATGCAACGAGGGATTGTTGCTTTAGCAAAATCAGTTCGTCCTGAACGAATGGCTGAAAACATTGATATTTTTGATTTTGAGCTTTCAAAAGCAGATCTTGAGAAAATTGCAGCTTTAGATATGAAAGAATCTGCGTTCTTTGACCACGATGCACCCCAACAAGTGGAATGGTTTATGAATCGAATGTTGGGTACAGAAAAATGAGCAAAAATATTTTGATTTAACGATTTAGTAAAGTAAAAGTGATTACTGTGGCACCTAACATTAGATAGTTGATGCTACAGTATTTTTATGGGGAAATAATATGTTAAGAGAGTGATTGAGGTATTTAAAAAACGAATTTCATACTTTTGATAATATTCATAAGTCTCATTATTATTGACTTTACCTAAAATGATAAGCAAAAATTAAAAAAAGTATCAAGGAAATTGATACTTGGTTAGAAATAATCAATTAAAGAAATAGAAAGAAGTTAGAAAATTTGAATAGAGAAAAATTTGGTGTCATTTTACCAATTACATTATTATCTTATTTTTTGATATTAATGGATAATTCAATCATTTTTACAAGTTCTGTGCAGATAGGTGAAAGTTTAGGGTTATCTGCTACAGCACTTTCATGGGTATCGAGTGCATATACACTTACTTTTGGAGGATTTTTGCTATTAAGCGGGCGCCTTTCCGATCTGTTAGGAAGGAAACGTATTTTTTTGATAGGATTACTGATTTTTGGATTTAGTTCTTTAGCGATTGGTCTATCGCAATCAGCTAAAATGGTGATTATTATGCGTGCAGTACAGGGAATTGGTAGTTCTATTATCGCGCCGACAACTCTTGCATTGATTATGGATGCCTATCAAAATAATATGAGACAGCGAGCGATTTCTTATTACGGAGCAACCGCTGGAATTGGTTCGAGTATTGGTTTATTAGTCGGTGGTGGACTGACTAGCTTGATTTCATGGCGTGCAGGATTTTTAATAAATGTTCCATTTACTCTTGTGCTATTTATCTTAACATTGAAGTATGTGAAGCCTTCTGCACGTCGAAAAGAAAATATCGACTATTTAGGTAGTTTACTTTCCATAATCGGTTTGGGTGGTATTATTTATGGTTTTACTGAAGGAATGTTTAGCTTCGCATTTATAGGTGTTATCTTTATATCCTTGTTTATTTTATGGGAACGAAAGACTTCTTCTCCCATTCTACCTTTAGCACTTTTTCAAAATAAAATTCGTTCTGGTGCTTATGTGACTCGTCTCTTATTTATGATGGCTATGTTACCATTTTGGTTCTTCTTGCCCCAGATGATGCAAAGTCAATATGGTTTTTCAGCGCTAGAATCCGGTTTCGCTTTTTTGCCACTGACAATTGTTAATTTTATAATTGCGATGCAGTTACCGAAGTTAACTTCAAAATTTGGAAACAATAAGATATTACTTATCGGAGAAATCATATTATCTATGGGGCTGATTTTACTTGCCATTTCAAACACAGAAAACGGTTATTGGCAGACTGTTTTTTTACCTATGATCATACTTGGACTAGGTCAAGGGTTAATTTTAGCCCCAGTCACATCTGCAGGTGTTCATGATGCACCTGATGAGTTGGCAGGTATTGCAAGTGGTGTAACAAATACGATGCATCAAATTGGTGGGCCTATTGGATTATCAGTGATTGTCGCAACAACAACTAATTTTCAAACTGAAATCTGGATGATGGCGGGATTCACGCTTGTTTCTATATTAGTAGTTGCTTTCTTTGTCAATAATAGAAAATAAGTGTTTTCTATTAAAATTCATCCATAATGAAAACCGAGATCTAAGATTTGATGAGCAATCAAAATTTTAGATCTCAGTTTTCATAAATTATTCTTATATTTGTCATTTATTACCGAAATATTTTGCCATTTAAATAGGAAAGTGACAAATGGTTGGTAAGTGTATATTTAGGGTACACTTTAATTATACAAAAAGTCTGTACATTATCTGTTCGTTGTTATCTCTTTCTTAAAGCAAGTTTTTATTTATGTTTGAGAAAAAGGATATACTGAATAAATTTCTTAGTTAGGCAACTTTTGTTATAGAAGTTTTATTGAATCTAGGGTGTAGTCTATACCTTAATAATAGGGAGAATATCTACAAAGAAATAAGCAATATTATTAGAATACTAATTTTTTATTTTTTGTTTTTTATCATATCCTTGGTTTATCAAATAAAGGAGGTAGTTTTAAATGAATAAACCCTTATTCACTAATGTAGTTACTGTTAATCAAAAGAAAGAGGTAGTAGAAACTTTTTTAGGTGATTTAAAAAATATTTTAAAATGGAATGATGAAATTGCTGTTGTTGCAGAAGTAGAGGAAGGTTTTAAGATTGAGAGAGTTAGCCAGTCTTTAAATGATAGTGAGTTAGTCAAGGTAGAACATAAAGACAATAAAATTTATTATCATAGTAAAGGGAATCGATTGAACTATGATGTTATTTTTGAATGTACGTCACTTGGTGATAAGACTGAATTGTCAGAAACAGTTTATTTACCAGAAAATGTAGATAGTCATTTGCCTATTAGTATTCTTAAACCAATTGTAAAACATGCATTTGGATCTAAACTTTATATATTAGCGAAAACTCTTGAAACAGTATAAGTTGTTAGAGTCTCTTAGTTTAGAATTTTTGGACTATCTGTACGTCAATAAAGTTTTACTAACCAATAAGACTGATTTTTTTAAACATATTAGCGGTATTTTTTTTTGTAGAATATGAAGATAAAATTATTTATATAGGTGATGGATTTTATACTGAAAAAAAAAATAATCCAAGTGAAGAAAGATATTTATTTCAAAGAATAAATCAGCATTTTACATTATCAAATTCTGGAGGTAACAAAAATCTTCAAACTTATTTGCTTAAATCTATGAAAAAAAAGAATGTGCTAGATACAAATCTCCAGAATGCATTTAATAAATTTTGTAAAGAAGAAATTAAAATACATTATATCGATTTAACAAATATAGCTATGGATACAAATGAGGTTGAATTTATTAAATATTATTTCATAGCTAAACTAAAACCAGTGTTAATTAAATCTAAGCCCATATTAAAAATTGAAAGAAAACCTAAACGAAAGACCAATTTATCAATTAAATATGTTTAAACCTTCCTTTTTATCTTAAGGAAGGTTTTTTTTATAAGTATACTTATAAAATATATTATTATCTTTATTAGAATCAGTAAATAACGTTGCTATATACTATCAACATTAAGAGAAAGGAGATATAAATATGAATAAAAAATATCATGATTCAATTGAAACTGCTCTAGAAGTATTATCTGATGGAGGTGTAATTATTATTTCTGATAATGAAGATAGAGAAAACGAAGGAGATATCTTAGGTTTAGCAGAAACAATTACTGAAGATGGTCTAAATTTTATGATTACAGAAGGAAAAGGTTTGGTATGCACTCCTATTAGTGAAGAACTTGCAAAAACATTAGCATTACAACCTATGGTTAAAAACAATACCGAAATGAATGGTACAGCATTTACTAATTCTATTGATGGAAGTTATGACATTACAGGCGTTACCACAGGGATTTCAGTGGGGGACAGATTAGCCACTATAAAAAGAATGATTGATAACGATGTGAAATCAACAGATTTTGTACAACCGGGACATACATTTCCGTTAGTTGCTAAAGAAGAAGGTGTATTGGAACGAGAAGGTCATACTGAAGCTGCTGTTGATTTAGCAAAACTTTGTGGTATGAAACCAGCTGGTGTGATTTGTGAGATTATTAAACCAGATGGATCAATGGCACGCACAGATTATTTATTTGATATGGCAGAAAAGTTTAACATTCCGTTTATAACAATTAAAGACCTAGTAAACTATAAAAAAAACAATGTAGCTAGTTTGGAACTTTCTCATGCTTAACTCGCTATTTAATACTGTTATAGCTAAACTAATAGAATGGTTTTTTTTAGATAAAATTGAAGGTGTAGAAAACATAAAAATCGATGGACCTGTAATAATTGTCGCTAATCATAATAGCTATTTAGATCATTTTTTTATTTTGTATTTATACCGAAAGTATTGGAATTCAAATGAGTTATATTTTCTAACAAAAGAAGAAGCATTCAAAAAATTCTTTTCTAGAAAATGGCATGAAATAATGAAGTCCATATCAGTAAGTAGAGCAAGTGCTGGTCAAGAAGGATTAAAGGAGTTAAAAAAAATACTCCTAAATAAAAAAGCAAGCGTCGTTCTTTATCCCGAAGGGACTAGAAGTAAGACTGGGTTTCTTCAACCAGGAAAAATGGGAGCAGTAGCATTGGCAGCAACCACTGGTATTCCAATAGTTCCGATTGGTTTAGAAGGTACATTTGATATTTTACCTCCTAAAAAAATTCTACCTAGGCGTACTAAGGCAAGTATAAAAGTTGGAAAGATCATAAAAGTCAAAAAAATTCCAAAAACTGAGCTACTAGAAATTCATAATAAATTAATGCAGGAATTATCTCAATTAAGTAATGAGTCTTTTGATTTGATTGTTGATAAATCTGTTGAGGATAAAAAAATTTATTATGCTAATTACTACAATGAGTTAGGCATTCGTAATTATGTAGATAATGAATACATTCCAAATGTTTATCACCGTAGAGCAAAGTATTTGTGTAACCAACTATTAAATAACGGAGTAGAATCTGATGAAATTTACTTTGAAATTTCTAGATCTGTAGGCCGGTTAGGACTCAACTCTAAAAATTTTATGTATAAGATTTTTAGATTGTTACAAACTAAGTACTATGCCTATAAATCTCTTAAACAAAATAAAAAATTTGCACCTGCACACTATGTATTAGCGAACTATTATCTGAATATGTTTACTCTTTTTCCAAAAAAAAGTCTAATCAAAGCAGAAAATCATTATAAATTAGCTATTAATAGCGATTCAAGTAGTATTTATATAAAACTGGGTTTTGCAAGGTTATTATTGAAGAAAAAAAATTATACGGAAGCGGAGCAATTTTTAAATCAGATCCAGAGAGCTAAAGTTTTTAACTCTGTAGACTATCGACGAAAGTTAGAAGCTAAAATTTTATTGATGCGATTTAAACCGGTATACGCTAACAAATTTATGGAGGCAGAAATTAAATGAAGAAAGTTGCATTGGTAACTGGAGGCACTGATGGCATTGGCTATTCTATTAGTTCGAAGTTATTGGAAAAAGATGTTTTTGTTATAGCCACATATGCTTCAAATGAAGAAAAAGCGTGGGAAAGTAAACAAGAATTTGCAAAAATATCATCAAACTTTCAGATAATAAAAAGTTCTAATAATGTAGAAAAAGACGTAGTTTCATTAGCAAATATCATAAAAAAACAATTCGGGAAACTAGATTTTTTAATTAATAATGCAGGTATATCAAAGTCTAACATTTCATTAAAGATGAGTATGGAAGAATGGGATAGAGTGTTAGATGTAAATTTAACAGGGACTTTTTTAACCTCTAAAAATATGGCCCCGTTGTTGTTTAAATCAACAACACCAAGTATAGTAAACATTTCTTCCCAAGTAGGGACCTATGGGAATATAGGTCAGGCTAACTATGCAGCAGCGAAAGCAGGTATCTTTGGGTTGACACATACCTTAGCACAAGAATTTTCCAAAAAAAAGGTACGTGTTAATTCTGTAGCTCCTGGTTTCGTAGAAACAAAGATATTAACTGAAATACCAGAGAATTTAGTTGAAAAAAGAAAAGAAAGAATTTTACTAAATAGGTTTGCAGAACCAGAAGAAATTGCAAACGTGGTGTATTTTCTTGTATCTGAAGATAGTAGCTATATAAATTCAACAACTATAAATGTTGATGGTGGGATAGCTTTTTAAGGAGAAATCACAATGATTAATGAATTTAAAATAGTAGAAGGATTATCTGGGAAATCGTTGGTAATAAGCGCAGAAGGTAAGTGTAGAGCAGTTTGGAAAAGCAATGATGAAATTTCTGACTGGGCTAAATTAGAAAAAATCTTCCCGAATGAACAAGATGAAAAAGAACTGATAAAGCTTATTGAATCTGGACATAATATTGTTTTGCCGATTGAAGATCCTAAGGTTAAGGCAACATATTGGATCTTTAAAAAAGAAAATAATTTAAGGCAAGAAAACATTATTATTAACGAATTTGATGATCTTCATGAAGTTGAATTTTTCCCATTTAATTGGCTCCCAGAGAGGTTGTACAATTTAGTATTAAACTCATATGAACAATATAAAAATAGAACTGAAGTAGAAACATTATTACAACCCAATGTCGTATATGTTTATGAAACCGGATATCTAGATGGTAAAATGATATTAACTAACCAAATAAAATATGCTACAAGTTCCATGATTGATAGTTTGCTGTCTACAAATCTTTAAAAATACTATCATGAAACAAATTATTCATGAGCTTATATGCGTCAAATGATACTTTATATTGTTCGTCATCGTCGATGTATTCATAGCACTTAGCTAATAAATAGAAAAGATTTGATAACATATAGTGTGACTGATTGATTCCTGAAAAGTTTATTCCATCTTTTAAAATGGATATAGCTAAATTTATATTTTTTTGTTTGAATAAAGAATGAGAGTATTGATAAAAAAATAGGTTAATAGATTCGTCATAAACTGTAAAATGTTCATGCTTTATCGCGTCATAGGCCATATTAAAATAAGCAGTACTCTCTTCTTTTTGATTTAAGTCAGCATAGACAACGCCTAAATTACTTAAAAGAGAAATTTCAATAGGAGTTAAAAACTTTTTTTGTTTTCTACTTATATTTGTGTAATCTAAAGCTAAATGAAAATATCTCATCGATAGTTGAATTTCAGAAGTTGTTTGATAAATTGCACATCCATAATAGTAATAATATAACTGTAAATCTTGGTCCTTTTTTAATGTTTGAATAATAGAAGAATCATTTATAAAGTCCAATAATTTTTCATATTGACGCGTGTCACAGTAAGCTTTGGCTTCTGAGAAAAAATCAGCTATGTTTAGTGTTTCTGGATTATCATTTGTGAAAAATTGTTCAATAGAAATACCCAATTTGAAACAAATTTTACTCAATAAAATAGCATTTATACTGTATTCGCCCTTCTCTATGCTACTAATCATTGCTTGTGAGCAAATCTCTTTTGCTAATTCTTGTTGGGACATACCTTGTGACGTTCTCTCTGATTTGATTATTTTTCCTATATTACTCCAATAGTTGATTGAAGTGTCTAAATTATCACTCATATTTATTATCCTTGCTATTTAAAGTTAATTTAAATAGTATTATATATTATCTTAACTGATTTGTGAAAAAATTCATGAACTTAATTATATAGTATATGTAGTCTTAATAGGCAATTATTAAATTGTAGAATTGGAGATGATCTTTTGAAAAAACAATCTTTTGGAAACGAGATTAGACGAGTCAGAAAAGAAAAAAAATATCACAGTCAGATTTAGCGAAAGATATTTGCTCTCAAGCGACCATATCTGCTATTGAATCAGGTAAATATATGCCTAACGTTAAGATTCTAGTAGAATTATGTAACAAACTAGACTTAAATACAGATATGTTGATATTACACGATTATTATAAGATTAGTTCTATTGAAAAATTTAGTGAAGAGTGTGAACGTTTATGTAAAAACCATGAATATCAGAAGTTAGAAACTTTTTTGAACTCTACTGAAGTATTAAATTCCGTAGAAACCGAATGGGAATTACAAGCATATTATTATTATTTAGCGTGTGCCAACTTTCACTTAGACTCAGATTTAACAGGAAGCTATAGAAACTTTAAACTTTCTTTAGCTGAAAAAGAAAATAATACATTGGCCAGGTTGAGTTTTGCTTGTTTAGGTTTAATTAGTTCTTTAAAAAAACAGAAAAAGCAAACTTTTGAATATTTCTTAAACGCTTTTAAAAATATTGAGTCGATACCGTATGAACCCAATTTAAATATATTATTCTATTTAGAAGCGTATTCGTATTTAAACTTAGGTATGTTGGAGACTGCATTTCTTGTATTAGAATCAGCAATTGATTTTATATCGAATAACGATTCTCATTTTATGTTAGGAAATATTTATTTTTTAGCAACGAAAGTAGCTGAACGTGCGGAACAACTTAATATAGTAAGAGATAATGAACAAAAAAGTTCTATTTTTGAAGAACTATTTAATGAAAAAATATACAAAAATATATAAAGAATATTTCTAAAAAAGAGAGATTAGATGCGTAATCTCTCTTTTTTACGATTATCTAGAAAAATGACCAACTAGAAACTTCAATGATTGATAAGTGTATATTTAGGTACACTCAAAAAACGCATAAATGATGTGCATTATAACCTTTACGAGGTATTATATATTTATAAGTATATAACTTATAAGTGAAAAATGGATAGCTGATATCACTTACATTCCGACCTAGAGTAAATAGAAACGAACTAAAAATAGTTGAAAGAAGGTATTATGATGTGTACAAGTTTAACCTATCAATCTGGAAACAGGCATCATTTTTTAGCACGAACAATGGATTTTGGTTTTGAATTAAATGGACTTCCTATCTTTATTCCTAGACAGTATGAATGGCATGCTACGTCGAACACAACTAGAAAAACACGATTTGGTTTTATTGGCACAGGACGGAATCTAGACGGATATTTGTTAGCAGATGGTGTGAACGAACAGGGACTTGCGGTGGCAGAACTCTATTTCCTTGATGAAGCAAAATATAATGAATCAAGAGAGGAAAAGTTGAACATATCGCCTCATGGATTTATTATGTGGCTGCTGGGTGAAATTTCTAGTGTTGAGGAGTTAAAAAAACGTATTTTTGAAATAAATATAATTAATGAAGAAAACTCACTTTTGTCTTTAGTACTGCCTTTACATTATATTGTGACTGATAGAACAGGTATGACGGTAGTAGTCGAAACAAATACCGGAGAAATTGAATTGAAGGAAAATCCCGTTGGTGTAATGACTAACAGTCCTGAACTTGAATGGCATTTAAAAAATTTAAATAACTATCTTTCCATGCGTCCAACAAATTTTAAAGGAAAAAAAATAGGAGCCTATTCTATTAAACCATTTGGACAAGGTTCTGGTACATTTGGGATGCCTGGGGGACTAACGTCACCAGAACGTTTTGTACGAACTGGTTATTATAGACAGTTCACTCAAGCAGGGAAAACTACGGATGAAGCAGTGAGTGCGATTTTTCATATTTTAAATAGTGTCACGATTCCAAAAGGTGTAAATATTAAAAATGATGGATCAATAGATTATACACAATATCGTTCGATTTTAGATGTAGATGAGTTAACCTATTACTTTAATCCATATACTACTGAACAGGTGTACTCAGTTAAATTAGATGACGCGTTACTTTCTTCTGAAAAGCCGATTGAATTTACAGTTGATACTGAGTTTACTTCCGTTCAGTTAAACTAAAAAATATTTATCATTATTGTTAGAATTTTTAACTTTTACGGACTACCATTAAGCATATACGAAGAGTAACGTGCAAGCTTCATTGTGAGGATAAGGCACTAAAAATAGAAAAGAGAATGTTTATAAATGCGAAAAATGCAATAAGACATTCATTTTTCCTGAAGTCCGCTTTTCGATCGACGATAAGTAGGCTTCAATGAATGGATTACAATTCTCAAAGAGATTAGTCAGCCCAGATATATTTTTTCTATCATCATTAATATACTGGAGTAATTATAGGGATTTCGTTATTCTTTGATCCAGTTAGCTCGGCCTTAACAGCTAGTTATCTGATTGGTTTTTATTTTTTAATATTAGGATTAGAAGAAATCGTACTATCTTTTTAAAAATGTATACTATAAACTCCTGCATTACTAATCAACAACAATAAGTTCTATAGCTTTTCATATCTTATAAAAATAACGAACATTTAAAATAACAGTGTACCATGAT
>NZ_JAFLWA010000057.1 GCF_017316125.1 Enterococcus sp. DIV0660C | reverse complement strand
CTTAATTTGATTTTTTAATACTACCTGTGTAGGTAGGCGATTTATCAATGATTTATAGGTTGCTATATTGAATACTACTAATTTAAGGTAGTATTCAATATAAATATTTTGGGTAGTATTTATTATTTGTGATATACTAAAATAAATCAATTAAAGTAGTATCTAATTAAAAGAAAAGAGGTAGGACATGGTAGCGAAGAAATATGTTATTGGTAATTTCAAAGGTGGAGTTGGAAAAAGCACTTGTGCACAAATGTTAGGTTTCGAATCTGCTGTTCATGAAAATAAGCGCACACTCATTATCGATTTAGATATGCAAGGGAATACTTCAGACGTGATGAATTTAACACATATGAATTTTCCAGCAGATGAAGGCGGGGGAGATGGCACACCGATTGCTTATGAAAATACTGTGACCGATGTACTCATTAATGATTTGCCAGCAGAAGAAGCTGTCTACAAAGTAATTGATAATTTATATATTTTGCCAGCAGATATGTCGTTTGAAATGTATGATGATTGGGTGAAAGAACATTTCAGTGATTCTTTATCACAATTTAAGTATATGGAAGAAAGACTACAGCCATTATTCGATCAATTTGAAGTTATTTACTTAGATGTACCTCCTTCTATTTCAGTTTATAGTAAGTCAGCTATGTACATTGCCGATTGGGCCATTGTTGTTTTGCAAACCCAAGTTAAATCTATGAGAAATGCAATGCAATATTTGGAATATATGGACTTTTTTGTCAAAGAATTTGATACAGAGCTATATGTTGCAGGGGTCATTCCTTTCATGCTAGAAAGTGGTGACGCTGTTGATCAAGAAATGTATAAGCAAGCACAAGAAATTTATGGTGAACATTTAATTAAAAATGTGGTATTAAAAAATGCGCGTTTGAAGCGTTATGACGGCTCGGGAATTACTATGGAAAAAACGAAAAAAGGTTTATTAAAACAATGGGATAGAAAAAGCCATGAATTGTTTATCAACATATTAAAAGAACTGGAAGAGCATGAAAATTGGTATGCGGAGGTGAACTAATTCAATGGCAGATATTAAAGGGTTAGATATTTTTGGGAATAATAAAGGGCTTGCTAAAATAAAAAAAGAAGCGGAAGCAAAGAAAAAGCAACCAGTGGTTAAACCTAAAGTAGAAGCAAAGCCAAAAGAACAAAATAATAATTTGAATAATGTACCTACAAGTCAAAATCAATTGAAGCAGGAACATGTAAAAAAAGCAGGAGCTCCTATTAGGAAATTTGATAAAGTCTACTCTGCAAAGCATCCATTGAAATTATCAACGTTACTCAATGCAACTTCTAGAGTTTTAGTTGAAAAATATGAAACGAGTATGACGCGTGATGAATTGCTGAGAAAGGCCTTAGATGAGTACATTAAACAAAACTTGACACAAGAAGACAAGCAAGATTTATTTAATGACGTGAACAAAGAGTTGAATTTGTTTCGAGAAAAGTATCCAATTATTCCAGAGTTAGATAGTAATGGCAAGATTATTCGCTCTGCCAAACAAATTGAAAAAGATACAAAAGAATCAATCCAAAGTAATTGGGGAATGAATTCTAAGTCAAGAAATTAAAAATAAGATACTACCTGATAGAGGTAGTATCTTATTTTTTTACTCAATCTTGAAAACTAGAATAAGAAAACTCGCTTTAGTATTAGCGCCGATAATTAATCATAGTTTGATAGTAGCTAAAAATTTTTTTGCTTCTCAAGATAAAAAATTTTGTGTTGTTCAATAATATCATGAAAAAACTCTACTATTATGTAGAAGGTTTTTATGCTCTTAAAAATATGTTAGCTGCTCTTCATCTACTAAATATTTCATAATATCGTAAGTGAATTTTTCATATGCCAATTTTAAAGTCTGCTAGTGAAGCACCAATTTCATCTTCTGTAATTCCAATGTATCTTTTAGTGATTGCCTGAGAACTATGATTAAAAATAAACATCAGTGTAGCAATATCGTGTGTTCGTTTGTAGTAATGGTAACCAAAAGTCTTGCGTAAGGTATGGGTACCAATATCATTTCTTCCCAAGTTATTCGCAATATTAGCATATAATTTATAGACTGTATTTGGTTTTAGATGCCCATTTTGTTGTCTGCTAGGGAAGAGCCAGTCGTTATCATCCATCTCTTTTGTGTAGGCAGCAATTTCTTGCTGTAAATTTTGAATGTAGATTGGTTTTCTTTTTCCAGTTTTTTGTTCAATAATAATTGGTTTTTGGACACCTCGAATGTCTCCCACTTTTAACTTCACTATATCAGAAATTCGTAATCCATTATTTATTCCAAACAAAAATAAAAAGCTATCTCTTTCTGGATATTTCGTTCTTCGTAACCAAAATTGAAAATCACGAATTTCTTCTGCTGTTCGTAAAGGTTGAACATTGTAAACCATCAAAAAATCTCCTTAAATTTTGTTCTAAAATAGAAACATTCTGTCTTCATTATTTTAACACTATAGTAACATAATAATGAACTTAAAAGAATTGAAATACAAAACGTTAATAAATGCGAATTTTAGTTCATGATTTTACATAAAATAGTGAACTCAGAATATTTTATATTTATCTGTACATTAATTTGTAATATACATAATAGAAGATTTCAGAATGGGAGGAGAGGTAAAAAAACAATTTTTGATATTAGGACAGTTCTATAAACAAAAGAGAGAGCAATCAATTTGAAAGATGCTGATCGAATTACAAAATTGATTGAAATTGACGACAACGAAAAAGAGTATATACGAAAAGTATATCTAAAATATATCTGTGAAAGTTTATTTGAGATTAAAAATTTCGTCATAGCTTTTTCTGTTAATTTCGGTGGTGTCCAAGAAGTATGCGAGGAGTTTCAGATCACAATGAAAGTAAACATGATGTCTGTGTCAGAAGAAATAGAAGTATTACAGTGAGGGAATACTTTAGTTCTAAATAAAATGGTAAAAATCTTGATTGTTAATCTAGACGACATAAAATTTTTATAGTAAAAACGAGTAATTCTAATTCGCTAACTAAGAATTACTCGCGTTCAGTTTATGCAAATTTAAGAACCTAATTTTTCACGTATGATTGCTTCAGCAATAGAAGATACAAGACTGAGGTTGCACTGTTTGTTTTTGAATTATCAATGGAAGATATGCATTTGATTTCGACATTAGATAATAATGAAAGTCAATTTTTTGATCACCATGATCCAGATACAATTGAGCAAATCTTTGGTTCAAGTTTACGTGAGTTGAGATCTTAATTAATAACAAAAATAATCTAGCGACTTAGAGTTAGTTTTCTTCATATTTCACGCTAACACTGTTAAAGACCCCGTGTATAGCTATTGCTTGAACCTAGAGCTTTAAATTACGTATTTAATTATTGTTGCTACGATGTAAGTGCGAAATGAGATAAGCTATATACAAATAGCAAAAAAGCCGACCCTACTGTAAGGTTGGCTTTTTTTACGTTCATTATGACTTTGTACACGTGAGTTAGAGACAACTTGCTTTTAATTATCGTCCTTCTCGTCAAATCAGTGAGAAACTGACTATTTCATTTATTTTAGTTAGCGTATAGTGTTTATAACATATAGCAATAATAGTTTTGAATGTTAAAACGTGTATGATTTTCAGTTAGTAATCCCTAGTATAAAATATGATATAATTAAGAGGTAGAAAAGTGAAAAGATGGTGGCTAATCTCTTGAAAAAGGGGTGATGCCTATGGTTCATAGCTTTATCCCTAGAAGGGAGTAGGCACGTGTCAACTTTTGAAGCAATTCAACTGATGATCGCTTTTGCGACGTTAGTTTTGCTGATTATTGACCATAAAGACCAAAAAAAATAACCATCTAAAACACTTTGGCGAGTAGTTAGATGGTTAAAAATCAAAATAATAAAAGCCACCGTCTTTTTAACGGTTCTACATTGGGGCTATGTTCGAGCATAGCTCCTTTTTCTTGTCTTTAGTATATCATAATTCCTTAGAAAAATACAAATACTAGATTACTAAAGGAAGCTTTCGAGGATCAGGACTGGGAACCATTCAACGCCAAGAAACCACAAGACCTAGAAAGTATTTGATATCACTGTTCAGGAAACTGGAATACCTACTAATAATTTGCTGGGTGGGATTCTTTTTATTTGGCTTTGTTTTCCTTTTTCTCCTTAGTTGATATCCTTGTCACATAAGCAAGATTGAGCAATTTCTAACCTAATTTTCTTTAAATAGCATAAAATGAATAGTAAGAAACAAATGCCTTAACTAGAAGAAGGGGATGAAATGAAAGCGCACCCAAATGGTAAGATGACTAGTATTCTGAACAAAGATTCCTATACAGAGGATCATTTTATGGAAATTGAAGTTTATGAGACGTACCAAGAATTGGAAACAGATCATGAGGCTGCATTGAAAAAAGTAGAAACGAAGTTGTTGATTATCAATAGGGAATTGAGCGGAGTAAAATATACTGGACGTAAAGACCGAATCCATCAAATCCAAAAAAGAATCAAAACTTTTAAAAGTTTTGTCAATAAATTAGCTAAAAAAGGACTGGACTTGTCTAAAGAAAATATCGTCCGCTCTATTCATGATGTGGCGGGCTTACGTGTGATTTGTTCGTATACAGATGATATTATCACATTATTGACTCATTACAACGTCATCCAGATATCCAGATCATTTAAGTCAAGGATTATTTCAAACATCCTAAACCCAGTAGCTACCGAAGTGTCCACGTATTGATCGAGATACCGGTCTATTTTTTAGAAGAAACCAAAAACTTATTAGTCGAGATCCAATTCCGAACGATCGCTATGGATTTTTGGGCGAGTCTGGAGCATGGACTTAAATATAAAAACATAGCGATTGATTCTGATTTGTCGAATCAATTAAAACAAGTTGCGGAAGAAATCACTCGATTAGAAGAGGAAATGCTTACTATTAGAAAAATGATAGAAGACTAAAACAGAGCGATGAAAAAGTCGGCTGTGAGGAGGAAGATGATGAAATTTTCTAGTATTTTTATGCTCTATTCTTTATTTTTGGGTTTTTGTGTCGGTATCTTTTCTGCTTTATTCTTAGTCATCGTCAATTTTTTGATCCAAGTAGTTTGGCAAACGATCCCAGAAGCACTGTCTTTTCCTATTTATTACCCATTGATCGTGACTCTTATCGGTGGCGGGGTGATTGGTTTATTTCAAAAGAAAGTTGGGCAATATCCCAAAACAATTGAAGAAACACTAAAAGAATTTAAAGAACAAAAGACAGTGACTTATAAATATCGTGTGGGAAAAAATTTTTCAGCAGCACTTGCTGTTTTAACTTTCGGCGCAAGTCTTGGACCAGAAGCAGCTTTAGGTAGTTTGCTAGGAGAGGGGATTAGCTGGATTGGCGATCAAATGAAGTGGACCCTTGCCAAAAGAGAACAACTTCTGGAAGTAAGTTTAGGAACGATGCTTGCGGTAATTTTTCATGCACCATTTATGAGTGTTGCCCAGCCTCTTGAACAAGAACAAGAGAACATACGTATCAAATGGAAAAAAATTGTTTTGTATGTAGCCACGACCATCGTGGGAATTTTAGGTTTTACTTTCACTCAGAAACTTTTTCCACAAGAAAAAGTCTTTGAAATCCGTACACCAGCGATTACTTGGGATATCAACTTGCTTTATGTGATTCTCCCAGCCATACTTTGTGGGATCGGGTTCGGGTATTTGTTTTTATTTTCAGAAACAGTAAGTGAACGAATAGCCAAAAAAATCAATCATCCATTATTATTGGCATTACTTGCTGGTCTATTGATCGGTATTTTTGGGATGATTTCCTCTTATTTCCTTTTCTCAGGGGAGCATAGTGTAGGTACTCTTTCACGTGAGTATCAAAAACTGACTATTGGGTATCTCTTATTTTTAGCCGTAGGAAAAATGTGTTGGACGAATATCTCCTTTGCATTTGGTTGGCGAGGAGGGAAAATCTTTCCAGCTATTTTCACTAGTGTTGCTGTCGGGCTCGCATTTGTTAAACTTTTTCCTTTCACACCAGGATTACTTGTGAGTATTATCGTTGCCTCAAGTCTAACGATCATTTTAAAACAAGTATGGGTTACTGCAGCACTGCTTCTGTTTTTATTTCCTCTTCAGTTTTTTCCAGTGATTCTCTTCGTTTGTTGGTTGACGAAGCAGGTTTCTAATAAAATTCAGCCAAGTAAATAAAACAATGTTTTTGTCAGAGAGGGATAAAAAAGAATCATTCGGGGCCATATTCTAAAAAAGTCGTACTTCGATGTCGAGAAAGGAGATAGCATTAGATAAGAATAATAACGTACTACCGATTTTAGGTAGCATGTTACTTTTTTCTCTCGTGAGCTTTGGAGGAAAACTGATACCGGAGCTTACTTTCAATCGATACGTTGTCATAATTCTACGTGTACAGAACTCTTTTGCTTTGTATACGTTTCTTTTTGTTATACTTGTACCAATAATAATTAGAAGAAGAATTTGTTACCTGTGAGAAGTAAGGATGAAAATGATTAGTCAAAGATGGAGTGAGAATGGTAGTAAGCAAGTGGTATCAAAAACGTGAAGGACAGTCAGAACATCTAGTGTATTTGAACAAAGAAGGGAAAAACTACAAAAGTTGTTACAAAGAGAAAAAACAATGATTATCCGAGGAGGCGTAGGTAAAAAACATTTGGCTATCTACAAAATTGCTTATTTAGAAGTTATTGAGCCGCTTAAGTATCATCATGAGAATAATATGAACGACTGGGTGATAACGGATTCCATTGATGAAATAAAAGCTTCTGTAAATTGATTTAGAAAATGAGCTACAATAAAGTAGATGTACAAAGAGTACCTGATAGTATTTAAAAAACATAACATACTACCAATATTTGGTAGTATGTTATGTTTTTTGTGCATCGAAGGTATAAAATCATGTGGTTGAACAGTACTTCTTTATCACAGATGAAAGAATAAAAAATCCTGAGTTTATGATTTCAAGTGATCGTTTGTTTCTTTTTGTCT
>NZ_JAFLWA010000056.1 GCF_017316125.1 Enterococcus sp. DIV0660C | reverse complement strand
GAAGGTCGCTGTTGTTGTCTAAAAACACGCGAAAATATCTACTACTATCGCTATAAAAAGTGGATACCATTTGCTGACTATCACGGTATATACTTATTTTCTTTGTTGCTTTCCAGCATTTCGTTTCTTTGATGAATTATTCTTTTGTTGCGTATTGACTTGTTTTGTTGCTTTTTTTGGTTCATTAGGTGTGACATCTTTTCGTGGTGTCACGACTTGTTTCGGTGGATTTCGTTTTAGTTCTTCCGCAACTTGTGCTTTTAAGCGTGGTTTCATTAATACGTTCGTAATAAATGTTTGGATACAACTAAAGATACCACCAACTACCCAGTACAGTGTAACGCCGGCTGGTGCACTAATTGACATAAAGACAATCATTGCTGGTGAAACAATCAACATGGTACGCATGGTTTTCTTTTGTTCTTCAGGAATACCAATCGTTGAGATATATCCTTGAAGTAAATAAGCAATACCAGCGATAGCAACTAATACCAAACTTGGTGAGCCAAGGTCGATTCCATAAAAGCTTGATTCACGGATACCTTCAGTGTAACGAGCAGTAAAGTAAAGTGCTGAGAAGATAGGCATTTGGATTAGCAATGGTAAACAACCAATCCCACCAGTCATACTCATCCCATTATCTTTGTAGACTTGTTGCATTTCTGCTTGCGCAGCGATTTGTTCTTCACGCGTTGTAGCAGCTTTTAATTTTTCTTGTGCAGCTGATACTTGTGGTTTTAACGCTTGCATTTTTTCTGATTGAATCATTGTTTTTTTCGATTGGCTAATACCTAAAGGCAAGATTACTAATCGAACGATAATGGTCAAAACAATAACGGCCCAGCCATAAGACCAATTAAAATTGTCCACTAAATAGGTAATTGCTTGCCCCATTGGATGAACGAGAATTCGATAGACAAAACCTGATGTGTCAGGATTTCCATGCGAGTCAGTTCGAACACAACCGGATAAAAAAAGTAGGACAGTGACCAGTCCAGATCCCAATAACCAATTTTTCCATTTATTCATAAAATACTTCCTCTTCCATAATTTTTACACAAAATTAACTATACTAAAAAAATTTTCATAATTCAATCAACTTCATAGAAAAGTCATAGAAATGTTCGGAAACTATCCCATGAACGCAGAGAAAAATAAATAAGGAAATCAGAAATCCGTTTTTTACTTTTTCATAGAGTCGTTAGTAGATAACATCAAAACTTGTTCGAGCATCCATCCATGGATTATCTTGTAAATCAAGATAAGTCACGCGACCAGCTGGACTGGGTGAATCTTTGATCTCTTTAATGAAGCTTTCTACTTGTTTGTCCTCACCAGCAGCTTCAATTGTAACAGAACCATCTTCTTCGTTTTTTACTGTGCCATAAATGCCTAAACGATCGGCAACCATTTTTGTTGTGTAACGAAAACCAACACCTTGGACGCGACCTTGGACATTCATTTTGACTTTACGCATAAGTTGTCACCCGCTTTCATTTTCTTATCCTTATGATAACTATTTTTTGTTAGAGAAACAAGTTGCAGCCCTGAATACATGCTATAATTAAGTGAGGTGAAAAAGGTGAAAGAAATTCAATCCGCAAAAAATCCACGAATCAAAGAATTGAAAAAATTGCATAAGAAAAAGTATCGCGAAGAAAATTGTGCCTATCTTTTAGAAGGTTTTCACTTGATTGAAGAGGCAGTCGCTGCAAATGCTGTCATTAAAGAAATTTACGTTACCCAAAAAGGACAAAGAGAGTGGCAAACTTGGCTTGATCAATTAACAGATATTGAATTATTTTTAGTAACAGACGAAGTCATGCAAGCTTTATCTGATTTACCAACGCCACAGGGAATCCTTGCTGTTGTAGCGCGTGAAGTAATGGAATCACCAGCCTTTTCTGGTGGCTGGTTGCTGTTAGATAATGTCCAGGATCCTGGAAATGTGGGGACGATGATTCGAACAGCTGATGCTTTTGGCTTAGCAGGCGTGCTTCTTGGTCAGGGGACAGCTGATTTGTACAGTACGAAAGTGTTGCGAAGTATGCAAGGTAGTAATTATCATTTACCTGTAATCCAAATGGACTTGTCACATGCTGTTCAGCAACTAAAAGAGCAGGATTTTATGATTTATGGAACAGAATTGAACGAAGAAGCAACAGCATTGAATGAAGTAGAAAAGCCAACTAACTTTGCCATCATCATGGGAAATGAAGGACAAGGTGTGAGCGGAGAACTGTTGAACTTCACAGATAAAAATATCTATATACCCATGAGTGGAAACGCTGAATCATTGAATGTAGGTGTAGCGACGGGGATCTTGTTGTATCACTTTGCAGTTTAGTTAAGGAACTATTAAGCTTTCTTATTTTACTACGTAGCAGCTAGAATCTTATCGTTTCAGGTGGTATACTATGGTCAATTTCAGAAATAACGAAAATCAAAAGGTGGCAGATTGAAAATATGACAGAAAAATGGCGTGAAGACGAAGAATACATGTCTTATGTAGCAGATCTTTTGGAAACAGATGCAGTGAAAAAATTAGCCGACTACACGCAACATGTCCACTCAACACGATTGGAACATTCCATTAGTGTTTCTTATTATAGTTATTTATTAGCGAAAAAATGGGGCGGAGATGCTAAAGCAACAGCAAGAGCTGGGCTTTTACATGATCTGTTTTATTACGACTGGCGAACAACTAAATTTGATGAAGGTTCACATGCGTATGTCCACCCAAGAATTGCTGTGAAAAATGCAGAAAAGATCACGGAACTTTCTGATTTAGAACGTGATATCATTTTGAAACATATGTGGGGAGCAACTATTGCACCACCCAAATATAAAGAAAGCTACATTGTGACATTTGTTGATAAATATTGCGCAGTGAAAGAAGCTGCCCAACCAATGACTAGCAGCATGCGTCAAAAATGGCAACATTATTTTGGAAAAGAACAGTCTATTTAAATAAAAACAGGACAGCAATCACGATTGCTGTCCTGTTTTTTATCTTCAGTTAATAATAAAAATTGAGAAGATGCTACAGTGGAGTTATCTTTTGGGGAATCAACTGCTTATAACAAAAGTAAATCAAAGTTATTTTGGAATAAAACTAGAGTTGCTAGTTGTCTGAGAAAAAAGCAAATCCATTATTCTACCAAAAGTAATCGAATCTATTGATGATTTTATCGATAAATGATGTCACTTTGCTAAGCTTTTACTTATTCATGGAGAAAGGAATATTTTATATTTAGAACAATTAAAAGTCACTATAATTCAATGTACGATCAAAGTAAATCAGTCAAAACGTTTATGGTATAAAATCCTCCCTTGATTCCTGTAATTCATAAATAGATTGATTTCAAGAACATTTAAAGAAAAATAAAGGCAAACCAAGTTGTTATTTAGATATTTATTACTAATAAATATGGTAACAATCTTTTTTTTGACTAAATAAAAAAGTTTCAGTGATAGTATAGTTTCTTTTGGTTCATTCGCATCTTCTTTTAGTTTACGAAGTGATTATCCAGTAAATTTTTAGATTTCGTTTCTTCTTTAGGCTGGATGATTGTTCTTAGCTGTTATGTATTTTTATTTTTTTCTCTTTTTTTTTAATTTTTAAAATAAACATCAATATTTTTAGTATAAATTAAATGACATAGGGGGAGATGTTTATAGAAGATAGGTTTATTGGAGCAAGAAGTAAACGCTTATTAACTAGAGAATAAATAACAATTTTAAAAGCGATGGTAAAATCATCCATTTAAATTAATAGACAAGGAGTAGTGTGAATGAAATCTTTCAAATATTGTTTAGCATCATTTTTAATTTTGGGAAACATGGTAACGACTCCTCTTGTTTCTGCATTAGAGCAAGAGGTTAAAAACGCTAATTCTACTGAAAAAGTAGATGAAAAATTAAACCAAACAACAAACGAATCAAATATAGATTTTACAGAAAATTCAAAAAAACAAGTACAGGCATCCGATGATGTTCAAACAGATTCGTCTAGTGGAACTCCTCGTTATAGTGTAGGTCAAACAGTAGATTTAATGGACCAGAATACAAAGAAAAGATGGAATATAACGATTGAAAAAGATTTTTACCAAGTTAATCAATACTTAGGTAGAAATACTGATACAGATGTTGTAATACCAACTGAAATGAGCATTGTCTTATTAGGAACTATGCAAACAAAAAAGAAAGTCAGAGTAAATGGTGGTAGCACAAAGTTTATGCAAAATGCCACTGGAAATCCAATTACTTCTTTTAGAGTAGAAGGTAATAAGGAAGTATTAGTAAATGGAGTAGAAAGGTTCAACAATTTTTTTAGAAATTCTAGTATAGAAAGTGTTGACTTAACTGGTTTAAATATAAATGTAATAGATTCCATAAATATGTCAAATATGTTCCAAGGCTGTTCAAAATTGAAAAATGTTAAGTTTGGAACAACTGATTTCAACAATGTAACAAACATGAGCAGAATGTTTAGTGGATGTACTTCATTACAGTCTTTAGATTTAAGTATGTTGAATACGAATAAGAAGGCTTTAGATATGAGCTATATGTTTGAAAATACACCAGCTTTAAGAAAAATAGATTTACGTAATACATCATTAGATACACAAGATACCAACAAAATACTGGGTGATAGAGCTACTAATGAAACAGCAGTAGGAAAACCATTGTCAGTGATCGTAAATCCTACGACCTCATCTAAATTTCTTAATTTTGATTTTGTAACTGAATCAGGAAGAATACCAGAAGCATTTCCAACACTAGATGCAAACGGTGGGGCATTTTCTTCAGGCGCATCTACTCTCAAGTATATAGATAAAATTTGTGTGACTCCAAAACAATTAGAACTATCCAATTTCAATTCATGGAAAGAGGGACAAACTCCGTCAAGAAAAAATCATGCATTTTTAGGATGGAAACCATCAAAAAATGTGAATAATGCCACTTCAATTTTTGATTTATTAGGTGTCACATATTCAGCAGAATGGGATAATTCAATCCAAGAAGCAACTAACAAAGTCAACGGCTTGTTCAATGGAGAAAACCTAGCTGATGGCGTCAACCAAGACAAAATCAACGAAGCACAAGCAGCGGTCGATAAAGTAACAGATGAAGCGAAAAAACAAGAACTACAAAATAAGATCGACAAAGCACAAGAATTGTTGAACAAACAAGACGAACAAGCACAAATCGTGCAAGAAGCAACTGACAAAGTCAACGGCTTGTTCAATGGAGAAAACCTAGCTGATGGTGTCAACCAAGACAAAATCAATGAAGCACAAGCAGCGGTCGATAAAGTAACAGATGGAGCGAAAAAACAAGAACTACAAAACAAAATCGACAAAGCACAAGAATTGTTGGATAAACAAGACGAACAATTTGCAATTACAAGTGTCGATCCATACAAAGAAGGAATTAGCCAATATGTGACTGGAACATACAAAGGAAAAGATGCTGGCTATATCCGATTGATGG
>NZ_JAFLWA010000055.1 GCF_017316125.1 Enterococcus sp. DIV0660C | reverse complement strand
CATTACTGGCTTACTTTTTTATTCTCCTTCAAATAGCCAACCGAAAGCACGTTGTATCCATTCGTCCCAAAAAATCCAATTATGCTCACCTGGCCCATGTTCAAATGTAACGGCTAAACCATTTTCTTTGATTGCCTCAGCCATCTCCTGATTAGCAGTAAATAAAAAATCAGATTCCCCACAAGCCAAAAAGATTCGTGGTACTTGTTGACCACTAGCAATTAGATTATCCAGTAAAAATCTTGGATCATTTATCGAACCTTCAATTTGGTCTAGTGGTCCAAAGATTCCTTCCCAGAAAGACTGCTTTCGAATTTTTAATAAATCATCCATTCGATTGCCAACGGAAACAGCTCCAGACAATGAAACCACTGCTGCAAAATTTTCGGGTTTAGCTAAGCCCAATTTTAATGCACCATAGCCGCCCATCGATAACCCAGCAGCATATGTTTTCTCTCTTCTTGTTGTCAATTGTGGAAATAATTCGTGGCAAATAGCCGGTAGTTCTTCTGAAATAAACGTCCAATATTTCATATCATATGTCGTATCCGTGTACCAACCTAAATCTGTTGATGGCATAATCACAGCTAAACCATAATCTGCAGCATAACGTTCAATAGATGATCGACGCTCCCAGACACTATGGTTGCCACCCATCCCATGTAATAAATACATCACTGGAACATCCGTGATTTCTTGCTGTGTGCTTGTGCCAATTACTTTATTCGTTTTTTGTGGAAGAATAACATTTAAATTAACTTCCATTTCTAATATATTAGAATAAATATTTGCTTGGATAAATGCCAATTTTTTCGCCTACCTTCTTTAACTTTCTATTATTTTACCACTTTTAATGCGTACAAAAAATGTTAAAGCTAGTGCAAGAACGACTAGAAGCAAACCAGCAAAGTAAACACTGTGTAGTCCATCATATAAAATTTCTCTTAATGGGACTAATAATGTAGCATCAATTTGTTTAGCAGTTTGTGGATTCACTAATTTATTCATGATATCAGCATCATCAGTTAGTTGTTTAGCTGCTAATTCTCTTTGAGTAACTGCATTCATCAGCAACCCAAATACTGCCACCATCACTGTTTGACCAATCGTTCGCACTAGTGTATTAAACGAAGTTGCCACGCCTAATTGTTCATGTGGAACACTATTTTGTGCACTAACAGTTGAGGTAGTCATTGTGATTCCCAATCCGACACCAATAATCGTTGAAATTGCAAAAAACCATAAAAAATTACTTGCAAAAGGCATCAAGTATAACCACATTCCACCAATAGTTGTAATCAATAGCCCAATTCGTAACACCCAATGAGTCGACATTTGTGACATCCATCGACTCGCTAAAAATGATCCTACCATCCAAACAAGTGAAAGTGGTGCTAAAACCAATCCACCTACTGCAGCATTCAGTCCAAGAACGCCTTGCATCCACATTGGAATATACACATCAATTCCCATCAAAAAACCACTCGCTAAAGCTGCTGCTAAATTGACAATCACAAACAATGGATTCTTAAATAAATCCAACATAATAACAGGATCTTTTGCGCGTTTTTCTGCCCAGATAAAAAGGAAAAATAGCAAAATACTAACTATCAATAAACTAATAACAAAAGTCGTAAATCCTTGATCACCTAATAATTGAAATCCAAGCAATAATGTTACTAATGTTGCCATCAAGCTCAAACTTCCCAAAATGTCCATTGGTTTTGCTTCACGTTCAATCGCTGGTTCATTTAAATAAATCCAAATCAATATCATCAGTCCAATACCAATTGGCACATTAATGAAGAAAATCCAGTGCCAGCTAATCGTATCAACAATAAAACCACCAGCCAGAGGACCAAACACACTAGCAATTCCCCATGCAGAACTATTTAATCCTAATACTTTTGCACGTTTTTCTATTGAATATAAATCACCTATAATGGTCAAAGCCACAGGCATCATTGCTCCAGCCCCCATCCCTTGTAGTGCACGGGCTGCAATCAATCCAATCATTGTTTGAGATAACCCACAGAACAAAGAACCAATAATAAAAAGGAATGTACCAAAAATAAAAATTGGTTTTCGGCCAATTTTATCAGCTAATTTTCCATAAATTGGTGTCAACATCGCATTTGTCAATAAGTAAATTGAAAATACCCAGTTCATTATTTCCATTCCATGTAGTGAACCAACAATTGTTGGCATTGCTGTTGTTACAATTGTTCCTTCAATCGCCGTCATAAATGTAGCAATAAATACACCTATTGTTACTAACGTTACATTTGTTTCTTTTTTCATTTTTTCCTCCCCATATTCAATTGTCAAAAATAAAATATATTAAAACAAGAATGATTTCAGATAATTAGTGAATAAGACTATAAAAAAAAGCAGAACGACTATCTTAAAGATAATCGTTCCAGCATTTTTATTACTTACTTAAAGTTGCTTTCAATGCTTCTACTTTATCCGTACGTTCCCACGGTAAATCAACATCTGTACGCCCAAAGTGCCCATAGGCAGCTGTTTGTCTGTAAATTGGACGACGTAGGTCAAGCATCTCGATAATACCAGCGGGACGAAGGTCAAAGTTTTCCCGTACTGCTGCAATTAAATCATCTTCCGATACTGTTCCTGTGCCGAAAGTATTGATTGAAATCGATACAGGCTGTGCAACACCAATCGCATAAGCTAATTGAACTTCAACTTTTCTTGCAAAACCAGCAGCAACAATATTTTTTGCAATATAACGTGCAGCATAGCTTGCAGAACGGTCAACTTTTGTTGCATCTTTCCCAGAAAATGCTCCGCCACCATGGCGAGCATAACCACCGTAAGTATCAACGATGATTTTTCTTCCTGTTAAACCAGCATCCCCTTGAGGACCCCCGATAACAAAGCGACCAGTAGGATTGATATAGTATTTAGTCTTATCATCTAATAATTCAGCCGGAATAACTTCCTTAATAACTTTTTCAATTACATCTTTATGAATTGTTTCATTATCTACTGCATCATCATGTTGTGTCGAAATCACGATTGTGTCAACTCGTTCAGGCTGTCCATCTTCTCCATACTCTACGGTAACTTGTGATTTAGCGTCTGGACGTAAATAAGTTAATTCGTTCGATTTACGTAATTCTGCAAGGCGGCGAACTAGACGATGGCTTAAAGCAATTGGTAAAGGCATCAATTCTGGTGTTTCATCAACCGCAAACCCAAACATAAGACCTTGGTCACCTGCACCAATCTCATCTAATAAGTCTTTTTGGTCTTCTTCACGAATTTCTAACGCTTCATTTACACCTTGAGCAATATCTGGTGACTGTTCATCAATCGCTGCTAAGACGGCCACGGTATCTCCATCAAAGCCAAATTTTGCACGAGTATAACCAATTTCTTTAATTGTTTCTCGTACAACTTTTTGAATATCTACATAAGCAGTGGTCGAAATTTCTCCAAATACTAAAACTAACCCGGTTGTTACGGATGTTTCGCAAGCAACACGTGCCATTGGATCTTGTGCTAAAATTGCATCTAAAATTGCATCACTGATTTGATCAGCAACTTTATCCGGATGCCCTTCAGAAACGGATTCTGAGGTAAATAAATGTCTTTCTGTCATGGTGATTCCCCCTAGTTAAATTCGGTTACAAGGCATCTCCGTTCGTACGGATCCTCTCGGGAACTTGCAACGAAATCAGTATAGCAGATAAAGTAGATTTTAGCTCGCTTTTTCAAAAATTTTTCATCAAAAAATGATAATTACATACAGAATTGTTTAACAATAAAACATTTTTACATATATAAATAAAAAACTTAGCACAGCTATCTTGTAAGATAACTCTGCTAAGTTTTTTGAAATCATTCTTTCGAAAAAAGAAAAAAAGATACTTTTACAAAGTATCTTTTGATGACCCGTACGGGATTCGA
>NZ_JAFLWA010000054.1 GCF_017316125.1 Enterococcus sp. DIV0660C | reverse complement strand
GAAGGTCGCTGTTGTTGTCTGGTCCTGAACTCATATTCTCCTCAACTATCCCGTTTACTCGTTGCATATATCCTTATTAAAATAAATCAATTTGTTACTATCTACAATGGTCTCTAGTATCCTTATTTTTTGAAAATCAACTAGCAGTTTAACTTTTAATAATCCATTTTTTCTGTTTCTATCTACCCAGTCATAATCGATTAACCGTTTCTCCTCCAGCTTAACTAATCATTGAATGATCCACCATATAATTAAGCCGAGTATTAAAATAAACAAAACTAGCAACAAAAAAGAAAATAATGTAAATCCAGTGTTGAATATTTTGCAAAAAATAAAATCAACTAACCAACAAATACATAGTAAACTAATAATCAAAGCAACTATTATATTTTGCATATATTCTTGAAATTCTGTTAAATCACTTAAAATAGACTTATGCATTTGGGGATTTACCAAGTCCGTTTATATACGAAACTACAACTATTTTTCTTAATAAACTAGTGTATATTTTAATGATTAAATTACTCAAAACAGTCCGGTAGTAGATAAAATTCTCACAATTTAAATATTCTAAATCCAATAGCAATTTTCGCCTTTCTAATTCGTAATATTCCCATTTCCAGCTATTAAAAAACAGTAGTTTAATTGAGTAATGCGTTCAACTTTTTAGTTCATGACTATGGCAATCATTCTGTTTTAAAAATTTCTGTAGAATACCAAAAGTAAATTTCATAAGACTTATTACTTTTTTTTACCTACCTATTTTTTTGTTTTCCAAATCTATTTTCATAAACATTTCTATATTTATCATATAATAATTTTCCTACTAGAGTTTTTACCTTTGTGTTGGTTTTTGTATAATCAATTGAGTCCATATAATCTAATAAATATTCCTGATCAATTACTTTCAAAAGTCGTTCACCGGAAGTCTCCATTGATAAAAGAACTGGATTTGTTAAATAATTGTAGAGTTCAGCAAGATATGCTTCTTGAAGATAAAATTGAGAAATTTTCGAAAAAAATTCTTTTCCATTTATATCAGAAATAGTTTGTTGAATTTCTCGTTTGGTTTTTTCATACTCTTTGCATAATACTTTTGCGTTTCTTCTAAGAATTTCATTTTCTTGCGTATCTGATAGTAAAAAATATCTACGACTTATTATCCAAGGATCAATTTCCCAAAAAAACTGACACAATTTTTTTCGCCTCCATTTAATATTTTAAAAAAACAGCAAATTTGATTCTTAAAATTTTAGATCCAGAATCAATTATATTTCTATATTATTATCACTATGAGTAACTACAGTGGCTTTCTTTCAAATTTATAAAAGCCTCTAGCTCTTAGAATTTTCCCCTTTTCAACATATAATGGGGAATTTTTTTCACTAGCAATTAAATTAAAATATAGCTTCCCATATTGTTTATAAAACCATATACTATTATTTTTATTATATTCATAATTTCCAATACCATAAGATGGATCGATTTCCATTGTTAGATAATTTGCTCCATCTGAAAGGATTAATTTTGAACAATTTGATTTCTCTTTGCTGCTTCCAAAAATATCGTAGGAAAAATTTTTAATTTCATCAGGAAATAATGGATCTCCAACTGGTATGATGCCATTATTATAATTATTTGTTGATGCTTGTAAGAAATAATAGTCATCTATTGTGACATCTTCTAACGGCGTTAATTCTACCTCAACCTTGATTTCTCCACCAATTATTGTATAGATAATTTTTTCTTTCAGAATCCCTCTGCCTGTCCCATCTAATTTTTTTGTATTTGTTCCTTGAACGATATTCGTTGTAATAAGTTTTACTGTATCAGCTTGGTACATCCCATTCTTATTGTATTCTTTCTCATCTAATAAAAGACGAAAACTTTCCATTTTAGCGGTTGGTGTATTCCTCTTATCATCAAAGGTATGCCATCCCCCAGTAAAACCATTCGAGTCTGGATCATCTCCATCTATATTATCTATTGCTCTTAAGCGATGATAGGGAGAAACATAATCTGTAGCAACTTTATTCAGCAGAATTTTTTCATTATCAAAATCATCGGATATTGTACCTTTCTTATTAGGTATCAAATAAGAATTTGATATTTGCCAAGTTTTATTTTCAGAAACTACTGCAAATGTAAGTAGCAAATCATAATTAGAATCATATTTACTAATAATCTTTACAGAGTCCTTCTCTTTTTTTATATTCATCATTTTACCTTCAATATTTACCTTCTTATCTGCTAATTTTTGATAATTTTTATCGTAAAGTTCAACAACCACATCATCGTCTTTTTTTAGTCCAGGCATATAATAACTGAAAAACTTTTCATCTTTTTTTGTTCCTGAAAAAACAACTTCTGGAGTTAAAAATAAAAATAACGAACTTATAAGCAAAAACCACTTAACCATTAATATAAAAATATTCCTTTCTATTTGAATCTCTGCTATACTTGCGAGCAATTTTTTGATAAGTTTATTTCATTTTAGAACATCGGTTGATTTTTTATTTTTTCTCTATCTGTTTCTATAAAATACTCTACTTCAATAGTTTTCATATAGAGCTGATAATTCGATTGCTCTAAAAAAATTAAAAATCTTACTTGTCCTATTAGTTACTCTTTCAAGTAGCTGTTCTTTCAATTTTATGCTACTTTTCGTATCTATATATAACTTGTAATTTCATTTACACATAGCCTATGAGACATAGGTACCTTGTAATTTTTTTTAAAATTTCCTACCGTAATGTATAAAATCAAATTTTCAGAATCAGGAATATCTAACAATTTCCGTGTTTTTTTATCCCTTTTTATATCAAACATAGTATTTAAAGCACAGGCAGCGAGCCCCTCATATTCAAGAGCATATAAAAGTGACATAGCAAATAATCCACCATCTATATAAATTTGATTTCGTTCTGTCACATCAATAAAATAATTCGTATCTGTTGTTATCATAATCAAACATGGTGGACAAGTATAACCATTGAAGCCACCTTGAATTTTCAACGCTTTTTCTATAATTGTTTTGTCTTGAATTATACGAACTCGTGAACTTTGTCTATTGCAAACTGATGGGGTCTTTAAAGCTATTTCAACTGCCTCATTGATTTTTTTCAGATCCACACTAGAATTTTGGTAGTCTCTTACACTATTCCTTTCCAGAGCAAGATTTTTAAAGTTTTTACGATAGTTCTTGTTTACATCCACGCATGATAGTTGCTTGGCACCTCCTATTTTAAAATTATGATTCAAATAAAATTCTTTGAATTCTTGCACATTTATAATAGGTTTGACATCATATCTTTTTTCTTCATGTACACTGATATATTGATTCAATACTGAAACAGCATTTAAATAAATCGAATTATACGTATCGTAATTCGATTTTTTATATAGCTTTACCAATCTATACAATTCGGGTATTACATTCTTGCCAAAATAATAACGGAAGTTTTCTCTAGCTAATCCTTTTTCAACTGAATGACTGTAAAAAATAAGTCTAGCTTTTAATTGTTCTTCATTTACAAAATTTTTTTTTGAATAA
The DNA here is from genome assembly GCF_017316125.1 of Enterococcus sp. DIV0660C. Lineage (GTDB taxonomy): Bacteria > Bacillota > Bacilli > Lactobacillales > Enterococcaceae > Enterococcus_B. The sequence continues at coordinate 8,151 of NZ_JAFLWA010000054.1, read as the reverse complement.
TTTTGTAAAAATCGTTTTTTATCTAACTTGAAGAGATACAGACTTCTGCCATAGTTACGAATTTGTTTTAATTTTTCCAAAAAAGTATCAGGTAAAATATATTTTAGTTCCTTTTTCATTTGCTCTTTCCTTTCACCACTTTAATAATAGGTTGTAGCACATGTGGGATAAATATAACAATAAAAATCAAATATATTACACAATAAATTAATCCGATTATAAAAAAATTCAAAAGATTGTTGCTATTAAAAGCATTGGTCATCACTTTACAGATTATGGTCGACATAGTTATTGGTAATAAACATGGGATTGTCTTTTTCCAAAATAGCTTAATATTTAGTTTCATTACTCGTATATAATACCAATTCATGACTAAACCATAACCAACAATCAAACTGAATATATATCCGACCGTAACCCCCATTACTCCTACAGTATTTACACTTATTATAGTTATCACGATGTTTAATAAAGAAAAAATCGTTAAAACAATCGATCGAAAGAAATGCTTATTTCGTGCTTGTTGTATTTCAATCGCAATATTTTGTGACAAAGGAATCAATAGTGGAATCACCACTGAAATCAATAAGTAATAAACATTATCAAATCCTTGTCCTAGCCAAAAACGTAAAAATTCTTTCCCTAAAACAATAAATCCACCTAAGAAAAATCCTAAAATCAATACTTGATATCGTCCAATTTTAATCATTAAATTATCTAACTCACTATCGCTATTTGATTGATGAACTAACTGATTGACTTTTGGAATAAATATTGTCGTTAACACTTGAGAAAAAGTTAAGAACAAAGACTTTAGTTGGTTAACTATAGAATACATAGCTACTTGTTGAGTATTTTCTAGAATTCCTAATGTATAGATTGGGGCGCTATCATTAATTTGATTAAAAATTTGATTGAGAAAAATAAAAAATGAGAATGTGCCGATGTCTTTCATAAAAGACAGTTCAATATTTCGAAATGAAAAACCCATATTTAATTTTTTTATACAAAAATAAACATTAACGAATAAATTAAGAATAGTAATAGCAGTTTGAATGATAACTACTATTACAAGATTTTTGTGAAAAAAATATATAATAGGTATTGTCAAAACTGGCAATAAAATAGACTGCAACATCTGCCTTATTTGTTGAAAAACAAATCGTTCATTGGCTAATATATTGGATTCAAAAGTCGTACTTATAAATGTAAGTACAACATTTATAATCATAAAAAACATTAATTGCTTCAGTTTCATTTCATCTGCGAATGACGATGTTGACAAAAAGCTACTACTATTTTGCATGATAATAGTGCCAATCACGCAGGTAAGCAAAGATATGCCACTAAAAAAAATAAGATATGTGCCATTTAATTTTTTAATTCCATCTTGGTCTTTTTTTACTGAAAAAGAAGTATAAAATTTTATATAAGCAAATGAAAAACCTAGATTCAATAAAGATAAATTACTGACAATTGAATTTGAGAGCTGGTAGAGACCATAGTCACCCTTTCCAAAAAAACTTATGAGAATTTGTGTATAAATCAATACGGAAAAATTCTTTATAATTACAGTAAAATATGATAATACAATTCCTTTACTTCTATTAGTCATTTAGAATTCTCCTTACAAGAATTCACTATTTTTTCTTCTATTAACGCTCTCCCTCTCTTTCTCTCATCTTCTAGTAAACACTGAGTTGATTCAAAATGAAATAAAGATAATCTTTCCTCAAAATTATCCTCAATATGTACGATTGCACATTCCATATTAAATTTATGAATCAAACTATCAATTCTTGTATACGTTCCTTTATTATCTGTACGTCTAAAAACAAAAAAAGGAGTTTCCATAATGATTGAAAATACACTGCCATGGAAAGAATCTGTAAAAACATATTGTGCTTGATAAATCAGTTCAACAAATTGCTTGGGATCAACAATAACTCTGTTTTCTCCAAAGGTATCTCCCATAATCTGAATAATTTTTAAATTCTTTTTTTGTGCAAAATCAGTGATTTTATTTACTATTTCCTTAGATATTTCACTTACAAAATAAATTAGTACAAATGCTTGATCTTCACTATCTTTTATTTGAAGTTCTTTTTTCCACTCCTCTTTATTTAATAATAAAGTTGGATCAGGTGCTGTATCTACAGTCTTTTGTATCAATTGTTCAACTATTTTTGTTCCTGATTCTTCTCTTACGGAAATATAAGCCATTTGTTGTAAATACTTCTTATAGTGCTGCTTTAATAAACAGGGTCTACTGGCTAATTCATCCACACCAAAACTAGCAGAATAGCTATATCTCTTTTCAGCTGGTGCAAAGCCAAGAAAATGTGTATGATCAAATTCAATAATATTAGGGTTCCAAACCTGATCGCTTCCTACAATAAATAAGTCATAATTATTTTGAAAATCACTCAGACATTTAGAATCAACTTTCTTTACTTTAATATATTTTTTTGTGAAAGCTCCAATTATATTCCACTTCTTAGCTTGCATTTTGCGATAATTCTTTCTTTTTTTGATACTCGAAAACGTTAATTTTTTTAGTACTTTTTTTGAAAGGTAATAAACATCGCCCATGTTACCTGCATTAGTAATCCAAAGTTCTTTTTTTATACGATCAAATTTATTTTTAGTTATCTCTATCGTTTCAACTTCTGTACCAAGTTCGTTTAATACACGCTGTAACGCAAAATTTTGTAGCCTGTTTCCATAATTAAATTCACCATTTAGTGTGATAATTCCAATCTTTTTCATAAAATAATCCTTTCATTCATTAGTTATTAAGCGAATTTCTATATTTTATAATTTTTGCTGGATTTCCACCTAAAACAACATTGTCTGGATATACTTTTCCTGGAACTACTGTTCCTGCAGCAATCACTGTGCCTTTTCCAATCACTGCACCTGGTAAAATAATTACTCTAGCACCAATCCAAACATCATCCTCAATCACAACTTTTTTAGTCACTATTTCTCCATCTATTATTTTTTTGCCTAACGGAGGTATCTCATGATTTTGCGTGAAAATCATGACTTCAGGTCCCATCATCACGTCATCACCAATGAGGAGACCGCCAGAAGCAACAATCATGCTACGATCTCCAATAGATGAACGACTTCCTATAGAAACTTTATTTAGATATGAAATCTTTAGTTTCGGACGAATCACTACGTCATTTCCTACAAAAGCAAAAATTTTTCGAGTAATCTCTTCTCTCATTCTCCGATAAATACGATCCAATAGAGTTGCTCTATACGGTATACATAGATAGTTTGAAATATAAAACATCGCATAGTAGACAAATTTCAACTTACTCACTCTTTCCAGAAATTACAGTTATTTTTTCCACTAAATTTTTATTGACCTCTTCACTATCATATTTTTTTGCCGTCTTTATGGCGTTGATAGATAACATTTTCTGCTCTGATTTGGTCATCTTGTCATATTTTTCAATCATACATTCAAGATCTTCTTGGTTGCCTGGTTCAAATAAAAAGCCATTTTCTCCATTTTTCACATATGTTTTTATTCCTCCAAGATTACTACCAATGACTGGCGTCCCACAGGCCATGGATTCCAAACCAACTAGCCCTAAACTTTCTCCTTCTCTCATACTTGGGAAAATAAAAATATCTAAAGAAGAGTAAATATGAACTAATTTTTTTTGAGATAAACAATTATGTTTTTCAACGTATTTTTCTAAATTTAATTCTTTTATCAATGCCAGTGCTTCCTCATTTTGTGCACCATCACCGACCATGATCAATTGAATATCATAATTTTTTTGTATTAAATTTCTAATAGCATAAAGCAAAAGGTCCCATCCCTTTTCCTTATCAATTCGGCTTACATAGCCAATCGTTAGTTTTTCATTTGTATATTGTTTTTTTTGACTATTAAAAACAGTGAAGTCAATTCCTCCAGAAGGTGAAATCCAAGTGTTGACATTCTTACCATATTTATCTTTTACCAAATCTTCAAAATAAATGGATGGAACGATTGTTAAGTCAGCCTCTCCTATTAAATACTTTGTTAAAAAATTCGTTTTTTCTTCCAATTTTTTTTCTGGTGTTACGTCACTTCCATGAACGTTAACGATTAACTTTGCTTTTTTATTAAACAATCGTGCCATTAAAATAGGAGGTGCATTATATCCAGCATAGTGAACATAAATAATTTTGTATTTAGAAAAAAGACAATTCATAAAAACTTTCATATAGAAAATTAAATAATTGTATATTTTTTTTAATTTACTGGTCGTTTTCGTCATATAAATGATCTTAGCTTTTTCCTGTAGAGAAAGCTTTTTATAAAAATTTTTAACAAAAACGCCATAATTGGGATATTTCTCTGACGGATACATATTAGATATAACTAGTATCATAAAATTACCTCATTTTATACTTTTTAATCCAGCATCACTTGAATAACTCAAGAAAATAGCTAGAAATGTTGCTGTCATTGAATTAACAAAAATATGCCCACCCATAAAACTGTAGAGAAGAAAAATTATTAGCATACTTTTCATTTCATTCTTTTTGGAAAAAAACAGTAAGATAACTTCCTTTTTGAAGAAAGCAATGTATGAGATGAAACCAAAAAAACCATACGAAAATAAAAAATCAAAATAATCGATTTCTACAATTGACCTCTTTATTCCATCTATTGTTGGGGTGAAAGGAGAACTATATCCTGCTCCAAATAAATAAAGAAAAAATCGATGTGTTGAGTTATCGATTTCATACATGGTTTTAGTTAGATAGGACAATCGATTACTTGTTAAAAAATCGATTGTTGATCCATTAGACTGTTCGGAAAAATAGTTTAGTCTATTTGTGATATCCGTAATCAATCCACCTAAAAAAATATAGATTGCAATGAATAATAGTACTATGCTGGCAGCAAAATACAGCTTATATTCTCTTTTTATACTGCTACAAAATATTTGGTAGACAAAAATTAAGGAACAGACAATTGACAATAATATGCCTAATTTAGTAGCAGTGATGAATAAAGAAATAAGTGTAGCAATGTACAATAATATTGTCGTCACAGCTTTTTTAATTTCATTTTCATTAAAATAACTAATAATCAAATTTTTTATAAAGAACAGATTTGCAGCCAAAATAGCTATTAAGGAATTTAGTTCTATAAAAAAACCTTTATTCCCTACGCCTTGAACTTCTGACGCCTTAGACATTAGCCCATTATGATCAATGTCATAGCTAACAAATCCTGTTCCACATAAATAAGGAATTATAATCAAAGAACTATATAAAATTCCATATATCAAAATGATTTTTTTTAAGTCTTCTCTTTTGATTTCTTGTGAAGAAAGGCCTTCATAAAAATAGCAAAAATAGAACGGTGCTAACAGGATTCTAAAAACACTTTTTAGATCACTCATCAATAATGCTTTATTTTAAAATTGGCTTACTAGAATACACATAAACACACTTAAGAGAATTAGAAAATAAATATTGTATTTTTTTATCAAATTCCCCTTCATTATAAAATAACAACTTATCACTACTACAGTTGTTAATCTATAAATGTCAGATAGACCTAAGCCAGAAAAAAATCCATTTAAAGATTCAACTATAGGCATTATCATAAACAAGAGTATTATTATCTTATTAATCATATATACTTCAACACCTATGAGATTTTCTTCTACTATTTTTTCTGCTTCTTTTCTCATCTTTGTGTCTATGTTTTAAATATGTGTACGTCATAAACACAGTCCCGTATAAGATAAAAAAGAACGTACATAGAACACTAAGTATAGTTGTTTTACTGTTAGAGATAACATCAACAACTGAAGCATTACTAAGAATCGACAACTTACTATGTGAAAAGAGTTCATTCCCTTTATTACATAATTCTTTTAGTATCGTATTTGCTAAGTTTATACTTTCTTTTTTATCAGTGGATATAACTTGTACAGTCAATACCTGAGAAGTTGAAGAGTACAAAACTTTCAACTTCGATTTTATTTTTAAATAATCTGCATATTTTTTTTCTAAATTTGAATTAACTTCCTTTAAAAAGGAAGGACTATAAACTAATAAGCTATAATTTTCATTATATTTCAACAAATCCATGCTTTTTACATTGTCATCATCTTTGTCTACATATGGATTTATCACTAATTGACTCTGACAAACATATCTTTTTGGAAACAACTCATATTTATCTAGAAGGAATGTACCAATCAAAGCAGACACAACAGATAGACAAATCATTGGTACTAAAACTTTGTTCAGAATTTTTATTATTTTTTTTTTATTTAAAATGATTATACCTTCCTTCTTTAATAATTATGTTTTTATCTTTTCATGTACTATCGACTTTAAAAATTTTAGATTTCCTATAAAGTATCTTAGAAATAGTCTTTTAGGTTCTTGAATTAAACGAAACAGCCATTCCAAATTCATTTTTTGAAGCCATAGTGGTGCCCGTTTTTTGTTGCCGGACAACACGTCAAAACTTCCTCCAACTCCCATAAAAACTGAATGGACATCATTCGCAAGTAGATATTCTATGAGATATTCTTTTTTAGGGGAAGTTATACCTACAAATACTAAATCCGGCTTTAGATTAGCTAAGTTAGTTGCTATTTGTTTCCAATCTTTTTTGTCAAAATAGCCATTTCGACTCCCGACAATAATCAATCCAGGATATTTAGAAGAAATTTCTGTTTGCATTTTTTCTAAGACTTCCTCTTTAGCTCCTAAAAAATAAACAGTATAATTTTTTTTTTCAGCAAGACATAATAATTCTTGCATCAAATCGATACCAGCAATCCGTTCAAATATCCTGTCTTTTTTTAAAATTTTTGAAGCAAAAACCATAGAAACACCATCCGGGTGAATAATGTCTGCATTCTTAACTATTCTTTTCAATTCATCATATTTTTGGAGTTGATTGATTTTATCTGCGTTAACACCAATTATGTGCGATCCTTTGTGTAAATTTATTTTTTTATCTACTTCTAAAACAAATTCATTCATCGATCCAATATCCAAGGGTATATCTAACAAGTATTCCTTTTTCAACGACATAAATTAAGTACCTCTTATTGTTAAATTATCTCTACTTTAAAAATATCAACTGAAGGAATTCCTTCAGTTGATACTTAATTGATTATTTCTCAATAGAGACTTGTTGTTCCGCTACTTGCTTATAATCACTACCATAGATCACAACTGACGCTTTATCTGTTGGTTTCAATCCACTCATATAGTATTTGATTGTTCCTTCTGGTAAATTGTTCATTGATACTAAGGCTTTCTTTTCACCATTGACTACCAATCGCATATATGCGGCATCGTCCCCTGTGTATGTTCCAGTCACAAATTGGCTGATTCCTTCTTTGTATGAATCAACACTTGTAATTTCTACTGGTACTTTCGCTTTTTCGATTGGCACTTCTTTTTCTGCTAACTGTTTGTAATCTTTGCCATAGATCACAACTGACACTTTATCTGTTGCTTTCAATCCACTCATATAATATTCAAATTTACCTTCTGGTAAATTGCTCATTGATACTAAGGCTGTTTTTTCGCCATTGACCATCAATCGAATATAGCCAGCATCGTCTCCAACATACGTTCCAGTCACAAATTGGCTGATTCCTTCTTTATACGGATTGACACTTGTAATTTCTACTGGTACTTTTCCTTTTTCGATTGGTACTTCTTTTTCTGCTAACTGTTTGTAATCTTTACCATAGATCACGACTGATACTTTATCTGTCGCTTTTAACCCACTCATATAATATTTGAAGGTTCCTTCTGGTAAATTGTTCATTGATACTAAGGCTGTTTTTTCGCCATTGACCATCAATCGGATATAGCCAGCATCTTTTCCTTTGTATGTTCCAGTCACATATTGGCTAATTCCTTCTTTGTATGGATCGACACTTGTAATTGCAAATTGGTCGTCTTGTTTATCCAACAATTCTTGTGCTTTGTCGATTTTGTTTTGTAGTTCTTGTTTTTTCGCTTCATCTGTTACTTTATCGACCGCTGCTTGTGCTTCGTTGATTTTGTCTTGGTTGACGCCATCAGCTAGGTTTTCTCCCTTGTACCATCCGTTGAGTTTGTCATTTGCTTCTTGCACTCTTGGTGCTT
>NZ_JAFLWA010000053.1 GCF_017316125.1 Enterococcus sp. DIV0660C | reverse complement strand
ACTTCGTGGTCCTTTTGGAAATTGTTAAGTTATTCGATTGATGGTATTATCAATTTTTCTGACGCTCCTTTAACCTTAGCTGCATTAATTGGTGCACTTTCTTGTATTGGTTCTGGGATTGCAATTTTGTTCATCATTGTTCGTGCTCTTTTGTTCAGTGATCCCACATCTGGCTGGCCTTCGATGGTTTCTATCACCTTATTTATTGGTGGAGTCCAGTTATTGTGTCTTGGTATTATTGGCAAATATATTGGAAAAATTTTCCATGAAACCAAACGTCGACCTATTTATATCGTTCGAGAAACAGAAAAGATGAAACCTCATCAAGTTGATTCTCACTAAAGATACGTCAATCAAGGTAAATTTTTTTTAAGAGACTAAGGCTAAAATAACCCTTAGTCTCTTTTGTGTTTTACAAAAAGACATAAAAAAACCATCTCACTGATACGAGATGGTTCAGAACTAAATTTTTTGTAATTGTTTATAGTTAATGATAACTACACCTTTGCTTTGGGTCATCAGGTTGGCATTTTCAGCAGTTTCATCAATCTCAACCACTGCAGAATTCTTAAGCTGCTTTGAAATCGTGCCAGTTTGTGGCTTTCCATGTACTGTAAAAGTGACGTGAGTGTCAATTGTAAATTTTTCACCCAATTCTGACGGGACGACATGTGTATCAAATTTTCCAAAAGTTGCCATTTCATAAAACCTGCCTTTCATTACAATTATAGCACATTTTATGAAAAAAATCATGAAATTGAGAAAATCTATGAATATCACTTTACATTAATTAAATTTGGGTTTATAATTTCTTTGGCTTTTGCCAGCTTAGCTCAGTAGGTAGAGCAACGCACTCGTAACGCGTAGGTCACAGGTTCGATCCCTGCAGCTGGCATAAAAAGGTTGTGGCACCAAGCGGTCAGCTTCAAGTAATAAAAAATTTTTTCTAGAAATAAAAAGCAGTTGACATAAAGAACTCAGTCCCTAACCAAACAATGTATGAGTCTTGGACATTCTCTTGTCCTAGGCTCCTTTTTATAGCAAAAATCATTTATTTATTTCATATTCAAAAACCCTTTACAGTAAAAGGAAGTTTATCCATGATGAAAAATTATCAGTTTGAATCAAAAATTTATTGTTCTGAAGTTGGTAAAGGTGGTGCCTATGTCATTTTCCCCTACGATGTCCGTAAAGAATTTAATCAAGGACGTGTAAAAGTTCATGCTACTTTTGACGGTGAAGATTATCAAGGAAGTATTGTGAACATGGGCGTGAAAAATGAAGACGGTAGCATTTGCTATATCCTTGGCATCAAAAAAGAAATTCGAAAGAAAATCAAAAAAGAGATTGGCGATACTGTACATGTTTTCGTTCGCCCTCGTTAACTCTCTCGATCTCAAATAAAAAATGGACTCTCTTGGCAGCGAGAGTCCATTTTTTATTTGTAATGATTACCAAACGATTTGTGATTCGCCTGCTTTTATTCCATATGAACAGTTATACTTAGGCTGACCTTACCTTTGTATTCTTGATGAACTTCAATAATTGTACCGCTTGACTGCGCAGGAATGTCCATGGTCCATTGTTCCTTTTCGTCGACAGTTGTTCTTCCAATTTCAACATTGTCTACTTTCGCAATAACAGTCGCTCCTTTGAAGCCTGTTCCTTGTAAATTGGTAGCCGTTTTGTTTTGAACAGTAGGTGGCCACAAAAACCAAGGTGTATCGTCATTAACGAATGAACCGCCAATAATTTTCCCTACTTGGTTCGCCATAAAATTCGCTGAAAAGTCTTCATTTGAAGAAGAAATAAGTTCTTGTACTGCATTACTTCCAGTTCCAGTAAGTGAAAATTCGGCTTTCACTGGTTCAGCATAAATGTTATCCGGTGTTTGAAGAAGCGCTCGACCACGTGCCCAAGTTTTCAGTCCTTCCTTAGAACTAAGTTGGATAGTTGCTTTCCCACCATCACTGCCAAACACTGTTCCTAAACTTTGAAGATTATTATTTGCAATTTTAAAGTTAGCTCCTTCTTCAAAAACGATTTTACCATTACTCATAATTGTTCCTTGTGCTTTTGAACCAGTTGCTTCAAAGGTAGCCCCCTCTTTTACTGTAATATCAGTGTTACTTCCAACAATCCCTGTACTACCGTTTATTTTTGAGGTACTTCCTTGTGCGAAATAAGCAGAACTATCACTGCCAAAGCTAATCGCAGGACCACCAAATCCATTAACTTCTAATGCTCCTTCATTGACCAATGTCAAATTTGAACTATTGTGTATTCCATGATGTGTACCTTGAACACTTAACGAAGCATTTTTCCCAATTGTAACAGTTGGATTTGTACCAACCATATCAACCCCATTTGTGACGGGATTCGGATAACCAACTCTTGAACTCATATTTGCCGTTGCATCCGGTAAAATGGTTAGTTTATTTCCTTGAAATGCCTCTTCTAAATTGGAAACACAGTTAAATTTACCTGCAACTTGTAATTCACCGTAAGGCAAATAAGTAAATTGATGCCCATTTTCAAAATCAACATTCTCCACGCTCAATACGACATTCGGTTGATCGCTCCAAAAGACCCCATAGTTATCCGTATTTTCAATTTTTAGATCTTTTAACGCTATCTGGGAATCTTCAGTAGTAACTTTTATTTGAAATAGATTTGCATTGATTTTATGATTATTGCCATAAATTGTTTTATTTTTAGCATTTGCTAAAATCGTTGCTTTTAGGTCCAAATCATTTTGTAAACTAATTTCTGTAATTGAACTATCAATCAAAGCAGCCTTTAATTGTTCAGGAGTAGAAACTTCGGCTAATCCCTTGTATACTTCGATATTATTTTGTGTGTCTGCATTCGAAATCGTTTGTGCTAGACCAATACTTCCGTTTAGCATCATTGAACAAGCAAATACTGTCCCGGAAAAATAAATTGCTTTTTTTATCATTATTCTTTCCTCCAAAATTTTTTTATTAACGAAATATTTCGTTAATTTTGTAAGTCGTTATTTGCTCTTATTTCACCACTAAATAACCAATACCCTCTTTTTCTAATGGTGCAATCGTATGGCTACCAACGGTTGTTTCTGGAATTTCAGTAAAAATATGGGCATAGTTATCACGGACAGCACTTGCGACATTTAAGTCTTGTGTTTCGCTAAAGTCGCCTACTTCAAGTGTGATACTTAATTTATATTCTCCTGGTTCTAGCCCAGCTAGCACGGTATCTTCAACAATTGCTTGGTACCCATTAAAGACGCCGTTATTGTACCAATCATGGTTTGCACAGGCAAATGTTCCTACCTCTGTCCCATCGGCCGCTGTTAGATGAAGTGTCTTCTTCACAGCATCTTTATTCGTTAAGTCCAAACTACCATTATCGATTGATCCTTCTAAAATCAATCCATAATTTTGCCAGTAGCCTAGTTTGAAGAAATTGATTGTTTGATCTAAATGACTAACGATTTGCGAAACATACTCACTTTCCTTGCCATTAATTACTTGGTTCACGTCGATCTTAGTGCCTTCTGCTTGTGGTTCAATCGTGATTGTCCAACGACCGTCGTCTCCAACAGTGCCTGTTCCAAGTAACACGCCATCTACATAGGCATTAATTGTTGCTCCTGGTGTCCCAATTCCGGTTAACTGTTTATCCTTGTCATTCACAACATTGAAAACAGGTGCGTCGATTTTTTCTTCATGCGTAACTACTTGTGAGACTTTGTCACTTTCTTTTCCATCGATTACTTGGTTCACATCAATTTTTGTACCTTCATTTTGTGGTTTCACTGTGATTGTCCACTTTCCTGTTGAATCTACTGTCCCCGTACCAATCAGCGTACCGTCTACATAGGCGTTCACTGTTGCTCCAGGTGTTCCTGTTCCCGTTAATTCTTTGTCTTGGTCAGTCACCGCATTGAAAACAGGAGCATCCACTTTCTCACCGACATAACTTCCACCTTGGATTTTGCTTGTTTTACCCGTGACATATGTAGCCGCAAAATCTGCATTACTTGATTGCATTTTCGTTTGTATCACACTTGATAAATAACCAGACAACGTAAAACTAGCCGTCGTTTTCTGATACTTTTTATCTGGTTGACTAGCTTCACTATTTCCCAAATTCCAAGTGTTGATCCCTGTAGACGAAGCAATAGTAACAGCTGCTGGAGTTGGGTAAGAACCCATAACCACTCCATTTTTATGATGATTTGTAATTGAGAAATTTGCGCCGTCTTCAAATACAATCTCCTCACCTGCAATCAACGTCCCTTGTGTCCCTTTACTTTCTGCGACAAAATCAGCACCTGTTCGTACAAAGATACTTCCTGCAGTAGCTTCAACTGCTTCTTCAATCGCGTCTCCACCTTTTGCCTTCGTGCTACTTCCTGTTTCAAAATTCATTTTGCTCTTTGAAGCTAAGTGAATTGCTTGATGTGAATCCGAAGTAACTTCTAAATTCCCTTGATTTGTCAATGTAAAATTGGTGCCACCATAAATACCAATTGAGCTAGAATGTGTCGTAAAGCTTGCTCCTGTTCCAATTGTTAGTTTTGCTTGGTCATAACTCATTGATACTGGTGCCAAAAGAGTAGAATCATTTTCAAATGAAACTTCCGCATCCTTCGCTAGTTCTAGTTCTTTTCCTTGAAAAACTTCCTCTGTCTCCGAATGACTGCTAACTTTTCCGGCCATAATCAGTTTTCCATTGGGTAAGTAAATCATTTGCTTTCCGCTATGGACAATATTTTCATATGTAATTTGTACGTCTTGATCGTCACTCCACATCAAGCCATAGATATCTGTGTTGACGATCTTCGCATTGTCAATCGATCCGATTGAAGAATCTTTATCGAAGTATATTTGATGAGAGTTTGCATCAATCGTATGACCGTTTCCATGAATATGTTTTTCTATTCCCTGAATCGCTACAGTTGACTCTAATGTCAAATCAGTCGATAAGGTGATATCTGAAACGTACTCATCACTTAACGCATCTTTTAGCTCCTGCCAGTTGGCGACTTCGACTTTCCAACCTCTTTCTTCCAATAGTGCACCGTCTGAGAATTTTTTTTCATTCCCTTGTATTACCTGCGCATTTACCGTACTAGATAACAGTAATGTCGATACCAATACACCTACTAACAAACCACTACGAATCTTCGTGTTTTTCAAAATAATACCTCCTGTTATTTTTATGTATAAAATAATTACAATAATATTATAACAACAGAAAAGTATTAGCGTCAACTTAGTTAAAAATAAAAATACAAGTTTTTTTATTTTTAATATAAGTTATTTTAAGTTCCCTTCATTCATTAGATATAATAAAAGATACCCTTTTCTCCATACGAGGAAGAAAAGGGTATCTTTTATTTGTTCACGAATTCGAACGTATCATTTTTCATTATTTTGTTCCGAATAAACGGTCACCAGCATCTCCTAAACCAGGAACGATGTAGCCTTGTTCATTTAGTTTTTCATCAAGAGCTGCTGTGTAGATGTCAATATCCGGGTGTGCTTCTTGTAAAGCTTTCACGCCTTCTGGTGCAGCAACAAGACAAACAAATTTAATGTTTGATGCGCCACGTGCTTTCAAAGCGTCAATAGCCATGATTGCTGAACCACCAGTTGCTAACATTGGATCAACTACAAATAATTGACGTACGTCGATATCTTCAGGTAGTTTAACGAAATATTCGTGTGGTTCTAATGTTTCTTCATCACGATATAAACCAATATGGCCAACTTTAGCAGCAGGAATCAATTCTAAGATTCCATCAACCATTCCAATTCCTGCACGCAAGATTGGTACAATTGCTACTTTTTTACCTGACAATGTTTTTTGTGTTGATTCTGTAATTGGTGTTTCAATGACGATATCTTCTAGCGGCATATCACGTGATACTTCATACGCCATTAACATAGCGATTTCATCGACAACTTCACGGAAAACCTTTGTTCCGCAGTTTTTGTCTCGAATAATAGTCAGTTTGTGTTGAATTAATGGATGGTCGATCACTTGAAATTTGCCCATTTTTAGCTCTCCTTTGTTCTGTCGTTTCTTTTTTATTTTAAAACAAAATTCTCAGTTTAGCTAGTCCGAGTTGTCTTTTTCCTGAAGAAAATCATGGTGTAGTGCCATTTGTTTCAAACGAATCAGTTACATTTTCGAAGAAATCACTCCAATTTTATCAAAATCTTCATTCTTCTATTAGTTACTTGTTTTGCTCTACGCTAATCCATTGCTCAACTTTCACTTGGTCAAGAAACACTTAAAAAAAATTTCCTACAAAAAAAGGTAGGACAAAATTTTGTCCTACCTTTTTGTTTCGAATGAACAGTATTCCAAGACAACTTCTCGCTATAATTCACAACGACCTAATCATATAAAAAACTATTTATTTAGAATACAGCGGATATTTTTGCGTTAACTCACGAACACCTTGTTTCACTTCGTCTAACTGTGCATCGTCACCTTTTGATTGCAAGGCTTTCACAACAAGTTCAGCTACTTGAGCTGCATCTTCTTCTTTGAACCCACGTGTAGTGATTGCAGGTGTCCCAATTCGGATACCACTCGTTTTGAATGGACTCAATGTTTCAAATGGAATGGCGTTTTTATTTACTGTGATATTCACACTATCTAAAATCGCCTCTGCTTCTTTCCCATTAAGATCCATCTCACGAACATCAATCAGCAGTAAATGATTGTCAGTGGCACCAGAAATAACACGCGTACCTGTTGCTTGGTTGAACACTTTAACCATCGCTTTAGCATTCGCAACAACTTGTTCGCTATATTCTTTGAACTCTGGTGTCAGGGCTTCTTTAAAGGCAGCCGCTTTTCCGGCAATCACATGCTCCAATGGTCCACCTTGGATCCCTGGGAAGACAGCACTATTGATTTTTTTCGCTAGTTCTTCACTGTTTGTTAAAATCATTCCACCACGTGGACCGCGAAGTGTTTTATGTGTCGTTGTTGTTGTAATGTCTGCATACGGTACTGGACTCGGATGAATACCAGCAGCTACTAAACCAGCAATATGCGCCATATCAACCATTAATTTTGCACCGACTTCATCAGCAATTTCTCTAAATTTCGCAAAATCAATTTCTCTTCCATAAGCACTAGCACCTGCAACAATTAATTTTGGATGGTGTTTTCGTGCTAAAATTCGTACAACATTGTAGTCAATGACTTCTGTTGTTGGATCAACGCCGTAAGCCACAAAATGATACGTTTTCCCACTGAAATTCACTGGTGATCCATGTGTTAGATGTCCACCTGCAGAAAGATCCATGCCTAAAATCGTATCACCAGGTTCTACCAAGGCAAGGTATGCCGCAGTATTTGCTTGTGAACCAGAATGTGGTTGAACATTTGCAAATTTGGCACCAAATAATTCTTTGGCACGGTCAATTGCTAAATTTTCCACGATATCAACAAATTCACAGCCGCCATAGTAACGATGTCCAGGATATCCTTCAGCGTATTTGTTGGTTAAAATACTTCCTTGGGCTGCCATCACCGCTTCAGAAACAACATTCTCAGAAGCAATCAGTTCCAAATTATTTTCTTGTCGCTCTTTTTCACGTGCAATCGCATTCCATAGATCAGGGTCAAACGTTTTGTAGTCTACCACAAACAACAGCTCCTTTTAACTAGTATACTGCATTGTATCATACTAAAAATTCATCGTAAAAAGTATTAAACTAATTTTCAAAATAATTTTGAGCCGCCGCTTTTTTCAAACGATTCATGTAAGCGACACCTAGCCCTTCGTTAGGGAAAACTTGAACAAAAATCAAGTCCAATCCAAGCATTGGTTCATCTAAACCACGTAGACCCGCAAACAAACCTTTTGCCGCAGCCTCAACAGAATCATCATGAAACATGTACACAGCTGCCGTATCAAATCGTGTCTCTTCTGCAACTTTGGGACCAGCAATCACACCCACTCTGAGCCCTTTAGTTTTTGCCCAATTGATAGCATCTGCCCAATCTTGCGTATGAACCATCAAAACTTTTGTGTCAGGTGAATAATGTTTGTATTTCATTCCTGGTGATTTTGGTGTCTCAGATTCTTTCACTAGATGTTGATCCACAGAAACTTCTCCTACAACTTCTTCCAACTGTTCTTTTGTCACCGCGCCTGGTCGTAAAATCATTGGTGCTGCATCCGGGTTACTTAAATCGATCACGGTTGATTCTACGCCAATTCGAGTTGCTCCGTCTTCAATGATCCCAGTGATTTTTCCATGTAGATCGTGGTACACATGATCTGCTGTCGTCGGACTTGGCTTACCTGACGTGTTTGCACTAGGACCAACTAGAGGGACACCTGCTTGGCGAATAACCTCAAGTGTTTTTTTGTTATCTGGCATCCGAAAAGCAGCTGTGGATAAGCCACCAGTTACGACACTTGGTAACTTGTCCTTTTTGATTTCAAAAATCAACGTCAAGGGTCCGGGCCAGAAATTTTCAACAATTTTAGCCGTTGCTGGATGAAAGTTATCCACATATTCTTTTACTTGGTCAAACGAAGCAACATGGATGATCAACGGATTATCTTGCGGTCGTCCTTTGACCGCAAATACCTTCGCAACCGAATCGGCTAAAAGTGCATTAGCACCTAATCCGTAGACCGTTTCTGTTGGAAAAGCTACCAGTGATCCGTCACGTAATGCTTGGGCCGCTTCTTTCAGTTCTGATTCATTATATCGTTTTGTTTCCACAGTCTATCCACATCCCTTTTTTTGAAAATCCTTGATTTTTTACGATTTATCCTCAGGTTATCCCCATGTTGTTGATAAGTTATTTGTCAATAGTGGATAAGTATGTTGATAAGTGTTAAAATCGCTTTTTTAACTGTTATATCAGTGTTCTTTTATCATAAAAAAACATTAAAAAATTTTTTCATCCACAGACCTGTTAATAAACTTGGATCATTCGTTCGTTTCCCGACAGATCTTTTTTTACTATAACTGTTTTATATGGAAATGCCTCTTGAAAGATTTTTTGAACCGCCTTTCCTTGACGAAAACCGATTTCAAGAAAAATTTTTCCTTCTTTAGTCAAAACAGCGGGTGCTTCTTTTGCGATTTTTCGATAAATTGCTAAACCATCATCCTCTGCAAACAACGCCATTTTCGGTTCAAACGTCCGAACGCTCTCGTCCATCAAATGCCATTCTGTGTGACTGATATACGGTGGGTTAGAAACAATCACATCGAAACGTTGGCCTAGAACTGGTTCCAATGTATCCCCTAGAAAAAAGTCGATTTCTGTTTGTTCTTTTTCAGCATTTTCTTTCGCGACAGCAAGAGCAGACGCAGATAAATCTACTGCCGAAACTTGCCATTCGGGTCTTTCAGCTTTTAAACTAATGGCAATTGCACCTGTTCCCGTTCCAATATCAATAACCGCTGGTTCAGAATTCGCTACTTCTGACAAGCACCAGTCCACCAGTTCTTCTGTTTCTGGACGTGGAATAAGTGTTGCCTCCGTTACTTTTAGTCGATGTCCATAAAAATCTGCATAGCCCAATAAGTATTGAGGAGGATGATTTTCCATTAGTAATTTCAGATCTGCTTGAATCAAGCATTGGTCGGCTGCTGAAATCTCCTCATTCATGTGCAATAGCCAATCTAATTTTTTCCATTTTTTTCTTTCTAGAAACAAGAATTGGATACTGTAGCCTTCTTTCCCTTGTGCCTCTAAAAAAGAAGAAGCCCCTAACAAGGCTTCTCGATATGTCTTCTTATCCATTTTGCATAGCTTCCAGTTTAGAAGTTTGATCATACATAATCAAGGCGTCTACGATTTCATCTAATTTTCCAGCTAAAATTTGATCTAATTTTTGAATCGTTAATCCGATTCGGTGATCGGTTACTCGGTTTTGTGGAAAGTTATACGTACGGATACGCTCTGAACGATCACCTGTACCAACCGCTGATTTTCTGGTTGCATCATATTCGCTTTGTGCTTCTTGTTGGATTTTATCATACACACGTGCACGTAAAATCTTCATTGCTTTCTCGCGGTTCTTCAATTGTGACCGCTCATCTTGCATAGCTACCACGATTCCTGTTGGTAAGTGAGTCAAGCGAACAGCAGATGCCGTTTTATTGACGTGCTGTCCACCAGCACCAGATGCATGATAAATATCTGTACGAATATCTTTGTCTTCAATATCGATTTCAACTTCTTCTGCTTCTGGCATAACAACAACTGTAGCAGTTGATGTATGGATACGCCCTTGTGATTCAGTTGATGGTACACGTTGTACACGATGTGCGCCACTTTCATATTTTAATTTTGAATACACATTTTCACCAGTAATCATCATAATCACTTCTTTATATCCGCCAATACCAGTGATATTTGCTTCCATCACTTCAGTTTTCCAACCCTGTGCTTCTGCATATTTTTGATACATATTGAATAAATCCCCTGCGAATAAGGCTGCTTCGTCTCCGCCAGCAGCGCCACGGATTTCCATAATAATATTCTTATCATCATTGGGATCTTTCGGTAAAAGTAAGATTTTGATGCGATCTTCCAAAACCTCTTTTTCTTTTTTTAGATCCGCTAACTCTTCTTTTGCCATTTCGGCCATTTCATCATCGAGCTTTTCACCTAAAAGTTCTTCCGTATCAGAAATTCCTTGAACAACTTCTTTATAACGACGATAAACTTCAACTGTTTCACGCGTATTTGCTTCTTCTTTTGATAATTCCATAAAGCGTTTTGTATCCGTAATGACTTCTGGATCACTCAGTAACTCACCCAGTTCTTCATAACGGTCTTCAATTGATTGTAATTGATCGTACATGCTTATTCTCCTTCTTTGATAACTGGTGGATGAAAATAATGATGTCTACATACTGGATAGTATGCTTCATTTCCACCAATTTGGACTTGATCTCCTTCATAGACAGGCTGATCGTCGATATAATGTAAATTCATGATTGCTTTTTTGTGACAGAACCAACAGATTGTTTTCATTTCTTCAATCTTGTCAGCATAAAGCAATAAGTATTTTGATCCTTCAAATAACTCATTTCGAAAATCATTTTTCAAACCAAATGCCATAACTGGAATATTTAGTTCGTCAACAATTCTTGTGAACGCAATGACATGCTTTTTCTTCAAAAATTGCGCTTCATCAATCAAGACACAATAAGGTCTTTTTTCATCAATCATTTGGCTGATCAATTCAAATACATCTGTTTCTTCAAAAACTGGTGTTGCTTCTCGCTTCAAACCAATTCGGCTTGAAACAACGCCAATCCCATCACGTGTATCAACACCGCTGGTCATTAATACAACATTTTTTCCTTGTTCTTCGTAGTTATGCGCTACTTTTAGAATCTCAATTGTTTTACCGCTATTCATTGCGCCATATTTAAAAAAAAGTTGTGCCATTTATTCGTTCACCTTCCAGTTTGTTCCTAAGGTATTATACTTGATTTTCATCATTTTTTACAGTGACAATTTTTAACCAGACTGAAATAAGTTTGAAAAGCCATTTTTAGTTGGCTCAAATTCACCTAAGCAAAGAGGAGACTCGTCTTGTTTTTTTCTTTGGATCAACCTAATAAATTTTTTTCAGTTGACCTGAAAATTTATGTTACAATCAGTTTCTCATCAATGAGAACAAAGGAGATGTTTTATGTCTGAAAATGTTTTTAACCAGATGGCGAATCATTACGATACACCTGACAGATTGGCGCTCGCGGAAATTATTCGTGCAGAAATCCGTCAAAATTTTCCCAAAGAAACAAGTCAAAAAGTTTTTATTGACTACGGTGGTGGCACCGGACTTGTTAGTTTACCCTTGGCAAACTTATTCAAGGAGACTTGGATCATGGACGCTTCTGAAGCAATGTTAACTGTTACTAATCAAAAAATAAATCATAGTCACTTACGCGATGTGCATACTCAGTTAGCCGACTTAACAAATGATCTCCCTAACCAAAAAGCAGATCTTCTATTGGTATCTTTAGTACTTTTACATATTCCTGATACTAAATTGATTCTTAAAAAGCTAGCAGATTTATTAAATCCTGGTGGTCAGTTATTCATTGTCGACTTCAATAAAAACGAGGCAGTCAATCATCCAAAAGTCCATAATGGATTTAAGCATGAAGAGTTGAAACAATCATTGGCAGAAGCTGGACTAACACCAATAAAATTAGAAACTTTCCATGAAGGAAAAAATCTTTTCATGAAGCAATCAGCTTCTCTATTCTTAGCCATTAGTCAGAAATAAAAAACCAAGAAACAATCTTCAAAGATTGTTTCTTGGTTTTTGTTTTTTCGTTAGTTGCTCTTTACTTTTTCTAAGCTGCTCGCTCGAAGCCATAATCTTCTCCTCGGTGTTTCCAAAACAACTCCTCCATAAAACTTGCATCCACTTCAAAATATGGAAAGCTATTTTGAGTGTCTGCTCTCTATCTTTTCGTAGCTAGACACTTCTTTCACAACCTTAACTAATCAGCGAGATTTCCGTCAATGGCCAATAACGGAAAACTACTTTTCCTTGAACCAATTTCTCATCAACCAAACCAAAAATTCGGCTATCTTTTGAAATCAAGCGATTATCGCCTAGAACCAAATAATTTCCTTTTGGCACTGTGTATTCAAAATTACTAGTAAAATTTGTTGAATTTTCCGCTTGGATTTGGAATGATTCGTTATAGGAATACTCGTTTTGCAATTTGTCATTCGCAAACTTTTCTTTGTACTCATCCAAATAAGATTCATCATATTCTTTCCCATTGATTGTCAGCTGATCGTTGACCATTTTCACCGTGTCACCAGGCATCCCAATGATTCTTTTCACGATCATTCGCTCTTCATCTTCTGGTTCTTTCGTGGTAATAATATCAAAACGCTCATATTTTGAAATTTTAGATGAAATCAGTCGCTGCCCATCACTTAATGTTGGATCCATCGAATGTCCATTGACAGTGACTGGTGTAAAGACAAAGATTCTGGCTAGCAAAATAGCTGCTAAAACGAGAATCAATACGCCCCAGTTTTTCAAAAAATTTTTCACACTATCCCTCCTTTTGTCTTCTGCATTCGTTTTTTATTCTCTTTATTCGTTTAAAAACAAAACTTGATAACATAAGATTATGCTTACCTTTTATTCTACATTTTTTACAGAATAAAGAAAAGAAAAAGTGTCATTTTTAGTAACCTCTGTCTTTCAATTTTTGGCATAAAAAAGAAGAACTTGCCTCTTTTCCCAAAAGAAACGATCTGTTTTCTTTTAGAAATGTTTACTAGCAAGTTTCACTTTTTTATGAATGTTTTCGACGCTGGCTTCGACTGTAAACGACTGGTTCGTCTGTAGCTGTTTGAGGCTGCTCTTTTTTCGCTATCAATTTTAGACGATACGGCTCATGATAGCGCAGACCATCTTTCACGAAATCACCACCAACAATAAAAAGTCCTACTGGATTGATTGTTTCTTGGCCAGCTTTTGTATGGATTTTACCCACTTCAACTAATTCCGAATAGTTTTTCCCAATCTTCAACACATATTCATGCTCACTTACTTTTTTGACATAATAATATGGATATAACGTATTGCGATCAACTAAAAAACCATCCATTCGACCAAGGTCATTGACTTTGATTTGTCCCTTTTCAATCAAGTAAGTCATATTTTCAGCCAATTGCAACTGATAATCCTCATTGTAGTCAACAGGCACTTCTTCTGTGTCAACTGATTGAAGTGTATTTCCTGTTTGAATGCCACTTTCCGTTTGGATATTGAAGGCTTCATCTGGCAAATACTTAACAAACACTTGCGTGACATCTGCTTTTGAGTTTTTATCAAAGAAGTAATAAAAGACGTTTAAAACGATAAAATAAACTAAAACTAAAAAAACAATCCCATAAAGGAAAAATTGTAAATAATTTTGATTTTGCCATAAACCAAAAATGATTCGCAATAAATACATCGTTGGAATGACACTTAAAATCGTGTATCCACGATTCAAATATTTTGGACTAATATCCAGATAACCTAAAAATTTATGCACACCATTGATCAAATCTAATAGAAATGTCATTGATTATCACCTACTTGCTGATTACTCATTTGTGTTCCTGCTTTTTGTGTTGTAGCAGCATCTTGCGAGTTTACTGTCTCTGCTTCTGATGTTGCCTCCTTTCCAGTCACATCACTAGTCATAGTGGAATCATCTTCAGTCCCAGATGAACTCGTGGTTGGTGTTTGATTGTTCGCATCGTTATTCACCGATCCAGAATCCACTACACCAAAATTATTTTTTGAACTACTTGTAGGTGTTTCATAAGTTGTTGAATCTGTTGTTTCAACTCCTGTTTCTGTTGATTGAGTGTTTGGTAAAGAAGAACTGGTTGGTGTCGTTTCTTCTGTAGTTGGCGGCGTGGAGTTTGAGCTAGGAGCCCGATAACTTGAGCTGTTGACTACGCCGGTTGCAGTTGCCACGATTGTTGAGATGGTCAACACTGCGATTGGTTTTAAAATCGGTGCTACTTTTCGCATCATATCTCTTCCTTTTCTACTATCATCTGATCTTTCTATGATACTTGATATTTATCATGATTCTTTTATTTTTTTCTTACGTTTTTATGAAGTTTTTATTGATTTGCTAAATATTCCTTTGCTTCGCGATTCACTTTTTTCAAATCAATCCCTTGCTGTTTAGCAGAAAATACACAGCCACAATAACATTGGCGATAGATATCGTATTCCTTACACATCTGAATCGAACGTTCATAGCCCTTATTCTTCTTAAAGTCACTTGGTAAATAATGAGTGCCATATATTTTTTGGACATCCATTCCAATTTGATTGATTAATGCCGCATTTTTTTTTGGTGAGATCGTTAGGGCACTACCAAAATAATCATAACCTAATTCTTGTGCTTTTTGTGCCACTAGATCCAAACGCATGTTGAAGCAAGCTGTACAACGTGCGCCACCTTCTTTTTCATTTTCTAACTGATTTTCCAAAACCATTTTGTTAAAGACACTAGGGCGATACTCATCGACAATTAACTTTACTTGATGGTTGTTTTTTTGATTGAACTCATCAACAAACCGTTGTTGTTCTGCTAGTCGACGTAAGTATTCACTTTTAGGATGAATATTCGAGTTTGAAAAGAATAAAGTGACTTCCGCATGCTCTGACATAAATTCCAAGGTATGGGTGCTACAAGGCGCACAACAAGTATGGATTAGAATGGTTGGCTTTTTTTGTGCCAACTCCCATTGTTTAATCATTTTTTTTAGAACAGAATCATAATTTATTTTTTGATTCTTCATTTTTTCAATTATTCCTGTGGCATCAACTACTTCCGTCACGCCAGTTCACCTCTTTTTAAAATGTTGCTTCATTATATGCTATTTTTTCATAAACAAAAAGACGAATCTCACACTTATTTTAGCGATTTTTTTGAGCTTTTGCATTTGCACCTGTTATACTGTTAGCAACAACTCAAAGAAGGAGGCTTGCTTTTTTTGAAAATTGAGCTTTTTTTGCGTAAAACGCAACGGCACACCCAACGATTTATTACGAATCACTTTACTTCGATTCAAATTATTGTGTCTTATTATATTTTGATGACTATCCTTTCATTAGGGTTGTTTTACTTACCTGTTTTTCGAGAAAAAGGTAGCCACGTGCCCTTTGTCGATATGCTGTTTATGGCAATCAGCACGGTTAGCGTGACTGGTCTTTCTACTTTTGATATCAATTCGGTATTTAATGATTCTGGCATTATTTTATTGGAAGTTCTGTTTCAAATCGGTGGGTTAGGTATCATGATGATCTCAACTGCTTTCATTATTTTATCCAAAAAGCGCATTACGTTACGTCAACGACAACTGATTATGACCGATATGAACCAGCCACGACTTTCGGGAATCGTGCGCTTGATTCGGACAACCTTTTCTATTCTGATTTGGTTTCAAGTGATTTTTGGTACATTATTTTCAATTTATTTCTACTATCAAGGGTACTTTGAACGCTGGCGCGATGCTATCTTCTATGGTTTTTATCAAGCGATATCAGCCGTGACCAATTCTGGCTTTGACGTGACTGGTGATTCCATTAAACCTTTTGCTCATGACTATCTGTTTTTGATTGCTATCATGTTTTTGATTTTCATTGGTGGGATTGGTTTTCCAGTTTTAATGGAAGTTCGTGAATGGTTTTTGTATCGAAAACGAAAAGAACGTTTGCCTTTTCGTTTCTCTTTATTTACTAAATTAGCCGTTTTGGCTTTTATCATTTTATTTGTCAGTGGGACATTGTTGATTTATTTATTGGAAAAAGATCACCTCTTCCATTCTTCCAGTCAAGGTGTCCAATGGATTAATTCCATGTTCTATTCAATGACTACACGGAATGCTGGACTTCAAATCCATGATTTAGGTAATTTTCAAATCACCACATTAATTGTTTTTTCGTTACTGATGTTTATCGGATGTAGTCCAAGCTCTGTCGGTGGCGGTATTCGAACAACAACCGTTGCAATCATTGGTCTTTATCTTTACTCTTTCTTGAAAAGTGAAGATAACATCAATATTTTTGGGCGAAGAATCGATGATGATGATGTTCGTAAATCCGTTGTGGTATTTATGCTATCCCTTGGCATGTGTTTCTTCTGTATCTTGTTTTTATCGGCAACAGAAGAGCAATCTCTAATTGCAATTATCGTAGAGGTCACCTCTGCTTTTGGGACAACTGGTCTTTCATTAGGTATCACCCCTGATCTTTCTGTCATTGGGAAAATCACAATTGCCGGGCTGATGTTTATCGGACGAATTGGTATGCTTTACACATTGATGTTGTTCGTACCAAAAGAAACACGAGATTTAGGTTATGAATATCCATCAGAAAAAATTATTATTGGATAATATATATAAAAACCTAACTACGTAATCAAATCGATTAGATAGTTAGGTTTTTTATTAATGCTTTTATTCTGTAAGCTGTTTCTTTTCTATGAGTAACCCTATCATCAAAATGGCTGGAACAAAAATGCCCATTGCATATCTTGGACTTGCCTCCCAGATTAGCAAGAATGCAAAGTAACCTGAGATATAAATTGTACATAATAATATAAAATTGTTTTCTTTTTTATAAAATTTGATTCCAGTCAAGATAATTCCTAGATAAACAATGTATTGGATCGTCATCATTACAGAATACAAAGCTAGTCCTGTGGATTTGCTTTTGAACAGACGCATCTTTGACTCATCTCTACCCGTTCCTAAAAAAACTTCAAAGGAGGACTTTAAATCTCCAGAGCTCCAACTAACAGACACTTTATTATTTAACACTTGTAAAATCTGGACCATAGATAAATTACTTAGACGTTCCTTGACCACTTGAAGATTCTTTTCTTCTACTTCTTTCTTAGGAAGTTTTTCTTTTAGAAACATTGACCAAGTAAATTCCTGATCAGATGAAGAATATGCACCTACCATCCAACGATAACGTTGATCTTCAGGCAAATTATCTGGGATTGGTGTATTATTCAATCCCATCATTAAATAGTGTGTATTTGGCTGACCATAATTAGTGTCAGGAAACAACTCTTGGCTGTTGATTACTTGTTTCCAACCAAGATTCCCCAAAAATAGGAAAATGAATGGGAGTAAGCACAATAATTTCCATTGTTTTTGGTTCACGATTCCTAAAAACAGAGCAATAGCAATGACCAAAATCAAAACAGTTCCTTTACTGATAAAACCAATTGTACAGGCTATCAAAGCCAGTGATAGAAATAGAAATTTTATTCCCGTCTTTTCATGTGACACAGCTAAATAGTTTGTCATGAAATAAAAAGTAAGTGCAGTAAAAAATAATGAAAGAATATCTGTATAAGCAACAGGTACATGAAAGGCAATTTGAATAGCAAAAATCATTACCTGTACAGCAATCAGCGATGAGAGATTACTTATTTTTAAATTCTTCAGCGATAAAAACAAGAAAAAAATAGTCAATAAATGCATGATCGTGAATACTACTATAATAGCCTGATAACTTGTTCCAAATAATTGCTGTATTCCCCAGAATAGATACATTAATAGTAAGTTCTGTGGGTTTGAATACATATAATTGTATCCCCATTCTTTTCCTGCTTGAAGATCCTGTAAGTTTCTTAGAGTGATCGCCGTGTCGTCTACAGGATTAGAAAAACCAATATACTTAACAAATAATAAAACTGCTATAAAATAAATTAGTAGTTCAAAAAGTAAAACGACATACGTGATTTTATTATTCAAATCCTTACCTTTTAACTTTTTCAGCAGGAAAAAAACACCTAAATAAAGGGCAAAAGAAAAAAACAGACAGATAATATTTACGACAATAGTTATTTTATAGGAATACGTATCACGGAATAAAGAAAAAATTGCTCCGATTCGTGGAGAAATAATACTCGTAGTAATTGCCCAAATCATTGATAAACTAGCAAGTAAAATAAAAAATTGCTGAATATATCGCTTGCTTCTCTCCATTTATTCATCCCTTTCTTCGTGTTCTTGTTTCAAATTGGTTTCTTTGCAAATATAAATCGGACGTTTTTTCGTTTCCAAAAATATCCGACCAATGTATTTGCCAATAATACCAAGACACAACAACTGGACTCCACCAATAAATAAGGTAATAGATACAATGGAAGGCCAGCCAGATGTGGGGTCACCGAACAAAAGAGCACGTAAAACGATAAAAACAAGAGCAAGAATCGATCCCACACAAGACAGCGCACCTATAACAGAAGCGATTGTAAGTGGTGTATCAGAAAAATTGATGATGCCATCAATCGAATAATTAAATAAGTTCCAAAAGGACCACGAAGTTTCTCCAGCTACACGTTCACGATTTTCATAAGAAATATATTCTGTTTTAAAACCAACCCAGCTAAATAGCCCCTTAGAAAAACGGTTGTATTCCGTTAATTCTAAAACAGCATTGACCATTTGACGCGTCATCAAACGAAAATCCCGTGCACCATCCACCATTTCAGTATCGCTGATTCGGTTGATCAATTGATAGAATTTTTTGGCAAAAAAGCTCCGGATCACGGGTTCACCTTCTCGAGTAGAACGTCTTGTTCCGATGCAGTCAACATCAGAGG
>NZ_JAFLWA010000052.1 GCF_017316125.1 Enterococcus sp. DIV0660C | reverse complement strand
TTTGTCCCAACCTTTTTTTACTCATTTTCTTTTCGTTCTTTCAACCAAGTTTTACGTGTACGCCCAATAAATAATGGAACTGTTTCATGTTTGACTTCACTGTACTCTAAACCAAACCATGTTTCTGGCGATGTTGCATATTTTTTGATAGCGAGTTTTGCTTGCATGATTTGTCGATCCCATTTGTTTAAGGACGTGACATTCGACAACACTTCATCAATCAGAATAAATTGGAAATCGCCCACTTCTCTTCCAGGCGTGAGTGAATAACGTTGTGGTTGTTTTGGCAATCGGCCTTCCTTCATCAAATCGTGAATGATCTGACGGATATAGACATTGATTTCCTGCTCTACACGAAAACCAAGGAACAGTTTTACTTGAACAATGAAATCTGTATCCATCATTTCAATTTGATATTCTTTCGTGTAAGGTTCATCCGTAACTTCTACATGCACAAACCAATAAACAGCTGCACGTTTTGGCCGCTTATCTAAAATCGAATAAACAAATTGTTTTCCAATCTGGTCGTCTTCCATATTAGGAACCAAAAAGACTACATTTGTTTGATAAACAGGTAATGAAGTATCTTTTCTCAATTTTGCTAATTGAGGGATATACTCACGAAGTGGCACATCTTCTGCCACAGACTCTCGAATAATATTTCCTCTTTCCCAGATAAACATGACAGTCAAAATAAGTAAAGCGATCAAGACCGCCACAAAACCACCATGGAAAAACTTCACAATACTTGATAAAAAGAAAACTATTTCAATTGCCCCAAAGAAAAAGGTCACAAGATGCGCCAGCCAATGACTATGTCCACTTTGAATCAAATAAAAATAGAGCAGTGCTGTCGTCATCAACATCGTAACTGTAATTGATAATCCATATGCTGCTTCCATACGATGTGACGTTCTAAAGGTAATCACGATAATCGAACAAGCTAGCCATAGCATAAAGTTTACTGCTGGAATGTACATCTGGCCAATGCTACTTCCGGGATACATAATTTTCAATCTTGGCAATAGTTTCAATTTGATTGCTTCAGAGACTAACGTAAACGAACCTGAAATCAATGCTTGTGAAGCAATTACCGCAGCGACTGTGGCAAATCCAACTCCAAAACCAGTTAAACTATTTGGCATCATTTGGAAAAATGGATTCAGATTTTCAATTTCTTGAATATCTGGATTTTGATAGACATTGATTAACCAAGCTGCTTGTCCAAAGTAATTTAACATCAGGCAAAGCTTAACATATGGCCAGCTCAAACGAATATTCATCTTCCCAACATGACCTAAATCTGAATACAATGCTTCTGCCCCGGTTGTTGCTAAAAAAACATTTCCTAAAATAAATAAACCTAGCCGATTATCTGGACTAAGTAATAACTGAATTGCGTAATAAGGATTGAGTGCACGTAACACTGTCCAGTCTTGACTAAAATTCATGACCCCCATCACGCCCAAAAAAGTAAACCATAAGAACATGATTGGACCAAATGCTTTCCCAACCAATTCGGAACCAAAACGTTGGACCATAAACAAGGACAAGATGATCACTAAAGTAATGATTACAATAATTGTTTGATCATTTCCAAATCGTTCAAAGAACTGTGGGATTCCTCTCAATCCTTCGATTGCGGTTGTAACTGTCACTGCTGGTGTCAATACACCATCAGCAAGTAATGCCGCGCCACCTATCATTGCCGGAATAATTAAATATTTACCGCCTTTTCTCACTAAGGTATACAAGGAAAAGATACCACCTTCTCCATGATTATCCGCATTTAATGCAATCACAACGTATTTAATTGTTGTTAATAAAGTCAATGTCCAAAAAATTAGCGAAACTGCCCCAATGACAAAGTCAGGATTAATTCCCTGCAGCCCTCCGTTATCACCTACAATTGCCTTCATTACATATAATGGGCTAGTTCCGATATCACCGTAAACTACACCCATTGCTACCAAAAGACCTGCAGCTGACAATTTTTTGACATTCTTTTTTGTTGTCAACTTTTCTCCCTCATTTCTGTCCCCAATTAGCATTTAGAAAACAAAATAAAAAAGATTCAAGCAACAGCCAAAACAACTATCACTTGAATCTGATAAAAAGCATCAAACCAGCGATATTTTTGCTCCGCTAGCAACCTAAAATCATTATTTTTACCGTTTATTTCCTAAACTTCCTCTCATTATCTTAGGAAACCTTCTATGTGTCAACCACTTTTAGTAAGTCTTTTAGCTACGAAATAAGCGCTCAATAATAAAGTAATAAATGATTAAGCACAAGATTGCACCAAGCAAAGCTGGAATCAAATAAACGTCTACAACTACTGGGCCAAATTCACCTAAAATCCATTCACCCAACCAACTACCCAGAGCACCTATGACAATATTTCCTGTACAGCCACCAGGAACATCTTTTCCCAAAATGGCTCCGGCTATCATTCCTAATATACCACCAATAATGAGCACACCCAAAAAGCTTAACATGTCACGTCCTCCTCCAGTCTTTCTATAAATGATTTTACGCTTATTCAGTCCGTCTTACCAATGGATAACCTTTTTCTAGTGGAAATTTCACGAGCTATTTTTTCTCACAAAAAAAGCTGAAAGCAGAAACATTTAGAATGTCTCGCTTTCAGCTTTTAACAAATCAATTTTTATTTTGTTTCTTTTGAAGCTTCATCATCGTTCAATAAAACTTTTCTAGATAAGTTTACACGACCTTGTTTGTCGATTTCTGTTACTTTTACAAGAACTTCGTCACCAAGTTTAACGACATCTTCAACATTGTTGACACGTTCGTTTGCTAATTGAGAAATATGAACTAAGCCATCTTTTCCTTTAATTAGGTTAACGAATGCACCAAATTTTTCGATTCGGACAACTTTACCTAAGTAAACTTCGCCAACTTTCACTTCTTTTGTAAGATCTTCGATGATCTTGATTGCTTTTTTGATCATTTCTGAATCAGCAGAGGCAATACTTACTTTACCATCTTGATCAATATCAATTTTAACACCAGTTTCTTCAATGATTCCGTTAATCGTGTCGCCACCTTTACCAATCACATCTTTAATTTTAGAAGGTTCGATTTGAATCATTTCAATTTTCGGTGCGTATTGGCTTAATTCTTCACGTGGTGCAGCAATCGTTGAAGTCAATTCTTCTAAGATTTCCATACGTGCTTGTTTTGCTTGAGCCAATGCTTCTTTTAGAATTTGTTCAGTGATCCCTTGAATCTTGATATCCATTTGTAAAGCAGTGATTCCCTCTTTTGTTCCAGCAACTTTAAAGTCCATGTCGCCAAGGTGATCTTCTAGCCCTTGGATATCTGTTAAGATTGTGTAGTTTTCGCCATCAGAAACAAGTCCCATTGCAATACCAGCAACTGGTGCCTTAATTGGAACACCTGCATCCATCAATGCCAATGTACCTGCACAAATACTTGCTTGAGAAGAAGAACCATTTGATTCTAAAACTTCTGCTACTAAACGAATCGTGTAAGGGAAATCTTCTTCAGCCGGAATAACTTGTGCCAATGCACGTTCACCTAAAGCACCATGTCCAATTTCGCGACGGCCAGGTGAACCTGCACGACCAGTTGAACCAACAGAAAATTGTGGGAAATTATAGTGATGAATGAATCGTTTGCTTACTTCAACCCCTAGGCCATCAATAATTTGATGTTCTCCTAATGGTGCCAGTGTACAAGCAGATAATGCTTGTGTTTGTCCACGAGTAAATAAACCAGAACCATGAACACGTGGTAATAAGCCAACTTCTGAAGCAAGTGGACGAATTTCATCTAATTTACGACCATCTGGACGAATTTTGTCAATCGTGATCAATTCACGAACAACATCTTTTTCTAGGTCTTCTGTAATTTGTTTCACTTCTTTAGCTAAATGTGCTTCATCTTCATGATCCACAAATTTTTCAGCATATGCTTCACGAATATCGATTTTTACTTGTTCGATATTGTCTTCACGCGCAAGTTTTTCTTCCGTCATCACGGCAGTTTTCATTGTTTCGTATGAAGCAGCAAAAATTTCTTTTTTAAGATCTGCATCTACTTGCAATAAAGTAACTTCCATTTTTTCTTTGCCGACAGCTTGAACAATTTCTTCTTGGAAAGCGACTAATTCTTTGATTGCATCAAAACCAAAAAGCAATGCACCAAGCATATCTTCTTCAGAAACTTCTTTAGCGCCACTTTCAACCATGTTAATGGCTTGTTTTGTTCCTGCCACAGAAAGCTCGATATCCGTTTGTTCTGCTTGCTCAACAGTTGGATTCAAGACATACTCGCCATTTACACGACCGACTTCAACCCCTGCAATTGGGCCATCAAAAGGAATATCAGAAATAGATAATGCTAAAGATGAACCTAGCATAGCAGCCATCGCTGGTGAACAATCTGTCTCAACACTCATTACGATATTTGTCACTTGAACTTCATTACGGAAGCCTTCCGCAAACATTGGGCGGATTGGGCGGTCAATCAAACGTGCTGTCAACGTTGCTTCTGTACTTGGACGACCTTCGCGTTTGATGAACCCACCTGGGATTTTACCAGCCGCATACATTTTTTCCTCATAGTTGATTGTTAATGGAAAGAAGTCTGTATCTTTTGCTTCTTTAGAGGCAACTGCCGCACTTAATACCACAGTATCTCCATAACGAACTAAAACAGCTCCATTTGCTTGTTTTGCTAATTGGCCGACTTCTACTTCTAAGGGACGGCCTCCCCACATCATTTTAAATACTTGTTTTTCTGACATAACTTCTCCTTTTCCTTTTCGTGAAAGCAAGACGCTACTAAACAAATGAAAACCGCCAATCCTTTTTAGCCAGTTAGCAACTTTCATTTGGTTAGTAGGAGTCCATCATGCTTGATCACAGTTTCTTTTAGTTTCACAGTAAAAAAAGTGAGATTCATGTGAACCTCACTCTCTTTAAATTAAATTAACGACGTAGACCTAGACGTTGGATCAATTCGCGGTAACGTTGAACGTCAGTTTTACGTAAGTAAGCTAACAAGTTACGACGGTGACCAACTTTTTTCATCAAGCCACGGTATGAATGGTGATCTTTTTTGTGAACACGTGCATGTTCATTCAAGTGATTGATTTCTTCAGTTAATACAGCGATTTGTACTTCTGGAGAACCAGTATCTCCTTCATGGCGTGCATAGTCTTTAATGATTTCGTTTTTACGTTCTTTTGAAATTGCCATTGTTTCCACCTCTTTCGAATATTTCCCTGTGACTGAGTAAAACGTTGGTGATTCGCTTAACCAAGTGACAGGACGTGTGCTTAAACACACAGCTATACTTTACCTGAAATGATGCTATAAATCAAGTAAAGAATCATTAAGAAGAATAGTTTTCAAACAATCTAACTACTACTTTTTTTATTTTATGTTACACTATAGTGCGAAAAGTGACTTGTCTTATTCAAGTCTTAGATGAAAGGAGTCATTTTCCATGATTACAATGGATGATATTATTCGTGAAGGCAATCCAACTTTACGTGAAGTAGCAAGCGAAGTTTCTCTTCCACTTAGTGAGGAAGATATCGCATTAGGAAAAGAAATGATCGAATTTCTAAAAAACAGTCAAGATCCTGTTAAAGCAGAAGAACTAAACTTACGTGGAGGCGTCGGTCTAGCTGCACCTCAATTAGACATTTCAAAACGGATCATTGCCGTTCATGTACCTAGTGCAGATCCCGAAGTAACAGAACCCACTTTAAGTACAGTAATGTATAATCCAAAAATTTTAAGCCACTCTGTTCAAGACGCTTGTCTTGGTGAAGGCGAAGGATGCTTATCTGTCGATCGTGAAGTTCCAGGCTATGTCGTTCGTCATGCAAAAGTAACGATTTCTTATTATGATGCAAACGGACAAAAACAAAAAATTCGTTTAAAAAACTACGAAGCGATTGTTGTTCAACACGAAATCGATCACATCAATGGGGTTATGTTCTATGACCACATCAATGAAGCTAATCCATTTTCGCTTAAAGAAGGCGTGCTTGTCATCGATTAAGGTAGATGATTTAGGTTAGCACTTCTTGGTTCAACAGAAAAAAATATCGTCGAAAAATAAACTCGCCCCCTTCTCATTGGTTGACGAGTTTATTTTTTTGTTTTTTATTCTCAGAAAGAACAAGCTTTCCTACCCCAATTTCGCTTGTTTTCTTACATATCATCCATTCTGCATAAATAAAATGAAAAATATGAAACTTTTTAACAACCTAATTCGTCTATATAAGTAGATGAGAAAGGAGGGTACCCCAGACAAATGGTTTTCGATGGTTGGAAAAGAAGAAAATATATAAAAGCGTTAGAAGAACTGGCGGACACACAGTATGAAAAAATGTATCGTCTGGCCTTTAACTATTCCCATTCAAAGGAAGATGCACTAGATATCATCCAAGAAAGTTTTGAAAAAGCATTGAAAGCTATTCAAAAGAAAAATTTTCAGGAAATCGAAGAATTTAATGGTTGGTTTTTTCGAATCCTCATTTCTGTTTCCATTGATTTTTGGCGAAAAAACAAACGCGAAGCCGAACATCTTGATCAAAGTGAACAGTCATGGTCTTTCTTGAATGACTCGCAACACAGTTATATTGAAATAGAAGAAATCATCAATCAGATCAGCAGTCCTAATCGTGAAATCATCTTATTAAAATTTTTTGAAGGCTTTACCCTCAAAGAGATTTCTGTCATTTTATCGCTAAATGAGAACACGATCAAAACAAAACTATATCGAAGCTTGAATGAATTAAGAAGCAAACTAAAATAATCAAAGGAGAAGATTTCCATGAAAGACTTTGTAAAAACAGTAATCAGAAATTTTTCAAAGCAATATCGTCAGCAAACATTGCCAGAAGACTTACACACACAAGTGACTGATCTCTTTCATAAAGAAAAGAGAAAATATTCTTGGAGACGTTTTCGAAATCATACCGCTCAAAGTGCTTTGGCACTCGCATTAACATTTATACTAGCTGTCAATTTATTTCCGGGCGTTGGTGAAGCTGCTAGTGTCCTTCCCGGTTTCGATAAGTTAGTGCAATTGGTTACGTTGCAAACTTTAACAGCCAAAAAAGAAAATAGCCAGATAGCGATTGATGTACCAAAAATCGAAACAGCTACACCAACAGAAGTTGCCAATGCTTTAAATCAAAAATACCTAAAAGAAGCTCAAGCTGAATTTCAACAAGTCAAAAAACAATTTTTTGATGGCTCGCGTGTTTCTGTTACTGGAGATTTTGAAAAAGTTGTGGATGATTCTCGGTTTTTAGTAGTCAAACGAACATTGACTCAGATTCAAGGAAGTTCTGCCACAACGACCCAATACGATACGATTGATAAAAAGTTGAATGTCGTGGTATCTTTACCATTAATTTTTAAAAATGAAGATTATCTGTCTATCATCAGTGAAGAGATCAAACAACAAATGAATGAACAGATGCAAGCTGACCCAAATCAAATTTATTGGTCTGAAGCAACTGACCAACCAACTGATGTCCAACCATTCAATCAAATCAAGCCAAATCAAACGTTCTATATCAATGCCAAACATCAATTGACTATTACTTTTGCTCAAGGAGAAGTAGCACCTTATTATATGGGAACGCCTGAATTCGTGATTCCAACCAAAATCATCCAACAACAATTAGCTTCACCTAATTATTTAAGTTAAATAATGCTAAAAGTTCGCTTGAAAAATCGACCGAATAGTTGATTTTTCAAGCGAACTTTTTTCATTTTTTAGTCTTCATAAAGGATATGTGCAGCTGACAATGCACGTTTGATTTTTTTTAAAGTAGCTTCATCAGGGTAGCGAATGGTGTGTAAATGAATGCCTGAGGTCAATTCTGATAGTAACGTTGCTTGGCTTTTTTCATAACGTTTCATAAAGGAAGTTATGTCTTGTTTCGTTTTTAAGTGTAACATGCCCACAAGTTCACCATACAGTGGATGTTCTACAATAACATCAATTACTTCCCCCCCGTGTTCAACAATAATTCGCAACTCCTCTTCCGTTTGTTGACGTTCATGTTGTACAGCAATCTTGCTAACAAAACCTGTATTTGTTTCATTTGATTCCAAAATATATCCACGTGCTGTTGCAACCACTTCTTCTCCTGCTGCGCGGAGCAAGGCAATGTCCCCTACGACGATTTGGCGGCTAACACCAAATTTTTTAGCAAACTTGCTTGCACTAACTGGTTTTTCTGCACTTGCCAATGTCTGCATGATTTGTTGCCGACGTAGTTCCCCTTCTACCATCCTTACTCCTCCTCACGCAATTTTAATTGATAATCGCGTGATTGCTTCATTAAGTCGTTATACATAGCTAACGTTGTTTCTTCATAATCTGGATTTTTCACCCATTTTTTTACTTTTTCTAAAACTTCTCGTTCACGTTTCTCATCTAAAATCGCTTGATGAGTTTCTTGTTTCAACTGACTGATTTCGGTAACTACATCCAATCGTTTTTCTAACAACTCAATTAATTTTCGGTCGATAACATCCACTTGCTCACGTAAATTTGCTAATGATGGCGCTGCTTTTTCCACACTAAGCGTTTTGATTACTCGTGCAGGATTCCCCGCAATGACAACATCATCTGGAAAAGATTTTGTTACAACTGAACCAGCACCAACAACAACATTGTTTCCCAAAGTAACACCAGGTGTAACAATGACTCCTCCGCCCAACCATACGTTGTTTCCAATTTTGATTGGTTTTGCATACTCTAAACCACTATTTCTTTTCACTGGATGCAGTGGGTGGGTTGCCGTATACAATTGAACATTCGGTGCGAACATACAATTATCACCAATTTCAATAGTACTTACATCCAAAAAAGTATTATTAAAATTGGCATAAAAGTTTTCGCCAACACAAATATTGTATCCATAATCAAAATTGATTGCTGGTTCAACATAGATGTTTTCGCCCGTTTTACCAAAAGTCTCTTTGACTAATTGTGAGCGAATCGCTGAATCCTCTGATTGGTTAATCAATTTTGCTTGTTCTCGTGCAAAATTTCGATCTGCCACTAATTCAGGATCACCTGCAAAATAAAGTTCACCTGCAATCATTTTTTCTTTTTCTGTTTTAAACTCTGTCATTATTGATCCTCATTTCATGAATTTTTTGAAATACTTTTGCACCATCTTCTTGAATAAATGAATGTTCCATTGAAAGTAAAATTGGTGTTTGATTGATAACGATTATCTTAGAATTTTTTTTCCTGTACTCTATCAGATCACAAAAAGGATGTACTTGAAAACTTGTTCCTACAATAACAACGACATCAGCTTGTTCTACTGCAGAAACTGCTGCTTCAATCGTCGATTGTTGAAATCCTTCACCATATAAAACGATATTTGGTCGAACTTGCCCCCCGCATCCTTGGTGTCTGTCACTTTCTAAATACGTTTGCCACGATACAGCCTCGCCACACTTTCGACAATGACAATGATACAGACTCCCATGAAAATTGACTAATTGCTTGCTTCCTGCTCGCTCGTGTAACCCATCAATATTTTGTGATACAACAGCAACTTGCTTACTTGTTGCTAATTGTGCTATTTCTAAGTGAATGATATTAGGTTCTGCCTGAGGATGATATAGTTTTTTTACAAAAGAATAAAATTTTTCTGGTTCGTGTTCCATTGCTTGAGTACTTAATAAATATTCTGGCTGTTCCAATCCTGCGTAGACACCTTTTAACGAACGATAGTCTGGAACTCCCGAAGGTGTCGAAACCCCTGCTCCTGTTAAAAAAGTTACCGAATGATGGGTTAAAATTTCTTGCGCTACTTTTCTAATTTTTTGATTACTCATCTTCCTCACCTCTTCTCTATTATACCGATTTCAACAAAAAAGAAAGTGAGAGAAACAATTTATTAAAAAATTTATTGCCTATCTGTACAACCAAGCTAAATTTTTCGTTTTGTTAGCCAGACACTTCATTTACCAAAATGTGTGCGTCTTTCATTTACGATTTATGATACTTTATCTGTCATTTGCACTTAGTAAACAATCAAAATTTAGCAGAAAAAGATGCTTAAAAAGTAAAACGATTCCAGTCATTGCGAATTTTATCACAATGACGACTGACAAAGAAATGAAAACGTGCTACAATACAGGCTGTATAAAAGAGAGGTGAATCAATATGGTACCATTTTTCATTTACTGGGGCGTTATTTTAGCATGCATCGCTTGGCTAGCCTTAAGTGTCTTTTTCTCTATCTTCTATTTCGTACGTAAAGAAAACGGCAATCTATGGGCATTCGCGTTATTTAACGTTATTGCTGCAATTGTTTTAGCTATCACATTAGCCGTTTATCGCACATGGGGTTGGGGAATCACACAGTATTCTAGCCTAATTTATCTAGTCTTAGCAATTTATGGTGTAACAGTTATTTTACAAGCAATCTTAGGTCGCGAACCAAAAGCCGCAGCCTAACAGTTAATAAACGATCAATCTAGTTTGACTAACTACAGCAATTTTCGTTTTTTTTGATGATTGCCGTAGTTTCTTTTTTGCTTTTTCACATTCACCAATTGCATAATTATTCTCTTTTTTCGCTACATATCTTTCCCCTTCTTTTCATAAACTCTTTAAATTTATCCAATGTTTTCTATGTTTATCAACAATTTTCAGAAAAATAATGGGAATTGATTGACAAAGCCTTCAGAATAACGTAAACTTCTTTTTGTATAAATAACTGAATACGGGATTACCTCAATCAATGAGGTAGAGGTCGCGAGAATCATTACCCCTGTGGAGTGAAGCAAACATGTTGAAACAGGACTAGGGAGGATCGCCGAAATGTACTCTTTTTTGCTTAAAGTTTACGTTGGGACGCAAGTTAATAGCTTGCGGACTGTCTTAGCAGTGATGCTAAGTTGCGCTATGGTTTGTGAGGGGTTTATCGACCGATAATTTTAACGACCATTTTGTATTTACAAGTTTGATGGTCGTTTTTTTTTTTAGATAAGCAGCTGCAACTCATTGTTCAATCGGACCGCTCGTTCAAGATGTATCAGAAAGAAGAGGAGAAAGAACATGAATAAAAATTTTGTTTCAGTTACCGTATTATTTGCATTTATCTTTTCATTATTTAGCTTAAGCACATCTGGTTTTGCAGACGAAAAAACACCCGACAACGAATTTCGCGTGGGAATGGAGGCTGGTTATGCACCATTCAACTGGTCTCAGCAAACAGATAAGAACGGTGCACTGCCAATTGATGGACAAAAAAGTTTTGCCGGTGGTTATGATGTTCAAATTGCTAAAAAAGTTGCTGACGGCTTAGGCAAAAACTTGGTTATCGTCCAAACAAAATGGGACGGTCTAGCACCTGCCCTACAATCAGGAAAAATTGATGCAATCGTCGCAGGGATGAGCCCAACTGCGGAAAGAAAAAAAGAAATTGATTTTACAGATCCTTACTATGAATCTCAATTAGTTGTCGTAGTAAAAAAAGACAGTAACTTTGCGAATGCAAAAAAATTAGCTGACTTAGAAAATGCAAAAATCACTGCACAACTAAATACGTTCCATTATAGCGTCATCGATCAAATTCCAAACGTTCAAAAACAACAAGCAATGGATAATTTCTCTGCTATGAGAACTGCCTTAGCTTCTGGAATGATCGATGGTTACGTCAGTGAACGTCCTGAAGGAGTTACAGCTACTAGCGTGAATAAAGACTTAAAAATGTTAGAATTCACAGGTGACAATGGTTTTGAAACAAATGCTGAAGATGTTCAAATTGCTATCGGGATGCGCAAAAATGATGGGGATATTCAAAAAGTCAATGAGATTCTTTCAGGTATCTCACAAGATGATCGTACAGCACTGATGGACCAAGCAATCAAAGACCAACCTGCTTCGAGTGATGATGAAGAACAATCTGGCATCTTCACAGACTTTAAAAACATTTGGAATCAATATGGAGAGATGTTTCTCCGTGGGGCAGGCCTTACGTTATTCATCGCATTGATCGGTACAATAGTAGGTACAACTCTTGGCTTACTCATTGGCGTTTTCCGTACCATTCCAGAATCAGACAATAAAGTGACCCGCTTCTTCCAAAAAATCGCTAACGGCTTACTTTCGATTTATATTGAAATTTTCCGTGGCACACCAATGATGGTACAAGCAATGGTTATCTTTTATGGATTGGCCTTAGCATTTGGTATTTCATTGAACCGGACGATTGCTGCATTATTTATTGTTTCGATCAACACAGGTGCTTATATGACAGAAATCGTTCGTGGTGGTATTTTTGCAGTTGATGAAGGACAATTTGAAGCCGCACAAGCCATTGGGATGACACATGGTCAAACGATGCGTAAAGTTGTGATTCCTCAAGTCCTACGAAATATCTTACCGGCAACAGGTAATGAATTTGTAATCAACATTAAAGACACAGCTGTATTGAGTGTAATTGGTGTAGCAGACTTGTTCTTCCAAGGTAATTCTGCTTCTGGGGCAAACTTCCAATTCTTCCAAACCTTTACGATTGTAGGGATTATTTATTTAGTTATGACCTTTACAATTACGAGAATCTTGCGTTTTGTTGAAAAGAAAATCGATGGCCCTTCAGCTTACACAAAAATTGAGGAAGTCGAAAATTCAAACTTGCAAGAATAAGGAGGAAGAAACATGAACGAAACAATTATTGAAATCAACCATTTAAGAAAAAGCTTCGGTGACAACGAAGTATTAAAAGATATCAATGTGACGGTTAATAAAGGTGAAGTTGTAACAATTATCGGATCTTCTGGCTCAGGTAAATCCACTTTATTACGCTGTATCAATCTTCTAGAAAAACCAACAGGTGGGGAAATTATTTATGAAGGCGAAAATGTCTTAACTCCTAAATATAACTTACCTAAGTACCGCACACACTTGGGTATGGTGTTCCAGTCATTTAATTTATTCAATAATATGAATGTTTTAGAAAATTGTATGTCAGGCCAATTGACAGTTTTAAAACGTGACAAAACATCTGCACGAAAAATTGCCATTGAAAATTTAGAAAAAGTTGGTATGGATCGCTATATCGAAGCAAAACCTTCCCAATTATCTGGCGGTCAAAAACAACGTGTTGCTATCGCTCGTGCATTGTCAATGGACCCCGATGTTTTATTATTCGATGAACCAACTTCGGCACTAGATCCAGAAATGGTTGGCGAAGTTCTAAACACTATGAAAGACTTGGCTCACACTGGTTTAACTATGATTATCGTGACACACGAAATGGAATTTGCAAAAGATGTTTCGGATCGTGTCATTTTCATGGATAAAGGAATCATCGCTGAAGAAGGATCACCTGAAGATATCTTCGTTCATCCAAAAGAAGAACGAACAAAAGAATTCTTATCACGTATTTTAAATAAATAAATGAATGTACAAAAAAAAGCTGGGATCAGACAAGATCCTAGCTTTTTTTATTGTCGTCCTTCTATCCAAATTCAAAAATAATTGATTGCCCTATGTTTTCCCTTCTCACAATCCATAAAAATTTTTTTGAATAGCTATTCCCTATTTTTGTGAGGACCTTTGTTTATCCCATGTGCTTTTTTCTATTAATTAGAAAACAAAGTTGTAATTTTCTGAAAATTCTCTTAAACTTAAGGTAATTACTTTTTAGTTAGGATGATTATTTTATGGACGAAAATGAACAAGAATTACAGCGGGGACTTAAGAATCGACATGTCCAACTGATCTCAATTGGAGGAGCGATTGGTACTGGTCTTTTCTTAGGTTCCGGAAAGACGATTCAATTAGCGGGGCCTTCCATTTTACTCGCTTACTTGATCACAGGTTGTATTTGTTTTTTCATTATGCGTGCGCTAGGGGAGTTGCTTTTATCCAATACAAACAATCACTCTTTCTTAGATTTTATTGCTGAGTATCTTGGGAAAAAAGCGGCTTTTGTTACAGGATGGACTTATTGGTTTTGCTGGATTGCAATTGCTATGGCGGATTTAACCGCAATTGGGATGTACGTTCGTTATTGGGCACCTGGTGTTCCTCAGTGGCTTCCAGAACTAGTTGCACTCATTTTACTACTTGCTTTGAATATGGTTGCTGTCTCATTGTTTGGTGAACTGGAATTTTGGTTTGCATTGATCAAAGTGGTCGCCATCATTGCCTTCATTCTTGTTGGTGTCTACATGATTCTCACTCATTATCAAACGAGTGCTGGTCCTGCTGCTATTTCAACTTTATGGTCACATGGAGGATTTTTTCCAAAAGGTGCTAAAGGATTTATTCTTTCTTTTCAAATGGTCACTTTTGCCTTTGCTGGGATTGAACTGGTTGGCTTGGTTGCTGGTGAAACAAAAAATCCAGAAAAAGTTTTGCCAGAAGCAATTAACAATATTCCAATCCGGATCATTTTATTTTATTTAGGATCTCTATTTGTTATCATGTCCATCTATCCTTGGAACAGTCTCAATGCAAATGAAAGTCCGTTTGTAGAAGTTTTTTCTGAGATTGGTATTACGATGGCGGCATCCATTATCAATTTAGTAGTTCTAAGTGCCGCGGCTTCTGCTTGTAACAGTGCGATTTATAGTACTGGACGAATGCTTCGTTCTCTTTCCCAAGAAGGGAGCGCACCTAAACGATTTAAAAAATTAACCACGCATCATGTGCCAGGACAAGCACTAGTCTTTTCGACAATCATTATTTTTATTTCAGTTGTTCTTAACTACATTATGCCTAGTGAGGTCTTTACTTTAGTTAGTAGTATTGCGACCACTTGTTTTCTATTTATCTGGAGCATGCTTGTATACACTCATTTAAAATATCGTCGGAGTATCTTAGGCAAGAAGTCACATTCATTCAAAATGCCTTTTTATCCGATTAGTAACTACCTCGTCTTTGTCTATATGTTATTCGTCTGTGGTGTATTGATCTTAGGTGAAGACACTCGACTAGCATTTTTCTTGACTCCAATTTGGTTTATTGCTTTATTAACCATCTATCATTTGAGATATGAACGAAAAAAATAAAAAAACTCTTTTTC
>NZ_JAFLWA010000051.1 GCF_017316125.1 Enterococcus sp. DIV0660C | reverse complement strand
TTTGAAATAAATATAAGCTAGAATGAGAAGGCGCTTCTTGAATACCATTTAATCGTAAAAAGGAGGTATGACAAGATTTTTGTCATACCTCCTTTTTTTAACCGATAATCAAATCTCTTTGACGATAACCAAGAGAACCTAAGAAAATCATGCCTATACTAATGAACATTATCGTGCTAAACGTGGGAAAATCAAATGTTTCCGTTGGTAACTTTGGAAACCAACTTTGGATAGCTGTTTTGGCAAACCAATCAGGTAAATTCAAAATACCACCGAAGTAATTCAACATAAATGAATAACCTAAATAGATGTAACTGATTTTACCAAGCTTGGGTACCCAACCTAAGAATAATCCAGTTAACCCAATGAAAAATAAAATTGTTGGGAAAAGATTAAAGCCTGCTGCAAAAAAAATAGACAATGTCATAGATGTTTTAGCAGCCATGACAGACAATGCTGTCATACCGAGGGCGCCTGCGCTCAATAGAGTTGCTACTCCGCCAACAAGTACAGCTAGACTAATTGTAGTCCAATAAAACGTACTACGAGAAGTCTTAGTTGAAAACAATTGATCCAGATGGCCACGAGCTTCTTCTGAGAATAATTTATTCGTTATCGCAATAGGTAAAATAGCGGAAAGACAAATCAGTACCATGATAATCGTACTAGTAAATGACTCTTCTATAGAAGAACCTGATTGCATAAACATGTGTTTCATTAACTCATTACTTTCTAAAAAATCTTGCATATCTCCGTAAATCGAACCATAAGCAGCCCCCATGATAACAATGGCTACGAACCAACTAATGATTACTCCACGATTTAGCCGTAAAAATAACCATGGAACAGACAATAGCGACTGTTTTGCTGTTGCATTTCCTTCGCTTTCTGGAAAATAACCAGAATTCAAATCACGATGCTCTTCTAATAAATTGGCACAAATACAAACTACAATACTAAATAAGAACAGATAAAGAAGTGGTATCCAGTTATTTTTAGTAAAAGGAAACGTTAAATAAGTCCAGCTCAAGGGATTTAGCATGGACAAGTTGTTGTTGCTGACATCACTCCATGCTCTTAGTAAGTACATCACTCCTACTAGTGAAAGTGATGCGCCAGTTGCACTTGATGAAACCGGCATTACCTGAGCGAAAAATAAAGCAATTCCGCCACCTAAAAAACCAGCAGCTCCAACTGAAAAGCCAAATAGCAAAGAGCCCTCTACTGTTATAGAAGAAGCTTGAAAAGCAATCATCATTCCGCTGGTCAATCCTGCTAGTAACAAAT
The DNA here is from genome assembly GCF_017316125.1 of Enterococcus sp. DIV0660C. Taxonomy (GTDB): domain Bacteria; phylum Bacillota; class Bacilli; order Lactobacillales; family Enterococcaceae; genus Enterococcus_B. The sequence goes on along the minus strand of NZ_JAFLWA010000051.1, from coordinate 17,324 downwards.
TGATTAACAGCGTTTCAGTTAAAACAGCAAATGAATTGGCTTGGCGGCCAACTCTGAAGGAGCGAATCAATTCTGCTAAGCCAAGATCTTCTTCTTTTCTTGTATGACTGACTACATGTAAGATAGACAACACAACTGCAAATAACCCGCAGAAAAGTAACATTTCGTTCGCATACATCGCACCTAGTGTGTAATCAGCTGCTGAATGGACAGGTGAAGGACCGACCATGGAAACCATCGCTGGATTTTGCATTGTTTCGTACATTCCAGCTAAGCCATTTCCCTTTGCAATTTCTTCAAAGGCTGGAACATAGGCACCAGAAAATAAGCCTAATCCAATGACCCAAAAACTTATTTTTTTCCAGTCACGCCTGAGATATTGTAAAAAAAGAACAGACCAACGTGAAAATCGTTTATTCATAATAAAAAACCTCCCAGTGACTTAATTTTCATAATGACGCATAAATAAGTCTTCGAGTGTTGGTGGAACAGACTCAATTTTTTTTACTCCTAGTTTTGTAGCGGCAAGTAAAATTTCATTGAGTTGTTCGGTATCCGCAGAAAAATGTGCTTGATTTTCTTTTTGAACAAAGTCGTAAACGCCAGACAAACTTGCGAGGGCTGCGACATCACCTTGTGTTTCAATAGTGATCGTCGAGCGAGTCAAGTGTCTTAATTCGGCTAATGAACCCTCTTCGACAACCTTTCCTTTCCGGATAATAACAATCTTATCTGCCAAACGTTCCACTTCACTGAGAATATGTGAAGAAAGCAAAATTGCTTTCCCAGCCTGTTTGATTTTTTCGACTTCTTCTTGAAATATTGCTTCCATTAACGGATCCAGACCTGAAGTTGGTTCGTCAAATAGATACAAATCAGATTCTACTGACAATGCCGCAATCAATCCAACTTTTTGCCGATTCCCTTTTGAATAGTTTTTGGCTTTCTTCTTAGGATCTAATTCAAAACGCGTAATCAATTCATCACGTTTTTCTTTGTTGCCTTTTCCATGTAATTTCATAAATAAATCAATAATTTCGCCACCAGTCAAATTCCCCCACAAAGCAACATCTCCTGGAACATACGAAAGACGTTCATGGATGGCAAGACTTTCTTTAAACACATCTTTACCAAAAATTTCAGCTTGTCCACCATCTTTCCGAATGATTCCTAACAATGTTTTGATAGTGGTCGATTTTCCTGCCCCATTTGGACCAATAAAACCAACAACTTCACCAGCGTTCACAGAAAAAGACACATCTGTTAGTGCATCAAATTTTCCAAACTTTTTTTGTAGATGCTGTACCTTAACAACTTCGGACATTCCCAACTCACTCCTTCCATCTTCGACTGCAGGTCAATGTTTGGTTTGCTGCAATGAATCTTGTCACTGATAATATTCCTTTTGTTTTTTACTGTCAATGAAAATCATTGTACAAATAAAACTGAAATGCTGTTGTTGGTTTAATTTTTTGGGTGTATAATACCTTTGTTTATAGAAATGAACTATTTAAGGTAGCAAAGTTTAAAAAAGAGGCTAGTAGAATGAATGGTTTTGAAAAAAGAACAGAAGAAAAAAAGAAACAAATTGTTGAAGCAACATTTGATATAATCAACTCTGAAAATGGTTTGGCAGCTTTAACGATCGATGAAGTAATCGCTAGGGCATCTGTCAGTAAAGCGACAGTTTTTAAGTATTTTGGGAACAAAGAAGCGTTGATTTACCAAGTGTTCTTTGAATTTATGGACGAGTTGAAAGATTCAGCAAAGCGTATTATGGAACAAAATCTTTCGTTTGAAGAAACGTTAATCAAGATGAGTGAAAATAAAATCAATTATTTAAAACAAGTGGATCAACAATTTTATCTTGATTTGATGGCTTATTATACGAAAAAAAGTAACCAACGATTTTCAGAAATGATGGACGAATATACGAAAGAGAGTTTAGACATGATGTTGGATCTTTTTCATCGTGGCAGAAAAGAAGGAAAAGTGGACTTAAAATATTCAGATGAATTTTTGTTGCTGTACTTCCAAGCGATGATCGAAGGGATTTCTAAGCCTGCTATTTACAGTAAATTATTACCTTACACAGCGGAGTGTACGGAGTTATTATTAAAGGGAATCTCTCCTAGTAATTAAAATTGGTATAGATTGATTTTGGTGTATGCTTATTACTACAGTAGAATAAAAATTACTCTTAAGTATGGAAATTGGTAGATAAGAAATGATTTTTCTTGTTCAATCAAATTTTCATGCTTTTTTTTATTTGAAATGGTATACTTTCTTTTGTTGGTTTTTTCATGAAAATTTTCTATGAGCGGAAATCAATAATAATTTAGACTAGATCAGGTAAATAAATGGTCTTGTTTTTTGGAGGAAGAGAATGAAAGCATACATGCAAAAGATGGGTCGCTCATTAATGCTACCTGTCGCAGTTTTACCAGCGGCATCACTTTTAGTAGGGATTGCGAATTGGCTCGTAGGGATGGGTATCAGTAATGCAGGAACAACTTTTTTGATGAATGCTGGGTTAGCCATTTTAAATCACTTGGCATTACTATTTGCTGTTGGTTTAGCGTTGGGAATGTCTAAAGATAAGGATGGATCAGCTGCTTTAGCTGGTTTAGTCGCTTATTTAGTTCCGCAAACTGTTTTAGCGCCACTGTCTGTTCAAGGGTTATTTGGCATAACCAATCTTGCTGACGTCAATCCGGCGTTCAATAGCATGGATAATAATGTTTTTGTGGGAATCGTGGCTGGCTTAGTAGCTGCTGAAATGTACAATCGTTTTAGTCAAGTCAAATTACCCATGGCTTTATCATTTTTTAGTGGGAAGCGGCTGGTTCCAATTATGTCGGCATTAGGAATGCTTCTAATTTCGGCTATTCTATTATTCATTTGGCCAAGCGTATATGATGTGTTAGTTGCACTTGGGAAAGGAATTTCTGGATTAGGATTTATTGGCGCTGGCTTATATGGTTTGTTTAATCGTTTATTGATTCCAACGGGTTTACATCATGCGTTGAATTCAGTTTTTTGGTTTGACGTAGCTGGAATTAATGACATTGGAAACTTCTTAGCTGGTCAACAAGCGTTGGATACTGGCAAAGCAATTATTGGACAAACTGGGATGTATCAAGCAGGATTTTTCCCTGTGATGATGTTTGGTTTACCTGCTGGAGCGTTTGCTATTTATCAAAGCGCTCGTCCTGAAAAGAAAAAGCAAACTGCTTCGCTAATGCTTGCAGCAGGCTTTGCTTCATTTTTTACTGGTGTAACAGAACCATTAGAATTTTCATTTATGTTTGTTGCTTGGCCGTTGTATGTTTTACATGCTATTTTTACGGGTATCTCATTAGCAGTTAGTGCCTTTTTCCATTGGACAGCTGGTTTTGCGTTTAGTGCAGGATTTGTTGATTACTTCTTGTCATTGAAAAATCCAGTAGCAAATCAACCTTTGATGTTGCTTGTACAGGGAGCTGTGTTTGCAGTTATTTATTATTTTGGTTTTCGATTTGCTATTCAAAAGTTCAACTTGATGACCCCGGGAAGAGAAGCCGGTACTGGAGAAGAAACGCCAGAAGTTGCCACGGGAGAAGATAAGTTTTCGCACTTAGCAACTGAAATTTATCTAGCGCTTGGCGGCATCGAAAACGTTCAAGTAATCGATAATTGTACAACTCGTTTGCGTTTACAAGTAAAAGATACTAGCCAAGTGAATCAAGAAAAAATCAAAGCAACTGGTGTCCCAGGAGTTAACGTAATTGATGATACAAATATTCAAGTTATTGTTGGGACTGAAGTACAATTTGTTGCTGATGAAATGAGTAAATTACATGGACAACCAGGGAGTTTCAAGTCGGCAAACGAATCGAGCCAACCCACTGAGATGAAAACACCAGTTGTTAAGGAAGTTACAAAAACAACTGAACTTTATGCTGTAGCAAATGGAAAATTGATTCCAATTAGTGAAGTTGCAGATACAGTTTTCTCGGAAAAAATGATGGGAGATGGCTTTGCGGTTATCCCGACCTCAGGAGAAATTTTCGCACCGGTTTCTGGAACAATCGCAAGTATTTTTCCAACAAAACATGCTGTTGGTATCAAGACGGATAGTGGTGTTGAAGTATTGCTTCATATGGGAATCAACACGGTTGACTTAAAAGGAGAACCATTTACGATCTATGTCGAAGAAGGGCAACGCATTGCGCGTGGGCAACTAATCGCAGAAGTGGATCTGGCCATGTTAGCAGTGAATGAGAAAAAAACTGATATGATTGTTGTTTTCACCAATAAAGAGGCAATTAAAACAATAGCAATAGATACTGTAACTTCTGTTCATGGCAATGAAATTATCGGAAAAGTGGAAGCAAAATAAAAAAGAAGCTGGGATTAACATCCCAGCTTCTTTTTTGACTAATTTTATATTTAGCTTAATCCGCGAGCTTGTTTATCCACAACGGAAGGCACATTGATGAACTGCTCTAAGACTTTATTTTGACCTGAAAGTTCAGATTCAAAGCGAATACCATCAATGTTGATCCGTGCTTGACGGTAATAGTTTGCACCCAATTGCCCCCAAGAAGGCGTAGACGCATCTACGTTACAGAAAATTGAAAAGCCTTGCGATTTTAAGTAATCAAATTTTTGGTTTTCAGCTGTATAGTCGTGCCAATCACTGATGTCTGCACCAAAAGGATAAATCAACATCGTTGTTTTTCCTAAGATTGGAGCGACTTCTGTTTGCCAAAGTTCATTGTCACGTTTTACATCTTCTAGAGAAGCATTTGTCATATTCAGATGACCCCAAGTGTGAGAAGCGAAGGTCCAGCCATCTTTTTTCAATTGTTCAGCAACTTTTGTCGCTTTTTTGATTTCTGTGTTCGTTTTCTCATTATCCCCGTATTCGGATTTGGAAGTTCGATAACCAAGCACGCCGTTGTAGCCAGTTAATGCCAGCGTGCCCTTCGCTCCTTGATAAGAAAAATCAGGATGTTCTTCGACAAATGTATCAATCAAGGGAACCATATCAAAATCACCGATTTGTTCTTTTTTGTTATTAACATACACATTCTTCACTTTGTCCTTATCAATGACCAATTTGTCAGGAAAGCCTGAATCTTTCATGTATTCATAGTAACTGACATCATCTTCTGAAAGGATGAGTGGTTTTTTATCTTTAGGCAAAGAAACGCCTACAAAGGAAACATTTCCTTGATCATCAATCGTAACTAAGTCTGGTAAGTTGACTAAAACATAATTATTTTTATAAAGCTGTTCGATTGTTTTGTTGAATTCAGGGATTGTCACCATGTATTCTTTGTAGCCTTGTGCTTGTTGTGATTGGAACGCTTTAGCTGGATCAACAATCAAGCTATGGAAAAACAAATGAGAGATTTTTGTTGGATCATCCCATTTGACTAATTGTTCTTTTTCTTTTTTGATGGTTTGAAGGAGCTCCTTCGCTTCAGTGGAATGCGCGTCAGCTAATTGCTTGATCGCTTCGTCATAGTGATAACTTTTGACTAATTGTTGTGCTTTACTCAGTTTTTTATCATCGGAATTGGCAGTTGTTGGTTGGCTTTCGGTTGACTGTTCAGCCGTCGTTGAAGAAACTGACTTTTCATTAGAAGTTGCATGAATAATCAAAAATAAGCTGAAGATTGAAATTAGTACTGTTATACCAGCAGTGACTCCAAGAATTTTTCTTTGTTTTGGTTCCATTAACTTATACCCCTACCTTTACACTTTTACTCAAATAATAGAATAACTTTGTTTCTTTTATTGTAACGAAGACAGGAAAGAAGTAAAAGTGATACGCTGATTTATGAGAAAATCGGCTATTTTTTTCATCAACTCTAAGAGAAAAAATGATATGTTATAAAATTGTCTAGAAAACTAATCAAATGTGGGTTTGAACACTTTATTTTTTTGTTTTGTAGTTATTTAATAAAAAAATATTTGTTTTGTGTTGACAAAGAAAAAAACGGGCTCTATGATAGACACATGTTAATAGATAACAAGACGAAGAACGAAACGAAGTAGTGATTAAGGTCGATGTTTCAGAAAGCTAGTGGTTGCTGCGAACTAGCACATGCCTTAAAACGAATTACATTTCAGGAGTCTTTGACAATTTTTTGTCACGCGACAGCGTTAGATGTTTGAGAGATATGTTCTTAAAGAGCATATAATTTGGGTGGTACCGCGAATTTTCGTCCCTTGACTAGTTATTAGTCAAGGGACTTTTTTTGTTCACTCAAAAAAGTTTTACTAATTTTACGAATGCTAGCAGGTTCCTGCTTTCATAAAAACTATACGGAGGTCAATATAATGAATATTATTGATGAATTAACTTGGCGTGATGCCATTAATCAACAAACAAACGAAGAAAGACTTCGCGAACTCGTTGAAGAGAAGAGTATTTCACTTTATTGTGGCGTTGATCCGACAGGCGATTCTATGCATATCGGACATTTGATTCCCTTTATGATGATGAAAAGATTTCAATTGGCAGGCCATCATCCATATATTCTTATTGGTGGTGGAACAGGAACAATTGGTGATCCAAGTGGACGACAAACAGAGCGTGTTTTACAAACAATGGAACAAGTACAACATAATGTGGATGCACTTTCAGCACAAATGGGTAAATTATTTGGCGCAGATGCAAACATCACATTTGTAAACAACTACGACTGGTTATCAAAAATTTCTTTACTAGAATTTTTGAGAGATTACGGTAAAAACTTCAACATTAATACGATGTTGGCAAAAGATATCGTTGCAAGTCGTTTAGAAGTAGGAATCTCATTTACTGAATTCACTTACCAAATCCTTCAATCAATTGATTTCTTGCACTTGCACAAAACATTTGATGTGCAATTACAAATCGGCGGCGCTGACCAATGGGGAAATATTACTGCTGGTTTAGATTTGATTCGTAAACTAGAAGGTCCTGATGCAGAAGCCTTTGGACTAACGATTCCATTAATGCTAAAAGCAGATGGAACAAAATTCGGGAAAACAGCTGGTGGCGCAATCTGGCTAGATCCTAAGAAAACATCACCATTCGAATTCTACCAATTCTGGTTGAACCAAGATGATCGTGATGTTGTAAAATACTTGAAATTCTTCACATTCTTAACAGAAGAAGAAATCAATGACTTAGCTAAAAAAGTTGAAACTGAACCTGAAAAACGTGAAGCACAAAAACGTTTGGCAGAAGAAGTAACTGCTTTTGTTCATAGTAAAGAAGACTTGAAAGAAGCGCAAAAAATAACAGCAGCTTTGTTCTCAGGAAATATTAAAGAACTAAACGCTGAAGAAATCGCGCAAGGCTTTGGTAAAATGCCAAACGTTGACATTTCAAGTACACCTGAAAATATCGTGGAACTACTTGTTTCAACAAAAATTGAACCATCAAAACGTCAAGCACGAGAAGATGTTTCAAACGGAGCTATTAGTATTAACGGTGACCGTGTTACCGATTTAAATTTTGTCGTAAATCCATCTGATGAATTCGATGGTAAGTTTGTGGTTATTCGAAAAGGTAAGAAAAATTACTTTTTGGCCAAAGTAGTTGATTAGAATTTAGTAATTTTTTGCCTTGAAAAAGGGAAGCTCTATTACAAGATTCAAACTTTTGAAACCCATCCTAAAAGGGAACGACGGTTGTCGTTAATACAATCTTTAAGAGGGAATTTACTTTTGTAAATTCCCTCCTTTTTTTTAATTTTTTTAAAATCATATACAATTCACTCAATTACATATTATTAGAAAATGATTATAAAATCGTCTTATTTTTAGTTTACAGAATTAAAGAACAGGTGTAATGTAGGGCTCGACAAAATTTAAATATTTTTTTAGGAGGGTTTCACATGAGTGAATCATTGTCAAATGATCTAAACCTGAATGCACTATTCATTGGTGACAAAGCGGAGAACGGCCAAATCTATAAAGCTTTGTTAAATGAGTTAGTTGATGAACATTTGGGATGGCGTCAAAACTACATGCCTCAAGACATGCCTATTATTACGCCGGAAGAAAAAAGTAGTGCTAGTTTCGAGCACACTGTAAATAAAACGAAAGACGTTTTATCAGAAATTTCAGCACGTATGCGTACTCATTCTGTTCCTTGGCACAATGCCGGACGTTATTGGGGACACATGAACTCTGAAACATTAATGCCATCTTTACTAGCGTACAATTTCGCAATGTTATGGAATGGTAATAACGTTGCCTACGAATCTTCTCCAGCAACAAGTCAAATGGAAGAAGAAGTAGGACATGAATTTGCAAAATTAATGAGCTATGAAGATGGCTGGGGACACATTGTTGCCGACGGTTCTTTAGCAAACTTAGAAGGTCTTTGGTATGCTCGTAATATCAAATCTTTACCTCTTGCAATGCAAGAAGTAACACCTGAATTAGTTGCTGGTAAGAGTGATTGGGAATTGATGAACATGTCAACAGAAGAAATCATGAATCTGTTAGATAGTGTCCCAGAAAAAATTGATGATATCAAAGCCCATTCAGCACGTAGTGGTAAACATTTAACAAAATTAGGTAAATGGTTAGTACCACAAACAAAACACTACTCATGGCTAAAAGCAGCCGATATCATTGGTGTTGGTTTAGATCAAGTTATTCCAGTACCAGTTGATCATAACTATCGTATGGATATCAACGAATTAGAAAAAATCGTTCGTGAACTAGCTGCTGAAAAAACACCTATCTTGGGTGTAGTCGGAGTTGTTGGTTCAACTGAAGAAGGCGCAATCGATAGCATCGATAAAATTGTTGCTTTACGTCGTGTTCTAGAAAAAGAAGGAATTTACTTCTACTTGCACGTAGATGCTGCTTATGGTGGTTATGGCCGCGCAATTTTCTTAGACGAAGACAACAACTTTATTCCTTTTGAAGAATTAAAAGATGTTCATGCGAAACATCATGTCTTTACTGAAAACAAAAATTATCTTTTAGAAGAAGTTCATCATGCATATGAAGCAATTTCTGAAGCTGAATCTGTAACAATTGACCCACACAAAATGGGATATGTACCTTATTCAGCTGGTGGGATCGTTATTAAAGACATCCGCATGAGAGACGTTATTTCTTACTTTGCTACTTACGTATTTGAAAAAGGAGCAGATATCCCTGCTTTACTTGGTGCGTACATTCTTGAAGGTTCAAAAGCTGGAGCAACTGCTGCGAGTGTTTGGGCTGCTCATCATGTATTACCATTGAACGTAACTGGTTACGGAAAATTAATGGGTGCATCAATCGAAGGTGCACATCGTTTCTTCAATTTCCTAAACAACTTGTCATTTAAAGTTGGTGACAAAGAAATCGAAGTTCATCCATTGACTTATCCAGACTTCAACATGGTTGATTATGTATTCAAAGAAAAAGGAAACGATGACCTAGTTTCTATGAATAAATTGAACCATGACGTATATGACTACTCTTCATATGTGAAAGGTAGCATTTATGGAAATGAATTCTTAACTTCACATACTGATTTTGCTATTCCTGATTACGGTAACAGCCCATTACAATTTGTGAACCAATTAGGCTTCTCAGATGATGAATGGAACCGTGCTGGAAAAGTAACAGTTCTACGTGCAAGTGTAATGACACCATATATGAATAAAGCAGAAAACTTTGAAGAATATGCTGAAAAAATTAAAGCTGCTCTTCAAGAAAAATTGGAAAAAATCTACGCAGACCAATTATTGGCAAGCGAAGCAAAATAATTTAATCGAGATGGAGTACCCGTTTATTTCGTGAAGGTAGGAGAAGTCTGGGAATGATTGCCCAGGCTTCGCTTCTCCATTTCTTAGTTTTGAGGACGTCTTTGGAGCATTGTCGTTTAAGCGATAGGCTAAAGCATGAAACCGAACTTTGAATCGATGGAATTACTTTTGTTTATTGCTAACTTAGATTGCTTCAAAGACACTATTTTATCCAACAAATCAAGGAGAGTGTCAACCGTGAGTGAATCTAAAGTAAGTAAGATGGGTCTTGGAACCTTTATTGGTCTGACAATGGCACTGTGTGCTACAGTTCGGAGTATTCCGACTTTGGCAGCAGTAGGTTGGACGTTAATTTTTTATTCGATTTTTGCAGTTTTATTTTTTGCTGGCCCGATCTCAATGGTTTCTGGTGAACTTTCAACAATGCTTCCTCAAGAAGGTGGCCCACAGTTATGGGTAAAAACAGCTTTGGGTAGCAAGTGGGGATTTGTCGTTGCTTGGTTGCTATGGGTTCAAATGTTCCCTGGTATGGTAATGGTCGCTTCAACATTAGGCCCATTGCTTGGAAATACCTTTGGAAATGTTGAACTAGGAAATAACCATTGGTTCGTATTAGCTTGTATTTTAGTTATTTATTGGATTATTACTTTATTGAATTTAAAATTTGATATGGCAAAAGTTGGCGGAAATATTGGTGTTTGGTTGGGTGTATACATTCCCGTTGTCATTATGTTTGTGCTTGGTTTATTGGCAGCATTTAAAGTTGGCTTGGTTTCAAACGGCTATTTAGGTGCATTTTCTTGGTCAAAAGCTTTCCCAGACTTAGAACACGTGGAATCATTAAAATATCTAGCTGGTATCACTTTTATTTTTGTTGGGATTGAAATGAGCTCGGTTTATATGCCTCGCTTGAAAGATGCAACGAAAAACTATACTAAAGGTGTATTCATTGCCTTGATTGGTCTAGTTTTATTGAATGTCATCAATGCGATGTTAGTTGCTAACGTTGTTCCGAATGGAAAAATGGAATTGGCTAACATCACACAACCAATCTTGATTGATTGCCAAATTTTAGGTTTACCAGAAGTTATCGGAAATATTTTTAGTTTCATGGTCTTCATTGGTGTATTGTTACAGCTATCTGCTTGGGTTACTGGACCATCAAAAACCATCATCCAAGTGGCCAGAGAAGGCTTCTTACCACCAAAATTTGGTTTCCATAAAGAAAACAAATATGGTGTTTCTAAAAATGTCGTGTTAACACAATCTATTGTTATTTCATTGTTTGCGCTACTTTATGGTGTAATGGATGACGTTAGTGCGGTTTTCTTGACATTAACAAATGCAACTACAGTCATTTACTGTATTGTTTATGTGTTGATTGCTATTTCTTTACTTGAAATGAGAAAAAAACATCCAGAATTGAACCGACCTTATCGTATTGGTAAATCAGGAAACTTCTTTGCTTGGGTTATTAGTTGCATGTTGATTTTCTCAATCGTTGTCGTTGTTTTTGCTACATTAGGAACAGCAACAATGAGTGATGCATTACTTGTAACAGCTATCGCAGTTGTTATGTTTGTAATCCCATTGATCATCAACCATTTCAAGAAAGATTCTTGGAATACTGCAGTTGAAGCAAGTTTAGAAGAAAATTTAGATGAATACTCTGATCAAGTGACAAATAGTCACTAATCCAGATTGTCCTACCAAGAGAATAATATTTTCGAGGTGGGACTTTTTTCATGAAAAAAATAATGGAGAAGTGAGAACAAGTGAATAAAAAAAGTTCGATTAAAGAAAGTATCGCTGTCTTGGTGGTACTATTAGCGATATTAGGTATTTTGATTATTGGGTTTCATTTAACACCACACATCCCAATTTTAATCGTTTTTATGGGTTTGTTATTTTATGGGAAATTTAGAGGCTTTACTTGGGATGATATCCATGCAGGGATCGTCCAAGGAATCACACCGGGAATTATCCCGATTTTGATTTTTTTGCTGATTGGCGTGTTAGTCGCTTCGTGGATTTTAGCCGGAACGATTCCGACAATTATGGTTTATGGTTTTCAATTGATTTCTATCCGTTTCTTTTTACCCACAGCGTTTTTAGTTTGTACGATTGTAGGGATTACGGTAGGGAGTTCATTTACGACGATTTCAACAATTGGAATTGCCTTTTTAGGAATCGGTCATCTACTAGGCTTTTCTGATGCCATGACAACAGGTGCTGTAGTTTCTGGAGCTTTTCTTGGAAACAACTGTTCACCGTTATCTGATACCACGAATTTAGCAGCTGGAATTGGTGGGGTAAATTTATTCGATCACATTGCAGCAATGCGTTATACGGATTTACCAGCTTTTATTGTGTCTTTAATCTTGTATACACTATTAGGTCAAAATAGCCATTCGGCCGATTTATCAAATATTACTGGGATGATCGATAAGATGCAGGCAAACTTTTGGATATCCCCTTGGACGTTGATTCCATTAGTTATTTTATTTGGTGGTGCCATCAAAAAAATCCCAGCTATTCCAACTTTATTAGTGGGTTCTTCAGCAGCAGTTGTGTTGGCATTTATTCATCAAAAAATAACGATTCAAAAAGTCGCTGATATCTTGATGAATGGTTATCTTGCTCAAACTTCAGATGAAAAGTTGAATACATTGCTTTCTCGAGGAGGAATCATGAGTATGCTTGGTTCGGCCAGTTTGATTCTGTTAGCTTTGGCATTAGGTGGTTTATTGATCAAATATGAAATTGTTGGGACAATTGTTCAAAAGCTACGCGAAAAAATGGATCGGCCTTCACGTTTGATTGGTTTCACTGCATTAAGTAGTATCGGAATTAATTTGATTGTTGGTGAACAATATCTATCAATTATTTTGCCAGGAGAAACCTTTAAAGGGTCGTTTGAGCAAACTGGCTTACGTAAGACTTATTTGACGCGCACGCTAGCTGATGCGGGTGCTGCGGTCAATTCTTTAGTTCCGTGGGGAGTTAGCGGGACGTTTATTATGGGAACCATGAAAGTCAGTGCATTACAATATTTACCATTTGCTTATTTTCCATTGTTTGCGCCAATATTTACAATAGTAATTGGTTTTCTTTTGAATAAGAAAATTAAATTGGAAAAATAAAAATAATCGGCACTGAGACAAGAACATGTTTCAATGCCGATTATTTTTATTGAATAGATAAATGAGAACTTAACCATTTTTGTTATAGCGAAGTAAAAAAAGTGATAGCACCTAGAAAGATTCCGGGCACATTGGCTATGATGATTGGCCAATCTTTTTCTTTTTTTAACGTACCGTAAATTGTCCAGATGATACAGTTGACCATTGCTACTAATGGTTGGATAGGATTGCCTTTTGACCCCGCTAGATTATCCATGATTTGTGGGATATAGGAAACATACATCATCACTGAAAGAACCGATGCGATACGTCCGATATGCCCAATAATTTTTTCTCTTTTTTCTTCGTTTTCCATATAAACACTCCTTAATTTTCACAATCGTTCTATCTAACAGTATAGAGTTTCTTGTGATAATCGTCTAACTAAAAGAAATCGACTGTTATTAAACAGAATAAAAAGCGTTAGGATGAATGCCCTAACGCTTTTTTTTTTGCTCAATTATGTGGTTATTTCGGCTAATGGAATGACTGTCTCTCTTTTAATTAATTTATGAGGAATGACCATACGAACACCACTACTTAATTCGTCATGGATAATTTCTCGTAGCTTCTGCATAGCCATTCTACCTAATTCTGAAATATCGATATCAATACTTGTTAGGTAAGGGTGCGTTAATGTTGAAAAAATTGAATTATTAAAACTTATTACTGACAAATCATCAGGAATAGTGTAGCCATACATTTCTGCAAGCTGCATCGTACGTAGTGCAAAAATATCATCAATGACAACCAAGGCAGTGGCTCTCGTTGTTGTTAATGTATCATTAAAAGTTAGATAGTCTTCTGGATTTTCTAAGACAATACTAGGGAAAGTGGGTAATTGATTGAGCATCAGTGCTTTTTGGTAACCAAAATAACGCTCGAAGTATAAACTTTCATGCGTAGTATTTGTAACGAATAAAATATTTTGATGCCCATTTTGGATTAAAAACTCGGTTGCCTGTTTCCCAAGTAATTGATTGTCGTTATCGACATAAACGATATCATTTTCATGTTGATAAGGTTGACCAATCAAGGTGAACGGAATCTGATTTTTATATAAATAATCAATTACTGGATCAGCGCTGTCTGAATAAACGAGAATAAAGCCGTCGACCTGTTTTTGTAGGTGCATGCGTTTGACGTTCTCAAGCAAAAGCTCAAAGCTTTTAGCCGTTGCAATCGCTGTCGTCATATCATAAAGTCGAGCTTCGTCGTTGATTGCTTCCATGATTTCAAGGTAGAACGGATTACCAAGTCTTTCTTTAGAATCTAGTGGGGGCAAAATAACGCCTACGGCATTCGATGTCCGCTTTCCGAGATTTCTGGCAGTCATGTTTGGAACGTAGCCAAGGTCATCCATTACTTTTCGAACTTTTTTCTTGGTTGTTTCCGAGATGCTTGGATGATCGTTGATTACACGCGAAACAGTTGAAGTAGCAACACCTGCTTTTTTTGCGACATCTTTTACAGTGATAGCCATTATTTGCCACGCCTTTCTTGTGATTATGAAGTAGTCATGAATTGATAAGTTGTTTGGGTGATACGTTCTTGTCCAGGATGCAGTGTAATCGAACCCCATTCTGGAAAGTGAACGATGTCGGGTACTTCCTGTGGTTCAATAGCTAATCCGTAGTTTGAATGCATTTTCTGACCATTCAATGTAAAATCAGCATCAAACCCAGTCGTAGAAAATAATACCACACTTTTATTAGAAGTTGCTACAGACATCTGTCTACCTGACTCTTTTTCTTCCAGAAGAAGTGAAGGTTTAGTTACTTTAGGATAACGTAATAAAAAAACATCATCTAAACCAAGTGGATAAGCATCGAGAATTTGTTTTATCGAGTTCGTTTTTTTGAAGTTTATACGTAAGTCGTTTTCTTCGAGCAAGTTTCCTGTAGGTAATTTCTCAGAGTCTAGCTCCAACATTCCCAACGTATTTAAGGTCAAAGAATGCGTTAAAATATCCCTTTGTCCGTTCCCTGAAAGATTGAAATACGCATGGTTGGTCGGATTCGTAATAGTAGTCACGTTGCTAGTTGCTTTAGTGGTCATTTGAAGTTGGTTATTTTGTAAACGGTACGTTATGGTAGCTTTTATCGGGCCTGGATAACCAGAAAATGTATCTTTTAAATAAAAGACAACGCCGATTGCATCTGGTTCTTCAAAAATTTCGATTTCCCAATATTGAAAAGACCAGCCGTTTGTTCCACCATGAATGTGATGTATGCCATTGTTTTTTTCCAGTTGATGATTTTTCCATTTGCCGTCGCGGATTCTCCCCGCGACAGGGCCGACAGTTGCACCAAAAAAACTTTTGTCAGTTAAAACCTCTTCGTAATTATCATAACTTAGTAAGATATTTTCAACGTTTCCATCTTTGTCAGGCGCAAATAGTTGATGAAGACGAGCGCCATAATTGAGAAGAACGACTGTTAAAAAGTCGTTCTTCAAAGTGATTTTTTTTAAATTATGAGTAATTGGTGTAACGAGGATATGCGGTTTATTCATGTTCATGCCACACTTCTTTAAGGTAGGCTAGCGTTAACGCAGTTGTGTCAGAAACGATTGGGATGTTTTCACCAAGGTCTTTTTTTTGACCGACGCCTACAGGTTGAGCACCACTTGCCATGATTGCTTGGATTCCGGCACGTGCGTCTTCAATACCGATGCAGTCTTTTGATGTTAAACCTATTTCTTTAGCAGCTAGCAGAAAAATATCCGGCGCTGGCTTACCATGAGCAATTTTCGCAGGGTCCGCGAGTGCATCGAAATAAGAAGTTAAGTTCATTTTTTGAAGTAGAAAAGGCCCATTTTTACTTGCGGAAGCAAGAGCAATTTTCAGGTTGGCTGCTTTCAAATCTGTAAGTAGTTCTAAAATTCCTGGGTAAACATCTCTGGGAGTGATTGCTTGAATCATTTCCAAGTAATAATCATTTTTTCTTTGAGCTAGTTCAGCAAATTCTTCAGCTGTAAAATCGTTCTCTTTATTTCCATAACGTAGCATTAAAGATAAAGAATCTTCACGGCTAACACCTTTCAATTGTTCGTTGAATCGGCGATCAATTGTAATACCGATTTCTTCACCAAGTTTTTTCCAAGCGTGGTAGTGATATTCAGCTGTATCAGTAATAACACCATCTAGGTCAAATAGAACGCCCTTAAACATAGTCATCTTCCTTTCTAAGCGGTAGAGATAATGTATTTGCTAATTCATAGGTCCGGTTATAGACAACGAAACTGAAAGGTTCACCTTCTAATAAAGTGAAAGTGACTTGATCACTTTCAACAACAACAGAAATCAAACGATTCCGATAGTTGATATGGAAAGAATAGGCTTCCCAAGTTTTAGGTAAAAATGGTGCAAAACTTAATGTTTCCTGGTCTGTTTTCATTTGCGCAAAACCTTGAACGATGGCTAGCCAGCTACCAGTCATTGAAGTAATGTGAAGTCCATCTTCGGTATCGTTGTTATAATTATCCAAATCTAAACGTGCAGTACGTTGATACATTTCAACCGCCTTTTCTTCCATACCTAACTCTGCAGCCAAAATGGCATGGATACTTGGAGAAAGGGAAGACTCGTGAACGGTCATTGGTTCGTAAAAATCAAAGTTACGACGCTTTTCTTCAGTTGTGAATTGGTCATTGAAGAAGTAGATTCCTTGTAAAACATCCGCCTGTTTGATGAAACAAGAACGCAAAATTTTATCCCAAGACCAATGTTGATTCAAAGGTAGATCACTTGGAGAAAGATTTGCTACTGGTTGTAGATCTTTATCTAAGAAAGTATCATGTTGTACAAAAATTCCTAATTCTTGATCTATTGGGAAGTACATATTTGCGGCGATTTCTGTCCATTTCGCTAATTCTTCGTCTGAAATTTTGACAGTTGCCTCTTTTTTGAACTCAGAATATTTTTCAGCTGTATAACGTAAAACCCAAGCAGCAATCGTGTTCGTATACCAATTGTTATTGATATTATTTTCATATTCATTTGGTCCAGTAACTCCATGAATCATATATTTATTTTGTCGTTTGGAAAAATGAACGCGATCTGCCCAGAAACGTGCGATCTCAGTCAAGACTTCCAGACCTTCTTTTTTCAAGTATTCTTGATTGCCAGTGTAATTTGTATAGTTATAGATGGCATAAGCAATCGCGCCATTTCGATGGATCTCTTCAAAAGTAATTTCCCATTCATTATGGCATTCAATACCTGTGAAGGTAACCATTGGATAAAGTGCGCCTTTTAGTCCTTGTTGTTGTGCGTTGTGAATGGCTTGTGGTAATTGGTTGTGGCGGTATTTTTAAAAGTTTTTTTGTTTTTTTTGTTTTGGTCTATCTCTATAATTTGTTTTGTTTTTATGCAAATGTCTCC
>NZ_JAFLWA010000050.1 GCF_017316125.1 Enterococcus sp. DIV0660C | reverse complement strand
TTCATTAAAGATTTAATCATACAGATTTTGGCCATGATCGCTGAACAAGAACACACTGAATCTAAACGACGCCAGGCACAAGGAATTAAGATTGCAAAAGCCAACGGTGTTTACAAGGGACGTTCGAAACTTTATAGCGCAAACACAAAAAATCCTCAACGACGTTTAGTTTATGAAAACATCGTTAAGGATTTAAATGAAGGAATTGCTATTTCAAAGATTGCGAAAGAATACAATATTACTAGGCAAACTATTTATAGAATAAAAAAAGAAGTTATTAGCTAAAGTGAAATGTTTACTTCAAGCAACATTTCTTATATTTTTTTCCACTACCACATGGACAAGGAGAATTTCTTCCTACTTTTTCTGACTTTGTTTGTATTCGTAGATTATTAGAAAACGAAATTTCCTTAAAATGGGGGACAAAGTGTTGTTTTATGTAGTGGATTTTTCTCAAGTTGTACACCAATTCTAATATATAAAACATTAATTCAAAGTTATCAATACAAAGTGAAGCAAACTCCATTAAATACATACTTTGAATATTATCTCTATCTCTAAATACTATTTTCTGCGTAACATAGTCAATTTCACTATCAAAATGCTGTATAGCATTTCTTTTTTTTGAATCTAAACTTTGAATGGGTAAACTAAATGGTTCATCTTTGTTCATCCAACCTAATTTGTTACCCTTAAGAAGTTTAAGATAATCTTCATAGGTTTTATTTTCTTTTTGAAACGAATTATAATTCCCTCTTACAGCTACATTGTTTAACCCAATGACAAAATCTAAGTTTTCAAGTATCCATTCATAACTTTTTGCATAAAATGAAGTTAGTTCTTCGAAGTCAGCAGTCATTATCCCATATCTTTCTTTGTCAACGCTATCAAGAGTATTAGCTCGTTTTAGTATTATAACAGGAATTAATTGTTCATATATTTTGGCAAAAGACTCTATTAACTTAAAAGCCTTTCTTTCTGTAGTAGTAAAATTTTTTTCTACTTTTACTATAAATTCTTCATATGCTAATGCGTTATCTTTGTCCTTTAGAATAGTATTTCCTATGTCTATAAATCTGGGTAAAGATTTTTTGTCTAAGATATTACTAATCCCTGTAGTTGTAATCAATAATTGGTGTAGGCAAACACAAGCATCCAAGTTATTAGCCACTTTTGTAACACCTAAATGAGGATATTTGGGTAGTTCGTTTCTAATTTTTTTATATAAAATATGATTTTGTCCATTCCAGAAAAGCTCAAAAAAAGATTTTAGTTCGTACCATTTAGATTTATAATAGTTAGCAAAAAACATTGTATTTGCCATGATTTGTTGAGGTTCAATGGCGTTGTGATACCATTGGAGTGATCTCGTATAAGGTGACAACTCAACAGAGCTTGCTCCCATATTCTTTTCCTTTATTTTTCTTGTTGGAAACTCAGCTGATAGTTCTACAGAATAAAAGTTATAATCATACTCGTCTACCAAATAGGCATTATTGATAATCACTTCATAATGCTTAACATTTTCAAGCAATATTTTACCATCAATAGAAGTTTTACATTTTGGACAATTCAGATGAAATGGAATATCAAAATATCCCAATTGCATTCTAAGATTAATCGTAGTGTCACACATATTACACTTAATAAATTCATTACCAACCACTTACAAAGACACCCCTTATTATTTCTATTTATTTTACACAATACAGCATATTTTATACTTCTTCTAGCCTGATACAGAATTAAAAATTCTTTGTACTATTTCATTTTAGTAAACCTTATTCGCTATATTTTTCATTATAAAATCACCTTTGCTATCTCATTAGCTTATTTTTATTTTATTACTTCATTATAAAATTCAATTACCTAACGTTGTTGTCCTCTTAGAAATTCAACTCTATTAAAGATATAATAAAAACCGACAGAGTATACCCTGTTGGACTTTAAATAATATTATTAATTATATAAAATTTCGAGTTTGGATATTTTAAACATAAATCAAATAACTTAAATATTAAATCTGAAGAAGTTAAAAAAATGTTATCAATAATAATTATTTCATAATTCTTTTTTAATTCTTTTTGTAGGGTAGTAAATAAAAATTTAGCCGTATTATCAAATGAATATATTAAGTCATAATAATTTTTGTAGTAACCTATTTTAGTAATGTTTTGGATGGTTAAAAACTCATGTTCACAATCAGCTTCACTTGATAACAATAATTTTTTAGTAGTATCAAAATTGAATAAATTTTCAACATAATATGTTTTACCTGAACCTGTGATACCTTCAATAACTGTGACATTACGTGAAATATACTTATTTATTTCAAGGTTATGTACTCCTACAAATGTTTGCTTGATAATTTTTTCACTACTGTCTAAGTTCATAAACACGTTCATTCCTGATGAGTTAAAGGCATTTAATTTAAAAATTTCATTCATTAACTTTCCACTCCTTGTCATGTTCCAATAGCCTATTGGCTTTCAGCCCACTCTTTTAAAGTATAAATATTTATTGCTTTACCTTGTCTTTTCATATCATTATTAAATTGAACTAGAATATGTTCAGGTATTCCAGTTAGTTCACTTTGAATAGATAATTTGTCTTTATTGCTTGTTTCTTTGTTACTCGATATTTCTAAAGGATTAAAAGTGCTAGTTTGACTTAAACTTATTATCTCTTTTGATATATTAAAGCACGCCTTGAAAAATTCTATTAGAAAAAGGATTTGCACTGGAATAGCCTACGATAATATTCACCATAACAATTGCTGGAGCAAGTAGATCATTTATTATTCTTATTTTTCTTGCCATTATTTTCCCCCTTACGATAAATTGCTAAATTATTCACTGTAGAAACTGAAATAGCAAGCTTTTCAGCAACCTCTTGTGTCGTATAACCACCTTCAAGCAAATTATTTACCTTAATACTTTGCGGCGTGGCATATACTCCTTCATGAATTAGTATTTTTCGCACTTTATCACGTGACATATTATGATACATTGCTGTTTCTCGAATAGAACTACTATTCAAGTAAGTGCGAATAATAGCATCTGCATTCACTTGAATAGTTTTTTTGTATTTTTCTTCTAATTTATTTCTGTATTCACGAGCAGATTCTAAAGTTGTAAAACCTCTTTTTTGATAGTGTTTACGATTGACGACTAAGTCTACTCGATATTTTTTAACCTCGTTTTGAACGTAAGAGGTAATTCCTGCGAATTCTGTTTTCATATTATCAATCTTCTTTATTGGCATCTACATAGTAAACGTAAACTTCTTTATCCATAAAATTAACAGTATATACATCTAGTGTGTCATTTAGTTTAATGTCATCTAAAGAAATAACTACTTTTACACGAGAATGTTTTGATCCGAAATCATCTGATAACATTTCTACGGTTTCACCAT
Organism: Enterococcus sp. DIV0660C; assembly: GCF_017316125.1. GTDB lineage: Bacteria > Bacillota > Bacilli > Lactobacillales > Enterococcaceae > Enterococcus_B. Next base: position 3,840 of record NZ_JAFLWA010000050.1, on the reverse strand, counting down.
TCATGACTTTTTCTGGATTGAATTCTTCTAACTCACCGTGTCCGAAATCTCTTTCTGCGAAGTCGTTTTCGATAAATGTTTTTAATGTTTCATATTCTTCCATGATATATTCCTCCCAAAATTCTTGTAGTTTGATTGCTTTATCAAGCGACATGTTCAAAATATTTGCACTACCTTTACGATAATTAGTAATAGTCATTCTGCTAACGCCAGTATCTTTTTCAATTGAGTAAGCCGATAAATTCGAATCCATTAGTTTTTGTATTGAATCCGTATCTATAATTGTCATTTTTATTCCCCATTCTTATAAATATTCGTATTCAAATTTGGCTAGAACCATTCTATCTCCGATATTTTTAACAAATCTCTGTCTTTCATAGAAAGCGATCAGTACCTCATTTCCATATTTATATTATATCGTATATCAAGATATACGTAAAGTATAATATACGAATATTTAGGATTTATCAAAGTGATATCACTATTCTATTAGATAGCCAATAGTGCTATCACTTTGACAAAATAGGCAATTCAAATCCTGCTTTTTCTTGAGCAATCAACAAATCTAAAGCTATACAGAACAACTTCGATTCACTCTTATTATATTTTTTCTTTAACCTTCTCAGTTCTAGTTGTCTTTGCTCATTGACTGTCACTGGTAGACGTTTATTTTCTGAAGCCAAAACCATTTCATTATCACCTCAATTTCTTCTTGTATCCACTGTGCAATTGAATAGCTCTAGATCATTTTTAAGGGTGAGAAATATTCAAATGTCTTTCATTTTTGCTTTATTTTTTTAATCTCAACTTTTGCAAAGAAGAAAGCCTAAAAGCTTTCTTCACTCCATGAAGCTAATTAAAAGAAGGGGACAACTAGCCCCCTCTTAACTAGCTATTTTTATTACGTTTTTCAAACTGTTCTTTTGTTTCTAATAGTTCAAAACTTCCAACCAACGTTTCAATGACATAACGTGTATTTCCTTGTTGGTCATCGTAGTTTCGGCTACGCTGTTCACCAGTAACATATATTAAACTTCCTTTTCTTGTATAATTTGCTAATGCTTCTGCTTGTTTCCCCCATAGAACACAAGGTAAAAAATCTGATTCAATTTCTCCATTTTGATTTGGAAAGCTTCGTTTGCTTGCCAAAGTAAAATTAGCCACTGCTTTTCCGTTTGATGTGTAACGTAAATCTGCTTCTTTCGTTAATCTTCCTACAATAGTACTTGTATTCATTTATTTTTCCTTCTTTCATTTCTTATTCAATTATTTAATACGTTCCAAAATGTCCAATGTTTTCTAATGTAACTAATGCGTTTGCTAAATCATATGGACTATTTAAAATGTGTCTATGATATCTAGTGAAACTTTCTTTATTTTTGTTCATTAGAACAACCGATTTATCTTTAAAGAAAGCAATGGCTCTAATTGTTTGATTTTCATAAATTTCTATTCCGTCATAAGTATTTTTTTCCTCTAACATGGTATAAATCTCTTCCGCTGAACTATATTTTCCTTCGATTGCATTTTCTAAAACATCATAGTCATACTTACAACTGACGTATGTGTTACATCCTGATAAAATTTCACCCTCTACGTGCTCATCATAACGAACACTTTCGAACCCTTTTTTGACTAAGTTTTCAATTTTTTGAGATTCCAAAGTTAAATCTAAAAGCGTGATAGAAATTGACGTGCTTCCATATCCGACGTATTCTACTCGAACACGTATATTTTTCGTTTCATAACCATGTTCTTTTAAATATTTTTTGACTGTATTTGCGGTTGTTTTCATTTTCAATGTTCTCCTTGTTTTTGATTTTGCCAAGTTCATTTCAGCAAGCGATTTGTGGGTGGCGAAAAAATTTGATTTTGAAAAATGTCACTGATTTGTTGTTTAGATTTCTCCTTTTTATTGTTTGATCTTGGATCATTTCGAGCTGAGCTGATAGCGGTTTGGCGTGCTTATGATTTTCACCTGAAGCAGTCAGAAAAAAAGGGAGTGCCGTAGGAAAAAATTTTGAGTGGGTTTCTCAAAAATTTTTCCGCCCCTTTTTTTCTGAATGTGGAAGGTGTATAAGCACTCTCGCCAATCCGATAGCAGCGTTCTCCGCTCGTTTGAGCCAAACAATCAATAGGAATGAAACAACAAACCAGCGCTCTGACATTTTTTAAAATCTAAAAAATATTCTGGTACAGAATATTTCCACTTGCGGAAATCATTGCGTGCAATGAGGTTCCGCTTCTCTTATCTTTTGAACTTTTTAAGGAGTAACTACTTTGAAAAATAGACAACAAAAAAATCAGTTCAATTCCTTTTCAACAAGGTTTTGAACTGATTCATTCACGTTTATTTATATGCTATAATATGATCGACAGTAAAGTTTAATGACGGTGGCTATCCAATCGAAAGTGAGGTGGTGCGTATGATCGTACTTCCAAAATCTTATGAAAGGAGACGCCTTTTGTCCGCATATGAGACAATTCAAACTATTCTCGGTTTTGGTATGTTTACCATTGCTTTGATTAGTTTGGTTGTATCCATGCTTAAACAAGACAAAAAGAAATAGCCGTCACTTTAGCGAGCAGACTGGCTATTTCCAAAAAATAATTAGTGTGTGCCACCGTTCTTTAAACGGTGCTGTCTGAGAGAAGTTGTTTGCGCAACTTCTCTTTTCGTTTTTATTATAGCACGCTTTATAAAAGAAAACTAGATTCATGTTTTAGCTTAAAATCAAAAAGGCGGGTCTCGCTTATTTTTTAAGTTACCAATTGATATGTGAATCATCCAAAATCAATTCCTCCAATCGTTCTCGAAATTCATCTTGTGAGAAAATGTGGAAGCGAGAAAAAACATCTTCTGCATTAACTGCTCTGTCTTCAATTTCTTTTTTGTATCTTTCCAGTTCTTCTAAAATAATAGTTGAAGGCGAGACATATATTAAATGGGCATCTTTATGTTTGTTCAAATGATTAATGTATTTTACAAACACACCTTCCTTGTATCGACGTTTCGTTTTAATCGTCAACTCAATTTCAAAATACCAGTTAATACTTTTTCCTGTCTGCGATTCAAAACGTAAGAGAAAATCAGAAACAAAAAATACACGCTTATTTTTACTTGGCTGCATGTCCTTCACTTCGTAAACTTGTCGGCGCTCACTTTGAATGTAACGTAAATGTTTCTGATCTCCAACAACTTCTAAAGTTTCAAGCAAAGCCTCATTAATCATCAAACAATGATACCAATTATACTTAGGAGATTTTACTAATGGATAGTAACCTCGAATTGCCTGGTGGCCTTCCCGCTCCAAATAATGAATTCTAGTTTTACTATCTTTATCAGAAATAAAATAATTTGTTAACTCATTCTCATTCATCAGTGTTAAACGACGACGAATTGTTTTTTCTGTAATCGGGATTACAGGGTTAATAAATTCTTGTAATTGTTTGGCTGTCACTAATCTTAATTCGTGTAATAAACACATAATAATTATTTCGATATTTTCTTTTTTATATTCAATGTAGTAGTTATACAAAATATTTTTCATCTACAACCTCCACTCTTATTTTTGAAAAGGTGGTACACCTTTTATCTGATTGATTCTTTTCATTCGTATTTATGTTTTCTTCTATTTAGATTTAAATATTTTTTTCTTTGATCTTTATTAATTCTCTCTGCTCTCATTTTTTTTAGTTCTCACTAATTCTTTTTTTGACCTTTTCTGACTTCCTTTACTCTGATCTTTTTTTCTTTTTTCTTCTTTCTTTTTCACATTTCTTAGGCGGGCTTAGTCGATGGGGCGCTGGACTTTTTGTTAGTTTTTTTTGACCATTTAC
>NZ_JAFLWA010000005.1 GCF_017316125.1 Enterococcus sp. DIV0660C | reverse complement strand
AAGATATGAGATTATTCCTGAACTGTTTAAGAACACAAAAAAGAAAAGAAATCGTCACACCTACAAGTTCTTTTTGTAGGTGTGACGATTTCTTTTGAATTGATTTTCACCGCTCATCTTCAAAATGTTCATAATGAACAATCTGATTTTGCGTATTCCGTTTTAAAAATTCTTTCGGTGTCAGTCCGAATTCTTTTTTAAAAGCTTTTAGAAAATGTGGATAAGATGTAAACCCACATTTACTATAAATAGCACTAGAGCTATGATATTCTTTTAATAGTTGTTTCGCATAAAGTAATTTCTTTTTCATAACATACTGATGGAACGTAAAACCTGTATATTTTTTGAATTCTCTTGTAATGTGATATTTACTTACAAAAAACTTTTTTTCCATCTCTTCTAGAGTCAGTGGATGTGACAAATTTTTTGAGATATATTCTAGCATTTGTTCAACTCGTTCATTCAGAATCACGGCATTTTCTACGTGAGTCTGTTCTTCTTTTTGAACGATCCTATTCAAAAAAATAAAGTAATCCACTAATGTTTGTTCATATTTAATATCCTCTCCATAACTCTGTTTATTAGGTGGATAATCAATAAAGGCTAATTTTTCTCTTAATAATTTAGGAGGGACTTTCAAGATACGGCTCCGCTTATCCCCCAGTGGTTTAAAACAAGAAGTTAGATTAGACCATTGTGTAGATCGACTTTCTAAAAATGAGGATGTAATAAATATGTATACTCTCTCAAAAACGTCTGAGGATTGGCGAACAATACGATGTAAGTCATTGGAATGGATCAACAAAATATTTCCTTCTTCAATCGTAAATTGTCGGCCGTTCAAGTAAAAAGTTGCTTTCCCTTTCAAAGTTGCATGGACTTCATAAAAATCATGATAATGATAAAGTGTTTGACTTTGGCTAACGACATTTTTCACATGATAAATTTCATATTGATTTGACACCATCGTATTGACTTGTTCACCATTTATTTTTTTTTGATTCATTGATCGTCCCTCCCAAAGCCTCGTTTATTCAATGGTGAATAAACAATATCATAGCCCATTTTACTTTCATCTTAAGTATCGCTCTCTTGATTCATTGGCTAGTAACTTTTATCCAAACGAATATGAGTCCTCAATTAACTTAACGGCACGTTGAATAGCTCGGTCCTTTGTCTCCTCCAAAACAACAAATAAATAAGGCTTCTTCTGTGCAATCAGCTTTATGATTTTTTGATAGTCCATCATTCCTTCACCCAAATTTACAGGTATAATTTGTTGTTTTTCTACAATAAAGTCTTTTAAATGAACCGCACATATCTTTTCGCCAAATGAATCAAAGGCGCTTTCTACAAGTTGGACTTGTTGTTGATAATTATCACTACTAATCAGGTTCGTTGGGTCTAAAATGATGCCTAAATAATCAGAATCTACAGCTTCAATTAGCTGACAAACACGTTCTAGCGAATAGATTGGATGGTTCAAACCCGGTTCGATTCCTACCACCATGTTGTACTTTTCTCCTGCATTCACTAATCGACGGATTACCGTAACTGCAGTTTCAAAAGCTTTGTCTGTAAAATTTTCTTCTGTATAACGTATTTCTGGAAAAACACAACCTGTCTCTGTGGCAACTATAGCGGCACCAAAAGAAGTAGCATACTGTAAATAATGTTCAAATTTGAGTAACAACTGTTCCCTGACTTCTAAATCCGGATGAATCATATTGATATAACAACTCAAAATACCTATATGAACATTTTCTTGCAATAATGTCCGCTTCATAAAATTACCCATCCCGGCATTGATGGCAGAAGCATCGGAATTGAGACCTTTAAAAGATAGTCCTAACGCTAGTTGTAGTGTATGCACTCCTTGATCACTTGTTTTTCTAGCCAGTTCTTCGGCTGTATGAACACCAGAAAGATCATGTCCACGTATCGTTAGATTTAACATTTTCTTTCTCCTATCCTAATATATCAGGTAACCACATTACAAGCTGTGGGAAGTACGTAATTAAGAATAAAACACCTAATATCACGCCGTAAAAAGGTAATAGTGGTTTAAGCATGGATTCTGCTTTTACTCCGCCTACACTAGCTCCAACATATAATCCTGTGCCAACTGGAGGAGTAATCGAACCTACACATAAATTCATTATCGAAAACAAACCGTAATGAACAGGGTCAATACCCACACTTGTCACGATTGGTAAAAAGATGGGAGTAAAAATCATAATTGCTGGCGCCACATCCATAAACATCCCGACTAACAATAAAACGACATTGACCAATAATAAAATAATCATTTTGTTATCAGTAATCCCTATAATCATACTACTAATTGCTTGAGGTATTCCTGTAAAAGCCATTGAGAATGACATCATTGATGAAGTAGCCAGCAAAAACATAATTGTCCCTGACATCGCAACCGCTTGAACCAACATATTTGGAATATCTCTTAACTTAACCGTTTTATAATAAAACATCGAAATCAATAATGAATAAATCACAGCAACTGCTGAAGCTTCTACTGCAGTAAATATGCCTGTTAAAATCCCACCAATGATAATAAGAATCAACAATAAACTGGGAATTGCTTCTTTCAATACTTTACCTGAATGTTTTATCTGATTTTTTTGTACTGTAGGGTATTTATTCTTTTTAGCAACCACAAAAGCAACTACCATGATTCCTAATGCCCAAAGTGCGCCTACGAGATATCCTCCCATAAACAAAGCCGAGATAGAAGTCCCACCTGCAACTAATGAATACATAATAAATGCTGTACTTGGCGGAATAACCATTCCAGTAGGTGCCGAAGCAATGTTCACTGCCGTTGCAAACTTGCGATCATAGCCTTCTTCCACTTGTTGAGGAATTAGTACGCCACCAATGGCTGTTGAAGCAGCAATTGCTGAACTCGAAATTGAGCCAAATAAAGCATTTCCCAATACATTCGTATGCGCTAGAGAGCCCGGAATACGTCCGACAAAAAGCATCGAAAAATCTACTAACTTTTTCGCTATCCCACCATTATTCATAATTATTCCTGAAAAGACAAAAAATGGAATCGCTATTAGAGAAAAGCTATTAATACTCCCAACCATTTTCTGTGCTGAACTAAAGGTAGCAACATCAAAAGGAATCACTAGCAGCAGCGTCATCATTGATGAAAATGCAATACTAATTGCAATTGGCATCCCTACAATAAGCAATATAACAAAAACGAAAAACAGAACCATTCCAGCTTCTAATGCCATATTATTTCTCCATTTCTATACTTTTTCAATTATTTAACAGTATTGAATGTATCAATCAAATTTATTAAACTGTAAACAACAATCAGGCAGCCTGATACAGGTACCGATAAATAAACATAGCCCATAGGTATTCCTAACGAGGGAGATAATTGTCCCATCGTCAAGGTAACCGCATTCATTCCACCATAAACCATAATAATAGTAGCAAATAATAGAAACAATGTTTGTACTACTATCTCTAACACCCAACTTCTAGTTCCTGTTAATTTTTCACTTAAAATTGTTACAGCTAAATGTGCTTTTTGCCCTACAACGTAAGCTGAAGAAAGCATGGCAAACCAGACAAGTCCAAAACGAACAAATTCTTCTGTCACGGTATTGGGATTACCTAATACCGTCCGAGAAAACACTTGCCACAAAACTACTCCTACCATTGCAAATAACAATACAGCACCAATAATTTCTAACAATTGATTCATTATTTTTTTCATTTATTAGGCTCCTTGATCTTGAATTTGCTGGTACAGTTGTTGATAAACTGGATCATTTTTGAATTCATCATGAAGTGGAGCCACTGCTTCACGAAATGGCGTATTATCGACTTTATTAAATTTAACCCCATATGCTTCTTGCGCAGTTGCTTTTTCTTCCTCAACAGCCTTAGAAAAGGCTTCAATTTCAAAAACTGTCGATTCTTTTGCTGATTCATAAATCGCCGTTTCTTGCTCTTCTGTTAGTTGCTCTTTGATTGCATCGTTCATAATCATAATATCCGGTACACGAGTATGTTCATCATAAGAATAGTATTTCGCAACTCCTCCATGCCCTGCTGTATGTAACACAAATTCATTATTCTCGGAACCATTGATCAAATTCGATTGTAAAGAAGTATAAACTTCATCACTTCCCATAGGTACCGCAGATCCGCCAAGTAATTCTACCATTTTAATAGCTGTTTCACTTTGCATAACACGGATTTTCTTTCCTAACAAATCTGATGGTGTTTGAATAGGACCATCAACCATATAGAAGCTTCGTTGACCTGAATCATAGTAGGTTAAACCAGTAAAACCTAAATCTGTGGTTGATTGATAAATCGGCGTCATTATTTCTTCATTGTCCATTACGTCAAAAAAGTGTTTTTCACTTTCAAATAAGTACGGAACAGAAAAAATAGAGTAATTTTTTGAAAAACTTTCTAAAGCAGAGGCACTGACTTTTGTAAAGTCTACGGCTCCTGACTGAGTTAATTCAATCAATTCCCTTTCACCGCCAAGTTGACCATCTGGAAAATATTGAATTTTAACTGTTCCGTCTGTCTTTTCCTCTACTAATCGACCAAATTCGTTCATCGCATCAATCACAGGCTGACTATTACTAGCATAAGCAAAACGTAAATTGATTGTTTCTTTTTCATCTGTAGCTGTAACGTTTACAGCACTACCGCAACCATTTAATCCCAGTAAACTCAAGCCAAATATTCCTGCTAGCAAGATTACTTTTTTCATTTTGTCTTCCTTTCTTTTTTAACAATACGAAACTAACAATTCTGTTAAACAAAGCATCGTTAACGATTGACCATATGGCATAGCAGTAATTCCAATATTGCGATAAAATTCTAAATCGTCCCCCATTCCTGTACCGATCGAAACATTGTGTACTTCACCATTTTCATCAATTTGTTCTAATAAACCTTGTATTGCACGATAAGCAACTTCTTTATACTTTGGTTCCAAATATCTCTTATGAACAGCTTTTAAGATGCCATATGCAAAGCCAGCTGTTGCTGATGATTCAACATAAGAGGACTCATCATCCAATAATGTATGCCACAAACCGCTTTCTGCTTGATATTTAGCTAATGTCTGAACCTGCGCTTCTAACGTTTCAACTAAAAGTTTTCGTAGAGCGTCATCTTTAGATAATTCTAAAATCTCAATGATTTCAGGGATTGCCATTGTTAACCAGCAATTACCACGCGCCCAAAACGCTTCCGCATAATTGTGATTTCCTTCAAAGGTCCAACCGTGATACCACAAACCAGTACGTTTATCCATCAAATATTTAATATGGATCATAAACTGATAACGAGCCTCTTCTAAATACTCTGAGCGATTTAATAACTTCCCAATTTTAGCCAGAGGTAATACTGTCATCATCAAGGTGTCATCCCATAACTGATTTTTATTTTCTGGACCATATGTCGCATGCTGTAACCCTTGTTCGTTTGTTCTAGGCATCTCATACATTACCCATTCTGCCCATTGTTCCAAGTAAGGTAAATAGCGTGAATCCTTTGTATCTTCATACAAATAAGCCATTGTTAATAATGGAGCCATCGTATTTACATTTTTTGGTGGTGCGCCTTCTTCCATACGTGCTTCAAACCAATCATTAACAACTTCTAAAGCTCGATGATTTTTAGTTAATTGATAATTCTTATAGGTCCCATACAGACCAATTCCTTGTGGCCAATTCCATACTGTCCAGCTTTTATCATCAACCTTTAATCCATCAAAATCCAATAGAAAATCGCCACTTTCATCTTTTATGGTTGTTAAATTTTCTAAAAGTAAAGCAATTTTCTCTTTTACTAATTCTTTTGGTACAAAAATTTCTTCTTTAATAATTGACATTTCATCCACGCCCTTTCTAAAACGCTTTCATTTATTGATATCCTTAATATAGCAAGAATCCTATACCCTATAAATAGGATAAATTGAGAAAAAAATATCTAAAGTTGATCTTATGTTTGAAATTTTTACCTATCTTAATAATTGATAGCTAAGTGGTCATCGAAATGTTTCTCTCTTTTTCAATGACAAAATTTTTTATAAGTAATCTCACAAGTACATATTTGAACGCATATTTTCTCTTTACACAAAAAAATTGTCTGAATGAGAGAATCATTCAGACAAACTTACATGAATCCATATAGTTTTAAATCCCCCACACAAATTTGAGCGGAAATTTGTGCGGGGGATTCCGGTAGCGGACAGCTGTCAGCCGTACGCTATCTTTTGACAATCATTAAGCTTTGTAAGCATCAATGATGATTTGTTTTAATTCGCTAATTAATGGTTCTTTTGGATTAGCAGTTGTACATTGGTCTTCGTAAGCTAATTCAGCCATACGATCAACTGTTGTATCAAGTGTCTCTTGTGTTACGCCTTGTGCTTTCAAGTTCATATCAATACCTACATTTTGACCTAACTCATAGACAGCTTCTGCTAATGCATCTACTAACTCAGCAGTTGTTTCACCTTTTAATCCTAAGAATTTAGCAATGTCTGCATAATCTGTATCTGCACGGAAGTAGTCATATTTAGGGAACATTGCGTGTTTTTGTGGATCTTTTGCGTTGTAGCGAATAATGTGTGGTAACAAGATTGCATTTGTACGTCCATGAGGAATACCATATTCACCACCAATTTTGTGGGCGATTGAATGACAAATCCCTAGGAACGCATTTGCAAACGCCATACCAGCCATTGTTGACGCATTATGCATTTTTTCACGTGATTCCATATCAGGTGTTTTTACTGATTTTTCTAAATAATCAAAGACCAACTTGATTGCCTGTAGACTTAAGCCACGAGTATAATCAGATGCCATGACAGAAACATATGATTCAATTGCGTGCGTCAAGACATCCATACCAGTATCTGCAGTCACAGAAGCCGGAACTGACATAACAAATTGTGGGTCAACAATTGCAACATCTGGTGTCAACGCATAGTCTGCTAATGGGTATTTAACATGTGTATCGCTATCAGTAATAACGGCAAAAGGAGTTACTTCCGAACCTGTTCCTGAAGTTGTCGGAATACATACAAATTGAGTTTTTTCAGGTTTTGCAATTTTGTACGTACGTTTACGGATATCTAAGAATTTTTGTTTTGCTCCAAAGAAAGAAGTATCTGGGTGTTCATAGAACATCCACATTCCTTTTGCAGCGTCCATTGCAGATCCACCACCTAATGCGATTACTGTATCAGGTTTGAAATCAGCCATTAGTTTTGTTCCAGCATAAACAGTATCTGTTGAAGGGTTAGGCTCAACATCAGAGAAAACTTCGATTTTCACGTCGTTTTTACGACGAGCGAGCACTTCACGAACTGTATCACAGTAACCAAATTGAACCATTCCTGGGTCACAAACGATCATGACACGTTCAACGTTTTCCATTTTTTCTAAGTAAAGTAATGAATTCTTTTCAAAGAAGATTTTTGGCGGTAATTTGAACCATTGCATGTTATTTCTCCGTTTCGCTACAGTTTTGACGTTGATTAAGTTGACAGCAGATACATTACGAGAAACAGAATTTTTACCATATGAACCACAACCTAAAGTTAATGAAGGAATCATTTCATTGTAGATATTACCAATTCCACCTTCAGCTGATGGTGTGTTAACTAGAATACGACAAGCTTTCATTCGTAAACCAAATTTCACGTGTAAATCTTCGTTTTCTGAATGGATAACAGCTGTATGTCCTAATCCACCAAGATTTAACATACCTTCACATAATTCAAATGCATGATCTGTATTATTTGCTTTAACCATTGCTAAAACTGGTGATAATTTTTCACGTGAAAGTGGATAATCAGCACCAACACCTTCTAATTCAGCAACTAGCATTTTTGTTCCTTCTGGTACTTTGATGCCTGCTAATTTAGCAATTTCCATTGCAGAATGCCCAACAATTGCTGGGTTAACAGCATACTTGCCTTCGTTCATCACCGCATCTTCTAATTTTGCAAGTTCGCTTGGTTTTACAAAATACACTTGATGAGCTTGGAATTCTGCTTTCACAGCTGCATAAATTTCTTTGTCAACTATCACCGCTTGTTCAGATGCACAAATCATTCCATTATCAAATGTTTTTGATACGATTAAATCATTCACTGCACGTTTTACTTTTGCAGTTTTTTCAATGTACGCTGGCACGTTCCCTGGTCCAACGCCTAAAGCTGGTTTCCCAGTTGAATAAGCAGATTTAACCATTCCTGCTCCACCTGTTGCTAAAACAATTGCAATGCCGGGATGATTCATCAACATTGAAGTTGCATCAATTGATGGATGTTCGATCCATTGGATACAGTTTTCCGGTGCACCAGCTGCGATTGCTGCATCACGGACAACACGCGCTGCTTCTGCAGAAGATTTTTGTGCGCTTGGATGGAAAGCAAACACAATTGGATTTCTTGTTTTCAATGCGATCATTGATTTGAAAATCGTTGTTGAAGTTGGGTTAGTTGTTGGTGTTACACCACAAACAACTCCTACTGGTTCAGCGATTTCAATTAATCCTTTTTGAACGTCTTCATTGATTACTCCAACTGTTTTATCATGTTTAATGTTATTCCAAATATACTCTGAAGCATACATATTTTTAATTGCTTTATCTTCATAAATACCACGACCAGTTTCTTCAACTGCCATTTTTGCTAGAGGCATGTGTTGATCTAAGGCAGCCATTGCCATTTCATGTACGATATGGTCCACTTTTGCCTGATCAAAGTCTTCCATTTCCTTTAGGGCTACATTTGCTTTTGTTGCAAGGTCATCGATCATTGCTTGCACGTCGATCGTTTTTACTTGTTCTTTTTCCAATGTCTTAGCCATTGTCTTCCTCCTAGTGGGTATCACTTATTGTTTGTTAATTATTTCACATATGTATCATACAATAATTTATTTTTGTTGTAAATAGTTTTTTGTGATTTTTTTCACAGTTTTAAAAATAAAGATAAACACTGATATTATAAAGTTATCTAGCTATCAATATTTTTTTCATTGTCTTAGAAAAAAATATTTTTTATTTGGTTGTCACGTTCACTATTGAACTTGTTCTCATGCTTTTGTTTTTCAAATAAAAAAAGAGGCACAACTAATTAAATAGCTGTACCTCTTCAGATGAAAAATAATTGTAGAGCTTATGCTCATTTTTCGTCTTTGTTGTCTTCAGAAACTACTTCTGTTACTTCTTCAGTGATTGTTTCTTCTTTTGCATCAACTGGTTCTTCGACAGTTGTCACCGTAGCATCGTTTTCTACAGTCACTCCTGGTTTAACCGTTTTGATTGACGCACGGTCAAACTCTAAGAAGATACCTTCGCAGTCTAAAACCACTGTCCGTTTGTCTTCATCGATTTCTGAAATTACGCCATGCAAGCCGCCAATTGTAACAACTGCATCACCTGGTTTCATACTATCTAACAAATTTTGACGTTCTTGTTGTTGTTTCTTTTGTGTACGTGACATAAAGTACCACATCGCTAACAACGCAACGAACATCACAATCATTGGTAATGATCCCATTTTTTTCACCTCACTCAATCTATCTACAAAAACCACTTTAGCATAAAAAGTACTATCTACACTAGCTTTTTACTTAAATTTCACATAAAATTCATGAATTTAGAAACTCTTAGCATTTTCTTTGTTAAAACCGTATTCCTCGAAGAAGGCTGCTCTAAATTCTAACAAATTATCATCCATGATTGCTTGGCGAACTTGTTTCATCAAATTCAATAAGAAATAAAGATTATGATAAGAAGTCAAACGAATACCAAATGTTTCATCACACTTGATTAAATGACGAATATAAGCACGGGTATAGTTTTTACATGTATAACAATCACATTTTTCATCAATTGGACGAAAATCATGTGCATATTTTGCATTTTTGACAACTAAACGACCTTGCGACGTCATACAAGTTCCATTACGTGCGATTCTGGTTGGCAATACACAGTCAAACATATCTACACCACGAATTACTCCATCAATCAAGGAATCAGCTGCGCCGACTCCCATTAAGTAGCGTGGTTTATCTTCTGGAATCAATGGTGTCGTAAATTCTAAAACTCGGTTCATATCTGCTTTTGGTTCTCCAACAGACAAACCACCGATTGAATAACCTGGGAAATCCATGCTGACTAAGTCTTTTGCACTTTGGCGACGCAAATCTTCAAATCCTGCCCCTTGGATGATTCCAAATAAACCTTGTGTTGCTGGATTTGCATGAGCTTCTAGTCCACGCTCTGCCCAACGTGACGTACGTTCTACAGATTTTTTCACATAATCATAGCTCTCGTCAAATGGCGGGCATTCATCAAAGCTCATCATGATATCTGAGCCTAATTTATTTTGGATATCAATTGCTTTTTCAGGTGATAAAAACATGCGAGAGCCATTCAAATGATTTTTGAAATGGACGCCTTCTTCTTCAATATTACGCATATCACTTAATGAAAATACCTGGAAACCACCTGAATCAGTTAAAATCGGTTGATCCCAATTCATAAATTTATGCAAACCACCAGCCTCAGCAACCAAGTCTTCTCCAGGTCGCAACCACAGATGGTACGTATTACTCAAAATGATACCTGCCCCCATCTCCTTTAATTCTTCAGGAGACATAGTTTTGACTGTCGCCAATGTTCCTACAGGCATGAACATGGGAGTTGGAAAAGTACCGTGCGGTGTAATAATTTCACCTAAACGAGCACCAGTATGTTTTTCTTTTTTGATTAAACGATAGCGAATGGCAGGTTGTGACATTCAATTCCCTACTTTCTCTATAAAATAGCGTTGACAACTCACACAATCATAATCGTTTCAGCACTTTTTTGCAAGAGTTTATCTGTGGCTCTTGTTCTATTTAATCCTCTTTTTTTAGAAGTATTTCTGGAACAAGCAATGCAAGAAGAGAGGCAAAAAAGTTAATCTTTGTTATAATAATTTTAACTTATGGAAAAGGAGTGAAAAATAGATGAAATCTTCTGCTGAATTAAAATCACAAGCAAAAGCTAGTTTGAAAGGTCGTTGGGGGCAAGCGGTATTATTGAATTTAATTCCGTCATTAATTGCTATAGCACTTATTCTTTTGATTCTTGTACCATTCATCTTGTTTATTGCAAGTATGTCAGATGTTACAAGTCTTCAGGAAACGATGGTGAATGACAATGGCGGTTCTAGTGCTGGCAGCAGTGGTGGCGGAGTTGTTTCCGGCATTATTTCTGCATTGTTTATGAGTGGTATTTCTTGGACTTACCTTGATGTGCTACGTGGACAAAAATCACAAATTGAACCATTTAAAGATGCATTCCGTGGATTTTCAGGTCTCTTTATTGGAGGCATTATTGGCCTAGCCATTTTGATTTGGTTATTCACTACATTATGGACATTGTTGTTTATTATCCCTGGGATTATCAAAAGTTATGCTTACTCTCAAAGCTACTTTATCTACTACGACACGATTCAAGAAACAGGACAAAAACCTCGTGTGCTTGATACGATTACAGCAAGTCGCAAGCTAATGGATGGTTACAAAGGAAAATTGTTCTGGTTGGATTTATCATTTATCGGTTGGCATATTCTTGCATTGATGACCGCAGGAATCGGCTACTTATGGTTGAATCCGTATATTACAGCAACAAAAGCTGCTTTCTACAATGAATTGCCAAAAGACGTTGCGTACTAAGCTTCACAACAGGTATACAAAAAGCTGCGGTTAGTAACCGCAGCTTTTTTGTGTTCATTTTTTATTTATTCTTCTTCATCGTCCACATCTGGCAGTTGATGGAACTTAATTAGTTCACTCACTGCAATTGGTGTGACTGATAAAATGAATACCAGTAACCAATGATTCAAACTAATATGAACAAGTCCAAAAAGTTCTTGTGTGAATGGGAATAGTGCCATTGCCGTAGTAATCACTACCGCCAACACTGCCATTTCTAATAATGATTTATTTGAAGATAAATTGACCTTAAATATGGATTGGCTACTTCGCACATTAAAGACATGCAAAATGGAAGAGTAAGCTAATACTAGAAAAGCAACTGTTTGACCAACTTCTTGACTAGCATCGACCCAAGGACTGATTGTATCAACAAAACTTCCTAAATAGTATCCGAAGAGTGTCACAACCGTAAACACACTTGCATTCACTGCAATTTTTTGCCACAATCCGCGCGCAAAGATCCCCTCATTCCGAGGAATTGGCATTTGATCCATAATTCCTGCTTCTGCTGGCTCTCTTCCAAGCGCAAATCCTGGTAGGCCATCAGCTACTACGTTGACAAATAATAATTGAACTGCCGTAAATGGCGCGCCCCATCCTAGAAGCATAGCAATCAACACAATGAAAATTTCTGAGATATTACAACTCAAAAGGAAGTTGATTGCTTTTCGAATATTTTGATAAACAGAACGACCTTGGCTAACTGCATCGACAATCGTTGCAAAATTATCATCGGTTAAAATCATATCAGACGCACTTTGAGCTACATCCGTTCCAGTGATTCCCATGGCGCAGCCAACATCACTTGCTTTTAACGCAGGCGCATCATTTACTCCGTCACCAGTCATCGCCACAACCGCACCCGTTCGTTGCCATGATTTGACGATCCTGATTTTATCTTCTGGCGTTACTCGTGCATAAACAGCCAATTCTTTCACTCGTTCATCTAATTCTTCATCCGTCAACGCATGTAGTTCTGCACCTGTTAAAGCTTCAGAAGAATGTTCCAGAATCCCAAGTTCTTTAGCAATCGCACTCGCTGTCACCACATGGTCACCAGTAATCATTACTGTTTTGATTCCAGCCTTTTTCGCACGAGCGATTGCTCCTTTACTTTCTGGACGAGGTGGATCAATCATACCAATCAAACCAATCAAACGTAAATCTTTTTCTAAGACTTCTGAACGAATATCTTGTGGTTCTTCATCATAGACAGCAAAGCCAACTGCAATCACGCGGAGTGCACGTTTTCCGAAACGGTCATTGACAACTGTCGCTTGTTCGATATCTCCATAACGGAAACGCGGAGCTAATACATCAAAAGCACCTTTAGTAATGGAAATATATTTTTTTCCCATCTTATGTACCGTTGTCATCATTTTTCGCTCTGAGTCAAACGGCAATTCTCCAATTCGAGGATAATTTTCTTCCAACTCTGCTTTTGTATGATAGTTTTCTTCCACTGCACGCACAATTGCGGCTTCTGTTGGATTGCCTTTGATAATTAGCTCATCGTTTTCTTTTTCAACACTTACATCTGTACACAAAGCTGCCATTTTCAAGACTTCCATCGCACTATCTGTCATAGCATCTTCTGTGTCAGTAACTTCATCTCCGCGACTCCAAACTCGACGCACACGCATTTTATTTTGGGTTAAAGTTCCCGTCTTATCAGAACAAATTACGTTAGCTGTTCCTAATGTTTCAACTGCAGGCAGTTGACGAATAATTGCATGTTTTTTTGCCATTTTCTGAACACCAAATGCTAAAGTCAATGTCACGATAACTGTCAATGTTTCTGGTACTGCAGCAACTGCTAAAGAGACAGACGTCATAAACATTTCTAGTAATGGTTCCCCTTGCAGTTCACCAATAATGAAGACTAATGCAGCAGCTCCTAATGCAATAAAACTAATTCGTTTACCTAACTGATTCAAGCGAACTTGTAAAGGTGTTTTCTGCATCATATCGCCACTTAATAGTCCAGCAATTTTTCCCATTTCAGTTTGCATCCCAATTGCCGTAACAATTGCTTGACCACGACCGGCAGCTACACTACATCCTTTAAAGACCATATTGATTTGATCACCTAGAGGTACTTCTTCTTCGCTAACATAAGTGGCATCTTTTTCAACTGCTTCGCTCTCACCAGTCAACGCCGATTCTTCCACTCGAAGTTGTGAACTTTGAATCAAACGAGCATCTGCAGGAATGGTTGCCCCAGACTCTAAAATCAAGATATCTCCAACAACTAATTGTTCGGCATCAACTTGTTCACGTTTACCATCTCGTAAAACTAGCGCAGTCTGCTTATTCATATCCTGTAACGATTCTAAAGCTTTTTCTGCATTTCCTTCTTGAACAATTGTAAGTGCAGAGTTGATGACAACGATAGCGATAATCAACAGACCTTCAAACAAATCTCCATGTTCTGTTGCAAAGGCCGTGTAAAAAGAAATTACAGCAGCAACTAATAAAATAATTGTTGTAAAATCGGCTAAGCTTCTAAAAAATTTTCTGGCTAATGATTCTTTCTTTGCTTCATCAAAACGGTTAGGCCCCTGTTCCTTGCTTCGCTTAGTTGCTTCTTGGGAAGTCAATCCACGCTCTAAGTTTACATTGGTTTCTTCTCGGACTTCTCTCACTGTTTTTTTATATTCTTCCATCCTATTCCTCCTTTATTCTTCATTAAATAATAATCCTATATTAAATATAACATCATTTTTTTATTTTTTTCAACTTAATAAACTATTTCGGACAATTTATGGATTTTGTTCATAAAAAAGGCACAAAATTGCAAGCATTCTGTTTGCAAGCGCTAACAAAATATGCTATTATATAGGTGTAAGGAAGGAGGATAACATCAAATAAGTCGAAGAATTTCTCGATGAAGTATTGTAAGCAAACAAAGTTGTTAGAAGTACAGGTTTCACCAAGTATACGTGTGAAGTACACAGCGTCAAATTGATGAAAATAGTGAATGCGTATAAAAAGTTTGGATGATTCGTTTCCCAAAACCAGAAGTAACAAAGATACGTAAAATAAACAGTGAACATCTGAAAATTGAATACTAGTAAAAGATGTGTCAATGAGTGTTGAAGATGTAACGAAAACAAGATTTTTTGTTTATCAAGAAGAAATTCAACAAAGTGCTTTACATGTATCATGGAAAGTAACAAAAATTCTACTTATTTGATTCCTTCCGAAATACAGAGGCTGGACTTGTCGAGAGTCCAGCTTTTTTTATTTCGTCGAAAACTACATAGAACTTTTTTCTAGAAAAAAAGAGTGAACGATCGAGAATCGTTCACTCTTTTGTGTTCATTTGGAAATTTATTTGACAAACATCGCATCACCAAAGCTAAAGAAGCGGTAACGTTCGTCAATCGCATGTTGGTATGCAGACAGAATCAATTCACGACCAGCAAACGCGCTTACTAACATAACCAATGTTGATTTTGGCAAATGGAAGTTTGTTGAGAATGCTTGGACTACTTTAAACTCATAACCTGGTGTAATAAAAATTTCGGTCCAACCACTGTCTGCTTTGATTTCACCATTGAACTTCGTTCCAATTGTTTCTAACGTCCGAATCGAAGTGGTTCCTACTGCTACGATTTTCCCACCATTCTTGCGAACTTGGTTCAAACGTTTCGCAGCATCGTCTGTTAATCGATAAAATTCACTATGCATGTGATGATCTTCAATCTTATCCACACTAACTGGACGGAACGTTCCTAAGCCAACATGAAGTGTCAAATAGACTAATTCAATTCCTTTGGCTTCAATTTCTTCCAATAGTTCTTTTGTAAAATGTAATCCCGCTGTTGGGGCTGCCGCAGAACCATTTTCTTTGGCGTACACTGTTTGGTAACGATCTGGGTCTTCTAGGCGTTCTTTGATATAAGGTGGCAAAGGCATTTCACCCAGCGATTCTAAAATTTCAAGAAAAATTCCGTCATATTTAAACGTAATGATACGTCCGCCGTGTTCTAGTTCTTCTTCCACCACAGCTTTTAGTCGACCATCGCCAAACGAAATCGTTGTACCTACTTTGGCACGTTTAGCTGGTTTGATCAACGTTTCCCATGTATCCCCTTCTGTATTCGTTAAAAGTAATACTTCCAGATGAGCACCAGTATCTGGCTTTTCCCCATATAAGCGTGCAGGTAGTACGCGCGTGTCATTCATGACTAGGGCATCCCCCGGGTTCAATTCATCAATAATATCATGGAAATGTTTATCTTCTAACTCTCCTGTTGTACGGTCTACCACTAACAAACGTGATTGGTCACGATTTTTTAACGGTGTTTGTGCAATGAGTTCTTCTGGCAAATCAAAATCAAAATCCTCTGTTGTTAACATCTTATCCACTCTTTCTGGTCATTTATCTTCAGCTATTCTAACACTTTTTCAGAAACTTGGCGAACAGCTTCGCCTATACTTTTTTGTCCATATAATTCCATGTTGAAACGAAAAATTTTTTTCTTCCAAACCCTTCGATTTGTATGTTAACGAATTTTCAGCCATACTAGTTATGTGAAGATTAAAAAAATGATAATTTGAGGTGAGAAATTTTGATTGAATTTCAACATGTATCAAAAATTTATAAAGGAAACAAAGTGGCTGTCGATGATGTGAATCTTTCGTTTGAAAAAGGAGAATTCATCTGCTTTATCGGAACCAGTGGTAGTGGAAAAACAACGACAATGCGTATGATTAATCGAATGACTGACCCGTCTAAAGGAAAGATTTTAATCGATGGGAAAAACATCCTAGATATCAATCCCGTTGAGTTGCGCCGACAAATCGGTTACGTTATCCAAAATATTGGTTTAATGCCACACATGACCATTAGAGAAAATATCACACTTGTTCAAAAGTTACTCAAAGTCAGTCAAGAAGAACGAAATAAAACTGCCGAAAAAATGATTGACCTTGTCGAATTACCTCGTGAGATGCTTGACCGCTATCCAAGTGAACTATCTGGTGGACAACAGCAACGGATTGGTGTTGTTCGAGCATTAGCTGCTAATCAAGATATTATTTTGATGGATGAACCATTTGGCGCACTCGATCCCATTACTCGTGACGCATTGCAAGATTTGGTGAAAGACTTGCAAGAACGCTTGGGAAAAACGATTGTCTTTGTTACTCATGATATGGACGAAGCATTGAAACTGGCAAGTCGAATCGCTATCATGAGTGAAGGAAAAGTGATCCAGTTTGATACACCAGAAAATATTTTACGTAACCCAGCCAATGAATTCGTGGAAGAACTAATTGGTGAGGATCGTTTGCTGCAAGCAAAACCAGACACGACTCGCGTTAACGAAGTAATGTTGAATACGGCCATTTCGATTACGCCGGAAAAATCATTGCAAGAAGCAATCAAACTCATGCGTGAAAAACGTGTGGATACCCTTTTAGTAACAGACAATTCCAATGTACTAAAAGGCTTCATCGATGTTGAGACTCTTGACCGAAAACGTGGCAAAGTTTCAAGTGTAGGAGACATCTTAAATCCTCATGTATTTTACGTAAAAGAATCTGCTTATTTACGTGACACTTTACAACGGATTTTAAAACGTGGACTAAAATACGTCCCTGTCGTTGATGATCGAAACCGAGTAGTTGGCATCTTAACGCGTGCTTCACTTGTCGATATTGTTTACGATGTTATTTGGGGAGAAGAGCAATCCATCACAGATGCGATTGAGTCGACGAAGCCTGCAGAAACAAAGGAGGTCTAGCTCATGCAGCAGTTTTTTAATCAGCATGGCGCTGAAATATTAACAAAAAGTGCTGAACATCTTTATATTTCTTTCTTCGCTTTAGCACTTGGTATTTTGGTCGCAGTTCCGCTAGGGATTCTTTTGACTCGTTTTCAAAAAGCGGCAACGATTGTGATTGGTATTAGTAGCGCACTTCAAACAGTTCCTTCTTTGGCATTGTTAGCTTTGATGATACCTTTACTAGGCGTTGGAAAAACACCCGCAATTATTGCCCTCTTTATTTATTCACTATTACCTATTTTACGAAACACTTATATTGGGATGAAAAATGTAGATTGGAACTATCGAGATGTCGCCAAAGGAATGGGTATGACGAATCTGCAATCTATTATTTCTGTGGAACTACCTATTGCAATGCCAACTATTATGGCAGGGATTCGTTTGGCCGCAGTCTATGTGATTGCTTGGGCAACTTTAGCCTCTTACATTGGTGCTGGTGGTTTAGGTGATCTGATTTTTAGCGGTTTAAATAATTATCAACCAGATTTAATTTTTGCTGGAACGATTCCTGTAACTATTTTGGCCTTACTTGCAGACTTTTTACTTGGTTTGTTAGAAACACGGCTCACTCCGATTGCACTTAGAAAGGAGAATGATGAATGAAACGATTAAAACAACTCATTTTACTTTTTGGTCTCTCACTCATTCTCGGTAGCTGTTCTTTGCCAGGTTTGGCAAGTAATACGGATGACCAAACCATCTCAATTACTGGTGGAATTACTTCAGAAGCACAAATTCTTGCTGGAATGGTTGCTGGAATGGTCGAACATTATACCGACAAAAACACAACGATTATCAATAATTTAGCAACAACAACGATCAATCACCAAGCGATGATCAACGGTGATGCTTCAATTTCCGCGGCGCGTTATACAGGAACAGACTTAACGACTACCTTAGGATTACCACCTGAAAAAGATCCTAAAAAAGCATTTGCCATAGTAAAAGAGGAATTTGAAAAACGTTACAATCAAACATGGTTCCCTTCTTATGGCTTTGAAAACACGTACGTCTTTCTCGTTCGCAAAGACACAGCTGAAAAATACAACCTAAAGAAAGTCAGTGATTTGAAAAATGTAGCGAATGAACTCGTTGCTGGTGTCGATACTTCTTGGATCAACCGTAAAGGCGATGGCTATGATGGTTTCCAAGAAACTTATGGTTTTTCATTTGAATCGATTTTGCCGATGCAGATTGGCTTAGTCTATGACGCTGTTGAAGCGGGAAAAATGGACATCGTATTGGGTTATTCTACTGATGGGCGAATTGCAAGTTATGATTTAGTGATGCTAGAAGATGATTTAAGTTTCTTCCCACCTTATGACGCTGCACCGGT
This sequence comes from Enterococcus sp. DIV0660C, assembly GCF_017316125.1. GTDB lineage: Bacteria > Bacillota > Bacilli > Lactobacillales > Enterococcaceae > Enterococcus_B. The sequence continues at coordinate 24,860 of NZ_JAFLWA010000005.1, read as the reverse complement.
CGTTGCGAACCAGGTCTTAAAAGACACGCCTCATCTGGAAGAAGCTTTACAGAAATTAGGTGGTACGATCACTACAGAGGAAATGCAAAAACTAAATTATGAGGCAGACAACAATTTGGTAGAACCTTCTGTCGTTGCTGAACGGTTTTTGAAAGAACATCATTATTTTGAGGAAGGGAAGTGATTAAATGGATAAAATGAATATATTTCAACAATTTGTCTATTATTTTCAAGAAAATGGCGCCTATGTCTTTAGCCAATTTATCCGTCACTTCTTGATTTCAATTTACGGTGTCTTTTTCGCCGCTGTTGTAGCGATTCCAATCGGGATATTGATTTCTCGTAAACGTAAACTTGCCAATTGGGTTATTCGCTTGGCAAATATCATTCAAACTGTACCCTCTTTAGCAATGCTCTCCATTTTGATGATTGGATTAGGGCTAGGCGTTAACGTAGTTATTGTTACTGTCTTTTTATACTCCTTATTACCAATTATCAAGAACACTTATACTGGCATGATCCAAGTAGATAAAAACATTTTGGATGTCGGTAAAGGAATGGGGATGACTGCTCGTCAACGTTTAATGATGGTAGAACTCCCTTTATCTGTTTCGGTCATTATGGCTGGAATTCGTAACGCTTTGGTTGTTGCAATCGGAATTACTGCAATCGGTGCATTCGTTGGTGCAGGTGGTCTCGGTGACATCATTATCCGTGGAACCAATGCAACGGATGGAGCTTCAATCATTCTTGCAGGTGCGTTACCAACAGCTTTGATGGCAATCATTACTGACTGGGTACTTGGTATCGTAGAACGACGCTTAGATCCGGCGGCAAAAAAAGCTTAACGTACTAGTTAAATGATGGGGAAAAAAGATGGGACAAAACGAAAATTCGTTTTATCCCATCTTTTATTTATTGATAAAGTAATTTTACACCCAGTTACTTATTTTTTCAGATGGTAACTATAGGTACTAATGACAATATTTTCTCGCCAAGAAAGTCGCAAACGCAAACGTAAGCTTGTTTGGTTGTGTAAAATATTTTGCCAACGACGGTTTGGCACAAATTGAGGAATCAATACCGTTGTCGTATAGTTTTGTTTTGCAGCGTTTTTGCTTACTAGATCCACATAGCGAATAATTGGATTTTCAATTGAACGATACGAAGAATGAACAACAGAAAAACGTACATCAGGAAAATGTTTTTTGAATTCGGCTTCGATTTCTTTTTCCTTTGCCACATCTTCATCTAAAGAAACGTGCATTGCCACTACATAGTCTCCAATCGAACGCGCGTAATTCAACGCCCCAATGTTTACACGAGTAACATTTCCCACTAAAACTAAAACTGTATTTCCATTAAAATCATGTAATTTAGCATCCTCTTCTAAGCGAAGCTGTTCTGCCACGTTTTTGTAGTGTCCATGAATCTTGTAAAAAACAAACAAAACAATTGGCATGATGATAAAGAATGGCCAAATATCCCCTAAACGATAGATGAACAAAATAATAATAATTGAGTAAGAAATAAACGCTCCGACAATGTTTGCAATTGATTTTTGTAACCACTTCTTACCTTCTTTTCGCCATTTAACCACCATTCCTGTTTGAGAAAGAGCAAATGGAATAAATACACCAATCGAGTAAAGTGGAATCAATCGTTCCGTTGATCCTTGGAAAATAAACAACAAAATGATCGAGCCAAATGCTAAAGTCATGATCCCATTTGAATAACCTAAACGATCACCACGATCTTGATACATATGTGGCATGAATTTATCTTTTGCCAAATTAAATGCTAAAACTGGAAACGCAGAAAAACCAGTATTCGCAGCCACTGCTAAAATCAAAGCAGTTGCAAATTGTAAAACATAATACAAGACACCCTGTCCAAAAACAGCTTTACCGATCTGAGATAAAACCGTCACTTCTTTTTCAGGCACAATTCCATACCAGTAGTTAATGAAGGTAATTCCAACGAAGAAAAAGCCTAAGATGACAGCCATCATCGTTAACGTACCAGCAGCGTTTTTCGCCCGTGGTTTTTTAAAGAAGGGAACCGCATTACTGATTGCTTCGACCCCAGTTAGTGAAGAAGAACCAGATGAAAATGCACGTAAAATCAAAGCAATTGAGACACCCGGAATTGCCGCACCTGGTAAAGCAGTCGCATTCAATGGTACAGTCCCCGTTACAATATTGAATAAACCAACAACGATCAGCAAGGTAATCACGATAATAAAAGTGTAGACGGGAACTAACAAGAACGAGGCTGACTCGCGTAATCCTCTCAAATTAAGCATCATCAATAGTAAAACGATTGCGACAGAAATACCTACCTGATGCCCATATAAAGCAGGTATCGCTGAGGTTATCGCCTCTGCTCCAGCAGAAACAGATACCGCAACAGTCAGCATATAATCAATGAGCAATGAGCCACCAGAAATCAGACCGGCGTTTTTCCCCAGGTTTTCACTACTAACCACATAGGCTCCACCACCATGAGGGTAAGCATGAATAATTTGTCGATAAGATAAAGTTAATGAAATGAGTAAAATAATAACAAATGCTGCAATAGGTAATGAATACCAAATTGCTGCAGTAGATAAAGCCACCAACACGACAACGATTTGTTCTGTCCCATACGCAATCGAAGACAGTGCATCAGAAGACAATAATGCTAATGCAGCAAAACGACTCAATTTTTGGTCATCATTTTCGGCAGACTTTAACGGTTTACCTACTAATAACCTTTTTAAGTAATCCAACTCTTAAACCCCTTTACATTTTTTTCCTTTTAAATGTCATTTTCGAAAATTTACAGTAAACAAAATGATATAGTACGCTCATCAAATATAAAAGTCAACAAGCTACCTAAAAAATCTTCCAAAAAGCAAAAAGATTTTTCATTCTAAAAAACTGGGACCTCATTTAGTAAAGAGATCCCAGTTTAATTTCTAATTCATTCTAAAATACTCAGTGGAAGATATGGCTCTCGTGTGAGTATTCTTGTAATTTTTTCATTTTAGATTCAATAAACGGATAAACAGCCGTTCCGACAATGCCAAAAACGATGAATAATCCAATCATGATCCAAATGGCATTTGTTGCTGTTGGCCAATAAATTCCACCAGCTGATTCACGCAATAAGTTCACTGCGTGAGTGAATGGTAAAAATGGATTGATCATTTGGAAGAATTTTCCAGAAACTTGAATTGGATAATTTCCTCCACCACCAGAGATTGACAATACGAGGATAATGATTGCCAGACCTTTCCCTACGTTGCCAAATAAGGACGCTAGCACGTAAACAATCATCATGAAGGACAAAGATACTAATAACGCGAATAACACGCTATACACTGGATCATGAACGTCTACACCCAATAAGAAGATATTCCCAAGAGCAACAATCAATCCTTGGGCTAAACCAATCGTTAAGAAGGTCAACATTCGAGCAACATATTGTTCTCGCTTCGTGAATTTTGTCTTGTCTTTTTTCTCAAGGTAATAATCTGTGGTTGCTACGCTTGAAAGCAAGACTGCACCAACCCAGATACATAGTGCTGTATAGAAAGGTGTACTTGCTGAACCATTATTGGCAATTGGATACAATTGATTTGTTACTAACTCAACTGGTTTGGTAAAGAAATCACTTTCTTTTGTTGCATCTAATTTCAATAACTTGATAACTTCACCAAGATCGACTTCTTCCTCTCCTTTGCGGATAGCATCAGCAGCTTTTTCAATTCCTGCTTTGATACTTGGCCAATCATTTGTAATCAAGTCTGCTGCCGCATTGACAGCTGTCTCGACTTCTGGCATTTTTTCATTGACCGTTGTCAGTGTACCCGTTAGTTCACCTTTCAAAGTTGGCCAATCATTTTTAATAAAATCAGCAGCTGTGTTTAATTTTTGAGCCACGGCTGGTAAGTCGTTGTTATACAAGTCAGCCCCTTTATTGATACCATCAACGATCGTGTTCATATTTCCATTCAACATTGTGTTCGCGTCATGGACTTCTTGACCAATGGCGGGCATTTCTTTTTGATATTTTTCTAGAATACCAACTGCATTTGAAACAGTTGTTTTTGTCGAACTTAATAACGAATCAAAATCAATTTGGTCTGCTTTGTCTAAGACCCCATTTGCTGTTTGAATCGTGTGAATCAACTGATCTAAGATAGATTCAACAGTTGAGCCAACTGCTTTAACATCAATAGTGCTTGTCAATTCCTTGATATTTAAAGCAATTGTTTTGACATCAGCAAGCAACTTTTTCACTTGATCTAAGTTATTATCTTGAACAGCCTTATTCAAATCTGTCACATGTGTATTCAATTGACCAAGCAGCTCTTTGATATGATTCAATCCATCAATAACACCATCCAAATCATTGTTTCCAGCACTTGTTTGTAAGTCTTTCATAAATTGGACAACTTGATCAATGGCTTCTTGTTGACGACCCAAACTAGCGGAAAAATCAGTTAAGACTTGACTGATATTCGCTCTTTCTTCAGGAGTTAGTTCGTTATCTGCAATCGCTCCTTCGATTGTTTCAACAATCGAATTTGTCGTAGTGGCAACTTCTCCAATTGATTTCAAAGTAACTTGTACACTGCTGACAATACTTGGAACAGCCTCTTTTAATTGTGTCGCACCATTTTCGGTTGTTGCTGCAAGATTACTTGCCTGAGATTCTAATCTTTTGATATCAGGCAAAGCATCTTGTACTTGACCAATGATTACTAATCCTTGTTTGGCTTCATCAATTCCTTGATTCATTGTGTCTTGGATTGAAGCAAAATCTTCATCGATCATCGCTAGTTGCTTCCCAGCGTTTTGGATTTCAGGAATTTTTTCTTGTAAATCCAAAATGATCTTCGCTTGTTCTTGAAGTTCAGGCATCTTGTCATTCAATGCAATGACTTTTTCACCCATTTCGTCTACTTTTGGTAGATAGTCAACAAATTCATTCGCTTTGTTGAGTTTTTCTTTGATTTCAGGAAGCTGACTTTGCAGTTCTAGCACTTTCTTGGTGTATCCTTCAATATCATCTAAGTTTTCATCCGTCGAAAGAATCATATCTTTTACTTTATTGATACTCACTAAGTTGGAATCAATATCGTAACCAATTTCGTTAAAAACTTTTAGCAAGGTCGAACTTGCTGTGTTAATAAATTCTTCTGTAATTTGTGACTGAATCGAACTTGCACCTTTATCAGTGATTTTCGGCGCAATCGCGTTGATTTTTTCATTAACAGTGTATTCGATTTTTGGTTTCCTGATGTCCCCACTAGTAAAACTTAACAAGTCTTCAGAAAAATCAGTTGGCAAATAAATACCTGCATAATATTTTCCTGAACGAACGCCAGATTCTAATTCAGCTTTTGAGTCAACAAATTGCCAACCCAGCTGGTCATTTTTGTGTAGTGACTTTATTACTTCTTTCCCAATAGCTACTTCTTTTCCTTGAAATTCAACTGGCTTATCCGCACTGTATACGGCAATTGGTAATTCCCCAGTATTTCCATATGGATCCCACAAAGCTTTGATATTAAACCATGCGTACAGTGAAGGGATAATCATAATAGCGATAATCAGAAGTGTCGCAATCGGGTTTTTAAAGATTCGTTTCCAATCAAGTAAGTAAAGTTTGAATGTATTTTTGATTGATCCCATAATTTTCCCCTTCTTTTTTTCTAGCTGAACTACTTTACCATGCAATTCTCTATGATTTCAATGAACATTAACCAAAAAAAGCGAGAATTTTGACATATAAGGACAACTGTCGAACTGTAATCTCTTACAACTTAAAAAACTATTAAATTTTATTTACTTCACTTTATCATGAAATAACGTGGAATGATAATTTTATGATAAAACTTTAGCCTTAGTAAACGAAATCTTTTTGACAAACATAAGAAAGTGAGGACAAAACTTTTTTCCTGTTTTGTCCTCACTTAAAAATTTCTGACAGAAGTAAAAATCAATTACCTCTTTTTTCTTCAAGATAAGTTTGCATCAATTGCTCAAATAATCCATTTAGCTGTTGCTGATTCCTTTCGTCACTTACGAAAGCTTGGACAGGAGAGCTACCATTGTCAAAATATTTGATTGGTACTGGCTCATTTGCTATTTCTTGAACAGTGATTTGCGGATGATACATGAAATCACCACAGGCACCTGGTTGTAAAAAAGCAAATTCATAATATTCGCCTTGCTTACGTAAACGATAATAACCATCCGTTAGCCATTCTTTTTCAGTTAACTGTTGCTTGATTTCTTGCCAATTTTCATTCATCCTCTCACCTCATGCGAAAGTATAGCATAATTAAGCAAGTGTTAACACAATTTTTCCAGCAGGAGGATGTCCTTCCATTAACTGATGTACTTGGATGACATTCTCTAATGTTGCTGGCAATAGTTGGCTGATAGGTACACTGAATGTTCCTTTTTCATATTCTCGTAATAAATAAGAAAATGCTTCTTGATCTTGATATTCTTTTCTGGGAACAAATGATTCATAAAAGCCACTTTTTTTCTCCCGTAGCTCTAAATCTGGTAGTTGCGTCAACGCGACATAGCGACCTCCTGGTTTCATAATCTTGATACCTGAAATCCCACGTCTGCTACCTTTCGTTGCATCAACGACAACATCTGCTTGGTTAGCAAAACGTTCTCCTGCATCTTCTTGATCGTAAGCAGCAAATTCTGATACCCCAAGTGCACGCACTTTTTCTTCATTTCTTTTGGAAGCACTCGCTAATACTTTGATTCCCTTAGCATGCAATAATTGGACCAAACTTGAACCAACACCGCCAGAAGCCCCTTCAATCATCACAACATCCGTTGGTTGAACATCAAGTAAATGTGTCAATAAATTATACGCAGTCAATCCTGTTGTCACCATACCTGATGCTTGCGCCCAGTCCATTTGATCAGGAAGCTTTGCCACTTTTTTGGCGGGAACAACAATCTCTTCCCCATAAGTTCCACCAACTGCGTGGACAACTACTCGATCACCAACAGCAAAATCAGTCACGTCTGAGGCAACTTCAGTTATCACTCCAGCACCATCATTTCCTAAAACATAAGGAAACTTTAACGCACGAACCTCTTTCATGTTTCCAAGTCGAAGAGATACATCATATGGGTTGATGCTAAATGCTTTTAACGCTACTCGAAGGTGGCCCTCTTTTACTTCTCGCGGACTCGCATCAATTTCTTCAAATACATCTTGTGCTAAACCATACTCTTTTATCGCAAATCTTTTCATAGTTGTCACACTCCTCTTTATTAGTTTACGAGGAAGTGCTATTTTTTACAAAAAAAGTGTATGAGTAAAATTAGTTGTTTTTTTTAGTCAGACGTGCTAAATTATGAACGGACATCTCATAATCGTAACAATTACGATTTATATCAAAATAAAAATAAATTTTAAACAATTGGAGGAAACACAATGGCAAAAAAATCAAAAATCGCAAAAGCAAAGAAACAGCAAGCAACGATTGAACGTTATGCAGCAGTACGACAAGAATTAAAAGCAAGCCATGATTATGAAGGATTGCGTAAGCTACCTTTAGATGCGCGCCCAGAACGTTTGAAAAACCGTGACTTAATTGATGGTCGCCCACGCGGGTACATGCGTAAATTCGGAATGTCTCGCGTGAAATTCCGTGAATTAGCTCATAAAGGATTAATTCCCGGCGTCAAAAAAGCCAGCTGGTAATTTCTAGAATTCACCGTTGAATTAATTGAAGGTTGCTGTCACATAAAAAAGAAAAGGCATTTTTTACTCAAACAATTAACGGATTGTTTTGCATCCTTTACAAAGAAAAATGACTAAAGTCGCTAAGAGATAAAAAAGGAAGACTCAAACGAAATTTCGTTTGAGTCTTCCTTTTTTTTGCCTTCATATCACAATTGTTTGCGAACACTGCTTTTCTCTATGTAAATATAATTTATCAAGTTAGTCAGAGCTGCTACATATCGACTAAATTTCATTCAGGCAAGTCACATCATCGTTAATTTGATACTGGAGCAATTGCCTCCACACCAACACTGATTTTTAGTGCACGATCGACATCTTGCATAATTTCCCGATCTAAGTGACACACTTTTTCTTTCAATCTTGATTTATCAATAGTTCGAATTTGTTCTAATAAAATGACGGAGTCTCGGTCTATACCCGTTCCCGTTGCTTTGATCCCTATATGTGTGGGCAATTTAGGTTTCGCCATTTTTGCAGTAATTGCTGCTACGATTACCGTTGGACTAAAATGGTTTCCTAAATTATTTTGAATAATCAGCACAGGACGCGTTCCGCCTTGTTCTGATCCCACGACTGGAGAAAGATCAGCAAAGTAAATATCTCCTCTTTTTACCATAGGACCCTCCTTATTTTTGATATTCTCTTGGTATCCGTGTTCCTAGTGTACAAGCTACTTCATAATGGATTGTTTCTAATTGATCCGCTACATCTTGCATAGCAATCACCTGATCTTGATTTTTTCCAATCAGAGTCACAGTTGTTCCTACAGGTAATTTATAAGGTAAGCGAACCATCAATTGATCCATACAAACTCGCCCAACTGTTTCACAAAATTTCCCATCAACTAATAAAGAAAATCCTTGCATCTTTCTTAACCAACCATCTGCGTAACCAATGGGTACTGTTCCAATCCATTCAGGTTTTGGTGTGATGTAGGTTTCACCATAACCAATTCCTTCATTAGCAGCTAATTCTTTCACTTGAATCAATTCAGAAACAAGCTCAAGTGCTGGTTGTAATGGATAAACTTCTGGTAACGCATGCCCAGATGGATTCAATCCATACATCGCAATTCCGTAGCGAATCATGTTTCCAATCGATTCATCGTGCCACAAAGCTGTCGCACTGTTACTGACATGCACATAGCGAGGTAGCTCTGGTAATTCTTCAAGGACAGCTAAAAAACGATTTTTTTGTAAATTCCAATAAGTAGCATCTTCTTGGTCAGCAGTAGAGAAATGGGTAAATAGTCCTTCCCACTCGAAATAGGGTGTCTTCTGAACAAATTCAACTGCTTCTCTGACTTCCTTCGGTGTTAAAAAGCCAATACGCCCCATTCCCGTATCTGCTTTTAAATGAAGTTTCAACTGTCCTTCGATCGCATGTTCTGAAAAATACTCTTTTGCATCGTCCAGCCATTCTTTTGTACCCACTGTTACTGCTAAATCATTATTAATAGCTAATTCGATTGCTGAAAAAGGAATCATATTCAAGACTAGAATTGGTTGGGTGAATCCAGCTCCTCTTAATTCTATCCCTTCATCTAAGTTAGCTACGCAAAAACCTGTAGCACCTCCTGCAATCGCTGCATGTGCCGTTTCAATCGCACCATGTCCATAACCATTTGCTTTTACAACTGCAAATAATTCTTTCCCCTTTGGAAGTCTAGCCAATTCATTTGCCACGTTTTCTGTAATAGCTTGTGTATGTATAATTGCTTTTGTCGGACGATTCCAAGCGACAACCATTTTCTTTCCTTCTTTCTATTCTTCCAAAATAATTTGTGCAAATGCCAATTCATCTGTGTGTGTAATACTTACCCAAACAGTTCCTTGATGTGGTGACTGTGTGACGATTGGCTGGCCTAGCACATCTTTTAAAATTTCAATTTCTTGAAACGTTACTTTACCGATTCCTGTACCCCAAGCTTTTGAAAAAGCTTCTTTACATGCATAACGCCCACCTAAAAATTCTACTTGGCGATGAAAAGGTAATGCACGAAACAATTCAATCTCATTGACTGTCAGTACACGATCAATAAAATTTGTTTTTTCTTGAATAATTTTAGCAATCCTGGGTAGTTCAACTGCGTCGATTCCAATCCCTTTTATCATCTATCTTCTCTCTTCATCAAATTTAGAACAATCTCATTCTACCAAATTCCTGTCATTTTGCCACAATTAAGTATATATATAACAAAAATGAAAGCTTCTCTTAAGATAAGAGAAGCTTTCATTTGTTTTTTTAATCGTTGTTTGAACGGATGACAAATCCACGTTTTTTATCATTTTGACGACGGCCACCGTCTTTGTGATTTCCGTTATTTTTGTTATATCCGCCTTTAGATTTATTTCCACGGTAATTTCCGCCTTCGCCTCGACGATTACGATTATTGCCGCCACCACGTTTACCATTTTTGTTGAATCCTTTTTTCTGAGATGGTAATGGTCGTTCTGGTGTGATTTTTACTGGAATAGCATCTGAAGGATCTTTTGCAACAGTTTTTAATAATAATGCTGCTAAATCTTGTGCTGAATATTTTTCTAACAACTTATCTGCTGGTTGTAAGTATTTATCCAAGCCATTTTCTTCAAGTTTTGCTTCAACTTCATCAAAAGCTGCGCCTAATTGGCCTTTAAATGCTTCTTTTTCAGTTGGTGGACGCAAAGCAGTCATACGTTTTTTCGTTAAGTTTTCAATTACATGTAAGTAACCCATTTCGTTTGGGGTAACGAAAGTAACTGACATTCCGCCTTTACCTGCGCGTCCTGTACGTCCAATACGGTGAACATAACTTTCTGGATCTTGAGGGATATCGTAGTTGTACACATGTGTAACACCAGAGATATCTAATCCACGGGCAGCTACGTCAGTTGCCACTAAAATATCTAAATGACCACTCTTGAATGAACGTAACACGCTCATACGTTTTTGTTGTGATAAATCACCGTGAATTCCTTCTGCGCGATAGCCACGTGCTTCTAATCCACGAGCTAATTCATCTACACGGCGTTTTGTACGACCAAACACAATCGTTAATTCAGGTTTTTGAACATCAAATAAACGAGTCATGATATCAAATTTTTCATATTCTTTGGCACGTACATAATATTGATCAATCAAATCAGCTGTCATTTCTTTTGCTTTGATTTTTACGTGTGTTGGATTTTTCATGAATTTGACACCAATGTTTTTGATTGCTGGTGGCATTGTTGCAGAGAATAATAATGTTTGGCGTTCTTCTGGAACAGTTGAAATGATTTTTTCAATATCTTCCAAGAAGCCCATATTTAACATTTCATCTGCTTCATCTAAAACTAATGTTTGAACAGTTCCTAATTTCAATGTGTGACGGTTGATATGATCTAACATACGTCCTGGTGTTCCAACAACGATATGTGGGCGATCTTTTAAGCCACGGATTTGACGGCCGATATCTGCTCCGCCGTAAACAGCTTGTACACGAATTTTTTTATCGCGACCTAAACGATAAAGTTCTTCTTGTGTTTGGATAGCTAACTCACGTGTTGGTGAAATAACTAAACCTTGTAATTCATGGCGTTGAGGGTCGATTTTTTCTAGCATTGGTAGTCCAAAGGCAGCTGTTTTACCAGTACCTGTTTGTGCTTGACCAATAACGTCTTTCCCAGCTAATGCTAAAGGAATTGTTTCCGATTGGATCGGTGTTGCTTCTTCAAAACCAGCACGTTCAACTGATTTCAATAATTCTGGTGATAATTCTAATTCTTTAAATTTCAAATGAATCCTCCTAATATGGTTGTTAACTGAGGATGTAGCTTCTTTTTTGCTACCCCGTCGATTTGTTCGGTCAAAGTGAAGTCGTTCTCTTTTTGACAGTGGCCACTATAACTATTTACGCGCAGAGCCGCTGTGACACCACCGAAAAATCACTTTGCGAAGTTTAGTTAGGCATTAGAAAAGCCAAACGGGTCACGTTCAGCTTTATCATTGTTATGACATCTGATCTCTGGATGCAACGACATTCAAAGTCAGTCCAATTTATCTTCATCTTTCGGCAATAGGTTATTCTACCATAATATCTTGTTTTCTGCAAGTTTCCAGTTTTTATTTCAATCAAGAAAATTCTTTTTTACAAAACGAATTTAGCTAACATAAAATAAATGAACTTCTTTCCTTTTTTCTTTGCTATAATTCATGAAAACTGAAAGGAGATCTCATTTATGCTACTTCTTGCACTACTGACAGGTATTGGTACATTTTTCAATTACTTTGCTATTGTCAATCAAACTTATCCCTTACCATTAGCAATTTTTATTCAACTGTTTCTTTTCGGATTAACTTTGATTTCTTTGCTTAGTTACAAAGGCAAGCGTTCTCGCCCAAGTTACGATGGTGGCTGGTATACGATCTGGAAGATTCCTTTTGCACTGATTATTTTATCTTTTCTAGGTAATTTAGCTGCGTTAATTATTTTTTTATTGAACCAATTTGGTTATCTTTCAGGCTTCTAGACTTTTCTAGAAGCTTTTTTATTGGAAAGCAATCTTTCTATGACGTTTCATCAACATATTCCAATAAATCAGCGGGTTGGCACGATAATACCTGACAAATTTTTTCAAGTGTTGAAAAACGAATTGCTTTGGCTTTACCTGTTTTTAAAATGGACATGTTTGCTTGGGTGATTCCTACTTGCTCAGCCAATTCTGTAACACTCATATTTCGTTTGACTAACATGATATCAAGATTCACTTTTATCATCTTTATTCACCTCTTCAGTTTAGTTAAGAAATTTAGCATTCTCTCTACCTACTAGATAGTTAACTCACTATCTAACTTCAACTCAATTGCATTTTTAAGAAGCTTTTCGATAATCGAAACGAAAGTAGCTACTGCCAAAGGAATGAACAACATGCCCAAACCAATGATCATTACACCTGGAGCATCATCATTATCTGCAATAAAATAAGCAAAAGGCAATGTTCCCGTGAGCACAATGAATTCTATAAGTGCTAAACGAAAAATTGTATGGACATATACCAGACTCATCGCTGAAAATGCAGTGTTGCTATCGACCAAACCTAGCATGCGATACATATAATAAATGATTAAAAGTGAAGCAATCGCTGACAAATAAAGTGAAATGCTAGCAAGTATTTGCTGTGGAAAAACTGAGCGCTCATTGATTGAAAACAGCAGTCCCATCGTTAGTAAAAAGCTGAGAAACAAAATAAATGCTACTAAGCCAGCTAAAATAAATTTTAAAAAAGTTGTTTTTGCCTTCATAAATACAAACCTCTCTATTTTTAAGATAAAAATAGTATCGTCTTCTATATATCGTTAAGCAATATAGATACATCGAAAAGCAATAAAAATTTAAACAAAAAAGAGTACGATTTCTCGTACCCATGCTGTAACCATAAATTTAATTGAACTTTTGTAATCTTTCGACCACTTCATACAAGCCCATTCCATTACTTCCTTTTAAAACAATACTGTCTTCTGCTTCCAATTGCGTTTCAATTTCTTGAATCAAAGCTTGCTTATCTTTTTCAAAATAAAAAACAGGTAGTTCACTACTTGCTTGCAGTGCATCACGTAAATGTTTCATTTGACTACCATATAAAAAGATTCCTGCAAATTTATCAGGGTCAATATGTTCATTCATTTGGGCGTGCATTGTTGGCGAGTCAGGACCAAGTTCTAGCATATCAGCAAGAACTGCGAAACGGTGTCCATTAGTTGGTAAGTTTTGGAAAGTTTCTAAAACTAATCCCATCGCTGTTGGATTTGCATTATAAACATCGCTCAAAATCGCTGCACCATTTCCAGCTGTTAACCATTCCGTTCGATTTTGCGTGATTGCAACTGTCGCCAAACCTTGGCGAATTTCTTCAATTGATAGATCAAAGAAACGACCGATCGTGTAAGCAATCAACGCATTCGTTACATTATAACTCCCTGGTAGTGGTATCGTGAATGATTCGTCCGCTACTTTAAATGTCGTAGCTGTTTTTTCTTCCTTTGTTACCTCTCCTTGTATGTCGCCTTCCGAAAGCCCAAATGTTGTTACTTTCTGTGGTAGATTCTTAATTAGTGGTTGCAATAATGGCTCATTCGCTGGAATAATGAACAAACCATTTTTTGCCAAGCCATCAACGATTTCCATTTTTGCTTTTGCAATTCCTTCACGCGAACCAAGATTTTCAATATGGGCTTCCCCAATCATAGTGATTGCAGCAACTTTTGGCTGTGCCATTTGAGATAACTCCGTGATTTCATTCGCATGATCCATACCCATTTCTAAAACTAATTTTTCTGTTTCTTCAGGCATATGCAAAATAGTATAGGGTAAGCCAATGTTATTGTTATAGTTCCCTTGTGTTTTATACGTCCGGTATCGTTGAGCTAAAACAGAAGCAGTCAAGTCTTTCGTTGTTGTTTTTCCGTTGCTCCCTGTAACTGCAATAACTTCTGCACCAACTTTTGCTAAATAGTATGTTGAAAGTTCTTGCATTGCCTTCAATGTGTCTTTGACTGGAATCACTGCAATTTCTGTAGGTGCTTGAGCCATATTCCAACTCCAAAAAGTAGCTACTGCTCCATTTTCAATGGCTTGTTGAATAAATTCATGGCCATCACGTGCACCCGCAAGTGGCACGAACAAACTACCTTCTGTGACTTTACGACTATCAAATTCAACATTTGTGACTTCAACGATCTTCTCGCACTGACTAGAAAGAGCTTCTGCGATTTCTTGACTCGTTACCTTCATGTATTTTCTCTCCTCAAAAAGGTCGTTTCATAAAAAAGTTCTCTTTTCTAAAACGCCTGTCTATTCATAAAAAGGGGTTGCGACAGTAACTGTCACACCCCTTCTTTTTTATTCGTGTGCCTCAAAAAATCCTTGTCGCTGTTCAAAACGGTTCATTCCCAGTTGAATCAATTCCTCGATCAAATCTCCGTATTTTAATCCCATGTTTTCCCATAATAAAGGATACATACTGAATTCAGTGAATCCTGGCATTGAGTTTAACTCATTTAAGAACAACTCATTTTTACTTGTCAAGAAGAAGTCACAACGGCTTAACCCACTGCCACCAAGCATTGTATAAGCCAATTTTGCATATTCTTGCGCTTTTTGATGTACTTCTTCAGGTACTTCAGCAGGAATTTTCATTTCTATTTTATTGTCAATGTATTTTGCATCATAGTCATAAAAAGCAACATCTTTCACAATTTCTCCTGGTAGCGTTGTTCGCACGTCTTCGTTACCCAAAACAGCTACTTCGATTTCACGCGCTTCAATTCCTTGTTCTACGATTGCACGAGAATCAAATTGATAAGCAGTCTCCAACGCATTTTGAAGCTCTTCGCGGTTTTCAGCTTTAGTAATTCCAACACTGGAACCCATATTTGCTGGTTTGACGAACATTGGATACAATAGGGAACCTTCACATTGATCAAAAATCTTTTTCGGATTTTCTTTCCATTGATTTTTTAATACGGGTACATAAGGAACTTGTGGTACACCAGCGGCTTGTAAAATGTACTTCGTCATAATCTTATCCATTGCACAAGCACTTGTCAGTACACCTGCACCAACGTAAGGTAGATTCAATGTTTCCAAAAATCCTTGAATCGTCCCATCTTCTCCATTTGGCCCATGAAGAACTGGAAAAACGATTGTTCCTTCTTCTTTGATTTCACCTGGATTAATGACTTCTCCCGTGAATCCTTCTGTTACTTTGCCACTTGGATCCCATGTCAAGTGCAGCAATTCTTTGCTATCAGGTTTTTCTGTTAATAAAGGACCCTTGACCCACTGTCCATCTTTGCTAATAAAAACGAGTTGAACTTGGTAATATGCATAATAAATGGCATTTAAAACAGAAAACGCCGAAAGAATAGATACGTCGTGTTCTGCACTACGTCCACCATATAGTAAAGTAATCTTCAAAAGATTGTCCTCCTGTATTTTCAAATCATTCAGTGATTTACCTCCATATTTTAGCACAAAATGAAAATAATCGACCAACTTATTTGCAAAAAAGTGCGACAAAAATCATTCTCAAATTTTTTTCACGATAAACACCTTTGAAAATATTTTTTACTTTTCCTCATTACGCTAACCAAAAGAAAAAGACCAAGTAATTTTCCAACCTGATCTTTTTTATTTTATTCAATTAGTATTAAAAATTTCGTACAAAAAGATGTTTTCATTTACAAATTTCTTTCACTGCATTAGTTAACGCAGATACAAAAGCCTCATGCTCTTTTTGCGTAAACGGTTTGGGACCTTTTGTCCGCAAACCCGCTTTCCTTAACTTGCTACTATGATAACGTTGTTCTAATAAGGTATCAATATTTGTTTCATCAAATTCTTTACCTGTTTGATGAAATACACGAACACCTTTCGCTAATACTAGAGAAGCCAAGCCATAATCTTGTGTAACTAAAAAGTCACCCGCATGGATCAAACCAACAATTTTATAATCTGCACTGTCTGCACCATGATCAACATAAATAAAGCATACATTTTCGGGATACTCCTTCGTCGTATAGTGATCGACACTCGTTACAATTACGACTTCCAAATCAAAAGATCGTGCCACTTGAATCACATCATCTTTAACTGGGGAGCCATCTCCATCAATGAATAGTCGCATTCTTTTTCGCTTCCTTCCATAAATAATAAACAATAACTGTCAGAAGAATCAGCATACTTAAGTTGAGCCACTTTGCCTGTTCTAATAATTGAATGCTTCCAGCGGACTGTTTCCTAGTACCTATCATTCGTAATAAAAACCGTATAGGTTGCCCCAACTGCTTCGTTGAGAACAGTAGGACACCCATCAAGAAAAATTGATGGGTCAAACTCCCTTTATTTTGCGTTGTATACTTCACGATTAAACGTTGATTTGGTGAAATTTCATCTAACTGTTCGTACATTTTATTTAAATTGCTACCAAGCAATGTGTGAACAAAGCTTAATAGAAATATTCCAATTGAGAAAGCATTTGGGATAAAGAATACCCCAAATGAAATAAGTAATCCTAAGCAGTGACTAGCAATCGAATGACTTTCAGGTAATTTCTTCATTAAAGCTGGTCCAACTAGCTTTGCCAAAATCAGCCCAGTAATATATGGAAAATAAAGAGATGTGGCTAATTGGTCAAAACCAGCAGTGATCCCTAGATAAAAAGTGCCAAATAAAAACAGAAAATTACCAATCATACCATCTAAAAAAGTTAATAAATTCAACCAATTGGGTAACACCCATGACTGTTTCTTGCGACTTAAATAAAATGTGATCAAAATATACAACAATAAACTACTGAAAATAGCAACATCAAATAATGCTGTGTCCATCAACAATCGCGCAGTTCGCAATAAAAAAAGAGAAATGAAAAAACCAAAAAATAAAAGCAATTCTTTCTTTTCAACCAAATTTCTTTGTACATCTTTGAAATCTAACTCATACCGTGGATAATGTTTGACTGTATGATAAGCCATCACATAAAGTAACGTATAAAAAGCTAATGTCGCCGCTAATTGCAAAGGCATCGGCAAGCGAACAACCTCATATAGAAGCGCTAGCATAATTAACGCATAAACATATTTTTTGCCCTTGATATTGATAAATCCCTGTTGTTTTTCGTGGAAGTTAACTGTAACATTTGCAGGGACTAGCCAAGCAGCACTAAGTCCTAGGCAAATCGCCGAGAGATAGAACAAAGGAAATGACAATAACCCGAACAAGCCAAACAGGGAGCCTGCACCACCAACTAAAAGCGAGATCATCAGCAAAGTATAGCTGTCTAAGCCGGCATGTATTCCGCGAATCAAAAATAGCCCTGTCATCCGAAAGGTATAAAACAAAGTAAATGGTAAAACGGTTGCCCAACCATAACCATTATTTAAGCTCAAAAATAAAAGATACGGAATAAAAATCACCGTATTACTCAAAACAAAAGGGGTGGTTTCAGTAAAATTACGACCAATTTGTTTCAGTCTGTCTAACATAATCAAAACTCCTCAGACGGTCAATGACAAACTCTCATGACCTTTAGTTAGTTTAAGTTTAACATTAAAGAGTGGACAAACCAATTTTATCAGCCTCTTGTCGCACTCCAAACATCTTGATAAAAAAAAGAGGCACGACATTTTGTCGTGCCTCAACTGGTACTTGAATAAACAAGTAGATAAGCCCTTCTCCACAAAAGTCTTACCCGACACTGCCTACATCCGGTAGGTGATGAAAAACATCGCGTGCCTCCAAAATCAATTAGGCACTCTGTAAACCAGAGACCTTCTCGACCCGTCGCATGTGACTATTTTATCACAAGTTTCACCGGTATGCGAGTTCTTTTTTCATTTTATAGTCAACCATTTGGAATCCTTCACCAATATCTGAGATTAATTCTTCTTCCAACTGAAACCCTTGATGTTTATAAACGTCAATTGCATGAAGGTTATCTTGATTCACACGCAAGAAAATTTCGGATACTTTTTCTTTTTTTGCAAGTTTTTCGTACCAATCGAAAACTGCTGAAGTTAGCCCTTGACCACGCACACTTGCTAATAAATATAATTTGCTTAAGTAAATGCTAGACTCGAATTTTTCATATGCTGTGTACCCAACAGGTTGATCATCTTTTATCAATAAAAAATAATACACATCATTGCCTAATTCTTTTTGGATTTGTTCTTTTGATTGATAAGTAGCTAACATGTAGTCCACTTGCGCTTGACCAATAATCGGAACAAATGCTTCTTGCCAAACATCATGAATGATTGGTAAAAGCTGGTCTAGTTCTTCTTCTGTTGTTACACGCTTTTTTTCTAACATTGACTGACTTCCTTTCTGTACAAGTTGTTGCTATTATTCCATGAAAAAACAAATGCTACAAACCTTGTGCTTTTCTAAATAAATAAAGCATCAGAAGTCCATACACTCCGACTGACCAGGGCTTTAGAATCAAAATAATTCGTATGTATTCACGAAAAGACATTTTTGTTAGACCAGCCACTAAGCAAACGAGATCATCTGGTGCAAAAGGTAAAATCAATGTCCAAATCAAAAATCGGCGGATGTTTTGAGTATGTGTGGTCAATAATTGATCAAATTTTTGATATTTTTTTGGTGATAGGATCAATTGAACAAAGTTTACGCCATAGTAACGCACAAGTAAAAAGCCAAGTGCTTCACCAATCACTAAACCAATGTAGCTATAAACCAGTCCCCATCCCGTTCCAAACATCAACATGCCGACAACAGATGAAATACCACCGGGCAGAATAGGAATGATTACTTGGATAATTTGTAACAAAATAAAAATCAATACAGCATATTGACCAAATTGTTGAATAAATACTTGTAACGAATCCGTTGATTGAAAAATTCCATGGCGATACGCATAGATGGCAAGTATGAAAAACAAGCTAAAACCAACTATAGGTAAAAACTGAATGATTCGCCGAATTGCTGATCGATAATTTTCCATAGCAAGTCTCCATCTCTCTTAAATTTTCTCATACCTACGTTTTTAGAAAAAGTTCCACAGAAAAAAGCAGCTGCTGAATCTTCTAGTCAAAACTCAACCGGAAATATTGATTCAGCCAACTGCTATTAGTAAAAAGTCGTACCTAATTATGATTTAAGAAGCTAGCCACTTTTGTATTGATCAAATCGATTGCTACGTGATTTTCGCCACCTTCTGGAACGATAATATCTGCATATCGTTTCGTTGGCTCAATAAATTGATGGTACATTGGTTTCACTACCGTTAAATATTGTTCAATAACAGAATCCAACGTACGGCCTCGTTCTTCCATGTCTCGTTTGATACGACGAATGATGCGAATATCGTCATCCGTATCAACATATAATTTTATATCCATCAACTCACGTAAACGTTCATCTTCCAAAATCAAAATTCCTTCAAGAATAATGACTTCTTTTGGCTCTTCAACAATCGTCACTTGACTTCTAGTATGCTCTACATAGTCATAAACGGGTTTTTCAATGGCTTCATAGTTCAATAATTTTTCGACATGCTCAATTAGTAAGTCGTTATCAAAAGCAAATGGGTGGTCATAGTTTGTGTTCAACCGCTCTTCAAAACTAAGATGACTTTGATCTTTATAATACGAATCTTGTTCAAGCATCATGATCGAGTGATCTGGGAAATTACTAAAAATCGCACGACTGACGCTCGTTTTTCCGCTTCCTGATCCGCCCGTCACACCAATGATAATTGGCTTGCTTTTTGTCATTAACTAAAACCTCTTTCATATCCTATTTTTCATTCCTATCTATTATAGCGGAAAAATATGAAAATGCTACGATTTTTCTGAAAATTATTCATTTCCATTCTCTAAAATAGTATGGATTTCAGCTAATGAATCAATTCGGTAAGTAGGTGTAATCTTATCGCTTTCTGGCAATTGATTTTTATTGAACCAAATCGTATCAATGCCCGCTTGATTCCCTCCTTGGATATCTGAAGTTAGTGAATCACCAATGATGACAGTTTTTTCTCGATCCAACTCTGGGATTCGATCAAACACGTAATCAAAAAATTCTTTCATTGGTTTTTGCGCACCTATATCTTCAGAAACAAATATTTTTTTGAAGTAAGGTAATAATTCCGCATCTGTTAGACGTTGATACTGTGTTTGTGAAACACCATTCGTTACAATATAAAGATTCGCTTTTTGCGCTAAAGAATGGATCAATTCACGACTGCCTTCTACTAAGTCATGACCTTGATTCAAGTAATGACGATATCTTGCTTCCATTTGAGGGCCATCTACCGTTTGACCAAATTGTTGGAACAACAAACCAAAACGATTTCCTGTTACTTCTTCTCTTGTCATGTTTCCCTTTTCAAATTCTTGCCATAAATGATGATTCAATGCTTTATAACTCGTTTTTACTTCCGGAATCAGTGCGATTCCTTGCTCAGCGAATAATTCATTAAGTGCACGTTCTTCTGTTTTTTGAAAGTCCAATAAAGTATCATCCACATCAAATAATAAAGTAGTATATTTCATTTAATTTTCGTCCTCTCTCAGTTAAAATAATCACTCAGTTGTCGCAGCTCAGTCAATGTCAGTGCGCGGTAAGCACCTGGTGCCAATTGTTGATCTAACGTTAAAGGTCCCATTGAGGTTCGGGTCAAAGCATTCACTTTTTTTCCTTGCGCCAAAAACATTTTCTTCACTTGATGAAATTTTCCTTCCTGAATCGTCAGCAATGCCTGACTTTCTTTTGAATTAGCATAACTAATTGTTAATCTCGCTGGCTGACATTTCGTCCCATCTGCAAAAATAATTCCTGAAGCAAAAGCTTGAATATCTTCTTCTCCTAATTGAGCATTTACAGTAACCTGATATGTTTTTTCTACTTTTTTATCAGGCAAAAGTAATTCGTACCCCAACTGTCCATTGGTTGTTAGCAATAATAACCCTGTCGTATCTCGATCTAACCTACCAACAGGATAAAGTGCTGGTTGTTGATCTGCAGATGCAATCAAGTCGATGACTGTTACCCTATTTGAATCGTTCACAGCCGTCACCACACCACTTGGTTTATTCAAAAGATAATATACCTCATTTGTTTGCAATCTCTCGCCCGCTACTTCAATTTCATGTAATAAACTATCGACATTCCGATTTTCTTGAAATTCGATTACACCGTCTATCTTGACTTTTTTCATCGTAAACAAGCGTTTCATTTCTTTTCTCGTTGTTTGTAATTCTTTCTCAATCAATTTGTCTAATCGCATACCAGTTCCTCTCTTACTAAAGAGCATTATAACTTGAAATCAGTCGCTTGCAAACGAACAAACACCTTATTCCTTGACTTAACTTTTGATTCGCGCTACGGTTAATAGGTAAAGTGAATCGGATTTCTCATACACAGCGTAATGACCTGGTGGAGAAAAGTTGAATCATAACTTTCCTTAGACAGATGTACGCATCTGTCTTTTTGCGTTTTTTTAAACGCACAACCCAATAATGTGCAAGAGATTAGCCATGCAAATTCACTTAAATAAAACTTGTCTTATGACCTAAGACAATCACATTTTAAGGAGGAATTTAGGTTATGTCAGTATCATTAGAAGTAAGTAAAAGAGCAGTACGTCCCCGTTCATTAAGAAATCAATTGCGTCACGAAGGAAAGGTCCCTGCAGTGGTTTATGGCTACCAAATGGAAAGTACACCTATTTCATTTGATGGACAAACATTCAGCAAAATGTTGCGTGAAAATGGTGCTAATACAGTTATTACCATGGACGTTGATGGCAAAAAAGTGAACACTTTAGTTCATAAAGTTCAAACCAATACATTCAACAATCATTTCGAACACGTTGAATTTTTATCTGTCAACATGACAGAAGATACCGAAGTTGAAACAGAAGTTCTTCTTGTGGGAGAATCTGCTGGCGTTAAATCTGGTGGTGTATTAGCTCAAAACTTGTATACAGTAATTGTTTCAGCTACACCAGATAAATTACCAGAACGTATCGAAGTCGATGTAACTGATTTGAACATTGGCGACTCAATTACAGTTGCTGATCTTCCTGCAAACAAAGATTACACAGTGATTACTGATGGTGAAGAACAAATTGCAGCAGTTGTCGAAGCACAAGTAGAAGAAACTGAGACAGCCGAAGCAAGTGAACCAGAAGTAATTGGTTCAACTGAAGAATAAAGGTCGTGATGCCAAGCGGTCAGCTCCGAATAGATGGTGAGTAGTCACTCAAAATAGCTTTTCATATTTTGGAATGACTCAAGCTATCTCGAGGAGTTGCTTGGGGAACACCGTGCATAAAGGTTGTGGTGCCAATCAGTCAGCTCCAATAAAGAAAAATACATTCCCAGAATTTATTTTTCATATTTTTGTGAAATTTAGGCTTGTTTTTAACACCACTTCAAGTAACGCACAAATTTTAGAGGAGGTCGACGTCACGCGTCCGACCTCCTCTACTTTTTTAAAAATCATTAAAAAAAGAATCCTTTAAGACAAATTGACTACTTATTGTTGCATTTTTAACTAATCTTTATTAGAATAAACCCTCACAAAAGCAAGTTTTTTCAATTTGTCTTATACTATTTGTAGAAGGATTGAAGAAACTAAGGAGGTTAAACAGATGTTTGAAAGTTTTGACAGCGAACGCAATCGTTATGCCTCTGTCGGTGTTGTATCGAGTATGCCCGGTGAATTGATCGACAGTATCTGGTTTATTATTGACTTAGACCTCAAGGGAGTTATTCCATTAGACAATATCCTTGCCTTTGATATTGTTAACAATCATGGAAAAGTAACTATGCACTTTTCTCAACCAGGAAGTTCTGTTGAGATGGATATTGATTTGCCATTTGCATATTCTAGTCAGTTTCCTACACAAGTTTATGCTTATGATGATGGGACAAGGGAAACGATTCTTTTACCTAGCGAAATTAAACAATACTAGTCTAAAAATAGTTTAGGTTTTAATGAAAAAAGAAAGCTGAGAACTTGGAGAAAATTCCAAGCCTTAGCTTTTTTGATTTTCACGAATTTTCTATAGTATTTCCACAATAAAAACTCTATACTACTAACTAAATATGTTACGAATAGGAGTTGTACAGATGCGTGAATTAACCAAAGGGAATCCAGCAAAACTAATTTTTATTTTTACGATTCCCCTCTTGATTGGGAATATTTTCCAACAATTTTACAATATGGTCGACATGATCATTGTAGGTCAAACTTTAGGGAAGAATGCTTTAGCCGCTGTTGGTTCAACTGGAAGCTTAACTTTTTTGATTATCGGTTTTGCCCAAGGGCTCACAGCAGGTTTAGCAATTATCACAGCTCAACGTTTTGGTGCCCAAGATTATCGTGGTCTAAAGAAAAGTTTTGCTACTAGCATCATCATTAGTCTCGTCGTTACAATCGTTTTAACCGTTCTTAGTCTCTTATTCATCCGTCCGATGCTACAGCTCATGCAAACTCCTCCAGAAATTATTGATCAAGCCCAATCATTTATTTCAATCATTTTGATGGGGATTTTCGCATCAATGAGTTTCAATTTATTATCAAATGTCATTCGTGCTTTAGGGGACAGTCGTACACCTCTTTTTTTCCTGATTATCGCTGTTATTATCAATGTGGTTTTAGATTTAGTTTTTATTATTCATTTTGGCATGGGAGTAGAAGGTGCTGGGATTGCAACAGTGATTGCGCAAGTCGCATCGAGTCTACTTTGTTTGGTCTATATCAAAAGAAAAATTCCGCTACTTCAATTACGAAAAAAAGATTTTGTTTTCGATAAAAAAGAGATTCGTACCCACTTAAATATTTCGTTACCAATGGCCTTTCAAGCATCAATTATCGCTATTGGAGCAATCATCTTACAATCAGCTCTTAATAGTCTAGGGACAGATGTTGTGGCCGCCCAAGCAGCAGCAGGTCGAATCGATCAATTCGCCACACAACCAATGATGTCGTTTGGCATCACGATGGCGACATTTACCGCTCAAAATTATGGTGCCAAAGAATATGGCCGTATATTAAAAGGGGTGAAGCAGTGCCTCTTGATGAGTGGTGGCTTTAGTCTCGTTGCAGGGGCTGTTGTGATCATCTTTGGTCACTCTTTTGTCCACCTATTCGTAGATGCCAGTGAAACGCGTGTATTTGAGTTAGCACAAATTTATTTTACTATCAATGGTTCGCTTTACTGGATACTAGCAATTTTATTTATTTTACGCTATACGTTGCAAGGTCTTGGTCAAAGTAAGATTCCGACAATTGCTGGGATTATGGAACTTATCATGCGTTCATTCGCGGCCATTTTTCTAACCGCTTTATGGGGCTATCCTGGTGCTGCTGCCGCCTCACCTTTAGCATGGATTGGTTCCGTTGCCGTATTACTTTATTCTTATTTCAAAGCAATGAAAAAGCTACGCAAATTGGATGAGCAACAACAGTTAGAGCGTACTATGGAAGCATAAAAAAAGGTTGGGACAAAATTTTGTCCCAACCTTTTTTTACTCATTTTCTTTTCGTTCTTTCAACCAAGTTTTACGTGTACGCCCAATAAATAATGGAA
>NZ_JAFLWA010000049.1 GCF_017316125.1 Enterococcus sp. DIV0660C | reverse complement strand
CTTTGCGGCACTTTTTTTCTTTCATTATTTTGAGGCACGTTTGATATAAGAACCTTCAGCTGTGTTGATTTCTAATAATTCATCTACTTCAACAAAGTCAGGAACGTTGACAACTAAGCCAGTTTCCATTGTCGCTGGTTTGCCTGAACCAGTTACTGTTGCACCTTTGATTGAAGGTTGTGTTTCAACAACACGTAAAACAACAGTTGTTGGTAATTGTACACCAATTACTTCGCTACCGAAAAATTGGATTTTTACTTCCATATTTTCTAAGATGTATTTCATTTCTTCTTCAACTGTTTCAACAGGAATTTCATATTGTTCATATGTTTCTAAATCCATGAAGAATGCTGTATCATCCATTGTGTATAAGTATTGAACTGCTTTTGTATCAATGTGTGCTTTTTCAAATTTTTCTTCTGGGCGGAAAGTTGTATCATATGTTGCACCAGAACGAACATCTTTTAGTTTCATACGCATAACCGTATTTCCTTTACCGGGTTTGTGGTGGCTTGCGTCTAAAACTTTAATTAATTTTCCATCTTGTACAAATGTCATACCGGCTTTTAAATCGCTTGCTGAAATCATTTAAATTGCTCCTTTTTTGTTTATCATCATCTTTTTTATTGTATCAAACAACAGTGGATAAGACTAGCAAATCTTCATTTTTATCTAGCAACACTTCTTCATTTGCTTCTGTGATCCACTTTATCATGCACCCTATTCAATTATTCCTATCACTAAAAACCATCAAATACTTTGACTCTGATATTTTTTCATGCTATTTTTGATGAAAATATTACTGGAGGAACGACATGATGATCAAACAACACAACTTTGTCCAATTGACTACTTGTTGTTGTATGGTGCAAAAAAGCAGCATACTATTTGTCGTGTCTATTAACTGCCCTTCATAATTTACGTGTATTCTCTTGGAATACATGATTAATTTATGATAGTTAGGAGCTGATTTAATAGTCAGCTCCTTTTTTATCGAATTTTTTAGGAGGAAGCTATGATATTAACAAGGATTCAAGACTATATTGGCAAAACACCTTTATTTGAATTTACACACAATGCATATGCAATACCAAAAGGATCTAAAATCTATGCAAAACTTGAATATTTGAATCCTGGAGGTAGCGTCAAAGATCGACTAGGTCTTTATTTGATTGAGCAAGGATTGAAAACTGGAAAAATCAACCAAGATACAATATTCATTGAACCAACCGCCGGCAATACCGGAATTGGGTTAGCCTTAGCTGCTTTAAATTATCGTTTAAAAACGATTTTTGTAGTACCAGAAAAGTTTAGTATTGAAAAACAACAGCTTATGAAAGCGTTAGGTGCAGAGATCATTCATACACCTACTTCGCTCGGAATGCTCGGTGCTATCAAAAAAAGCCAGGAATTAGCAGCTGAATTAGAAAACGTTTATCTACCAAAACAATTTGAAAATCCTGATAATCCAGCCACTTATTATCACACACTCGGGCCAGAATTAGTTGACGAACTAGCAGGAAAAATGGATAGTTTTGTAGCCGGAATTGGTAGTGGAGGTACTTTTTCTGGCACAGCAAGTTATCTTAAGGAACAACTAAGTGATATTCAACTAATTGGTGTGGAACCGGAGGGCTCGATTTTAAATGGTGGTAAAGCAGGTTCTCATGAAATCGAAGGAATTGGTGTGGAATTCATTCCTCCATTTCTTGACTCCTTACCTATTACTCGTTTTGAAACTATTTCAGATGAGGAAGGATTTTATTACACGCGTGCTTTGGCTAAGAATCAAGGATTATTAGTTGGCAGTTCAAGTGGTGCCGCCTTTGCAGCAGCACTCAAAGAAGCACAACGATTGCCAGCAGGAAGCTCAATCGTAACTATTTTCCCAGATGCAAGTGACCGTTATCTTTCAAAAAACATTTATTTATAGGAGGAATTATCATGCATATTCAAACAAAATTAATTCATGGTGGTATTAGTGAAGACCAAACTACAGGTGCCGTGAGCGTTCCAATTTATCAAACATCCACTTATCGACAAAATGGTGTTGGTCAACCAAAAAAATACGAGTATTCTCGTTCAGGTAACCCTACACGGTTCGCATTGGAAGAACTAATTGCAGACCTTGAGGGCGGAATTCAAGGTTTTGCCTTCTCCTCCGGTTTGGCAGGAATCCATACGGTTTTCTCGCTATTTGAACCCGGTGATCACGTCTTACTTGGTGATGATGTTTATGGCGGAACTTTTCGACTAGTTGATAAAGTATTTTCTAAAATTGGCTTAGTGTACACAATTATTGATACAAGTGATCTTAACCAAATTGAACAAGCGATTCAGTCAAACACTAAAGCACTCTACCTTGAAACACCAAGTAATCCACTTCTTAAAATCACTGATTTAAAAACCAGTCTTGCCATAGCAAAAAAACATGATCTTTTAACGATTGTTGACAATACATTTGCGACACCTTATTTCCAACAGCCACTAGCACTTGGTGCAGACATCGTCGTTCACAGTGGAACAAAATATCTCGGCGGGCACAGTGATGTTGTTGCTGGTTTAGTCACCACTAATAAAGCAGAATTAGCAGAAAGAATTGGTTTTTTACAAAATGCGATAGGCGCAGTCTTAGGCCCTCAGGATAGTTGGCTTATCCAACGAGGGATCAAAACTCTAAGTGTGCGAATGGAAGCACATCAAAAAAATGCTTTGGCAGTAGCAAATTTTCTTGAAAATCATCCAGCTGTTGAAACTGTTTATTACCCTGGACTAACAAGCCATCCAAACTATCAGATTGCAAAAGCACAAATGAGTGGTTTCAGCGGTATGGTTTCTTTTGACTTAAAAGAAGATGCAGAAGCAGTACCTTTTGTTGAATCATTAAAATTATTTATTCTAGCAGAAAGTTTAGGCGGCGTGGAAAGTTTAGTTGAAGTTCCTTCGATTATGACACATGCTTCTATTCCAAAAGATAAACGGGAAAAAGCGGGAATCAAAGATGGATTGATTCGTCTTTCTGTAGGTATCGAACATGTAGAGGATCTATTAGCAGACTTAACTCAAGCGCTTGATAAAATAAAAATCACTAAGTAAATGCTCTTATTTATAGAAATAAGGTTAAAAATCATGGATGTACCTACAACTTAGTCCAAATAAATGTTAGAATTTAGCTATCACCACTGAACAAAAAATGAATCGAGGTAATTTACATGAAAATGAACGTTGAAAGTTTCAATCTAGATCACACAAAAGTAAAAGCACCTTATATCCGTGTTGCAGATCGCAAAACTGGTGAAAATGGTGATGTAATCATTAAATACGATGTACGCTTCAAGCAACCAAACAAAGAGCATATGGATATGCCCAGCTTACATTCACTTGAACATTTAACTGCTGAACTAATTCGTAATCATGCTGACTACATTGTGGACTGGTCTCCAATGGGTTGCCAAACAGGATTTTACTTAACTGTGCTAAATCATGAAAGCTATGATGATGTACTAGATGTTTTAGAAAAGACAATGAATGATGTACTTGAAGCTACTGAAGTGCCTGCAAGTAATGAAACACAATGTGGTTGGGCTGCAAGCCATACTTTAGAAGGTGCACAAGAGTTAGCACGTAAATTCTTAGCAAAACGCGACGAATGGTCTGAAGTCTTTGCATAATTGAACAAAAAACTGAGAGCTTTTACATAAGCTTCTCAGTTTTTTTGTTCTATAATAAATGTGTACTTACTCAATTCGTAAAGGAGAATTTTTATGACAGTTTATGATTTTGATGCGACTTTAGAAAATGGAACCACTTATTCTTTAAGCAACTACCAGAATCATCCAATGATCATCGTTAATACTGCAACAAAATGCGGACTTGCACCACAATTTGAACAACTTGAACAAATTTACACTACTTATAAAGAAAAAGGATTGGTTGTTTTAGGCTTTCCGTCTAACCAATTTAAACAAGAACTAGATTCTGCTGAAGAAGCGGCACAAGCTTGTCGAACGACTTATGGAGTTTCATTTCCGATGCATCAATTAGTCGAAGTGAATGGAGAAACTACTGATCCATTATTCGCCTATTTGAAGGAAAATGCACCAGGTACCATGACCAATGCAATTAAATGGAATTTCACTAAATTCTTAATTGATAAAAATGGGAACGTCGTTAAACGTTTTGCTCCACAAACTTCTCCTGAAAAAATGGTTGATGACATTGAGAAACTTCTTGCTGAATAATCATAGTAAAAAGAATACAAAAAAACAGATGAGCTTAATTGCTCATCTGTTTTTTTTACCGTTGCGTGGC
>NZ_JAFLWA010000048.1 GCF_017316125.1 Enterococcus sp. DIV0660C | reverse complement strand
TTATATCATATCAGAGTGACATTTAAATGTCAACTCTTTTTTGAAAAAGTTTTTTCGATTTCGTTTAAGAAATCTTTCAGCAACTCATTTATCATATCGTATCTTTTGTTATTTGTCAAGAACTTTTTTTGAAGTTTTTCTTGATGAAATCAAGCTTCTTAAGAGGTTCTTTCTAAACGACTTAGTTATCTTATCATGTGATAACTCACAAGTCAACAACTATTTTTCATGTTATTTACGAAAGTTTCATGAATGTTACTTTCGCTTCAACGTTGTCTAATTTATCATTCTTTTTTTGATTGGTCAACTGCAATTTTGATCATTTTTAAACTATCTATTATTTGTTTTTCTCTTAATTTTCGTGTTTTACTTATCAAGTATTGGATTAAACAGCAAAATATGTGTATAAAACTCATAAAACGGAACATTTCACTTGTTTGTTGGGTCAAAAAAGCAAAAAAAGAAGATTGAAAAAAATTCAATCTTCTTTTTATTTTGTAGTTTCTAATTAGAAAAGAGGGACACCCTCTACTTCGTAAGTCCCAAGAACAGCTCGCATCTGCCCTGATTCTTCCCAAAGATAGCCTTCTGCTAGTTCACCATCCTGATTCTTCTGCTCTGTTTCAAAAACAAACAAGGGAACATTTTCATGTCCAATATGAGTGTTAGTCAACTCCATCAAGTTTATTTGACTCACATCGATATGAACGATCTCCTTTAAAAAATTAAGCATATTGGCTAGACCAGTCTTCCCTTCAGAAAGATCTGCTAACGCAAATTCTAGCGTATCATCAATTGAATGAACCAGAAACCTCTTTGATCCATCCTCCAAATGCAACATAATTGTACCAGCGACTCTTTTGCTTGCCAAAATCTCCACCTCGATCAACTCGTTCTTGTTCTATGGCTTACAAAAAAATTTTAGCATATTTTCAGAAAAAATACACTTTTTATTTCTTGTTTTCTTTTTTCTCCAATTCAATCAATGCTTCTTTGATCCAAATGGGCAGTTGTTCTTCGATCGTTTTAAAACCAATTTTTCTATTTTTATTTGTAAAGTACCTTTTTCTGCGGTGTGCAACTACTGGACTTTTGTTCTCTAACGTCCTTAGAGATAAACTGATTTTTTGAGAGTACTCATCAATATCAATAATTTGTACTCTGATTGGTTGCCCAATTGTCAACAACGTATGAATATTTTTTGTATAACCTGATTGTACTTCTGAAACATGGATCAATCCTTGCGTTTCTTCGTCAAGAGAAACAAACGCACCATAGGGTTGTATCCCAGTTACTTTTCCTTCAATTATTTGTCCAATTTTATAAGTCATTTACTTCCCTCTCTTCGCATCTTTCATTATACTGTATATGATTTAAAAAAAGAAGTTTTGAAAATAAACAAGTTAAATCGGGGGCCTTGAAATGGTAGAATTTGATCAGCAAATAACGAGAAAAAATACGCATAGCGTAAAGTGGGATGGTATCACTGAAACATATCACGCATCTGATTTATTACCTCTTTGGGTAGCAGACATGGATTTTCTTTCTCCTAAAAGCGTTACTCAAGCTTTAAGTAGCTACGTACAAAAGGGTTTATTTGGTTATTCAACGATCCCTAATGAATTATACAACTCTATTATTCAATGGGAAAAAGATCAACATCAAGTTGATTTAAAAAAGGAAGAGATTGTCTTCTCGAGCGGTGTTTTATCCAGTTTAGCGGTTGGTATTCAAACTTTTACCGAAATAGGTGATTCAATCATGATCCATGATCCTGTTTATCCACCCTTTTCTTCTATAGTAGAAAACAATCAGCGAAAGTTGATTCGAAGTCCTTTAATAGAAAAAAACAATCATTTCGAAATGGACTTTGCAGATATGGAGCAAAAGATACAACAACACAATGTCAAAGCGCTAATTTTATGTAATCCCCATAATCCAGGGGGGCGTGTGTGGTCAAAAGCTGAATTAACTCAGCTAGCAGAATTGTGTTTAAACTATCAAGTTTTTATATTCAGTGATGAAATCCACCATGACCTCATCTTATTTGGTAATCAGTTTACATCAATGTTGACAATCAATTCGAAGCTACGCAACCAAATGATTATTTTTACATCTGCTACAAAAACATTTAATTTAGCTGCAATCAAACATTCGATGGTGTTTATCAAAGATCAAAAACTTAAAGCAGCTTTTGAGCAACGTCTCCTCACTAATCAGCAACAAGAAATTAATACGTTTGGCTTAATTGGGACTCAGGCGGCTTACGAAACTGGTGAAACTTGGCTTTCCGAGTTGCTTCCTTATTTAGAAGAAAATGTTTCACTTGTTTGTTCCTTTTTCCAAGAAGAAATGCCGGCTGTGCGTGTCATGAAACCTGAAGGTACTTACTTAATGTGGTTAGACTTTTCCGCATACGAAACAAATGACCAAGAATTGCAAGATTGTTTGATTAAAAAAGGAAAAGTTGTCTTGAATCCAGGAATTTCTTTTGGTCCAGCAGGACACTGTCATATGCGTTTGAATATTGCTTGCCCAAAAACAACTTTATTAGAAGGATTACAACGAATCAAACAATCTTTTGAAAAGTAATCTTTCTATCAAAAAAACAAAAAGGGACTGAGACAACGTTTTTGTCTCAGTCCCTTTTATACGAATAAACGGTGTTATCAACACAACTTCTTCGGTAATAAGCCGAAATTTCACAAAAGTTTGAGTAACCATTTTCGAGAATTTCTTCTTATTGCTTGAAGCCTTGGACCACAACCTCTTTTACATTACTAGCATATTGACTGATAGTTATTCTGAAATTTCAATTGTTTCGATTACTACATCATGAACTGGTCGATCTTGTGGTCCACGTTGTACATTTGCAATCTCATCGACAACATTCATCCCCTCAACAACATGGCCGAAGACTGTGTGACGGAAATCTAACCAAGGTGTTCCTCCGCCTTTATAAGCTTCGATAACTTCCGCAGGGAACCCAGCCCCTTCAAGTTGTCCGAGCATATTAGCAGGAACATTTTCATTGTTTACGATAAAAAATTGGCTACCATTGGTATTTGGACCAGCATTCGCCATTGATAAAGCACCACGCAAGTTAAATAATTCACGACTAAATTCATCTTCAAAACTTTCACCGTAGATACTTTCTCCTCCCATACCAGTTCCAGTTGGGTCGCCACCTTGGATCATGAAATCAGGAATGACACGGTGGAAAATGACACCATCATAGTATCCTTTTTTAGCTAATTCAATAAAGTTTTGAACTGTCTTAGGTGCTAGTTCAGGAAACAATTGCACTGTGATGTCTCCGCGATTTGTTTTGATTGTTGCTTTTGGACCTTTTTCATTTGCTAAATCTAATTGTGGAAATGCCATGTTTGGTTCCTCCTAATGTTTTCTTACTATCAAATAATAACATAATACCGAATGTCTATTCAAAAAACTAGATTAGATTCCTAAAAAGAAAGGTTAAACTCCAAGTAAAATTTATTTATTTGAGAAGCATTCTCAGTTAAATTCTGCTATAGTGTGTCTGGAGGAGGAGTTTTTATGGACATTTATGATATTACCATTATCGGTGCTGGACCCGTTGGCATGTTTGCCGCATTTTATGCAGGAATGCGACAAGCAAAAACAAAGATTATTGACAGTTTGCCTCAACTTGGCGGCCAGTTAGCCACTTTGTATCCAGAAAAATATATTTATGATATCCCAGGTTATCCTGCAATTAAAGCAAACGAATTGGTCGGCAATCTTGAAAAACAATTGACGACTTTTAATCATACATTTCATTTAGAAGAAGAAGTTCTTTCCATTACACGTGAAGACGATGTGATCGAAATCATTACCAATAAGGGGATCCATTATTCAAAAGCAGTAATTTTAGCATTAGGAAATGGTTCGTTTCAACCAAGAAAATTAGCCATCGAAGGCGCCGATGAATTTGAGAACAACGGTTTAGATTATTATGTCAATGATTTAATGAAATATGCCGGAAAAAAAGTAGCAATTGCCGGTGGTGGAGATTCTGCTATTGATTGGGCATTGATGCTTGAACCAATTGCGAGCGAAGTCTATCTGATCCATCGTCGAAGCGAATTTCGTGGACATGAGCACAGCGTTGCCCAATTAAAAAATTCATCGGTTCATTTGTTAACACCTTATTTGATTGAAGACTTAGCCGGTGAAACAAATCAGTTAACCGATCTTCGTTTAAAAAAGGTAAAAAGTGATGAAACGATTGATTTAAGCATTGATTCTTTGATTGTCAATTATGGTTTCACTTCTAATTTAGGACAAATTGCCTCTTGGGGACTGGAAAGTTCTCGTCAAGCAATCATGGTAAATTCCGATATGTCAACCTCGATTCCCGGAATTTATGCTGCGGGTGATATTTGTTCTTATGATGGCAAAGTAAAATTAATTGCTACAGGATTTGGTGAGGCTCCGACTGCTGTCAACAATGCTTTACATTACATCAATCCTAAAGAGCGAGCACAACCGGGACATAGTACCAGTTTATATGATAAACGTCTTCGTCCTGAAAGATGACCATCATTCACTTGTGATAGGCCTCAGGTGCAAAGGTATCCTCCTTGCTTTTTTTCTTGATTAAGCTAACATAAAGTTATAGATTGTTTGAAGGAGGAATACCATGGTTATCAAAAAGGAAACATTAGAAGAAAAAGCACGAGCTCTTTTACTTGAACGTGGGGTAACAATTGAAGATATTGCAGAATTAGTCATGTTTTTGCAAAAAGATTATATCACCGACTTGACCTTGGAAGACTGTGCGGAAAGCGTTGATTCAGTCCTAACAAAACGAGAAGTCCACAATGCGATCATCACTGGCATTCAGTTAGATATCTTAGCGGAACAAAAACAGTTGATGGATCCTTTGCAACACATTATCGAAGACGATGAAGGCTTGTACGGAATTGATGAGATTCTTGCATTATCGATTGTGAATGTTTACGGAACGATTGGATTTACCAACTACGGCTATATTGACAAAGTGAAACCAGGAATTTTAAAACAATTGAATCGTCATGATGGTGACCATGTCCACACATTTTTAGATGATATCGTCGGCGCGATTGCCGCATCTGCAGCAAGTCGTTTGGCCCATGCTGAACCTGAAAAACGCAGTCGTTTGACACAATAAATAAAGGTTGTGGCGTAAAATGTTTAGCTCTGACAGCATAGTACGCAGTCACGCAAAATACCTTTTCTTATTTTGAAGTGAATGCAAGCTATATCGAGGAGTTACTTGGGGAACACCGTGAATGAGGTTGTGGCTCCAAGCGACCAGCTTCGAAAAAATAATGAGAAACTGACAAAAATAGCTTTTCATATTTTAGGACAGTTGAGAATTATTTTGAGGAGTTGCTTGGAGAACACCGTTTATTCTTAAAAGGAGGTATGACAAGACTTTTGTCGCACCTCCTTTTATTAAGATCAAAAGAAACACCCTCAAAGATA
>NZ_JAFLWA010000047.1 GCF_017316125.1 Enterococcus sp. DIV0660C | reverse complement strand
AGATAGCCAATGCTTTTTTAATTGTGATTTTTTTTTGCCATTTTCAATAACTCTTTCGCATGCTCAATCGTTAATGGCGTAATTTCACTTCCAGCTAACATCCGAGCAATTTCTTCAATCCTTTGTGGTTCAGCAAGCTCTGAAACTGAAGTTTGTGTTCGACCCGCAATAACATCTTTCACAATGTAGTATTGGTAATCCGCAACTGCGGCAACTTGTGGAAGATGTGTGATACACAAAACTTGAGAGTACTTTGATATTTGGGCAATTTTATCTGCAATTGCTTGCGCAACTCGACCACTGACGCCAGTATCCACTTCGTCAAAAATAATACTTGTCACACCTTGCTCCGAAGAAAAAATCGTTTTTAACGCTAATAGCATTCGCGATAATTCTCCTCCAGAAGCAACTTTTACTAAAGGTTTTAATGGTTCACCAGGATTTGTCGTTATGTAAAATTCAACTTGATCAAATCCATTTTGGTCAAAAATTGTTTCTTCTTGTGTAAAACGAACTTCAAATTCTGTGTTTTCCATGTACAATCCTTTTAATTCTTGTAAAATTGACGCCTCAAGTTCTTTAGCAATTTTTTGTCGTTGCTCACGCAGAATCATCGCTTGCTGATGAAGTTCTGTTGTCTTTTCTTCGAGTTCTTTTTTCATTTTCTCTAACTGACCCTCAGAAAAATCAGAGTCACCTAACTCTTTGGTAATTTCCTCATAGTAAGACAAGATAGCTTCAATCGACTCGCCATATTTTCGTTTCAATTGACGGATTACTTCTAATCGTTGATTTACCTCTTCCAAACGATTGTCATCAAGTTCCAAATGATCAATTTGGCGACTCATATCTCCTACTGCATCTTGTAACAGATAGTAAGCATTTTGAATATTATCAAAAATCGCTTCATACTCTGGATCTAAATGCGCAATCCCCTGCATTTCTGAAACCGCTCGTCCAATACCGTCAACGCTACTTTGCTCACCATTATCTAGCGCACTATATCCAGCGTTCAAGCTATCTACGATTTTCTGATAATTACTTAATTTGTCACGCTCTTCAACCAATCGCTCTTCTTCACCTAATTGAAGTTTAGCTGCTGCAATCTCTTCTTGCTGAAAGTGAAGCATGTCCATCCGTTGAACAAAAGACTTCTCATTTTGTTGAACTTTACGAACTTTTGCTTCTAACGTTCGATAATTTCGATATAATTTTTGATATAATTTTTTCTTTTGTTGGAAAGCGGCATCACCAAACTGATCCAGTAAGATTAGATGTGATTCAGGTTGCAACAATTCCTGATGTTCATTTTGTCCTTGAATATCAACTAAAAAAGCACCAATTCGTCGCAAATTCGCCAAAGTCACAATGTGTCCATTGACACGACAAATATTTTTTCCTGTCAATGCCATATCTCGTCGAACAATTAAGTTATCCTCATCTGATTCAATTCCTAACTCTTCCATTAGATCAGAAAAACCTGGCTGTTTAGGTAACTCGAACAGTCCTTCAAGAATACACTTGTCTGCGCCCTGACGAATATAATCACTTGAACCACGACCACCTGCTAGTAATCCTAAAGCATCAATAATGATTGATTTTCCAGCTCCCGTTTCACCAGTCAGTGCCGTCATCCCTTCGTGAAAAGACAATTGCAACTCCGGAATAATTGCAAAGTTGGTAATACTAATTTCTTGTAACACAGCAATCACCCCTTAATTACAAGTAATGTAAGAAATCTTTTTTTAATGAGACTGCATCTTCTTCTGTACGTGTAATCATCAAAACATTGTCATCATCATTGATAATCGAAAACAGTTCCTTCTTGTAACATTTATCAATTAGATTCGCTGCTGCAGAAGCATTTCCAGGTAAAGTTTTCAAAATAACAAATTTTTCCATTTGATCCACTGCGACAAAAGCATCTTTTAAAATTTTTTCTAATTTTGTTTGAACATCTTCGCTTGTTTCTGCTGGCAAACTATACCGGTAGCCACCATCAGAAGCGGGAACTTTAATCAACTTTAGTTCTTTAATATCCCGAGAAATTGTGGCTTGAGTTACAGAAATTCCTTTGTTTTTCAAAATTTCGACAAACTCTTCTTGTTTCCGGATATCACGCTCGCTCAATAATCGAGTAATCAAACGGTGTCGATCTTTTTTTCTCATTGCTTTTCGCTCCTTAGCTCATTCTTCTTGTTAATGATAGCTTATTTTTTCGGCTTAAGAAAGAAGAAATCTGCAAACCGCTTACTTTTGTTCAAATTGTTCATGCGCATTGGTGACAACTGCTGAAATATCAATTGTCGGGCTCATAGTTCCTTTACCAGAAACTTTTTGGAGATGTGCTAGAAATTCAATATTTCCTTCGCCACCTGTAATTGGTGAAAAACTCAATTCTAAGACATCATAGCCACTCTCCATTGCAAAAGCTAAGATATCTTCTATTACTTTTTGATGTGTCTGAGCATTCCGGACGATCCCATTTTTCCCTACTGCTTCTCTCCCAGCTTCAAATTGAGGTTTGATCAACGTAACTACTTCCCCGTGATCTGCCAAAATCGCATGTAACGGTGGCAACATTAGTTTGAGTGAAATAAAAGATACATCAATCACTGCTACCTCTGGTACACCTTGTTCGAAGTCTTCTGGTTTTGAATAGCGGAAGTTAACACGTTCCATCACAACTACTCGTGGATCTTGACGAATTTTCCAAGCAAGTTGATTGTAGCCAACATCTAAGGCATAGCTCATCTTTGCCCCGTTTTGTAACGCTGCATCAGTGAATCCTCCTGTAGAAGCACCAATATCTAATAACACTTTATCTTGAACAGTCAGGTCAAAAACTTTTAACGCTTTTTCTAGCTTAAGGCCCCCACGAGAAACATAGGGCAATTTTTTCCCCTTGATTTTCAGTTCATTCGTTACAGGAATCTTTTCCCCCGGTTTGTCAAAACGTTCATTTTTTTCGTTATAAATCAAACCAGCCATAACCGAGCGTTTTGCTTGTTCTCTGGTTTCAAATAGTCCTTGTTTAACGGCTAAAACGTCTACACGTTCTTTTTCCATTTTTTTCCTCATTTCTCTATATCAAATTGTTTGATTAATTGACGTAGCAGATCCCCCTCAAACACTAAAACATCTTTTTCCAACTGTGTAACTAATTCCTTTGCTTGTTGGATTTCGTTTGCCAAAGCTTCATACGTTTTTTCAATTCCTAACAAACGTGGATACGTATTTTTTCCTTCTTGCGCATCCTTGCCAGCAGTTTTACCTAATTTTTCGGTTGTGCTCACCACATCTAATAAATCATCCCGTATTTGAAAAGCAAGGCCAAGATGTCCAGCCAATTTTTGTAAACAAAGTAGAACTTCTTCAGGTTGATTGGCTAAAACACCACCTGCTAACAACGCATAACGAATCAAACGACCCGTTTTTCGTTCATGGACAAAGGCAAGTTCGTCTATAGTCAATTCTTGCTTTTCACCTAAAATATCTGCCGTTTGTCCAGCAACCATTCCTTGAGCTCCACTACTACTTGCCAATTGTTGAATAAGCAATAATTTTTTCGAAGGTTCTAGTTGTGTCAAACTAATCAATTGAAAGGCACCCGTCAACAGGCCATCGCCAGCCAAAATAGCAATTGCTTCACCAAAAATTTTATGGTTTGTTGGTTTTCCTCTACGTAGATCATCATTATCCATTGCAGGTAGATCATCATGGATCAATGAATACGTATGGACCATTTCAAGAGCACCTGCTACTTGATACATCGGAGTGGTCAATGTTTCGCCAAAAGAATTTATTGCTGCTAAAAGCAGTAATGGTCTAATTCGCTTCCCACCAGCATTAATCGAATAAAGCATACTTTCTTTCAGCGTTTCATCACTTGTATATTCCATTAAAAATTGGGTGATTTCTTGTTCAACTATCGGCAAATTAGTTGCTGTAAATTTGGTTAATTGCATCAAGCTTCCTCGCTCTCACCAAAAACGACTTCTTCCTCTGTTTCAGTCATCATTTTAGTCAAAGTTTCTTCTGCTTTTGCTAATGTATCTTGACATTGCTTACTTAGCTCCATCCCGCGTTTAAATGCATCCAATGCTTTTTCCAGTGGGACATCGCCTTGTTCTAATTGTACGACGATTTTTTCTAATTCTTGCAATGATTCTTCAAATGTTGGATTTTCCATCGGTTATTCTCCTTCTTCGATTTCTTGGACTTTTGTAATAACTCGCCCATCTTGATAGTGAACAGTCAGTAGTTCTCCTTGTTGGACCTCTGTCACACTCTTAGCTACTTGATTAGTAGGTAATGTCGTATAGCTATACCCTCGCCCCATGATTTTCAGCGGACTTAGTAAATCAAGTGATTGAACAGCTGTTTGAAAATGATTTTTTTGTTGTTGCATATATTGTTCCATTTTTTCTTTCAAACGTTGCTGTAGATAATCTGTTTCTTGTTTAGCTGTTTTTATCCGATAATCAGGAGCTACCTGTTCGAGTTGGTGATTAAGAGAAATAACTTGCTTTTCCTTTTCATAATACACTTGTTGTGCAGCTTGTTGTAAACGTTGCTTGAAGTGGTCTAACTTAATCGTTTGTCCCTCATATAGTCGTTCTGGTTGCCTGAAGACATAAGACTGCTTCAAATGTTCAAAACGTTGTTGCTTCGTTTGGATTTGACGCGAAAAAGCCTGCTCTAAACGGGCTTGGCGTTCATTGATTTTCAACAAAACTTCTGATAATACCGGCACCGCTAATTCAGCCGCTGCCGTTGGTGTGGCAGCACGCACATCCGCAACTAAGTCAGCAATTGTTGTGTCTGTTTCGTGTCCGACAGAAGAGATAATTGGCGTATTTGCCGCATAGATTGCCCTAGCAACCCGTTCTTCATTAAAAGGCCAAAGATCTTCAATTGATCCCCCGCCCCGGCCAATAATCATCGTATCAAAATTTCCCAGAGCTTCCACTCGTCCAATATTTTTCACCACATCGTCTGCTGCTTGGTTTCCTTGAACCACAGTAGGAAACAATACTAACTGAGCAATTGGATAACGCCTCTTTACCGTCGTAATGATATCTCGAATAACTGCACCACTAGGACTAGTTAGAACAGCAATTCGTTTAGGAAAACGCGGTAATGGTTTTTTTGGTCCTTGGAACAGACCTTCTTTCATCAACTTATCTTTTCTTTCTTCTAACGCTTGATACAACGCACCGATACCATCTGGTTCCATATGCTCCACATAGATTTGATAAGAGCCACCAGCTTCATAAAGTGAAATTCGACCGACAACGAGAACTTTCATTCCTTCCTTTGGTTGAAATTTCAGTTTTTGAAACGCGCCTTTAAACATAATTGCCGAGATTTTTGCATGATCGTCTTTCAAGCTGAAGTATTGATGTGCGTTTGCCCGCAAGCGAAAGTTAGAAATTTCACCAGTCAGATATACTCGTTCCAAATAAGGATCTAAATCAAACTTTCTTTTTAGATATTTAGTCAACGAGGTTACTGTTAAATATTCTTGTGCCATTTATTCACCTGCTCCAAAAGCTTCGGCAGACTTAACTGTTTGATACATCAGCATCGTAATCGTCATGGGACCAACACCTCGAGGTACTGGCGTGATATAGCTTGCTAACGGCTCAACTTCATCAAATTTGACATCTCCAATTAGCTTGCCTGCTTCATTTCGATTCATCCCAACATCAATCACTACTGCCCCAGGTTTAATAAATTCTTTTGTTACAAAATGACCGCGTCCAATCGCAACAACTAAAATATCCGCTTCGCGAGCAAGCGCTGGTAAGTCTTTTGTTTTTGAATGCGCAATGGTGACTGTCGCATCTGCCATCAATAATAGCTGTCCCATTGGCTTACCAACAATATTGCTGCGCCCAATCACTACTGCACGCTTTCCAGCAGGATCAATTGAATAAGCTTCAAACATTTTCATGATCCCATATGGTGTGCAGGGGATCATATCTGGATCACCAGCAAATAAACGTCCAAGGTTCATCGGATGGAAGCCATCGACATCTTTTTCAGGTTGGATTGCCAATAATACTTTTTCTTCGTTGATATGTTTTGGTAAAGGTAATTGTACTAAGATTCCATGGAACAATGGATCTTGATTATATTTTTCAATTTCTAAAAGTAATTCTTCTTCAGAAATGGTTTCTGGATAACGTTCTACTTTTGAGTGGATACCAATTTCTTTTGCAACACGTTCTTTATTTCGAACATAAACTTGACTCGCTTGGTTTTCTCCCACTAATAAAACGACTAGGCCAGGATGGATACCAACTTCATTGAGTTCATGCACTTTTTCGGCAATTTCTGTTTGCATTTTTTCTGCTAATTCTTTTCCATTGATTGTGACTGCCATATAACCACTCCCTGAACTTTTTGTCTTTTTATTCTACCATATAATTTGATTACCCAATAACAATGATTTTTATTTCTCAAAAAAAAGCTAGGGCCTATGCCCCAGCTTCCATTTCATTTAAAATATTGGATAATACGCCGTTTACAAATTTACGTGAACGATCGTCACTAAATGTTTTCGTTAACTCTATTGCTTCATTTAAGGCAACTGGAGCAGGCACATCTGTCACATATTTCATTTCAAAAATTGCAATACGCAAAATCACTAAATCCATTTTTGAAATTCGATTGATACGCCAATTATTTTTCAAATGTTTTTCAATCGTTTGATCTAATTCATCTTTCTTCGCACACACACCACCAACTAGTGTGTCCAGATAAACCGGAACAAACTCCGATTCTTCTTCATTGATCAAGTCACGCTGATCTAACTCAATGGCATGCATGATTGCGTCTTCTTTTGTTAAATCTGCATTGAAATCTAGTGGAAACAGTGCTTGCAACGCCATTTCACGAATCTTATGTCTCGATATTTCTTTATTCATTTTCGTCCTCATCGTCTTCAAAAAGTTCTTCCAGTACGGGTTGTTCTAATTTTTCAGGTACCACTGCTACCACGTGAACATTCACTTCAGCTAAAGCAATGTCTGTCATAAATAAAACTTGTTGGACTACACGCTCTTGCATATCCATCGCTACTTTAGGAACAGATACTCCATATTCTAAATAGCAATAAATATCCACTTTCAAGCCATCTTCTTCATTTGCAAGATAGACACCTTTACCATGAGCTGCACGACCTAATAATTCAGTCACATTGCTAGCAAAAGTACCACGCATGCCATAGACACCTTCTACTTTAGATGCTGCAATCCCAATAATTACTTCAATTACTTCAGGAGCAATAACAATTTCTCCTAAGTCTTGATTTGCGTTTAAGACAAGATTTTTTTCATCTGCCATTTTTCTTCCTCCTTTTACCTAAGCACGAGATACATATGAACCGTCTCCGGTATTAACAATCAGTTTATCTCCTTGGTTCACAAAGAAAGGTACATTAACCGTTAACCCAGTTTCCATAATTGCTGGCTTCGTCCCACCAGAAGATGTGTCTCCCTTGATGTTTGGATCTGTTTCAGCAACCTCAAGGATAACTGTATTGGGTAACTCAAGACCTAAAATTTCTGCGTCGTACATGATAATGTTAACTTCCATATTTTCCAAAATATACTTCAATTCATCTTTAATCTGTTCTTCAGGAATTTCAATTTGTTCATAAGTTTCTAAATCCATGAACACATGGCTTCCTGCACTTTCATAAAGATATTGCATTTTTCGATTGCTGATTTGAGCCTTTGCTACTTTTTCACCAGCACGAAAAGTTTTTTCCTGTACGCCGCCTGTACGCAAGTTTTTTAATTTTGAACGAACAAATGCAGCGCCTTTTCCTGGTTTGACATGTTGGAACTCAATTACCCGCCAAATTCCACCATCCACTTCAATTGTTAATCCTGTTTTGAAATCATTTACAGAAATCATAAATAGCCTCCTAATTCTTTACGGAGAAAAACTCCCAGCTCTGCTATCTTCTACATGCGTAAAAGTCCTTCTATAGTGTATCACTAAATCTAGCTATTTTCTATAACAAAAGTCAGTGCGTTAAACAGGAAAAGAAATTTTTAAACATCAGGTGAAACTATAGAATAATCAATTCCTTTGGTGAATGAGTCAACACTCGGTTCCCCTCTTTTGTGATTAGCAAATCATCTTCGATCCGCACGCCACCAATTCCTGGTAAGTAAATTCCTGGTTCATCTGTGATGACATTTCCAGGAACAAATTGTTTTTCTGCCCGAGCAGAAACATTCGGACCTTCATGGATTTCTAACCCGATACCATGACCAGTTGAATGACCAAACGCTTCGCCGTATCCTTGTTTTGTAATGTAGTCACGAGCTACTGCATCTAATTGGATTCCTGTTAATCCAGGTTTAGCTGCATCTAAGACTGCTAACTGTGCATCTAGTACGATTTGATAGATTTCTTTTAATTTCTCGCCAGGATCACCAATGGCAAATGTTCGAGTCATATCAGAAACATACCCTTGATAATAACAACCAAAGTCTAGTGTGATCAAGTCACCTTGTTCAATTACTTTGTCACTTGCTACACCATGAGGCATAGCTGAGCGCAAACCACTAGCAACAATCGTATCAAAGGAAACACTTGTTGCACCTAACGAACGCATGTAGAAATCCACTTGATTTGCTACTTCGATTTCAGTCATTCCCGGGCGAATCATCTTTAGAATATGATCATAAGCCATATCGGCAATGCTACATGCTTTTTCAATGATTGAGATTTCTTCTTCATCTTTTACTTCACGTAATTCTTCAATCATTCCACTAACTGGAATCAATTCTGCATTGATAATTTCTTCTAACACTGAGTATTCTAGGAAAGATACCGTTGTTTCTTCAAACGCTAAAGCATTTAGGTTTTCTCTCTTTACTAAATCAGCCACTTCATCAAAAATCGGGCCAACATTTTTTATGATTTCAAAGCCTTGTGCTTGGCTAGCAGCTTGTTCTGTGTAACGAAAATCTGTAATAAAGAACGCTTTGTCCAATGTGATAACTGCTAAACCAGTAGTGCCTGTGAAATTGGTCAAGTAACGAAGGTTATAGGGACTTGTAACTAAAAATGAATCTAAATTTTCTGCTTGCATTTTTTTGCGGAGTTTTTCAACACGTACCATCATCAATAAAATCCTTCTTTCTTTACTTTCTTTTTTCTATTATAGCAAATTATTATTGTTTCTCGTACGAATATGAATGAAAAAAATTTGTTAACTTTCTTTCCCTAAGAAAAAGAAAAAAGAACTTGCTTAGCAAATGCTAGACAAATTCTTTTGCAACAAAAAGTAATCACTTACTTGCTTTGTTTATTTAAAAGCTTATGCTTTTTTTCCAAAGAAAAATGAAACAACTGCAACTAAAATAACTGCACCTAAAATTGAAGGTACAATC
The DNA here is from genome assembly GCF_017316125.1 of Enterococcus sp. DIV0660C. Taxonomy (GTDB): domain Bacteria; phylum Bacillota; class Bacilli; order Lactobacillales; family Enterococcaceae; genus Enterococcus_B. The sequence goes on along the minus strand of NZ_JAFLWA010000047.1, from coordinate 279 downwards.
GCCATACCCGCAGCGCTTGGTCCCCAATCGCCAAAAATCGCTTGACCAATGCTTGAACCAATCAATCCTGCGATGATATTTGTAATGCAGCCCATTGAATTTCCTCTGTTTGTGATGGCGCCCGCAATTGCTCCAATGATTGCGCCAACGATCAATGTCCATAACCAACCCATAATCTAACCTCCTTCTTTACAAAATAATTTTATCATACTGATTTTCTTACAAGCAAATGATTGGATTTTACTGTGCAGATGATAGCAAAAAAACGAGTGATTTTTC
>NZ_JAFLWA010000046.1 GCF_017316125.1 Enterococcus sp. DIV0660C | reverse complement strand
GTCGTTCAGTGTCGCTTTTAATTCATATGTGCGTCCTGCTTCAACATCTTGTTCGTTTACGTTCCCTGTCAATTTTGTATCTGTTGTTTTGACTTCGTTCAACGTTGGCTCATTTACTTGCCAGTCTGACCAGTTGGTATTATCAACGATCTTCCATTGATCTACTTGACTGACTTTGTCCTTCTCGCCATCTTCATGTCCGATGACTTTTGCTGTTAGGACATCATTTTCTTTTAATGGCTTATCTAAAGAGATATCTAATTGAGCTCCTGATGTTGAAATAGCTTTAGTTGCTATCTTTTCACCATTCAATGTAAGTTCCATATCATAGCTACGACCATTGAAACGGTTTTGCGATGGGATTTCGACAACAACAGAGGTATCACCTTCTGTCGTTTCACGATCGATTTTAGGTGCATTTACTTGCCAATTCTCCCAAGTATTTTCTGATTCTTGGTTTTCCTTAACAACAGTTTTCACATGTGCACTTTCTTTAGGGATGACCGTTCCGTTACTTCCTTCGATTGGCTCATTTCCAATAATGTAAGCTTCGATTGTTTGTCCTTTAACTAGCTCGTCACCGAAAATCGGTGCACGATATTCATTACTTTCACCGTCATAATCATGACTATACACTTCTTTACCATCAACCAATACTTTCACAGTATAGTAACGATTTTTTTGTAAGTTTTGATTAGGTAGCAATCCACTGATTAATGTTTCTTCGTCATACGCATCATTGATAGTTGGTGCTACAACTTTCCATTGGTCCCAAGGAATAGAATCTTTCCCAACTGTGTAACGTGTCGCACTAGATTCTTTACGATCTTTCACACCATTTCCATTAGGTTGTGTTTCATTTCCAACTACATAGGCTGAAATCGTATCGCCATTTTTTAAACCATATCCAGATAAATCAGCATCCCAATTGCCGGTCGCATCCATTTGGATATTTGATTTGATCGTAGAACTTCCTTTTTTTAAGGTAACGCTATATTCTGTCTCATGTTCATTACTTATATCTTGCTTTCCATTACCAGAAAAATGCTCATCATCTTCAGTTTTCAAAGAAGTAGGTTCTACGGGATCCTCAATCCATGAACCACGTTCAAATGGATTGCCATCTCCCCATAAGCCCCATTGATCTAAAATTGTTTCTGAACCGCCCCAGTTCCATCCTAATCCCCAGTCAGCAGAAGCAGAGTTGACAGAAAAACGATACATTGATTTTCTTTCAACTACTTTTTCAGTATCTGTATGCCATTTACCTAAATCAATTCGTAAATCAACATTTTGATAAGCAGTGATACTTGCAATTGCTTTTTCAGTTTTCAAAACGATTGCTTGTAGATCCTGATCGTAGTATGCAGTTTCTTGGCTAAAAAGATTACCTAAACTTGGTTTCTTTTCCCAAATATCTTCAATATCGCGACGATGTGTACCAATTCCACTGGTTGGATTCGTTTTTACTTCTCCGTGGATATATTGTTTATAATTAGGTGTACTGAAAAACTCAGAAGCAATCTCAGGATCGATTTTAATCACAGTTTTTGTTTGTGTACCGATACCCACTTGTAACATTGATTTTGAGCCAGTAGAGATATTTAACATTCCTCCACCAGTAATCGTCACATTATTGATATAGTTCTTATATCCAGTTCCGACACTAATTCGTGGTGATACTTCAGTTGCATTTTGTTTTGTAGTCAATCCATCTGTAGGACTGGTATTGCTGGTTTCTTGTGCGTTGATCTGAGTTGGCAAGATCAATGCTGAAAATAATAGTCCAGCAATCAATGCTTTTCTTTTTTTATGTTTGAACATTTTCATTTTTTACCTTCTTTCCTTTTGCTAAGACATATTTTATCTTCATTTCTTTTTGATAATTATTTTAATTCATAGAAAATCAACACAAAAAAAAATAATTCATTTTTTAGTACATAGCAGAAATACTGCTAACAAGTGACTAAGTCTAGTCTTTCAGCTAATTAGTTCATCAAAATGTACTAATTCTTGACAATCTATCCATTCAAAACAGCTTTCCTGAAAAAAACGGGTCAAACGTCGATCGACCATTTCAATCGTTGAATAACTTCGAGGTAACGCAATTTTTTTATACAATTCTTCTTGTGTGTTTTTTCTTTTCACTTTCACACAATAAATGGTTATATCTGGTAAAAAATAAGACACTTGCCTTTCGCTTGCTTGTGATTTGACCCATTTGTAATCTTGAAGATCCATGATTGTATCAAACTTATGATTAAAGAGGTATGCCACTTCTTCTTCATCTTTTTTCAATACAATCTCAATTTCATTATTTAAATATGTTGTTACATGCCCATAAGCTGGTCGTGTATCAAATAAAATATATTTATTACATCCGTCAATTTCTGCCACAAAACATTGGAGATCAATGACTTGCACTTGGACTCCCCCCTTTTTTCGAAAGTATACTAGGAAATCATTTCTCGTATTATTTTTTACCTATCTATTTTTTGACAAAAATAGATAAAATGAAGTAAATATCTACCCGCAGTACGCGTGTTTTTTTCGTTCCAACCTCTTTCGTAATTGAAACTGACTAAAGTCATCAACAAAAAAACAAGGAACCTTTTAATAATCAAAAAGTTTCCTTGTTTTATTCAGTATATTCAGTAGGTCATCAAATAACAGGTTGCTTTGGCCAAGCGTCTTGATACGGATGCCCAGTTAATTCTTCTACGACATTTTTTGCTTCTGGTGTAACTGTTTCTTTCAATCCGCCTTCTTCTAAGCGATCGATTTCTTGTTTCAATACTTCGTGTGTTTCACGATTCAATTTGAATGTTAGTGCCATCACTAACGCGCAAGAAATCAATATAACAGGGGCAATAAAGAAAATCAATGCGATTCCCGTTTGAATATGATGTGGTGTATTCGTAAAGTTCGTCATCGTTTTTGAATCAAAGCCAATTTCTGCTAATAAAATCCCAGCAATCCAAGACGCGAATGCACCCGTTGATTTTCTAAAGAATGTCATCACTGCTGCATAGATGCCCGCGCGATCGCCTCGTGTCATCATGCGGTCAACATCTGGAATAAATGGAAAAACATTCCATGGTGTAAATTCTAAAATTGCGCGCGCACATTGATAAAAAACTGAAATGATTACTAAGACCCAAAAAGCATTTTGGATATGGAGTGCCCATGTTAAGAAATAACCAACCATAGTAATGATAATCGTGATGTAGCTAAGTGTAAACAAATAGCGAGGTCCATGTGTCAACATCAATCGTGCAGCCACTAATGTTGCAACGATACCAAAAATAGAAAGTGCTTGGAGTGTCCAAGGTGTATCTTCTTTCACACCATGAATACAACAAATAATAAAAGTTGGTAGCAAAGTAGAATAAAAATCTTTTCCGGTAAATGACAATAAATAAATACCTAGATGTTGGCGAAATGCACGATTCTTAAAGGTTGAAAAATAATCTTTGACTGTTTTTTTCACGAATTCACCTAAAGATAATTTTGGCTGGCTCTCTAACTCTGCTAAAAATTCTGGTGTCAACGGACGTTCCCAAGTAGTTCGGTAAGAAACAAAAATAGCGACAACAAAAATCACCGTCCAAATGATTCCAGTAATAAGATAGGCATTCGGATTTTCCATGTGCTGCAACGCTGCTAACACTAAGAAAACAAGCGCTGTCCCAGTGGCAGAAATAAACATGCGTGAACTAGATAAAATCGTACGGAGGTTGTAATCAGTGGTCATTTCCGTTGGCAAAGTTTCCCATGGGATCAAAATCATAGCAATTGCAAGTTCGATGGCTACATAAATCACTAGATAATAAACCCAGCTGTCTGCTTGAACCCAGAATAATGGAAATAAAACTGTGAACAAAATTCCGCCTAGTAGAATAAAGAAATGACGTCGGCCAAAGTGTTGACCAAATTTTGTTCGATAAAAGCCATCCGTGATTGCACCAAAGAATAAGGAAAACACCGCGTCAATAATTCGACCAATCCCTGTGATTGCTCCAGCAAACGCCGGATTGATTCCTTGGCTCAACACGAAAGCAAAAATGACTCCTGAAACGATATTATTCCAACCGCCGCCCATCAAATCAGTCAATCCATAAGCCACTCCACGACCAATTGTAATCTTTTTAGGTTGGTAAACCCACTGTTTTTTCTTATCCATTTCTCTTCATCCACCTTCCGTCAGCTTTCAAAAAAACCAAAATATTCATGCGCATTGCCAAAACAAATATCTTTGACGATTTGTCCCAAATATTCATTATCATCAGGTAAACGACCTTGATCGACCCACTCACCTAGGAGCTGACATAACACGCGGCGGAAATATTCATGACGTGGATAACTCAAGAAGCTGCGAGAATCAGTCAACATTCCAGTAAAATTAGCCAATAAACTTTGTTGTGCCATAATGGTTAATTGATTGCGCATTCCTTCACAAGTATCGTTAAACCACCACGCACAACCAAGTTGAAGTTTTTGAATGATTTCCCCTTGGAAACTTTGCATAGCAGTTGCTAGTGGTAACCAGTCATTTGGATTCAGCGAGTATAAAATCGTTTTTGGTAACTGGTTTGCTTCTTCAACTTCTGCAAATAATTTTACGATATTTTTTGTCAGTCCACTTTGATCTCCCATCGAGTCACCACCAACATTGATTCCGATTTCTCGTTTCATTTTCGTTGAATCATTTCGAAAGGCGTTCATGTGCATTTGCATCGTCCATTGACGTTGATAGTATTCTCCCATCAAATATTTTTGGATTGCTGTTGTAAATTGAGCAACTTCAGTTCTTGTAAAGTTCGTTTCTCCAGTTAATGCACGTGCTAAAATGACATCTAATTCTTCTTCTGTTGCTGAAGCATATACAAATGTATTTAATCCTTGATCTGCTAAACGTCCGCCCATTTTATGGAAAAAGTCGATTCTTCTTGATAAAGCAGTTGTTAAATCTGAAAATGTGTGAATTGGTATCTGGGCGCTTACACCTAATTTATCTAAGTATTCACGATATTCTTCTGTAGTAATTGCCCAAGTGTTGTCAGGACGAAAAGTTGGCAATACTTTAAAAGAATTATGTTCTTGTGCCAATTTTGCATGATACTTCAAGTCGTCAGCAGGATCATCGGTCGTGCAAATTGCCTTGACTTTCATCATTTTTAATAATTCTTTTGGACGATATGCGTCTGTTTGAATTTTTTCATTTGCTTGTCGCCAAATCTCTGGTGCATTCTTTTGATTAATGATCAAGTCAATCGAAAAATATCGACGTAATTCTAAATGCGACCATTCGTAAATTGGGTTACCGACTGCCTTCTCAATTGTTTTAACAAATGCCAAAAATTTTTCATAATCATCCCCGTCGCCACTAATCAGTTCTTCAGCCACACCATTTGCTCGCAACAAGCGCCATTTATAATGATCGCCTGCTCCTTTGTCATTGAGCCAGACTTGAGTTAAATTTTCATACTGTTGATTTTCAAAAATAGCTTTTGGCTCTAAATGGCAATGATAATCAATAATTGGTTCCTCTTTGGCATATTGATGGAATAACTTGCGTCCTACTTCATTTGTTAATAAAAAATTTTCATCTAAAAACATAGTTAAGCGCTTCCTTCTTTTTATTTTTTATTCAGAGGCTGAACTTGAAACTTGCTCAGCCTCCTTCATTATTACTGTTGAAATGAATCGTTTAGAATTATTTCTGTTGCTCTTTTTCTAAAGCTTCCCAAATGCCATCCAAATACATCGCTCCAAGTGCCCGATCGTATAAGCCATAACCTGGCCGTCCCGTTTCTCCCCAGATCATGCGTCCATGGTCAGGACGGATATAGCCAGTAAACCCGTTATCATACATTGCTTTTAAAATTTGATACATATCTAATGAACCATATTCTGACTTATGTGGTGCTTCATAGAAATCTTTTCCTTGAATAAATTTAATGTTACGAACATGTGCAAACGGAATTCGATCTCGTTGACAAAACTCTGCCATGATTTCATAAACATTATTTGCTGGATCTTCTGCAATGCTGCCTGTACATAACGTAATCCCATTTGCTGGGCTATCTACTACCCGACAAATCCAGTCCAAGTCCTCCCGATTTTTCACGATTCGTGGTAAGCCAAAAATCGAATAAGGTGGATCATCTGGATGAACAGCCATTTTTATTCCAACTTCTTCACAAGTTGGGATAATTGCTTTCAAGAAATAGGCAAAGTTTTCACGCAATTTTGTTTCATCCACCTCTTTATAAGCTCGCAGTAATTCTTTTACTTTGGCCAACCGTTCTGGTTCCCAACCGGGTAATTCAAAATCATTGCTTGAATTTTCCACTTTTTTTATGATTTCCTCAGGATCTTCTGGAATGTCTGCTGCGATATATGCTAATGTTGAAGACCCATCTGGCAAGCGATAATCAAGATCTGATTTTACCCAGTCAAAAACCGGCATGAAATTATAGCAGATTACTTCAATACCGAATTCAGCTAAATTACGAATCGTTTGTTGGTAATTTGCAATATATTTGTCTCTACTTGGTAAACCAATCTTGATATCATCATGAACATTCACACTTTCAATTACCTTTAATGTTAATCCTGCTGCTTCAATTTCTTCTTTCAATGCTTTGATTCGTTCTTTCGGCCATACATCTCCAACGGGGATATCCATAAGCGTTCCCACGATGCCTTTCATCGCTGGAATTTGGCGAATCTCTTCTAATGTAATTTTTTCTTCTTGTGAACCATACCATCTAAACGTCATTTCCATGATTATCTTCCTCCGAAATTTGTTAAGTAGGTACGAATCGTTTTTCTCACTGCTCCAGGACCTACTAACATTTCTGCTACGATTTGTTCGATTTTTTCACCAAGTCCAACTTCATATAAATTTGACCCAAAAATAGTTTCATTGGCTAGAATAGTTGCAACACTGTGATGGATCACTTCCGCAGATTGTTCACCTAAATGAAGACTTCTTAGTTGCTCCTGTAATTCAGGTAATAGTGGGTCAGAGCTTGGTACAAATGTATTTCCTTCATCATCAATTGCTAACAAATAACGCAACCAAGCAGCAATTGCTACTGGAATAAATACAAGTGATTGTGTAGCTGATCTCTCTGCATACTTTTTAATTGTTTCGCCAAACCGAATCGCTACTTTTTGGGAAGTATCACTTGCAATTCGTTGTGGTGTATCTGGAATATTGGGATTAGGCAAACGTTTTTCAATCACCTCATCAATAAATTCTTTGGGATCAATTATTTTTGGATCTTCTACTACTGGTAAGCCTTCTTGATACCCAATGGCTTTGATTAATCCCACAATTTCTTCATCTTCCATCTCAGCTGCAATTGATTGATAACCAAGTAAACAACCAGTGATGGCCATAGCCGTATGAAGTGGATTCAAACAAGTGGTGACTTTCATCACATCTGCTTTATCAACAATCTCTTGACTTGTAAGGATAACGCCCGCCTTTTCTAAAGCAGGACGTCCATTCGGAAAGTGGTCTTCGAGCACTAAATAATGGACAACTTCGGTATTCACAAACGGTGCGATATTCGTATGTTTTTCTGTATGGATCATTTCCATATCAACAAAACCGAGTTTCTCAAGTTCCGTCTGTACAACTTTTGCGGGGTTTGGTGTAATACGATCAATCATGCTCCAAGGAAAAGCTACTTTTTCAGAATCAGTTAAATACTCGATAAATGCTTGAGATACAAAGCCTTTTTCTCGCCATCCTTGTGCAATTGTCAGCACACTATTTTGGAATCGCTTTCCATTTTGTGAAAAATTGTCCGTGGAAATCATGGCAATTGGTAATTTTCCCGCTAAAAATCGTTTGTGTAATAAAGCCGTCACAATACTTATCGTATGTTGCGGAGCTTCAAGGCCATTTTGAATATCCGCTTCTACTACAGGAAAAAAATTCCCAGAAGCATCTTTCAAGTGATACCCTTTTTCGGTAATCGTAAAGGTCGTAAACTGTAGGGCCGGATTTTCAAAATATTGAACGACTTGTGCAAAACTTTCTTTCTCACTAGGATGACAAAAGAAAGCATCTGCTGTCGCAGCTAAAAGCTTCTTATCTAAGGTCCCATCATCATGCATGATAACTTCTACTACATCACTGTGAAACGGTTTGTAAGCCTTATCAATTACTTGTTTATCGAAAGTTTCACAAACAACAATACCAGCAGTTAATTCATTTGCATCAGCTAATCGCTGTGCAATTTCTGCATGAAATCCACGATATAAATTTCCACCACCAAAATGAAGCCACACTGGCGATTTTTTCCCTTTTTTCTTAACTTCATCAACATCATAAGTAGGAATAGCGATGCCAACTTGTTTTAATTCCGTTACTGATTTTTGCCAATCTTTTAAGTCAATCACAGAATCCCTCCTAAAACTGATATATCAGTTAATTTGATACTTGCATTATATTCGCCAATTTTGGCTTTGTCAATACGTCAATTTTATTTTTTTCACCTTACTAATAAAACAAATAGCAAATACTAATATATCAGAATAACTCAAATAAGAGAAAGCACCTCGCAGATAGTGTGCTTTCTCTTATTTATAATCAATCATTCAATTCCCATAAAGGCAAAACTATATTTTCATAGGTCATAGGATCCAAGTTAGTGAGTGTTATCCCTAATAACCGAATGCCTTTCTCGACACCAAGAATTTCTTCCCAAATCAAACTGGCCTGATAATAAAGTGCCTCTTTTTTATAAATGTATTCTGGTAAGGTTATCCGTTTCGTAATTGTTGAATAATCAGTATAGCGAACTTTTAATACGACTGTTTTCCCATGTTTTTGGACTTTTCTCAGTGCTTCTTCTACCTTCTCTGCTAGCTGTCGAAGCTGTGCTAAGACAGCTTCTTCTGTCTGGAGTGGCTGACCATAGGTATGTTCTTTGCCAACTGATTTTCGCTCTCGCGTAACATTTACAGGCGAATCATGAATCCCACGAACCTTTCGATAAAGGGAATACCCCATTTTCCCAAAATTTTGAATCAATTGCATTTCGCTCATCTCATATAAATCTGCACCTGTAAAAACTCCTAGCTCATTCATTTTTGGCACTGTTTTTTTTCCAACTCCATGAAACTTTTCTATTGGTAATTTTTTTAGAAAAGAGACAGCCTCTTGAGGTGTCACCACAGTAATTCCACGTGGTTTTTGAAAATCAGAAGCCAGTTTTGCCAGAAATTTATTATAGCTAACTCCTGCCGAACAAGTTAGATGAACTGCTTCCCAGATATCTGCTTGAATCATTCGAGCAATTTTAATTGCTGATTTACAATTCACTTTGTTTTCTGTCACATCTAGATACGCTTCATCGATACTAACTGGCTCGATGACTTCAGTGTATCTCCGAAAAACTTCACGAACAACTTGAGATACTTCCGAATACTTTTGATGATCACCAGGTTTAAAAATGGCTGTTGGACACAATTCAAATGCTTTTTGTGCGCTCATCGCTGAATGAATCCCATATTGTCTCGCTTCGTAATTTGCCGTTGTCACGACACCTCGACCACCAGTATCACTGGGATGGCGAGCAATCACTAATGGGTGCCCTCTAAATTCTGGATGATCGCGTTCTTCAACCGAGGCGAAAAAAGCATCCATGTCGATATGGATGATCTTCCTTGATGTATCATTATGTAAAGGAAACTGTAGTTCCATTGGTATTCACCTCGATCTTATTCTCATTGTTATTATAGTCGAACTTTTGTTCCCTATCAAGCTATTCTAATTTAACTTTGAGGTTTTAAAAAATGTATGATCATTGATAACCGGGTATGCCATTCGTTTTGCATAATCATAAGATAGTTCGACTTACTCAGCAAAAAATCGTCCGTGTATTTTGTTTCATGTAAAAAAATATCTATTTTTAAAATTGAATTTCTTCTACACGAATCGTTTTCATATGTACACTAAGTCACCATTCAAAAAAGGAGCAAAACATGGTTCTGTTTCGCTCCTTAAGCCTTTGTGTATTGGTTATTGAATTTGCTACTATTCATCTAATTCATGAAATTGTCGATAAACTTCTTGCTTTTTCAGGTGATTTGCCGCAGCTACTTTCTTAATAGCAGCATTTGGCTTCTCACCAGTTGCAATCAAGGCTTCTACTTGTTCTCTCAAAGAGATTTGAATAACTTCCTCTGCTTCAGTCAAACTACCATCATCGCCAGCGACCATCAAGCAACATTCACCTTTGATTTGATTTTCTTTTAGATACATTAATAGTTCGTCTACATCTCCACGTAGATATTCTTCATGGATTTTAGTTAGTTCCCGACATAACACCACTTGACGATTTCCAAGTACCACGCGTATATTTTCAAGTGTAGCACTTACACGATAAGGTGATTCATAAAAAATAAGTGTTGCTGTTTGAGGCTTTAATTGCATCAATATTTCTTTTTGTTCTTTCTTTTTTCTTGGTAAAAACCCATAAAATAAAAACGGTTGTGGTTCGAGACCTGAAGCAATCAAAGCAGTAATGCCTGCTGTAGGGCCGGGTACTGATACGACTGGGATTCCTTCTGCAATACATGCAACAACTAATTCATGACCAGGATCACTAATAGAAGGCATCCCCGCGTCACTCACTTGGGCAATGCTTTGTCCTGTTTTTAATTGTTCAAGTAAGTATGGAATTCTTTCTTTGTAGTTATGTTCATGCAAACTTTTCTGTGGTGTTTCTACCTCAAAATGATTTAATAATTTTTGTGTATTACGTGTATCTTCACTTGCTATCAAGTCTGCTTCTTGTAACAGACGAACACTTCGGTAAGTCATATCTTCAAGGTTACCAATTGGTGTGGGAACAAGATATAAAGTTCCTATACCTGAATGATCCTTAAAACTTTTTTGGTTATACATTTCCTGCCTCCTTAATAAAAAAGAGCGAAGACACAAGTCGACTGACTCACATCTTTGCCCTAACATAGATAAATTTTAAATATTAGCGTCCACTTTCACGATAAATAACTTCCAAGCAAAACGCACACGGCTCATCATTTTCGCGACGTGAACCGTATAAGTCATAACAAACATGAAAACCTTCTTCATAAATTTTTTCTAAATTCATTCGGGATTTCGATAATTCTTGTTTGACACTTTCAGCGGGTGCTTCGGCTACTTGATTCAGCTCACGCAAATGTTCACGCAGACGTTGGTTTTCCATCTCAAGCGTGGTATTTTTTTCGACGATTTCATGAAGTGCATGCTTCATTTCTACTAATTCAGTTAAGGTATTTCGTAATTCTGATTCTAGCTGGTTTAAACCGTCATATAAAGATCGCTTATCCATTCATCTCACCTACTTGAATGAAGTCTTTTAGTTCATCCCATTCATACTCCACTGGATTTTCTCGTCCCGTCAACCGAACTTTTACCATTCGGCTAAGTAGATTTAATCCTACGACTTTCCCTTTACCATCAGGTGTTTCAATCATTTTCCCAAAGTCAGGGAGTTCTTTTTTTGCTGCCTCGTACTCTGCGCTCTCATATTGCAGACAACACATCAAACGTCCACATAAGCCAGAAATTTTTGTTGGATTCAAAGAAAGACCTTGATCTTTCGCCATCTTGATCGAAACCGGTACAAAATCTCCTAAAAATGTCGAACAGCATAATGGTCGACCACAGGGCCCAATTCCACCAATAATTTTTGCTTCATCACGGACACCAATTTGGCGTAACTCGATCCTAGTCCGAAAAATACTTGCTAACTCTTTCACCAAATCCCGAAAGTCAATTCGTCCATCAGCAGTAAAAGAAAAAATCATTTTGCTGCGATCAAAAGTATACTCCACTTTCACGATTTTCATTTCTAGTTCATGTTCACGTGCTTTTTGTTTAGCGATTTTCAGCGCTTCGGTAGCATCTTGTTGATTTTTTTGTTCTTTTGCTAGCTCGGTAGCCGAAGCTTTATGCAAAATTGGTTTGACTTCTTCTGGTAAATCTTGGGAATCAAGTTCTCGTTTGGGAATGGCAACTGTTGCAATATGTAAGGTTTGTTGAGATTCGACTAACACCTTATCATTATAAAAATATTCAGAATCCCCTGGCGCAAAATAATAGATATGCCCAGCATCTCTATAACGGACGCCTACTACTTCTACCATTTCCAACCTCCTTGGTTACTCAGCTATAATTAAAAATCGTTTGTAAAACGAACTGTTCAGCTACTGCTTGAAAACTCACGTTACTACGTAATTTTTGTTCAGCAACTAAAATGCGTTCAATGATTTGATTGGCTTTTTTTGTTTTGCTTGATTCTTCAGTAGCAATTGCTTGCTTTTGTGCTTCTTGGAAATAAAATAACAGAATTGAAAGTGCCATAAACTGTTGATTTTTTTCCTTAAATACTTTAGTCAATTTCTTTTGGACATAGATAAATGCTTGAGGATCTTGCTTTTGTAGATAAGTGAACCACTGATAAATCGAGTCCTTAGCCTCATTAAACCATTCATCTTCTGAGATTTCAACTGCTTTTCGTAAACTGTTGGTTAAGAATGCTAAAAGTTTCGCTTTTTCCAATGGAAGTTGTTCTTCCTGTAATTTGTGAATTAAAACTTCTTTTGAAAGTTCTTGAAAATGTAAAACTTGGCAACGTGATTGAATCGTTGGTAAAATCCGACCAATCGCATCCGTTTCTAAAATTGCTAGAAAATCACCCGGTGGCTCTTCTAAAAATTTAAGTAGACTATTTGCCGCGCTAACGTTCATTTTCTCTGCTTCCTTGATCAAGAAGACTTTCTTTTTTGATTCATAGCCACTTCGACTAAATTCTGTTTGTAAACGACGAATTTGATCGACCTTGATTGTTTGCCCTTCAGGTTCGATCACTAATACATCTGGATGTTCATTATTTTGAATTCGCTGGCAGTTATTGCAAATACCACAAGGCCGGTTATCTACTAAGTGTGTACAAAATAGATGTTGGGCCAACCAAATACCCATTTCATGTTTACCCGTTCCTTTTTCTCCCTCAAAAAGATAAGCATGAGCGAGGCGCCCATGCTCAAAACTTCGTTGAAGTTGTTGATAAACGAAATGTTGCATTTGAGCCAGTTTTACTAACTCTTCTTGTTTCATAGCTCCTCCTAAAAGTGATGGAATCCTTCGACAGGTAAAACAAAGACTGTTGCTCCGCCAACTTCCACCTCTACTGGGTAAGGAACACCACCATCCATAGAAATATCCAACGTAACTGGTGTTGAAACAAATTGTTTACGAGATTCACAAGTCTTTTTGATAATTTCAAGTGCTTCGTCTACTCGTTCATCCTCAATCCCTACAATAAATGTGCTATTGCCGGCTTTTAAAAAGCCACCAGTTGAAGATAATTTTGTTGCGCGAATATTGGCATCAATCAGTTCATTCGATAAACGGTTACTATCTTTATCTTGGATAATAGCTAAAATAATTTTCATACACAGTCACCTTCCTAATTTTCAAAAAATTGTGGATATTTCTCAATAATGGCATAATAACTAGCCTGAAGAACTTCTTCAAAACTTAATCTTGCATCAATTTTATGAATACGTTCTGGGTATTCTTCTGCAAGTTTTAGATACGCATGACGAACTCGTTGATGAAACTCAAGTCCCTCAGAATCTAATCGATCAATTTGATTCTGACGATTTTTTTGGATACGACGCAATCCTGTATCAGAATCAACATCCAGATATAGAGTAAAATCAGGTGTCAATCCTTCAGTCGCGAACTCATTCAAGCGAGCAATTTCGCGCATTCCAATACGTCGTCCAGCTCCTTGATAGGCAAGTGAACTATCCACAAAACGATCACAAAGAACAATGTTTCCTTCTTCTAAAGCTGGCAAAATCTTTTCAATTAGATGTTGTCTTCTAGCCGCTGCATAGAGAAGTGCTTCTGTTCGTTCATCCATTCGTTCGTTTTTAGGATCAAGAATAACTTGGCGAATTTCTTCCGCAATTGGAATGCCACCAGGTTCTCTTGTTTGAATCATTTCTGTTTTTGCGACTTTTTTCAATAGAGGAAATAATTCCTTCAAGATACTTGTTTTTCCAGCACCATCCGGTCCCTCAATTGTAATAAATAGTCCGTTCACATTTTTGCCTCCATCTCTCGTACTACATCTTCATTGTAGCTGAAATTCAAATTATTTCAAAAAATTACAGCTCACGCCGTCCTTCTACTGCTTTTAACAACGTAACTTCATCTGCATACTCGATATCTGAGCCAACAGATAATCCATGTGCTAGTCGAGTAACTTTGATACCAGCAGGTTTGATCAAACGAGATAGATACATCGCAGTTGCTTCACCTTCCGTTGTTGCGTTTGTTGCTATGATGACTTCTTTTACTTCATCGTTATGCAGGCGTTGCAATAAAGAGGAAATATTGATGTCTTCTGGTCCAGTTCCTTCAGTTGGCGATAACACACCATGAAGAACATGATATAAACCATGATACTCGCGCATTTTTTCCATTGCCATCACATCTTTTGGTTCTTCGACTACTAAAATAATACTACGGTCGCGTGACGGATCTTTACAAATTTCGCAAGGGTCTTCTTCAGTAATGTTTCCGCAAATGCTACAAAAGTGCAAATCACGTTTGACACTTAACAACGATTTGGCAAATTCATTGACTACTTCATCTTTCATATCGATTGTAAAAAATGCTAAACGTGTAGCTGTTTTTTGACCAATCCCAGGAAGTTTCATATAGCTGTCGATCAGTTTGGCAATTGGTTCTGGATATTGCATAATCATTACTCCTTCACGAAAAATTAGAATCCAGGCATTCCTTTGGTATATTTACCCATTGTTTTTTCAGTTTCTGTGTCAATTTTCGTTAAGGCATCATTGATAGCCATCACTAACAAGTCTTGCAACATTTCTGGATCCTCTGGGTCTAGGATTTCTGGTTTGATTTCAACGTCTTTCATACGTCGATCCCCAGTGAAAGCAACTTTAACTAATTCATTTGTAGCCACTCCTGTAAATTCTTTTTCGTTCAACGCATCTTGTGCCTGAACCATTTCTTTTTGCATTTTTTGTACTTGTTTCATCATGCCTTGCATATTTCCCATTCCACGCATCATTGTACATCTCTCCTTTGAATTTTAATCATCAATAATTGTTACTGAATCTGTTCCAAAAAGCTCCTCTGCTTTTGTTACCACAGTTTCCGTTGTTTCTGGTTCTTGTGGGATCAGTTCGATTTCTTCTTCATCTGTTTCTGGAACAAAAGAATTCATCTGACCATTGTCTTTACTTTGGATCAAATAATTCTTACGCAATTCTGGCCAGCTTTCTCGTGTGATATACACAGTATCTGGTGCATAATCATGAATCATTCGACTCAAATTATTGTGGATTGCTAATTGTAACTCATCGTCATTTGTCGCTCGTTGACAAACGATTTCGTAGTCAAAAGCAATGACCATACTTTTTGGTCCAGCTGCCACTGGTTCGCTTGCTTTCAACATTGCTCGTTGTGTAACCGACAAGCTCATCAATAAATCATCCCAAACTTCTTTGACCTGATTCAGATCTTGACGCGTTGCTTCTTTTAATACTTGATACACTCGTTCAGTCGGTACACGATAAGAACTCGCTTGTTTTTTATGCACGGCTTGTGGCACAGGTTGACTATTACTGGCTGTACCATGATTCTTTTTGAGTTCTTTTAATTCTTTTTTCAACGTGGAAACTTCTTGCTGAAGCTTCTCGACTGCTTGGCTTTCGGCTGGTTCTCCCTGAGACAATGGGCTCAGGCTTGTTGCTGGTTGTTTTTGCGCTAACTTAACAGTTGCGACTTCCAAATAAATCGTAGCGCTATTGGTAAAACGAATTTCATTTTGTGTTTCACTTAATATTTTGATCATTTGGAAAAGCTGTTCTGCTTTTATTTCTTGTGAAAGACTAACAAAAGTTGTAGTTAACTGACTTGTTTTCTCTGTCACTAATTGAGGTGCTTGCTGATACATCAACAAATCACGACAATATTGCAATAGATCCTCTAAAAAGCGACGGGCTTCTTTCCCTGCAGCTAACATCTGTTCCAAAGCATTCAATGCTTGCGCAACATTCTGTTCGACACAAGCACTTAAATAATCATCCATCATTTCATATGTTAAGCTACCAGTCACCTGCATTGCATCGTTTAGCGTAATCGTCCCTTCACTAAAGGAAATTGCTTGGTCTAAAATGCTTAAGGCATCACGCATTCCACCTTCAGCTGAGCGTGCGATGACGCCTAATGCTTGCTCTTCATAAGAAATATTTGATTCATTTAAAATAAATTCCAAATGCTCAATAATATCAGATGCATTGATTCGCTTAAAATCAAATCGTTGTGTACGAGAAATAATCGTTGCAGGGATTTTATATGGTTCTGTCGTTGCCAAAATAAAAATGACACTTTCTTTTGGCTCTTCCAGTGTTTTTAATAACGCATTAAAAGCCCCTGTCGAAAGCATATGGACTTCATCAATAATATAAACTTTATAAGTTGCCTTCGTAGGTGCGTAGTTGGCGCGATCTCGAATAAAACGGATTTCTTCCACACCATTATTACTTGCAGCATCGATTTCAATTACATCTTCTTGTGTTCCAGCTGTAATTGATCGACACATCTCACATTCATTACAAGGTTCACCATCTCGACTGTTCGGGCAATTGATTGCTTTGGCAAAAATTTTTGCTGCACTCGTCTTACCAGTTCCACGAGGTCCAGTAAATAAATACGCATGAGATGTTTTATGGGAAACGATAGCATTTTTCAATGTCTGTGTAACAGCTTTTTGGCCTACAATGTCATCGAAGCGTTGTGAACGCCAGACACGGTAAAGTGCTTGGTATGCCATATAGATCCCCCTCTTAAAAAAATTCACTATTATTTATTATACGTGATTTTATTAAAAAAAACTACTCTACTCATCGGCTTTTTCCAAGAGAAAACGTTCATTCCCATAAAAGTTCTTTAAGACTTTTGGCTGACAGCATTTTCATTTCCCTATGGTATAATAAAGAAAATAATTTAAGCTGTTTCTTTAGCTATTTATCTAAGGAGGAATTTTTTATGGGATTAATTAAAGCTGCAACAAGTTCGGTTGGTGGTGGATTAGCTGATCAATGGCTTGAAGTCATCGAACCAGATAATATGAGTGACACAACTGTTATGACAAAAGGTGTCAAAGTTCGTAAAGATGACAAACGTGGGTCAAATCGGAAAGGAACAGAAGATGTTCTAACCGATGGAACAGTTGTTCATGTCTATCCAAATATGATGATGCTCCTTGTTGACGGTGGAAAAATTATTGATTACACAGCTGAAGAAGGCTACTACACTATCAAAAATGATGCTGCACCTTCTATGTTTAATGGCTCATTAAAAGATGCAATTAGTGAAACATTCAGTCGCTTTAAATTTGGTGGCGTCACACCACAAAAACAACAAGTCTTCTATATTAATTTACAAGAGCTAAAAGGAATCAAATTTGGAACAACTTCACCATTAAACTATTTTGATAATTTTTATAATGCCGAATTATTTTTACGTGCGCATGGTGCTTACTCTATCCACATCACGGATCCAATTTTATTTTACACAAATGCCATTCCAAAAAATAAAACGCAAGTAGAAATTGCCGATATCAATGAACAGTATCTAGCAGAGTTTTTAACTGCTTTACAATCGGCGATCAACCAAATGTCAGCAGATGGTCAACGAATTTCTTACGTACCATCAAAAAGTTTGGAATTAAGTAAATACATGGCTTCTGCTTTAGATGATTCATGGCGTGAACTACGTGGAATGGAAATCGTTTCTGTAGCAGTCGCAAGTATTTCTTATACCGATGATTCTGTCAAACTAATCAACATGCGAAATGAAGGTGCTATGCTTGGGGACCCAAGTGTTCGCGAGGGCTATGTTCAAGGTTCGATTGCTCGTGGGATGGAAGCTGCTGGGAAAAATGAAGGCGGCGCAATGACTGGTTTTATGGGTGTTGGTATGGGAATGAATGCTAACAGTGCCTACCTTGCTCAAGCTGCACAAAATAATCAAGAACAAATGAAGCAACAGCAAGCAGAAAAACAAAACCAGCAAGCTGCAACAGGAAATGCTGATACTTGGACTTGCCCCGTTTGCGGCACGGAAAATACTGGGAAGTTCTGTTCTAACTGTGGCACAGCTAAGCCTGCCCCTGCTGCACAACCAAAGCTAGAGATGAAATGCAGTGAATGTGGTGAAATTGTTGATCTTTCCAATGGTATTCCAAAATTCTGTCCTCATTGTGGCAAGCCATTTAAAGGAGTACCTTTGGACTAAAGGAAAGGGTGTAGCCAATGGATGTCATTACACATAAATGTCCAAACTGCGGCGGTCCTTTAACTTTTGATCCTAAAGACCAAAAATTTCATTGTGACTACTGCCTGAGCATATTTACAGAAGAAGAAGTGAGCCTTTACGAACAACAGCAAAAAGAAGCTCGCGATATTGGTTCAGCATCTGATACAGCTAATGAACCAAAAAATACAACTGGTGACTTTACCTTCACGGCACAAGAACAACTAGATAAAATGGATGACACTGAACGTCAAGCTTACGATGAAGCTGTTGGTACTACCGAGGCAATTGATCAAGAAGCAAAAGAAAAAGCTCCCGCTATGGAACTATTTCTTTGTCCAAGCTGCGGGGCTGAAATCGTGACTGATGCAACAACAGCCGCGACGTATTGCTACTATTGCCATAATCCAGTTGTTTTGTCAGGACGCTTGAGTGGTGAGTTTTTACCAAATAAAGTTCTTCCTTTTGCAATCGAAAAAGAGGAAGCAACTAAACAATTTTTAGCTTGGACAAAGAAAAAATGGTTTATTCCTAAAGCATTCTTTAATTCTGAACAAATCGACAAACTAACTGGTGTTTATTTTCCTTACTGGTCAACGGATGCCGAATTAGAAGGAGATTTTCAAGCAAATGGAACTGTCTTACGAGTCTGGCGCGTCGGCGATATTGAGTATACCGAGACAAAACAATTTGCTGTCCACCGTGAAGGAAAACTTTCTTTTAAAGAATTAGTCAAGAATGCTTTATCTAAAAATACTCAACAAAAAATGGTCGAAGGTGTCCAACCTTTCCCACTGAATAAAGCAATCGACTTTAAAAACCAATATCTCGCTGGCTTTCAAGCAGAAAAACGCGATATCGAATATCAAGCGATTCGCTCAGAAGTTGAAGCAGAGTTAAAAGAGTACTCCGAAAAACTTTTACGCGAAACAGCCGCTGGTTACACAACTTTAACTGGCATTCGTAGTTCTGTTGCGATCAACGATCAGAAAAATAATTATTTATTACTTCCGGTCTGGTTGGTAACCTATCGTAGTCGTGATTCAAAAAAAGTTTACTATTATGCAATGAATGGTCAAACTGGGAAAGTTAGTGGTGTCCTACCTGTCAGCAAAAAGAAATTGGGTCTTACATCACTTGGTATCTTTACTATTACTGCTATTTTGTTGATGATTGTGGGGTATTTGATATGAAAAAACAACTTTCAATTTTCTTTTTCGTTTTAATTGGCTGTTTTTTCCCGCTCATTGCGCACGCTGAAACCCCAACGGTCAATGATGAAGCTGGCTTGTTTACAGCAGAACAAATTCAATCATTAGAAAATCAAGCGAAGCCAATCAACGAAAAAATCAAAGGTGAAGTCTTAATCGTCACAACAACAAATAACTCTGATGAGCCACGAGACTTTACAGATGATTACTTGAGAGAGGCGGTTGGGAATAATGAAAATGGTTCTGCCCTATTGTTAGACATGGGACAAAGAGAAATTTACATTTCGACCTCAGGTAACATGATTGATTATTTAGATGATAATCGGATTGAATCAACGCTTGATGAAGTTTATAATGGCATGTCCAATCAAAATTACTATCAAGCTGCGACTGCTTATCTCACTAAAGTTGCCGATTATGTCGAAGCAGGTGTTCCAGGTGGCCACTATCGAGTAGATGAAGAAACCGGAAAAATCACTCGTTACAAAGTCTTGACTCCTGTCGAGATTACACTTGCTCTTATTGTTGCTTTGGTATTAAGCCTTGTCTTTTACTTTGTAACAGTTTCTAAATATCAATTAAAATTTGGTTCCTACAAATATCCTTATCGTGAAAATTCAAGCATCAAATTAACGGATAAAACTGATCGCTTAACAAATTCTTTTGTCACTACTAGACGAATCCCTAAAAGCCCACCACCTGGAAGTGGCGGTGGTGGCGGAAGCACAACCCATTCAAGTGGTGGTGGTACTTTTGGCGGTGGTGGAAGAAGCTTTTGATTTATTATCCGCCAAAGAAAAACTCCTCAAAATCGAATCGATCTTGAGGAGTTTTTTTAGTTGAAGTTAGCCGTACTCACACATTGTGCAGCCAACTGATTCTTCCAAATAACTAATGCAGCTTTCGTAGTATGAATCGTCTCAGACGCAAGCAAAACTTCGTAACCTTTTAACTGTTCGAGAAAAACGTGTCTCACTGTCGCCTGTTTTTCCAACAAGCTACCATTAATCCCCAAACAAAATCCTGAGGTTAACTTCATTTTGTCTGCTAGTTGGATAACCTGAGTGGCTAATAATTCACCCGTTTGTTTTAGTAATTCTGACACACGAATATCATCTTGTTCGTAGCTTGAACAAAATGCTGCTACGCTAGCAATTTCGCCCTTCTTTTTTTGATAAATTATTTTTACCAAACTCATCACATCCTCCGCACCAAAAAAAGCCAATAAATCGTTAGCAAAAGGTGACAATGTTTTTCCTTCATCAAACTCTGCTAGAACTAATTTAATCGCAGCAATTGCTAAGTGATAAGCAGAACCTTCGTCCCCCAATAATTGTCCCCAGCCACCTACACGATACCATTGGTTTTCTTTCAGTCCAAAAAAAGCTGAACCTGTCCCCGCAATTGCTAAAATACCTGGTTGAAAGCCCACCTTAGCTAAATAACTGAACTGTGCATCATTATATAAATAAACAGGATAATCAAAGTAAGTTAACTCTTTCTGAAATTTTTCTCGTAACCCACCACCATCAATACCGGCAATGCCTAACGCAATCAATTGACAATCTACTCTTCCCAATCTGATTAGCAATTCATTCATTGCTCGAAAAATATTCTTTTTTGCTTGCTCATAAGAAACAAGTAGGTTTCCAAAACCCTCGATTGTCTCTCCCAAAACATTTCCTTCTAAATCATAAGCAATCGCATGCGTTTTTGTACCTCCACAATCAATCCCAATGACGTACTTCATCGTTTCTCCTACTCTACTTTTTGTGACTTTCTTCTTGCCTCTCTTTGTTCAGCAATAAATGCTTTATACCAATAAAAACTATCTTTTTTATAACGATCATAGGAGCCATTTCCCTGATTATCTGCTTCAACGAAAATAACGCCGTAACGTTTTTCCATTTCGCAGCTCCCCGCTGAGACAATGTCAATGATTCCCCAAGCAAAGTATGCTAGAACATTTACTCCTAGTTGTTCTGCCTCTAAAATTTGTTGAAAATGCTGCTTAAAATACTCGATACGATACGCATCATGGATACCATCAGCTTCTTTCACATCTCTTGCACCCAATCCATTTTCAGCTATCATTACAGGTTTTTGATACCGATCGTAAACTTTTAGCAGGGTGGTCTTCAATCCAATTGGATCAATTTGCCAGCCCCATTCACTTGCTTTTAAATAAGGATTTTTTGTCGTCGCTACCAAATTTCCAGCCGTTTGCTGTTGACTTTCCTCTACTGAACTAATACTCGAAGAATAGTAAGAGAAAGAGACAAAATCACAAGTATTTTCTTTTAAAAGCTGGCGATCTGCTTCACTGATTTCAAAATCGACGTCGTGCTCTAAGAAAAATTTATTCATATAATAAGGATATTCTCCTCTAGCTAAGACATCCATACAAAACCATTGATTGATTTGTTCATCTAAA
Organism: Enterococcus sp. DIV0660C; assembly: GCF_017316125.1. Lineage (GTDB taxonomy): Bacteria > Bacillota > Bacilli > Lactobacillales > Enterococcaceae > Enterococcus_B. The sequence continues at coordinate 2,724 of NZ_JAFLWA010000046.1, read as the reverse complement.
ACTAATTGTAAATTATCCTCAGGTTTTGGTGTTAATGGATAGTAGCAAAAACAAGAAATCATTGCACCAAATTGACCTTTGACTTTCATTTTTTTCCCTAGAGCAATAGCTTGTGCACTAGCAATAAACTGATGATGCAAACTTAAAAAGATATCATTGTACGCATATGCATCCTTTTCTGGTTTTAATAATCCTGTACCATTATAAGGACTGAAATACCCTGCATTGATTTCATTGAAGGGTAAATAATAATCAATCAACTCACCCCAGTGATTAAAAATAACTGTGACTAATTTCAAATAATGGTCAATTGTCTTACGGTTTTTCCATCCACCTTGTTCTGTTACTAAATGAAGTGGCAATGCATAGTGATTGATTGTCAAAAAAATTTTTATTTTTTTGTTGATTAACTCTTTAAAAATAGCATCGTAATACTTTATTCCGTCCTCATTAGGAATTTCTTCATCTCCGTTTGGGAATAGGCGTGACCAACTAATTGATAATCGGTAAACATCCAGGCCTAACTCATTGAGTAACGCTAAGTCTTCAGTTGTCCGGACCTCTCCGTTGGATCCTTTTCTGAACGGATAAAAAATTTGATTCTCCTCCACTGCTTGTTCAACAGTCTTCTTGGTTAATAATCGAGTAGCTACTGTCGCATTCGATGTTTTTTCTAAATAAGGTCGACAGTCTTGAGTATCTATCCCTCGTTTTTTGTAACCGCCTTCATATTGACTAGCAGCAGTAGCTCCGCCCCATAAAATTTTTGTCATTTTCCTCCTCCTTTGTATTCGCTTTTATCATACCATCTAAGAAATGCGTTTTCAAACATATAAAAAAATAAAGAAATTTCAATTCCAATAAGAAACAAAATTACAAAAAAATAAAAAATATATTGATTTTTAATTTCTTAACTGTATACTAAAAAAGAAGAGATCCGTAACTGCTCTTTTTTGTTACTATATTTTGTAAGCGTTTAATTTTTTTGTTGAGAGGAGGTATTTTTATGCAAAAAGAAACGAATGGACCATTGCACATTCACTTTGGTGTGAAAACAGCTGGATTGCTTTTGCTTGCTTGTATTTTTGGTGGTATTTTTATTCCTTATTTATTTTACTTGGCAAACTGGAGTATCAATCTTGGTGTTATGCTTTTTTTACCCATTAGTTTAGCGACAGTTTTAGCGATGAATCCATATTTCATCCAAACAAAACGAGGATTTTGTAAGGGCTTTTTTATCACTTTTGGTATCTCATTAATTATTTTAGAAATTTTAGCATACATTTGGATCTATCAAGGAATTATTTTTTAATTGACTTTACTTAAAGGAGTGTAAACTATGTTAACAGCTTTCACTAATTTTATTGAGTTACATCTAGCTGGACCAATGGCAAAAATTGCTAATCAACGACACTTACGAGCAATTCGTGACGGGATTATTGCAACGTTACCTTTGATTATTGTTGGTTCTTTCTTTTTGATCATCGCCTTCCCACCCCTACCACAATCATGGGGCATTTATCAGTTTTTATCTTCTAATGCCGCAACAATTTTATTACCTTATCGTATGACCATGTACATCATGTCACTTTATGCAACATTTGGAATTGGTGCTAGCCTTTCAAAAACTTACAACTTAGATGTTGTTTCTGGCGGAATTCTGTCAACCATCGCTTTTCTATTAACTTTTGTACCTGTAAATATTCCTTTAGAGGCTGCAGAAGCTGCTGGAACTTCTGGTTTTGTTTTGCCAATGGCAAATCTTGGCGGTGGTGGTATGTTTGTCGGTATCATCACGTCGATTTTTGCTGTTGAGGTCTATCGTTTAACAGACAAATCCAAATTCAAAATCACTATGCCAGATCAAGTGCCACCTGCAGTAGCTCGTTCCTTTGAATCATTAACGCCAACATTAATCGTTATCCTAGTGATTTCTACTATCAGTTATTACATTGGCTTTGATTGGCATTCAGCTGTTTCGAAAATCGTTAGTCCTTTGATCAGTGCGACCGATACACTTCCAAGTGTACTTCTATTGATCTTTATGATCACTTTCTTCTGGGCTTTCGGGATTCATGGTGTTTCAATTATTGGCTCACTAGCACGTCCTTTATGGTTACAAATCTTAGAAGCTAACACTACGGCAGCAGCTGCTGGTGAAACTTTACCAAATATCGCGGCTGAACCTTTTTACCAATGGTTTATCTGGATTGGTGGATCTGGTTGTACAATTGGACTTGCTATCTTACTCGCCTTTACTGCCAAATCTAAGTATGCTTCAAAACTAGGAAAAGCAATTATTACACCGTCTATTTTCAACATCAATGAACCAGTTATTTTTGGTGTGCCAATCGTGTTGAATCCAACGTTAATTATTCCATTCATTTTAACTCCGATGGCTTGTGCCACTATTGCTTGGTTCGCAACTAGATTAGGATTTGTAAGTGCAGTTACAATCACTGCTCCTTGGACTTTACCTGGTCCAATTGGAGCCTATCTTGCAACTGGTGGCGACTGGCGTGCAGCAGTTTTAAATTGCCTATTGATTGTTTTATCAGTCGTAATGTACTATCCATTTGTGAAAATTTATGACAAAAATGAACTGGCAAAAGAACATGCTCTAGAACAAGAAAAAAGTGAAGCTGAAGAATTAGTTTCAACAACCGTTGTTGAAAGCAAATAATAAGTCAAATAATTACGTTAGCAACAATAAAAAGGGGAAGA
>NZ_JAFLWA010000045.1 GCF_017316125.1 Enterococcus sp. DIV0660C | reverse complement strand
TGGTAATTGGTTGTGGCGGTATTTTAAAAGATTTTTTGTTACTTCTGGTTTGGCTAAAGCTAGATAAAGTGGTACGGCATAAGCTTCTGTGTCCCAATAAGTTGCGCCACCATATTTTTCACCAGTAAATCCTTTTGGTCCAATGTTCAATCGTTGATCTTCTCCATAATAAGTTGAGAATAGCTGGAAAAGATTGAAGCGAATTCCTTGTTGTGCTTCATCATCACCTTTGATGATAACATCCGCCAATTCCCAGCGTTTTGCCCAAGCTGCTGTTTGATCTGCTTTTTCTTGTGCATATGTTTGATCAAGCTGATTAAGCATCTCCATTGCTTGTTGAACTTGTTTTTCTTTTTCAACATCACGGCTAGTTAAAACAACGACTTCCTTATCAATCGTAAATGATTCACCAGCTTGTAAAGTCTTGGTAAATGTTGCAGATAAAGTCAATTCAGTTTCTTCATATGTTGGTACGGCTAGTTTACCGTCGATTAAATGGCGAACGGCAGAAGTAACGGCAAAAGTTTCAATTCCAAAGTTATTAGGGATTGTTTCAGTAGTTAAATAGCCGATACCATCTTTTGAACCAACGGCGATCGGTAGCCAAAAATGTTCTTCATAATTGCTGTCCTCATTTTGAACATCCCCGTCTAATTTTGAACGAAGATCAATTGTGCCTGTGCCTTCAAGCATTTCGACAGTTAAGTGGATAAATGCAGATTCTTTTTTAGAAATACTTAGAAAACGCTCAAAAGAAAAGCGTACTTTATTTGTGTCAGTAGTGATTGTAAATTGGCGTGATAATAGTCCGTTCCTCATATCTAATTCTAGATAAAAATCTTCTGGCTGGTGCGTTGCTAAGTCGACTGGTTGCTCATCGATAAATAAATCCATCGCGATAAAGTTCACAGCATTGATCACTTTACCAAAGTATTCTGGATAGCCGTTTTTCCACCAGCCAACTCGAGTTTTGTCTGGATACCAAACACCTGCAAGATAAGTTCCTTGATGGTGATCGCCAGAATAACTTTCTTCAAAGTTACCACGCATACCCATGTAGCCATTTCCGATACTTGTAAGGGATTCTTGTAGGCGTAGTTCATTTTTATTTAGTTGATTTGTTTTGATTTTCCATGGATCGATTTGAAAAAGACGTTTGATTTGTTTCATGATTTGCCTCCTAGTGAATTCATATTGATACGTTCATAATAAACGCAACCGATTGCGTTAGTCAATAAAAATAATTCAAGAAATCTTTTTATTTTGACTGAAGGATGATAAAAAGGATTAAATACTGATTGTTGTTGTTTTTCAAAAACTAACGTGATGTACAGAGAAAAATCAATATAAGAAGTAGGGAAAATTTTTTTGTCGTTGATTAAAAATAAAGCATTTACAAAAAATAAAACCCAAGCTATAATGACAATATAGCGAAACCGATTGCGTAAAGGAGAGAGAGCATGAAGAAATTATTTAGTTTTGAATTTTGGCAAAAATTCGGAAAAGCATTAATGGTTGTTGTTGCAGTTATGCCAGCTGCAGGGTTAATGATTAGTATTGGGAAATCACTGCCACTGATCAATCCAGATTTTGCACCGTTAGTTACAACAGGTGGTGTAGTTGAGAGCATTGGTTGGGCAATTATTGGTAATCTACATCTTTTATTTGCACTGGCTATTGGAGGCAGTTGGGCAAAAGATCGTGCAGGAGGAGCATTTGCCGCAGGGATCTCATTTGTATTAATCAATCGAATCACTGGAGCGATTTTTGGTGTTACTGCGGATATGTTAGCGAATGAAGAAGCATTTACGCATACCTTATTTGGTACGAAAATCATGGTTAAAGGATTCTTTACTAGTGTTTTAGAATCACCTGCTTTAAACATGGGCGTTTTTGTTGGGATTATCGCCGGATTTGTTGGGGCGATGGCTTACAATAAATATTACAATTATCGAAAATTACCTGATGCATTATCATTTTTCAATGGGAAACGTTTTGTACCATTTGTTGTAATTTTATGGTCTACAATTGTTGCTTTGATTCTTGCTGTTGTGTGGCCAAATATCCAAGCAGGAATTAATAACTTTGGTTTATGGATCGCTCAATCACAAGATAGTGCACCAATTTTAGCACCGTTCTTATACGGAACACTTGAACGCTTACTTTTACCTTTTGGGTTGCATCATATGTTAACGATTCCAATCAACTACACACAATTGGGTGGGACGTATGAAATTCTATCTGGTGCACAAGCTGGAACACAAGTATTTGGTCAAGATCCATTATGGCTTGCTTGGGCAACAGACTTGGTTAATCTTAAAGGTGCTGGCGACACATCACAATATGCCTTTGTATTGGAAAATTGGACACCTGCACGTTTTAAAGTTGGACAAATGATTGGTTCGTCTGGTATTTTAATGGGCTTAGCTTTAGCAATGTATCGTAATGTGGATGCTGACAAACGTTCAAAATATAAATCAATGTATTTCTCAGCAGCGTTGGCAGTTTTCTTGACAGGTGTGACAGAACCTCTTGAGTTTATGTTTATGTTTGCAGCAATGCCATTATATATCGTGTATTCTTTTATCCAAGGGGCAGCTTTTGCAATGGCAGATATCTTACCATTACGAGTACACTCTTTTGGGAATATTGAGTTATTGACACGAACACCACTAGCTATCAAAGCAGGTTTAGGTGGCGATTTACTTAACTTTGTTCTGTGTGTTGTAGTATTTGGTGTAGGAACTTATTTCTTATCAAACTTTTTAATCAAAAAATTCAATTTTGCGACACCTGGACGTAATGGAAACTATGATAATGATGGTGGCGATGCAACAGAGACAACAAATGCTGGTGAAGGCGTAGCAAGTGAACAAGTTATTCAAATTATTCATTTATTAGGTGGTAAAGAAAATATTAGTGAAGTAGACGCGTGTATGACTCGTTTACGTGTGAGCGTCAATGATCGTGAAAAAGTCGGTACAGAAGATGCTTGGAAACGTGCTGGAGCAATGGGATTGATTGTAAAAGATAATGGGGTGCAAGCTGTTTATGGACCAAAAGCGGATGTTTTGAAATCTGATATTGAAGATTTGTTGCAATCTGGTGCAGCTATTCCCTTGCCAAAAAATAACCTAGTAAGTTCAACAGAATCACAAACGACATTTTTAGGCAAAGAACAAGCGATTCATGCGGTAACAACAGGAAAGTTGATTGCACTTGAAGATGTTGATGATCCTGTGTTCTCACAAAAAATGATGGGTGAAGGATTAGCGATTGTCCCAACTCAAGAGACAGTGGTAGCACCAGTTGATGCGAAGATTATTAGTATTTTCCCAAGCAAGCATGCGATGGGCTTACAAACGGTAGATGGCATTGAAATTTTGATCCATATGGGAATCGATACGGTTGAGTTAACGGAATCGGCTTTTGAAGTTTTTGTTAAAGAAGGGCAAATAGTTACTGCAGGAACAAAACTTGCATCTATGAATTTAAATGTTATCGAAAAAGCTGGTAAAGAAACAACGATTATGGTTATTTTCACGAACAGTGATAAGGTTGAAACATTAGAAATCCCACGGTTTGGAAATGTGCAAGAGAATGAAGTCATTGGAACTATCCACATTTAAATTGAATACTTGTGAAATGAAAAAGGGGTCAGATAAATGAATTTGCTCACACTAAATACACATAGTTGGCTAGAAGATGAGGCGGAACGGAAGTTACAACAATTAGTTGAGAAAATTGTGGAAGCAGACTATGATATCATTGCATTGCAAGAAGTGAATCAACTAGTGGAGTCAGCTGTTGTTTCTCAGAGTGACCTTGTTAATTTTTGTTCAGTAAGTGGACAAAAAAGTATCCATGAAGATAATTTTGCCTATTGTTTAATCAAAAAATTAGCAATGGAAGGACGCTCCTATTATTGGAGTTGGGACATGAGTCATATTGGCTATGATATTTACGAAGAAGGAAATGCGCTACTTTCAAAAAATCCTTTGACAAGTGAGGCAATGATCGTATCTGAAACAAGTAACTATCAAGATTATCGAACGAGAAAGTTACTAATTGGCAATACGTTATTCCAAGGAAAAGAAATTTGTGTTGTAAGTACTCACTTTTCTTGGTGGCAGGATAAAAATTCCGGTTTTGCTTTTGAATGGCAACAGCTAGAACAACGATTATTAACGGAGAATAAGCCGCTTTTCTTACTTGGGGATTTTAATAATCCAGCGCAAGAAGCAGGTTACTTACTTGTTGAAAAAAGTCCACTTGCAATAATAGACAGCTATTCCACAGCGAAAACAAAGAATGGTGAAGCAACAGTAGAGCAAGCAATCGATGGGTGGAAAGAGAATACTCGGAAATTAAGAATTGATTATATTTTTGTTCCAGAAACTAGTATTGTTTATTCCCATCAAATTGTATTTGATGGAGAAAATGCTCCAATCATTAGTGATCACTTTGGAATTGAGATAGAAATCGCTAAATTTTAAACAAATACATGGTTGATGAAAAGATGACCAACTATTATGAAAACTACCGACTAGAAAATTTTAGTCGGTAGTTTTTTGTGATATTTTATTCATGATAACTGATTTTTTAAAAGACATTTATAGAGTGCAAAAATATGAATCATCTATAAACATAAAGATATTTCTTTTTTTGTGCATATGGATAAGTTTAATCTATAAAATGGAATACAGAGGTAAGCGCTCATTGTTGGAAAATACGTAGGACTCATGAATGCCAAATATCTCAATTTTTCTAGATCGTCCATAATTCATAAGAGATTCTATTGTTTTAACATTGGCAATATTTATTCTAAATAATAATGATTTTTTTCAAGTGAATACTAGTAGTCAACTAAAAAGAGGACAAGAATTTGAATGAAGAGGAGCTTTCATAAATCGGAAGAAGAGACATAGTGAATGCATGACCGATTGATTGCTACAGATACAAAAGGTAAAGTAAAATTTTATGTTCTGAAAACAGAAGAAACGATTGATGAATCATCTGAAGAGAACAAGGTAGAACAGAGTTCAGCTAGTTACCCGTCATCTAGTAAAGAAAAGTTGGTTGAAAGCGTAGAGAATCAATTCTTGGTATCTCTTGGAGAAAATGTTTATGTTGAATTGGTCGTGGCAGAAATCATCTTGATTATTATCACAGTTTTACTTGTTTTGGGAAAGAAACGAAGAAAGTAAACTAAAAGCTCATTCATCCACCTCTCGTTTCAGAATGAAAGAACTACTGTCACTTTTAAATGGTTCCTTTTTACTAAGTTAGATAATTTAAACAACAAGTCCCCTTACGGTAGTTGAGAAACATAACCATAAGGGGACTTGTTGAACTTATATGTGTGAATGACTTCTTGTTGAAGGGGACAATAACTACTTGAATAATTCCTTTTTTTTGCGCCAAAGCGTATATTTTTCATAAATAGGAGACAAAAATAGAATTCCCCAAGCGACAAGACAGATGACAAGAGAAACATAAAAATAGAACGGTGGAGAATAATGAATCGTCACTTTGTTAATACCTTTGTGCTGCTTGATAATGGGCGTGCCAATATCAGTTAATTGATAGTCTGTGATCGTATGGCCATTTCGAACTAATCTTGTTCGATCATAGACAATAATTGGTAGTTTGACTGTTTCGGTTCCCGTATTTTTCCATTTAACAGTTAAATCACCTTTTGAATAACTCTTGATATATTTTGTTTCATTATCTAGAATATCTTGACTATAACGATCATATTTATTTGCAGTTGTTGCTTGATAGATTGGTAGATAATCTGGTGTTGTTTTTTGAAAAGCAAACAAACTGGTTGCTAAATCTTTATTAAAAAATGTTTTTCTCGTGTCGGCTTGATTCTCAAATAAATAAGTATGTCTGCTGACAAATTTTGTTTGTTCCCACTGGGCTAAGTGGCTAGAGAGAGTTTGGACAGTTTGACCAGTACAAATAATCACTATAAATATACTGATTATCTTCAGCCATTTCTGAGAATGCCAATGGCTGGAGACCAATGCAAAGAGTAGCAAAAATAGTAGCGTGAAAGGCACAAAAAAACGAAAAGGAAATTGAATCAAACGAACAAAAGGGACACCTTTTGCTACCAATGTCGTCCAAGGCACCAAACTGGTTGAGAGAAGCAAGAAGAACAAGCTTGTTCCAAAGAGTAATTTCTCAAAGAGTGTTAGCTTTTTCCAGAATAAAATTAATAACAGAACGCCTATAGCTAAAATAATAGGAAAGATTCCTGGATAGCGTAGCCAATAACTTCCACCGAGATCAATCGCTTTTTCGCTCATGTTTTTATTAACGAATGGTGCTAAAATTTCATTTCCAGTATAGACAATTAGTAAACTAGCCCAAACGTTTGCAGTCAGGCAGAGGTAAAGTAAAATTGATTTTCCAAGTTGTATTAATTGACTTCCACGATTTGTTTGCGAAAAAAAGAAAGTGATATAAAAAGGTACATACATTAAAATAAGCATGATAGTTGAAAGTAAATGAATCTGGGTCATTATAGCTATAGAAACTGCTACTTTTTTCAAAGGAAACCTTTTGTTAACGACAAAATCAACGATGGGGAGTAAGCACAAAGGAAAAAACGCGGTTCCCCAGCTAGTAAATCCTTGATTGATTGCCCAATATTGTATGGAATAAGTACTCATAAAAATGACAGCAATCGGTATAGCAATCGAATCTTGGACTTTCGCATACTTCAATAAAACAATCATAGAGCAACCAGCTATCAAGTATAAAAGAAAATTAGAAAGTATTTGGTAATGAAACCAACTACCAGAGATCAGGACAAGTAGCCCTTGAAAATAAGCAAAAAATGGACCGTAAACAGCATTGACAATCCGACCACTTTGCTGGAAACCATAAATGGAAGTAAAGTAATGAAAGTTGTGATTTTTAATTTGCTGAGCTGTTTCGTAAAAGCGATTATAATGAAAAGAAGCATCTGCGCCAAGGATCAGTTTATGTGTAAATAAATGTGGAAGAACAAAAATAAGTGCAATCAAACTAATCACCATAAAAGGTCTGATTTTTTTCAAATAGAAAGCTCCTTTCAATTGGATGAATTAGTTATATGATAAAGCCAATTGAAAACGGAGGCAAGAATTTTGAAAGAAAATTGAAATTTCTTTCTATTATTGAAAAAGGTTACTAACTATGTAATGATAAATGAAAAGGGTACCAAAGGGGGCGGACATATGAAAAATGAAAAGCCATTTAAAAGGAAACAAAAGATTAGAACATTATTGTTAAAAATAACATTGTTATTCGTAATCCTCCTAGGATTACTGATTGCACTCTATCCTTTTTATGTTGATTCGCTGAATGGATTGATTGATCAAAAAAGAATTGAGCAGGCGCAGAAGAAATCAGTTGAAGAAACTGCTTCTTTACAACAAAAAATGACAATGGAAAATGAACGCTTACGAAAAAATGGGCTCAATCCTGGTTCTGACCCTTTTAATGATGAAAAAAAGGGAGAAAGTGTGCAGGCTGAATTAATTGGTAGCATCAATATTCCTAAAATCAATATCCATTTACCACTTTATGATGAAACAACTACTGATGTTTTAGAAATCGGTGCAGGCGTTTTACAAGGGACATCTTTTCCTACCGGTGGGAAATCGACGCATTCTGTTATTTCGGCACATTCGGGTTTACCCAATCGTCTGTTCTTTACTGATTTAGAAGAAATGAAAATTGGGGATCAGTTTATTTTGACAGTCTTAGATAAAAAATTAGCTTACCAAGTCGAGAACATTGAGGTGGTGACACCAGATGATACTTCTTCATTATCGATTCAAGAAGACAGAGATCTAGTTACATTGTTAACTTGTACACCATACATGGTTAATTCTCACCGTTTATTGGTTACGGGTTACCGTATTCCTTATAATGAATCCGTAAAAGTGAGTGAAATAAAAGGAAATCAATGGCGAATTTTGCGTTATGTTTTGATTTTGATTGGTGTGATTGTTGCCACACTATTTTTGATTTATTTGGTGTATCGTTTGATTTATCATCATCAATTAAGTCAAAAAACATTTGATTTTTCTTTTATTATACGTAACACATCCGAATTACCAGTAACAGGATCAACTTTTCGCTTAATGCAAAAAGGACGATTGGTTTTTAGAGAGGGTGAACCGATTGAATCAACAAGTAATCAGTTTGGTAAAGTAGAATTTAAACAATTGCCAGGCGGACAATATCAATTAGTTGATGTATCCCATAACAACGTCAAGATTAAGTTTGGTGTGAAAAAGAAAAAAGAGTCAGCTATGTTATTTATTAGTAGAAGAAAAAGAGTGAAACAACTAATAGTTGATAATCGAAAATTTATTGTTGAATAGAATCAAAAAAATGGGACAAATGATGCGTACATTGTTTGTTCCAGTTTTTTTGTAAAAAAATCTACTTTTTTGACACACAAAAATGAAAAAAGGCGTAACTACATGATGAAAGGAATTAAAATTGTTTGTTTGAGTGATCAGAGGAGGGAATGGATTTGATGGAATATGTGGTAGGAATTGATTTGGGGACTAGTTCACTAAAAGGAATCGTGACTAATAGAAGTGGAGAGGTCGTAGCCTGTGCAAGTGAGAGTTATTCTTTTTTTCAGAAAAAGACTGGCTGGAGTGAGCAAAATCCAGATGATTGGTTCCTTACTTTACAAAAAGTATTAAGAAGGTTTGTAGTGGAGATAGCAGATTTCAGTGAAAATCTAAAAGGAATAAGTTTTTCGGGGCAAATGCATAGTCTAGTTTTATTAGATGAACAAAAGCAGGTATTACGTCCAGCTATTTTGTGGAATGATGTTCGTACAAGTCTGGAGTGTGAACAGATTAAGGAAAGTTGTGGAGACCAGCTTTTAGAAATTACAAAAAACCAAGTTGTGGAAGGCTTTACTCTCCCAAAAATATTGTGGGTAAAGAAAAATGAACCAGAAATATGGTCGAAAGTTCGCCATATTTTATTACCTAAAGATTATTTGAGATATCGTTTGACTGGAAAAATAAACATGGATTTTTCAGATGCAGCAGGAACTTTGTTGTTGGATTTTGAACAACGATCTTGGTCAGAAGAAATTGCTGAAATCTTCGGCATTCCATCAATATATTTCCCGCCATTAGTCGAATCGACAAAGTGTGTAGGGATGTTGCTGCTTGAGTCTTTAGACGATGTGAGAATCAATCAAAAAGTAAAAGTTATGGCTGGAGCGGCAGACAATGCTTGTGCAGCGCTAAGTGCGGGGATTTTTTCTTCAGAAAAAGGGTTAGTGAGTATCGGTACTTCAGGTGTATTTTTGACTTGTGGTAAGAGTCAAAAACAAACTACTGGAAAACTTCATTGGTTTGATCATGCAGTTTCTGATAGCTATTATTTGATGGGTGTCACCTTGGCAGCAGGATATAGTTTGCAGTGGATGAAGCAAACATTTGCTCAAGAGAAGAGTTTTTCAGAAGCGCTATCTGAAATTGAACAGATTTCGCCAGGAGCGAATGGCTTGCTCTTTACACCATATATCATAGGAGAAAGGACACCTCATTCTGATGGCCACATTAGAGGGAGTTTTTTAGGGATTGATACGAAACATACATTTCCACATTTTATGCGTGCAGTGGTTGAAGGAATCACTTTTTCCTTGAAAGACATTCAATTATTGCTCGAAGAGATGCTACAACAAACATTTACTCAAGTTATTTCCGTTGGTGGAGGTGCAAAAAATAAAGAATGGGCACAAATCCAAGCTGATGTTTTTGATGTAGACATTTTTGGTCTGGCTGTTGAAGAAGGACCAAGTATGGGTGCTGCGATGATTGCGGCAGTAGGAGTCGGATGGTTTGATTCGCTGGAAAATTGTACAGAAATTTTTGTTAGTTATCATAAAGTAGCAACGCCAAATACTGATAATGTTCGAGTATATCAAAAAATTTATTCAATTTATCAACAAGTTTATGGACAGACGAAGGAACTGAGTCACCAGTTACGTGTATTTGATGAGGAAAAAGGGGGAAAAGAGTAAAAAAAAGAACCACTCACTTATTCTCAAAATAAATTGAGTCGAGGAAGAAAATGAGTGTTCCAAATTATTGAAATTTATTTTGAGTGGATAAGACTAAGCTTCTCTGACTAATTTCTTAATATCTACATTCTCAGCTATAGGGACGATTTTATACGTTAATTCATCTGTTTTATCATCATGAATAATGTAAATTTGGGAATCATCTTCTTTGAAATCTCCAAAAGAAATTGCTGTGTAGCGCTGATCGAACAACTCGATTTCTTTGATACATTTTGAAAAAACTTTGCGAACATGGTGCATTTTTTGGATATGAGCAGTTGCTTTTTCAACAGCTTTTGTCAACGTATATCCTTCGTCCAGATACTGTTTGATGATTTCAACCTTAACAACTGTAGGCAATCGATATTTTCTTGGTCCGTTGGAATCGGTTTCGACAGATTGAATAAAACCTTTCTTTTCCCAATAACGCAATTGACGTGGAGAAACACCAACAAGTTCACTAAGTTCACTGATACCAACAAGCAAATGATCATTTTTTAATAGTTCTTTGAGGTGGTTATGAATCACTTTTGTCACTCCTTTTGACCTTCTTCTTTCTTTAATTATACTTTTGTTGACTTTTGTGTCAAGTAGGTTGACAAACTATCTGATTAGGAATAAAGTATTCTAGTGATTTCGCAAAAATAATTAGAAAGAAGGAGACACATGAGTAAAAAACAGCCCGTAGATATTTACGGCAAACCATATAACCGCTCATTACTAGTGGTTGTTTTACTAATTGGTACCTTTTGTACCGTATTGAATCAAACGCTGTTGACAACAGCTTTTCCTACGTTAATGAAAGCTTTTGATATCACAGCTTCAGATGTACAGTGGTTAACAACAGGATTTTTATTAGTGAATGGGATCATGATCCCTATTACCGCTTGGTTGATTAACAAGTTCAGCTCACGCAGTTTATATCTTTCAGCAATGACGGTATTTTTAATTGGAACAATTACTTGCTATATCGCACCTAATTTTTCTACCTTATTGATTGGCCGTTTGATTCAAGCTGCAGGTGTTGGTGTTTCAATGCCATTATTGCAAAATATTATGTTATCGATATTCCCGCCAGAAAAAAGAGGTTCTGCGATGGGAATGTCTGGAATTGTGATTGGACTTGCACCAGCATTAGGCCCAACGTTATCTGGTTACATCATTGATAATTATCAATGGCGTGATTTGTTTGGGATGATTATTCCAATCGTTGTATTAGTTTTAGTGTTGGCAATCTTCTTGATGAAGAGCGTGATTCCGTTGTCAAATCCAAGTATTGATTTACTTTCAGCAATATTATCAACAATCGGATTTGGTAGCTTACTTTATGGATTTTCTAGTGTAGGCAACGAAGGTTGGGGAAGTGTCCAAGTAATTGGCTTCTTGATTGTTGGGGTTCTTTTTATTATCTTATTCTCATTACGTCAGTTGCGTCTAGAACATCCTTTCTTGGAACTTCGGGTCTTTAAATCAACAACATTTACTATTGCAGCTATTTTAGCTGGAGTAACCAATATGGCGATGGTTGGCGCGGAAATGGTTGTTCCTTTGTATATTCAAAATATTCGTGGAGAGTCAGCCTTTCATTCAGGATTGATGTTACTTCCAGGTGCATTGATCATGGGGGCAATGATGCCAATCACTGGGATGATTTTTGACAAACATGGTGCAAAACGTTTAGCTATTACAGGTATGTTTATTTTAACTGCCGCTACTGCACCATTTGCATTTTTAACAGAAACAACACCAGTCGTTTATATCGTGCTTTTATACGCGATTCGGATGTTTGGGATCTCAATGGTTATGATGCCAGTTACAACTTCAGGTATGAATGCTTTACCAAATAATTTGATTAGTCATGGTACGGCGGTCAATAATACTTTCCGTCAAATTGCTAGTTCAATCGGTACGGCAATTTTGATTAGTGTATTGACCAATGTTACAAAAGACAATTTACCTGACAAAGAAATATTAAAAGCAACACCATTGGCTTATAAAGACCAAGCAATCAATGCAACTTTATCTGGCTATCATGCTGCATTTGTAGTAGCGATTATTTTTGGGATCATTGGCTTTGTTATTGCTTTCTTCTTAAAGAAAAAAGAACCACTTAAAGAACTTTCAGTGAAGGGGGATCAAGCATGATAATTGGTATTTTGATTATTAGTTTAGTTGCCTTTGCTTTGATTAATGTTTTTGCCAAAAAAGCATGGCAAACAGTCCTTTCATTGATCTTTGGTGCCGTTTTTGTTGGAGCTTTAGGATTGATTGTAGCGAATATTTCTAACCATTTTGGGATGGAAAGAGTGACGGAAACAACAACGAAAAAAATCGTTTCTAGCGCTGATTCAGGTGCCAATCTGTTACTTTATAAAGAACTTGGTGATGGAACTGAAAAGATTTACTTGTATAAGACCAAAGAAAGTCAGAAAAAACCAACAGCTACTGGAACTGACAATGTAACGAACAAAGTGGAGTCAACTACTGGAGCTGCAGAAAAAGTCACAAAAACGACTTATTGGGTATACAAGAATGATCATTATAAATTTTGGTTTAATATAGCTGATAATAATCATGAGTTTGATAAACGTGTGAATACATTTAAATTACCAAAGGACTGGATTACTTTAAATACAGATCAAGCAGAAAAATTAGCAAAACTTTCCAAAGAACGTCAAAGTACTATGGAAAGTGAAGCAAAAGCTTATGTACAGGACGGCTTAAAGCAAGCAATGATGGAGAATCCACAAATGAGTCAATCTGAGCAAGAAGCGCTAATCAAAAAATTAACAGCTGCTTATCAACAAGAAGCGTTTACCAAATTGATTCAAGAAGTGAAAGAAAAATAGATGCTAGAAACAGTTGTTTGACCAACTGTTTGAAAAATAGACTAGGACCTGTAAAGGTTCTAGTCTATTTTTTTGAATAATTGTAGGAACATTTCTAACATGTTAAACTGGTGGAGGATAGCGCTTTCTTTTTGTGGCATGGGAGACATCTTAAAAAGGATTGGAGGAGTAGAAATGAAAGAGCAAGTACCGAAAGCAATAAAAGTGGAAAATGTAGCCAATATTTTGAAAGTAGATTTTGATAATGGTCAGACAAAATACTTAAAATCACACTGGGTTGAAGACCTCGGAGATGCATTCAAATTAAACAGCAAAGGAGCACGCAAAAATCTTTTAGGAATGCCAGCAAATATGTGGATTGGGAGTAAAACTGAAATTGAATTAGATGGAACGGTCGTGCTGAACGAAACCGATCGATATACTTCAGAAGAACTTTGGTATAAGGGACAAGATAGTATACCAAAGCTGTAAGTAGCTAAAACGGAAATAAAAAGCAGCTGAAATCATTAGTGATTTTAGCTGCTTTTTTGTTTATAAATATAAATTTATTCAGCGCGTAAAGCAATAGCAGCATCTTTTTTCGCTGCCATACGAGCTGGAATGTGTCCACCAAGCATTGTTAAAATAGTTGAAACCACTACTAAAATCAATGCGTGAACAGGGTTTAATTGAGCGACATTTTTCAAATCAGTCATACTATATAAGATACTGTTGATTGGAAATGTAGCTAACCAAGCAATTAAGATTCCTAAAATACCAGAAGAAATTCCTAAAATGCAAGTTTCAGCATCAAAAACTCGAGTAATATCTTTTTTACGAGCACCCAAAGCTTTCAATACACCAATTTCTTTTGTTCGTTCAATTACTGAAGTATAGGTGATGATACTAATCATGATCATACTTGTCACCAGTGAAATACCTGCAAAAGCGACTAATACGTAAGTGATGGCATCCATCAATCCACCAGTTAATTCAGTCATTGTACCTGCGAGGTCAGAATAAATGATTTTGTCTTCTTCTGATTTGCCTTTGTTGTAGTCATCCAGATAATCAAGAACTTTATCTTTGTCTTCAAAATTATTTGGATAAATCATAATACTTGAAGGCAAGCTATCACCACCAAGGTAACTAATAAATGTTTCTTTGGCAGAAGCATCTAGTTTTTCAGTGGTCATCACATTGGTGTCACTATCTCTTTGTGCCTTAACGATTTCAGAATCCTTGTTTTTGTCAACAATTTGTGTTGTTAACTGGTCGCTGTAAGCAATACCTGGAGATAAAAGATTCATTGTTGAAGATGATTTCACACGCAAAATACCTGCTATTTTTAATTCTTCAGTCGAGTCATTGTACATTTTGTCGTAGTCAGAATTTGGAATAAATGTTCCAGTTGGCAATTGTGAGTAATAGTCATTATTGTTCACTAATTTTAAAGTAGTACCAATAATTTGATCAAAATCAAATTTTTGATCTTCTTTTACATCAAAACCAAGATTTTTTAGTGCGTTGATATTCGTATTATTGTTTCCATCGACAATCAGAACTACATCAGTTGTTGCACTTGGATAATTACCAGCAAGTAGTGAATAGTTATCTTTTAAAAAGTTTCCTTTATCAGCTGCTAATTGTGTTGGGAAAGTTGAGACACCGACACCTGTCATGGAAGCCATCGTGCTTGAAAAAGAAAGAGCGTCGTTATCAGGACTCGCATTGGAGAAGCTTACTGGTTGAGCTTTTCCATCAATTTCACGAAGCAGATTGATTCCCGTTGATCGAGTAAAGCCAATATTATTACTTAAATCAGGATCAATATCATTTACATAATCGACATATTTTTGATCAATTTTGTTTGTGTGTTGTGCCTTATCTTCATCACTAGTTTTAGCGGTGATTGTTTTTTTATTTGGGTAGTCCGCTTTACTTGCACCAAGTGCGGCAGAGTTATTTGTTTGACTAGTTGTCACTTTTGAAATTGTGATTGGGAATTTTGACATTGTTTCTGATTGTGTACTATCAATTTGTTTTTGGAACCCTGTAGACAAGGCTAAGACGATCGCAATCCCGATAATTCCGATACTTGATGCAAAAGAGGTTAAGAACGTTCGCCCTTTTTTTGTTCGGATATTATTGAAAGAAAGTTTTAGAGCTGTCCAAAAACTCATTTTCGTACGGCGCAAATTGAACTGATCATTTTTTGGTCGCTCGATATGTGGATGAGAGTCTGCTAAAATTTTTCCGTCTGAAAATTCAATAATTCGATCAGCATATTGGTTAGCTAGTTCAGGATTATGCGTGACCATGATGACTAATTTCTCTTTAGAAAGTTCTCGAATCAATTCCATAATTTGAATACTTGTTTCGGTATCTAATGCCCCAGTTGGTTCGTCGCATAATAGAATATCTGGGTTGTTTGCTAAAGCACGGGCAATTGCGACACGTTGCATTTGTCCACCAGAAAGTTGATTTGGTTTTTTGTGCATATGGGCAGAAAGTCCAACACGATTTAAAGCTTCTTCTGCTTTTTTTCGCTTTTCTTCTTTAGGAACCCCACTTAAGGTCATTCCAAGTTCCACATTTTCAATAATTCCTAGATGTCCAATCAAGTTGTAGCTTTGGAAAACAAAGCCAATCGAATTATTACGATAGGCATCCCAGTCGCTATCTTTAAAATCTTTTGTTGATTTTCCGTTGATGACCATGTCGCCTGAATCATAGTTATCTAACCCGCCGATAACGTTTAGCATAGTTGTTTTCCCAGAACCACTTGGACCAAGAATTGCGACGAATTCTTTTTGTCTAAAAGCAACGGAAACGCCATCTAATGCTTTAGTTGTCGTTTCGCCAACTTTATAATACTTTTTAATATCCTTTAGTTGTAGCATCTTCATCCTTCTCTCATTAAAAATATTCTGTATAATAACAACTATAACAGAATGATAGTGAAAGTATAACGAATGAATGTTAACTGAATATGAACTGAGTGAAACATTCAAGAAATTTTTTAGAAAAATGAGGAAAAGCGCAATGAACCGACTTTTAGTTGTTGAAGACGATGAGAATCTACAATTATTGTATCAATCTGTGTTAAAACGAGCTGGTTTTTCCACTATTCTCGCCTTTAATGGCGAAGATGCACTGAAAAAACTTGAAAATAATCATGTTGATTTGATTATAACTGATGTGATGATGCCAGCAATGGATGGGTATACATTGTTGGAGAATTTACGAGGGAGTAAGATTGAGACGCCTGTATTGATCATTACTGCGAAGCATGACTTTGAGGACAAGAAACGGGGCTTTCATTTGGGCGCAGACGACTACATGACGAAGCCAGTAGACGTCAACGAAATGGTCTTGCGGGTGGAGGCTTTGTTACGTCGAGCAAAGATCAATCATAGTCAACGCCTGATAATTGGTGAGACTTGTTTAGATCAAGAAACCTATGAGGTGACGAGTAAAGAGGAGTCAATGATTTTACCGCAAAAGGAATTTCTATTATTGTATAAGTTGCTATCTTACCCTAATAAAATATTCACGCGCCAACAATTAATGGATGAGATTTGGGGGATGGATACGAATACGGAGGAACGAACGATTGATGTTCACGTGAAACGTTTACGTACGCGTTTTGAAAACAATCAAGATTTTCAAATTGTAACGATTCGTGGACTCGGATATAAGGCGGTTATCAAAAAATGAAGAAAAAAATATTTTCACAGCTCTGGATCTATTTTGCACTGATTGTTTTTTTGTGCATTATAGTGACGCTAGCTTGTTTTGTAGGATTGGTTTATTTGTTGGCAAATCAACGTTCTTGGACACCAACAGAACGGCCGACGCTTTATCCAATCATGGTTTTAGCAGGATTTAGTGCAGTCGTTGGAACAGGAATCTCTGCGTTTGTTGGTAGAGGGATATTGTATCCAATTAGTGAACTAAGAAAAAATATGAGCCAAGTAGCAAAAGGCGATTTTACAATCCAAATGAATGAGCAACAAAAAGTAGCTGAAGTTCAGCAACTGTATCAAGATTTCAATGTAATGGTTCAAGAGTTGAATAGCATCGAAACTTTGCGCAATGACTTCGTCTCAAATGTTTCGCATGAATTCAAGACACCGTTAGCAACTATCCAAGGCTATGTCCAATTATTACAAAATCCCGATCTTTCAGACGAAGAACGACAGGTATTTTTACAACGAATCATCGAAGGAATCACGCAACTTTCTCAATTAACAGAAAATGTTTTGAAATTGAATAAGCTAGAGAATCAACATATGCTAATGGAGAAAAAAGAATTTCGTTTAGATGAACAAATTCGAGAAGTGATTTTATTTTTACAACCGAAGTGGGAAAAAGAACAATTACAGTTGGATATCCAACTGGAAAAAGTGAAGTATGTTGGAAATGAAGAACTCTTGTACCAAGTTTGGTTGAACATTATGGATAATGCCATCAAATATAATCGTCCAACTGGTAAAATTTCGGTAAAACTAACGCAGAAAAAAGACGAAATCGTATTGGAAGTGACAGACTCTGGTATCGGTATGGATGAGGAAACTTCGGCAAAAATTTTTGATAAATTCTATCAAGGCGATACGAGTCATCAGAATGCGGGGAATGGTTTGGGCCTTTCGTTAGTGAAGAAAATTTTGGAATTGCATCAAGGACGTATTGACTACAGTAGTATTGAAGGTGTGGGGACGACGGTGATGATACGTTTGAAAAATGTGGAAGAAGTTGTGAAGGAAGCGCTTCTTGAACACTGAGAAAAAGGTTGTGGCACAAAATGCTTAGTCCGAGTAGATAGTGCGCACACAAAACAACTAACAAAAATCTCCTCATGATTTTGACATCAGAGAAGCGAATAGAGTGACACTATTTTATACAGTTTCTTAGAAGTTGAACAAGAAAGTTAACTTCTAAGAAGCTGTATATTTTGTTTTAAGTATTTCCAAAACGTATTTGAGGCTAAAGAATGTTCCCCTTGTTTTCTAGCGAATGCCAGAAAACTTTCTCTGTTTGGTGTAATGGGAACGAGTACCGTATCTTCCTTTAATAGATAATTAACCGTTTTTTCCATCACGATCGAGATGCCCATATCGTTTGCAATCATGTTGAGAATCAAGTCCATTCGAGACCCGTTGTAGACAATGTTAGGCTCAAACCCGACTTCGTGGCAAAGATCAATCACTGGTTGATAAAGATTGGTTTGCTGTCCAAGTAACAGAAAGGCTTCATCTTTTAGTTCACGTAAATTTAATTTTTTTTCATGCGCTAAAGGGTGATGAGCTGGGAGTACGGCAACAAAGTAATCTTTTTCAGTGGGAAGCCATTCAAAATTTGTCGGTGGCTCATGAAAATTTCGACCAAAAATAATTGAATCAATTTGTTCAGTTGAGTAATAAGGGACTTCCGCACTTTCAACTTCTTTGAGTTGAATAGAAAATTCAGGATGAAGTTTCAAAAATTGAGTAATATGACGAAATCCAGCATAGTGGGTCATAGTAGGAATCGTTAAAATGCTTAAAGAGAGATTTTGTTTTTTGGTATACATTTCTAAGACATCCGTCATGCCTTGGTATTGTTCGACAATTTTTTTCGCATAGGGCAGAATGAGCTGTGCGGTTTCTGTTAACTCGATTTTTCGATGCGTGCGGTCAAATAATTGAGTGTCTAGCTCCTTTTCTAAAGCAATGATTTGTTTGGAAATCGTTCCTTGTGTCATGAAAAGATGTTCTGCTGTTTTAGTAAAGCTTAACGTCTTTGCTAGATCAAGAAAGACAACAAGTTTTTGAATATTCAAGGAAACCTCTCCTAACTATTCCGTTTATGAATACTTTAACATGAAATTTGAATTGGTTGAATGAAAAAACTTTGATAGACTAAAAAATGCAGCGAAAAGGAACGCTTTGAAAGAGTAAATGAAGCGCGTTAAGGTAGAAAGGAGTTTTTTTATGCCAACTGGAGTATTAATCAACGTCGGAACGGTCTTTTTTGGAGGACTGTTTGGAGGTCTTTTAGGAGAGAAATTAAGTAATCGATTTAAAACACAACTAATGATGGTGTTTGGTGTTTGTTCAATGGGGATGGGGATTTATTCGATGGGCCCGATGAAAAATATGCCACCTGTCATTTTTGCTTTAGTGATCGGGACAGTGATTGGACTAGTCATTCATCTAGGAGAGCGGATTGATCAAGGCGCAAATTTGATGCAAAAGCCAATTTCAAAATTATTTCCTAGTGAAAAGCTTGATTTATCTCATGAAGAGTTCATTAATACCTTAGTCACAGTGATTGTGCTATTTTGTGCAAGTGGGATGGGGATTTACGGAAGTATTGATTCAGGAATGACAGGAGATAACACGATTTTGATTTCAAAATCTGTTTTAGATTTTTTTACAGCAACGATTTTTGCTTGTAATTTAGGATTTGTAGTTTCCGTCATTGCGATACCGCAATTCATTATTTTTTATGCTTTGTTTTTATTAGCAAAATTCATTTTTCCAATGACAACGCCAGCAATGATTCTAGATTTTAAAGCTTGTGGTGGCTTTTTGATGCTTGCAACTGGTTTTCGAATGATTCATGTCAAAATGTTTCCAGTTGCTGACATGATTCCAGCGATGGTTGTAGTAATGCCTTTTAGTTGGTTGTGGACGACAATCATTTTGCCTCTATTATAAAAGCCAGAATAAATAAGAAAAAATTTTATAAGACAACAAGATTATTTTAAAGTAAAGTATTTTCATTTATACCCATGCTATACTAGCAGGTGAGATGACAGTATGGTTTGTGGTTATCCAAGCGAAAGTTCATGTTTTTCTAACAATCAGTTTGTACGAAGAAAACTATTCAAAAAAATTGGTTATTAGTGGATGGAAAAAACTACCAAATTTAGTTGGTGAGAAGGTGTAAAGACCTTCTCTTTTTTTTTACTCAACTAAAAATTAGAATACGTTGCTCAAACTATATTATATCTGATATAATATAGTGGAATTAAAAATATTGTAAAAGAAGGTGTCGCTATGCATATTCAAATTCCAACGGTTCTTCTTGATGGAACGGTGTTAGCAGCATTGAGTCGAGAAGATATGTATGGATATGCACTAACAAAAATTGTGCAGGAAAGTTTATCAATTAGTGAATCTACCATGTATCCCGTATTAAGAAGATTGAAACAAGAAGGATATTTAGAAACCTATGATGAACCATTCGAGGGTCGAAACCGAAGATATTATCGCTTAACACCAATCGGACATACACATTTAGAAGAAATTATTGATGAATGGATCGTTTTTCGAGACTCTTTAGATCGGTTATTGGAGGATAATAGACATGAATGAATATTTAAGTGAAGTCTTAGACGAACTTCAAGAAATTCCTGAAGCTGACCGCTTTGATTTGATCCAATATTACGAAGAGTATTTTTTGGATTCAGGTAAGACAGTCGATGAAATTTTAGAAGAATATGGCACACCTAAACAGTTTGCATTGAAGTTGAAGATCAATTATTTTTCTGAAGCAGATGACTTAGGTCAAGAAGAGATTCATCAAAATAGTCCGAAAAGACAAATGCGTTTGATTTGGTTAATTTTACTTGGCTTATTTGCATCGCCAATCTTAATTCCTTTAGCATTGCTATTTATTGCTGTATTGGTTGGTTCGGTCATCGCATTATTTGCGGTTATTTTTAGTATCTATGTTGTTTGCATTGTGATTTTAGGAGTAGGCGTGGTTATGGCGTTAGCAGGACTGATGATTTTAGGACAATCAGTTGTCAGTGGTTTGTTTTTCGTTGGCTTAGGTCTGTTTGCGACTGGTGCAGCTATCTTTTTTACTCCGATTTTAGTGAGATTGACAAAATGGTTGGCTCAGTTGATGATGCGTTTTGTGAAATGGGTCGGTCGTCGCTTTGTTACTAACCGTGGTCTTCATCCAACACACGATGGAACGGAGAGGTGAATGAAATGAAACTAAAACAATTTTTATTGATTGGTAGTGGCTTGATGCTCTTTGGTGGAATTTTGGCAGCAGGGACATATACGGCAGGTGCACAAAAGACAATCGTTTGGGAAAATGGTCCTAAGTTATTAGAGATGCAAGAGCATACAGAAAAATTTAAAGCAAATGAAATCAAAAAATTAGTGATTCAGGCAGAAAACCAAGAAATCAAAATCAGACAAGGGATTGATTTTGAAGTCACGACTCGTTATGAAAAGTCAGATGCACCAAAAATTGATTTAAAGAATCAAACATTAGCCATTCAAGCGCAAGGTCAGCCGGAATATCCAGTTCAGCTTAGTTTGGAAGAAAATCAGCCACAGATAACGATTACGGTACCAAAAGAAATGTCTCTCAGTGATGTTACGATTGAAAGCAGTAATAGTCGATTAGCGATGACAGATATTGCAACAAAAAATCTAACTGTTGACGCTTATGCAAATAGTTGGTTAAGTTTTATTGGCTTAACGACGGACTCAGTGACAGCCAAAGATCAATTTGGTTCGCTTGATTTTAGTCGTTTGAAAACTAAAAAGGGAAACTTTACTGGTGAGGGAAGTAATTTTTATTTTTATGATAGTGCGTTAACAGAATCAAGCACGATTGTTGCTAAAAATGGTTCTGTTCAGTTGACGGATTTAGCTGTTCCTGGCTATCAACTAACATTGATAGGCGATTCAACTTTCCAAATGAACAATGAAGTACAAGCAGGCGTATCTTTTGAAAAAGGAAATGCGGAAAAAGGATTGACTGTTGAAGGAACAGACACCTTTATTGGATGGATGGACGATGAACAAGAATATTTCGATGAATGAGCAAATGGACGACGATATGGAAGACATGAATGATCATATGGAGCAAAAGATGGATCACATGGACAACCATATGGAAGATGAAACTGAATAAAATTTCGTAAAATGATATTGAGACATTTTTTTGTTTCAATATCATTTTTTGTTTCGCTTAAGTTGTTTTCTTATAGTAAGATAGGTATAGACAAATGAAAAATTGAAACTTAGCAGAAGAATTAGGGTGGGGAAAATGAAGACAGAAGATGTTCAACGAGAACAACTACGAGAAAAAATGCTCGAACTACATGCGCAATTAAAGTCATTGAACGAATCATACTATGATGATGATAAGGAAAAAGTAACGATTGAGTATCCCAAAAATTCAGAAGGACGTCAATTAGAACAAGTACATAATGAAATGTTTCGCCATTTAATGAAAGTAAAAAAGGAGATGGATTATTACTCATTGCCAATCATAGATACGGGTGTTTTACAATATGATCCAAGTAAAGAACGCTTTATTTTTAAGTCTGTCCGAAAAAATATCATTCTCAATGCGGGAATGTATTTGGAAATTTTAGTTGAAGATTACTTTACAGAACAAAAACACTGGGTTAGAACCCGATTAGAGTATTTACCAAAAGCTGCGGGAGGAACGCACTCAACGGGATGGTTCATTAGCGAAGATAAAGATTTAGAATTAGAAGGTGCTTTAGCAAGACTGAGAATAACTGAGTAGTCAGGAAAGAAAGTTTATGCTAGTACGTAAGAGGAGGAAAGACATTGAAAATGAATGAGAAAAAAGCGCTCTATATCAATGGGTATATTGGATTAGTTGGTGTCGTTGTTTTGGCAATCGCGGGTGCCATCTTGTTTTATTTTGGCACAGTAGCAACTAGCCCAACATTAATCATTCTAAGCATCGTTTTGTGGGGAATTGCTTGTTTATTAGTTAGCTCAGCAACAGTGGTCAGTCCAAATCAATCAAAAGCTATTTTGTTTTTCGGTAACTATTTAGGAACAATCAAAGAAAATGGCTTTTTTTTAACCGTTCCGTTAACTAATAAAATCAACGTGTCACTTAAAGTTCGAAATTTCAATAGTTCTGTTCTAAAAGTAAACGACTTAGATGGAAATCCCATTGAAATTTCTGCTGTTGTCGTTTTCAGAGTGGTGGATACGGCGAAAGCTTTGTTTGATGTTGCTTATTATCAAGACTTTGTAGAGATCCAAAGTGAGACTGCTGTTCGTCACATTGCAAGTCAATATCCTTATGATACTTTCAATGATACTGATATTACTTTACGCGGAAATACGACCGAGGTTTCGGATAAATTAGCAACGGAGCTTCAAGAACGACTAGCTGTTGCGGGAGTTGAGGTCATCGAGGCACGATTGAACCATTTGGCTTACGCAACTGAAATTGCGAGTGCCATGTTGCAAAGACAGCAGGCAAAGGCAATCCTCTCTGCACGTCAAACAATCGTTGAAGGCGCGGTCACAATGACGCAAATGGCACTGGAACAGATTGAGTCGGGTCAAGAAATCAATTTTACAGATGATCGAAAAGTTCAACTAATCAACAACTTATTAGTATCGATTATTACAGACAAAGGGACGCAGCCGGTAATTAACACGGGGGATTTAACTGATCGAAAATAACCCATGATTGAAAGTGAAAAATAGCGGGGTGAGGCAAGTTTGCTTCACTCTTTTTTAATTGAATAAGTCTATTGTCAGGTTGACTCATTGGATAAAAGCTAACAATATTGAAAGATGACTGACAGAGGAATCTAAGGCATGTTCGTTCTTTTTTTTCTATACTAAGTTCATCAAGTTAAAAGAGAGGTATAGACCGTGAAAAAATTTCTGATTGGATTATTGGTTGTCGTGGGTATTGGAGTAGCAGGTTTAAAAATAGCAGATGCTGTTATTATGGGCGGAGATGATTACTATGTACAGATCACGACAAACGGTGAAAAAATTGTTCAAAAAGATGAGCAAAATCAAGATGTGATCACTTACCAATATAATTTATCTGGATTTAATAAAGAAGGCGCTAAAAAAGAATTAGAATTTCAAGGGATGCAAGCACGCCCATTACGAAAAAATGCGTATCTCAAAGTAGTCTGGAATAAAAATAAAGGTGTAACTGGTTATGAAGAAGTTGAAAAGTCAGCAATACCTAAAGCAGCACAAGAAAAATTAACTAAAGGGTAGGCGTAAAAAATGGAAAAAATTGTTGAAATCCAAGACGTAACAAAAGTGTATGGTAAAAATAATGAAAAGAAAACGACAGCTTTAGCGGGCATTTCATTTTCAGTGGAAAAAGGTGAATTTATCGGAATCATGGGTGCATCCGGTTCTGGTAAATCAACTTTGTTGAATATTTTGTCTACCTTAGATAAACCAACAGATGGTCGTATTCGGATCAATCAAAAAGATGTAACAGCTTTAAAAGGAAATCAACTGGCAGATTTTCGTGCGAAAGAAATCGGGTTCATCTTCCAAGACTTCAATTTATTGGAAAACTTAACCGCGCAAGAAAATATTGCCGTACCACTATCTTTACAAGGGGTTCGTCCAAAAGAAATCAAACAAAGAGTCAAACAAATTGCTGAACGCTTATCAATTAGCCATATTTTAGATAGCTATCCTTCAGCTATTTCCGGTGGACAAAAGCAACGTGTCGCAGCTGCTAGAGCATTGATTACTCAACCAACGATTTTATTAGGCGACGAACCAACTGGTGCACTCGACTCTAAGAGTGCGCGTGATCTATTGGACACGATGGATGAATTGAACCAAAAAGATAATGTTTCTATTTTATTAGTAACACATGATCCTTTTTCAGCAAGTTATTGCCAACGAATCTTATTTATCAAAGATGGCGGCATTCATCAAGAAGTTAAACGAGGCGATCAAAGTCGTGAGTCGTTCTATCGCCAAATTTTAACTATTCTAGGAAATTTGGAACAGTAAGGGGGAGAAAAATATGCTTTGGAAACTATCACTTACTGGTATCAAAAGCCGCTTGCGTGACTATCTAGTCTTGTTTTCAGGATTAGTTATGGCGTCAGCAATTTTTTATATGTTTGAGTCAATGGCAAGTAATGAAGCTTTTCTGAAAAGCAATTCGACAATTGCTTCAACGGTAATCATTTTTCGCTTAGGATCTGTCTTATTAGGAATCATCACCTTTGTGTATATTCTTTATGCCAACTCATTTTTAATGACGATGCGTCAAAAAGATTATGCGATGTTTATGATGTTAGGTGCGAAAGGACGAAAAATCGCACAAATGATTTTTTCAGAAACATTTATCGTGGGGATTTTAGCAACGTTAGTTGGCTCCGTTGTCGGCATTGGTTTAACGAGTGTGGTCAATCACTTATTAGTCCAACAATTGAATGTTAAAATTTCAAATTTTTCACCATTTAGTGTACATGGATTATTGATTACAATTGCGTTTTTCTCTATTTTATTTTTATTAGCAGCTATTGTTAATGCTTTTTCAATTGTAAAAAAACCAATTTTAACTTTGATTCGTGCAGATCAAACACCAACACAAATGAAACAACATAAATTTCTCTTCTTTCTTGAAGTGGTATTGGGGATTGCCTGCTTAACATGTGGTTATTACATGATGCAAAACTTAGCGAAATTTCAGTTGTTTGGAATTGGAGTAGCTTTAGTTACTATTGTTTTAGGAACATATTTCATCTTCCATTCCGTTATTATCTTCTGCTTATCTTTATTGAAAAAAGCAGATAGTATTGCATTAAGAAAACTAAACAACTTTACTTTTTCACAACTAAGTTTCCGTATTCGTGAGTATACACAAATGCTTTCAATGGTAGCAATGCTATTTGCTCTAGCACTAGGGGCTTTGACTGTTGGATTAGGATTTAGAAATGAAATTTCAAAAGTAACAAATAGCTTTACTGTTTATGATCTTGTGCTAAACAATGCACAAAAAGTTGACCAACAAGAAGTAACAAAATTAGCCCCCAAATTAAATGCTTCTTACACGCAAAAAGAAGACGAGCAAACGATATATTATGTGACAGAAGAGTTTGAACAAACACCATTTTTGATTAAAGAAGCAAGCACAGATCGAGCAGTTGAACCGAAAGACAAAGAAATCACTGCCGATCAATTAGCAAACGAACTGAAATTTCAAGATAGCTTAAGAGATTACGAGTTGCCTGAACAACAACCAAAAGAAATCAAATTAATTTCGCAAGCAGAATTTGCTCAATTGAATTTACCAGAAACGTCACTACAATTAGTTCAAGTAACTGATTTTGAAAAACAATTAAGTAACATTGAAAGACTGGTAGCAACAAATAAAACAAACAACCCAGCACTTCAAGACGTGAACTATAGCTTTACTCAAAAAGCAGATGTGTACAACACATTCAATGGTGCATTTTCTGGATTTGAATTTATGGGATTCTTCTTAGGTTTAGCCTTCTTGACGATGTTAGCAAGTTGCTTGATGTTCAAGATTCTTTCAGGAAGTAAGAGTGACCAAGTACGTTATGAAATGTTGCAGAAGATTGGAACACGACAAGGTTTATTAAAACAATCGATTCGTAGAGAAATTGGTGTCTTGTTCTTAGCACCTGGTATTTTAGGTGTTGTTCACGTCTTGTTCGGCTTACAAATGTTCAAGTTATTGATGAGTGATCCTTATGATAACTTATGGATTCCATTTACAATTTTCTTTGTCCTATACTTTATCTATTATGTGATAACGACATGGTTGTACACAGGAATCGTTTTAAAGAAACAAGCATAAATAAATGAGTTAGAAGTGTTTGAAGCAGAAGTAGTTTAACGTCAAAACAGACTAAAGTTCTGAATTTTCGTCTGAACCTTGGAAGGTTTTCAAATTGACAAGTTTTGTTTTATCGTTTATTTAATCGAAGTTCAAAAAGAAAGAGGTTGGGAAAGTTTATGATCCCAGCCTCTTTCTTTAGGTGTTGTGCAAGTAAAAATGAAAATATACTAGTCATTTTATTTTTGATGATTCGTTCTAGTCTGATTTTTAATGCGAAACTCAAGTAGCTCGGCCTACGATTGCTTGATGTTCTAATAACTCCATAACAGATTCTAATGAAAGATTGTTATGTTTTTTCTGACTAGCTCGTTTGCGATAAGCCGTTGGTGTTTCGCCAGTCTTCTTTTTAAAAGTCCGACTAAAGACAACTAAGCTATGAAAGCCTGACTGAAAAGCAATATTTTCAACTGAATCGTCTGACATCAGCAATAAAAAAGCAGCTCGATTGATTCTGATACCCAGCAACCATTCTTTGACACTTACTCCGATATTTTCATGGAAGGTGCGAGAGAGGTGACTGCGGTTGACTGATAATGCGTCAGCAATTTCTTGAATAGTGAGTTCCTCTGTTGCATGCGCTTGGATATATTCGATTGCTTCAATCGTCAAACGCGAGATATTTTGAGGTGTACTTAAGTGATTTTTTCCACCATCTACTAGCAATTTTTCAAAAAAACGATACAATAACTCGTTCAATTTGATTTCGTTCAGTAGTGTATCTGGTGCATAATCAAAACAAGTTAAAATCAACTGACTATAGTCAACTAACTGATTTGAACGAAAAGTATACTCATCTTCTTTAAAAGGTGAGTGTTTTATTAGTTCCTCAGCTTCTTTTCCACCAAAGGAAAGCCATGCGTAGACCCAAGGATTGGTCACATCGGAACGATAAAAAGTTTGATCACCAGGGCGAATGAGAAATAAATCTCCTTTTTTTAGATGATACTGTTGCTGATTGACCGAATACACACCTTCCCCATCCAAGATGATATGTAGGACAAAATGCTGCCGGATAGCTGGTCCAAAAGAGTGGAAAGGCATCGTTTTAGAAAATCCACAAAAGTTAAAGTAAAGTTCACTTGATAAAAAATGATGTTCTTTTCGTAAAAATACAGTTTGTTCCATCTGCTCAGCTCCTTTTCTTCAAGGTACGCTTTCTCGAAAAAAAATGCAACAAAAAGTTAAATTTGTATCACATGATAGCAATAAAAAGAAAGCGATTACTTGTTATAATAAACATGAAGTAATCAACTATGGAATGGAAAGAGGGCGGCAGTATGCAAGTCAAAGAACAAGAATTTGGAAATAATTCTCATTTGATCACATTGATCAATGATCAAAAAACAGAATTAGCCGTTACGGATTTTGGCGCACGAATTGTACATTTACAGACGTTAATTGATGGAACAAAACGGGAATTGATCCTAGGATTTGATCAAGCAGAAGAATATCTTGCAAAAGACGCATATATCGGTGCAACAATCGGTCGAACAGCTGGTCGAATCGCTAAAGGAAAATTTGTTTTAGACAATCAAGAGTATCAGGCGAAAATCAGTGAAGAAACAGGTCATTGTTTACACGGCGGAGATCCTAGCTTTGAAACGAAAAATTGGCCGTATACGATTATCAAGGGTGAAAATGAAATTTCTGTTATTTTTTATTTAACAAGTCCTGATCAAGATAATGGTTTTCCTGGTAATTTAGATGTAGAAGCGCGCTATACTTTAACAAATGATGATGTTTGGCGGATGAGCATTCGTGGAATTAGTGATCAATTGACTTTATTCAACCCAACCAATCATGTGTACTTTAATCTAACCGGTGATGTAACTGAACCAATTGATCAGCACGAATTGTGGTTAGCAAGTCGCTTTTTTGCTCCTTTACAAAAAGATTTGATTCCAAAAGGAGAAGTAGCACCAGTTAAAGGGACAGCATTCGATTTTACAACACCAAAAGAACTTTCAGATGTTTTTACTAGTGACTTTCCTCAAGCTAAAATGGTTGGTGGAATGGATCATCCATTTTTTTTACAGAAGACGAGAGAAATGAATCCAGTAGCGAAATTAACTAGTCCTGATAAAAAGGTTGCAATCCAAATAGCGACCAATGCAGGAAGCATCGTTTTGTTTACTGCTAATTTTGGTGATGAGGCACCAGTTATGCACGGAGACAAATTAGTGAACCATGGCGGAATCACTTTTGAAACGCAAGAAGCTCCTGGGTCAGAACGATTTGAAAGTTTTGGCGATATTACGCTTTTACCTAATCAAGCACGTGTATTTGTGACGGAATATCAAATAAAAAAATAGATGAATGAGGGATACAGATGGAAAAAATAGCTGAAGTAACAGCAGCATTTCATAAATTATTTGGAGAAAAAGCAACTAGTTCTTTCTTTGCTCCAGGTCGGATCAATTTGATTGGGGAACATACAGACTATAATGGTGGACATGTGTTTCCAGCATCCATTACGTATGGGACTTATGGTGTAGCTGCACCACGAGATGACAATCAAGTAAAAGTTTATTCCCTAAATTTTGAAGAAGTTGGCGTAATTACTTTTTCTTTGGATAACTTAAACTATACAAAAGAAGATAATTGGGCAAACTATGTAAAAGGATTCATTTTAAAAGTCCAAGAAGCAGGCTATCCGATTACTCACGGCTTTGAACTTGTGATTGAAGGAACGATCCCAAATGGTGCTGGTTTATCAAGTAGTGCTTCGTTGGAACTACTAGTAGGCGTCATGTTAGAGGAACTGTATGATTTACCAATCAGTCGTTTAGAATTAGTTAAAATCGGTCAAAAAGTTGAAAATGAATTTATTGGAGTCAACTCAGGAATCATGGATCAATTTGCAATTGGTTTTGGCCAAAAAGAACAAGCTATTTTATTAGATACAAATACATTAGTCTATGAAATGGTACCGACTGAACTAGGAGACTATGCAATTGTCATCATGAATACGAATAAACGTCGCGAACTAGCAGACTCGAAATATAATGAACGTCGTGGTGAGTGCGAGGAAGCATTGAAACGTCTACAAAAAGTTGTCGATATCCAATCATTAGGAGAATTAGATGAAGAAACATTCCAACGTTACAGCGAAGTGATTAAAGATGCTATTTTAACAAAGCGTGCAAAGCACGCAGTGACAGAAAATCAACGAACGTTGAAAGCAAAAGATGCTTTAGTAGCGGGTGATTTAGTTTTATTTGGCCAACTATTGAACGCTTCCCATGATTCCTTGCAGCACGACTATGAAGTGACAGGTATTGAGCTGGACACTTTAGTTCAAGCAGCGCAAGCACAAACAGGGGTTTTGGGTGCTAGAATGACAGGAGCAGGCTTTGGTGGATGTGCGATTGCATTAGTGAAAGAAGCGGCGATTCCAGTATTTGAAGATAACGTTAAAGAAATTTATCTAGAAAAAATTGGTTATGCGCCTGATTTCTATGTTGCTCATATTGGGGATGGCGCACAGAAAATCTAATAAGTGAAAGAAGACATAAAAAAGAGCTTCAGACAAGTCTTGTCTGAAGCTCTTTTACTTTATTTAAAAAGTGGAAAGTCTAACCAAAATGATTTGTTTAAACTTAAGAAACTAACCATTGGTAATTCATTTGATTGAGCTGTTAGTGTTCGTGTTTCTGGAATCTGATTCACAGTAAAGTGATACCATAATTCCCAAACATTTGCGACTTTCAATTCAGAAAGGAAAGCTGGTGAATTGATATTAGATTTGACGATAGGTAAATCTAATACGTCACTAAACGTTAAATGATTCTTTTTCCAAATAGTTGGTACAATCAGAAGTTGTTTAGTTGATTTTGTTTGTGTTTTAATCGGTTCTTCTTTAGCTTCATCATATTTTGTTAAATCGTACGCTTTGATGATCGCATTTAATTTTTTCGAATATTGTTTGTCTGTTGCATAGCGACCTTCAAGATATTTTGTAGCATCCTGGTAAGATTTAGCTTCAGATTTCCAAATTGGTTTATAGAAATCTTTATTTCCAGATAAACCATTTTTGATTAAATCAGCGTAATCTTCCAAGCTTTCTTTGTAAGAAGGGTATTTGCGGAACTGAGCTTTGATTTGATAGCTTTGGCCATTTTCGTCTTGTTCAAGTGTGTTAAAAGAAACACTTGAACCTTTAAAATCACCTTTGATTCCAAAAAGATTATAATTTGGCTCGCTAGCTAATAAGCTATTTCCTGAACCACTTTCCAGAATAGCCTGTGCCATCATTACTGAAGCGTAGATTCCTTCTTTTTGTCCAATCTCTTGAGCAAAATCAGCAATTTCCTTTAAAAAATCATCGGTTGATTGATTTTTAGAAAAAGAAAAATCACCTAGATTATCTAAAGCAGAGGAACCAATAGAATTAGCTAATGAACCAGATGCTACTGGCAAACCAGCTAAGTTCACCCGAACAGCAAAGTCAGGCGTGTAATCAGCAATAGAAGTGATACGAACGTGATCACCTGGTTGAGGGGCATGAATGTATTGTCCATTACCAATGTAGATAGCTACATGATGTGTCACACCAGAAGATGGTCCCCAGAATAACAAATCACCCGGTTGTGCTTGGCTAACTGGAATTTGAGTACCAGCGTATTGTTGTTCACCTGTCCAGCCACCAATATAATGACCAGTGGCTTGCATGTACACATAATAAGCTAGTCCAGAACAATCAAAAGTTGAAGCGCCTTTTGCTCCCCAAACATAAGGACTTCCAAGATATTTGTATGCTTCTTTGACGATTGCCTGTTGAACACTTGTAGTATTCGCTGGTAAAACGGCATTTGTTGGTGTTTTTGTAACAAAGTCAGAAGTTGAAGCAGAAGGACTTTCTGTCTTTGGTTGTGTTACGTTTGTTGAAGAGTTGTTTCCAGTGTTTGGTTTAGAACCCTTTTGTGAACTATTCGTTGATCCAGCAGGCTTTGATGGTTTATTATTGCTGGAATTCGATGTATTCCCTTTACCAGAAGAGTCTGTTGTACTACTGCTTTCTGTAGTACTTGAATCAGGAGTGGTACTTTCTTCTGTCGGAGCTGTTGAGCTGTCTGAAGTATTACCTGTGCCTTCACTTGGATCAGTCGAAGGTTCTGTTGGCTCTTCTGTTGAAGACTCAGGAATAGCTTCAAAGGTTGCATCGATTACTAAGTTGGCCCTACCAACAACAAATGTTTGATTTGTGTAATCAACTGTTTGAACACCATCGATTTGAACAGATGCAAGTTGTTCTCCAGCACTTGGTGTAATCTTGTAGTTCAGTTGTGTCCCTTCTGTTAACCCAGTTAAGACACCACTTTCATTAATTGATAAAGTTTGCCCATCCATTGTTGTAATAGTGATCTTACCAATCAATGCGGGATTAATTGTTGCTGTGTAAGTAGCTTCTGCTGGTGTTTCGCTCTCTGACTGAGAGGAAGAACCAGTAGAAGTTGTCGCGTTTGACGTGCTAGTCTCAGGTTGTTCCGAGGCTACGACTGAACTTTCGGTCGTTGCAACTGGCTGTTCTTCTGTTGCAAAAACGGATTGAGTAGATAAGACAGTCGGAGCAATGAGCCACGTAGCTGCTAATAGGCGAATTGCCTTGTTATTCTTCATAGTCATCTAATCCTTTTTGTTTTTTTTTTTTGCTCATATCCAAGTAGTTCATAAAATACTCTCTAACTGGTAAAGTGACTCTCCATTTTCAATGAAAGAATCAACTTTTCTGACAGAGTAGCTGGCATAGTTACGAGTAAAAGTTGTCTGGCTTAAATTTTTGGGTATCGTTCTTACTTTGTTGGGGAAAAGGTGTGGTTCAAAATAAGATACGCATACTCTATCCAATTGTACCAGAAGATGAACATTTCGACAAAAAAAAATAGTGAAATAAAGGGACGTAAAAAATAAAAAAAACTCCAAACAGTGAGAAAACTCATTGTTTGGAGGAGAAAGTTATTCTTGAGGCATCAAAGTTTCATCAAACCCGCTAACTAAAGTGGTGATCATTGCAACTACTAAGCTGACCGCAAGACCGATGACGTACCACCAAAAAGTACTTGAAATGAATGCAGGAAGAGTGGTCAAGCTGCCAAAAACAAAGGCAATTGCTTTTACTTTTGCAAATCCCATGACCGCGCCACCAGCTGCAGCACCGATACAAGCAGCTATAAAAGGTTTTTTCAAAGGAATGGCAATGCCATAAACAGTTGGTTCAGTGACGCCAGCTAATAAAATGGAAGCAAATGCCGAGCCAGATATCGAGCGTGTTCTTGACTGTTTACTTTTTAGAAACACACCTAAAGCTGCTCCAGCCATCCCAAAGTTTGCTGCCCCAGTTAATGGAACGATGCGGTCAAAGCCAAAACTTGAAATGTTGCTAATCATGACTGGATTGACAGCCCACTGAATACCGAAAATCACTAAGATATTCCATCCACCAGCAATGATTGCACCACTAATTGGTCCATTGATATCCATCATCCAAGTGATAACAGCGGCTAATCCTTCACCCAAGTACACACCTGCAGGGCCAAATACCATCAACGTCAATGGCACTGTAATCACTAATGAAAGCAAGGGAACAAAAACTAATTGCATACTTTCGCGAATATATTTTTTTAGAAATTTTTCAACAAAAGAGTAAAAGAAAATTCCTAAAATAGCTGGCATCACCGTGGAAGTATATTGCATTAGTACCACGGGGATACCTAGAAAATCAGTCGAAGCTTTCCCTCCGTTGGTCAAAAGACTGGTTAAATTTGGCTCGATTAAAGCAGCTGCAATGACACCAGCAATATAGCCATTGACTTTAAAAGTCTTGGCTGCAGAAAAGGCTAGAAAAATAGGTAAGAAATAAAAGACAGCGTTGGAAGCAGCAGCTAAGATATGGTAAGTTCCGCTAGTTTCATTTAACCAACCAAGCGTCGTTGCTAATACAACTAATCCTTTTAAAATCCCTGAACCGGCAAAAAGTGGGATGATTGGTGTAAAGATCTCAGAAATCAAGCCAAATAATTTTTCGATGGGGTTCAGTTTTTCTTTGGTTGCAGTTTGATACAGTTGTTGACTTAAGGCTTCATATGTTTCATTTAATCCTTGTTCCATAATGAGTTCTGCATATTTCTCTAAAAGAATGAAATATTTTACATTGGGAATTTGTTGAATAATTTCTTTTGATTCCGTTGCTGGTTGTTTTTTTAGTTGAATGCGTAATCGAGTGGCACAAGGTGTGATAGATTCAATATTATTTTTCCCGCCTAACTGAATAAGCAAAAGTTGAACTTGTTCCGACAATAAAAGTTGTTCTGGCTGAATGATTTTTTCCATTAGAAAACCACTCCGCTCACCAAAATAATATTTGCATAAGGTGTCATTTCACCAGTACGGATAAAAGCATGGCAATGAGTTAGGTCTTGTTTCATTTCCTCATGAGGTATAAACACGATAGGCGTTTCAGGCATCAATTGTTTGATTTGCTCTAGTACATCAGGATTCAATGTCTTTATTTCTTCTGCTAGTTCAATTGATTGAACTTCTAGTTCTTCTAGGACGTTTTCTAAGACAGTCATAAAGCTGGGTACGCCGTTTGTGACAGCAAGATCGATTTTTTCAGTTCCAAATGGTACAGGCATGCCAGCATCACCAATACTTAATTTGTCAAAGTGTCCCATTTGTGAAATAACTCTAGAAATATCTGAATTAATAACTTTACTTTTTTTCATATCAAGATCCATCCTTTTCATTCATTGTTTGTGGTCTGTTATTCAAATGTTAAGTCTGTACGATAAGGGATTGATGGTTGAGCACCATAACTTTGGACAGCAACAGAAGAAGCAAGGTTACCATACCGAATGGCTTCTGGTAAATTGTTGAAATCTGGATTCAATTGGCTACTTAAAGCACCAATGAACGTATCTCCTGCAGCGGTAGTATCAACTGCTTTTACTTTGAAAGCAGGCACGATACCATGTTCAGTCGCAGTATGATAGAAGGCACCTTTACTTCCTAAAGTAATAATCACTGTCTCAATTCCAAGCTGATGAAAAGCAGTTGCAGCTTGCAATAAACTTGCTTCATCTGTCACTTCAATCCCAGTAATAATTTCTGTTTCAGTTTCATTTGGAATAATGACATCGGTTTGTGCCAGTAGTTCCGCTGGAATTGTTTCAAGAGCGGGTGCAGGATTTAAGATTGTTTTTTTTCCAGCTTTTTTAGCAAATTTAAATGCAGCCAATGTCGCATCTAAACTACTTTCAAATTGTGCAATCAGGAAGTCACTGTTTTCAATCAACGCTTTTTGTTGCTGAACTTCTGCTTCATGAAAGGCATTATTTGCACCAGCATGGATCAAAATACTATTTTCGCCCGCATCATCAACCATGATCATTGCTTGACCAGTTGCGGTGTCAGGGATTGTGGAAATACCTGAGATGTCGATCTGTTCCTTTGCCAATAACTCAAGTAAAGTAGTGCCTTCGCTGTCAGCGCCAACTGCGCCGATAAAAGCCGTGTTTGCACCAGAACGTTTTGCAGCAACAGCCTGATTAGCACCTTTTCCTCCGCCTGAATGGAAGATGTCGCTTGTGTGCATAGTTTCGCCCGGTTTAGGCATTTTTTGTAAACGTAAAGTTGTATCCATATTGATACTACCAATAACTGTAACCGTGTTCATTTTTCAAACCTCCAAAAAGTTGATGACATTTTTCCTTGCAGGAAAAAAGATTAAAACGTTTTATTAAAACGTTTTAATAACTTGGCTAAAATATAGCACACCTTGAAAGCTATTTCAAGGGTGCTGTTGAAAATCTTTTTTCTAAATGAACTGGAAGCAGTTTTTCTTCCGGTTTTTTTTCAGGATGCTGGATACGTTCTAGTAAAAGTTTCGCTGCTTCTTGACCCAGTTCGAAGATTGGTTGTGCAATCGTTGTAAGTTTAGGCTTTACATACTCAGACATATCTACATTATCGTAACCAATAATACTATAGTCCTCAGGTATTTTTTTACCTAATTCCTCTAGTCCACGGTACAAGCCAAATGCTAATTCATCGTTCAATGCAAAAATAGCAGTTGTTTTAGAACCAACGATTTGGTGAGTTGCTTGGTAGCCACCTTGTTTTGAAAAAGCTGTTGGAATGAGAAGCAGTTGACCATAGTCAATTTGATAAGCATCAGCTGCTGATTTAAACCCTTCGATACGTTCTTGGATATTTGCTGGTGGATTTTCTGGGTAAACGAGGGCAACTTGTCGATGCCCTAAAGAGAACAGGTGCGTGCCAGCTAAGTAGCCTCCACGAAAATCATCCGTACGCACGGAGTCACTAAACTCTTCTGCTTTTTTTTGATCTAAGACGATAAATGGGCGACCCTGTTGTTGTAAGTCCTGCTTGATTGCCTGAGTAGAAATGACAGAAGAAGCAATGATAAAACCATCTACACCACGACGAGTTAGTTCTGAAAGGTACTGGACTTCTTTTTGCTGATTAGAGTCAGCATTGCAAAGAATGGTCACGAAATGCTGTTGATATAAAATTTCTTCGATCCCTCGCATGAGCAGATTGAAAAAAGGATTCGTAATATCAGGAACAAGTACACCAATCGTTTTTGTCTCTTTCGTAATCATCTGACGCGCAAAATAATCGGCTTGATAACCAAGTTCATTTTTGGCAGCTAGGACTTTTTCGACTGTCTTTGAACTAAATTTATCTTGGTTACCATTTAGAATTTGCGAAACAGTGGCAATCGAGACACCGGATCGCTGTGCGACATCTTTAATCGTTACTTTTTTTTTCACCATAACTTTTTATACTCCTAACTAAATCTTGTGGTTATTTTCCCATGAAACGTTAAAGAAGTAAACGAAATCATTTGATAAAGAGAAACTAAGAATGATTTTCAAAAAAGAAAATTAGGGTACCTAAAAAGAATAGGTTATCTGATTGAGAGTAGTCGAGTAAGTTTTACAAACGCTTCCTTTTCAGTTATAATAATTTTGAGTAACTTGTATATATAAGTTCGAAGGCGACTAATTTAATGGAGGCGAGTATATGTCATTTAAAGAAAAAGTCATTTATCAAATTTATCCAAAATCATTTAACGATACGAATCATGATGGAATTGGCGACTTGAATGGTATTCGAGAGAAACTACCTTATTTACATGAGTTAGGTATTGATATGGTTTGGTTAAATCCAGTTTATCCCAGTCCACAAAAAGATAATGGCTATGACATTTCAGATTATTTAGCGATTGATCCATTGTTTGGGACGATGGATGAATTTGAAGCATTAATCAAAGAAGGGAAAGAGTATCAAATCGAGTTTATGCTTGATATGGTCTTGAATCATGTTTCGATTGAGCATGAATGGTTTCAAAAAGCACTAGCGGGTGATAAATACTATCAAGATTTTTTCTATATTCGTGATGAACCAACTGATTGGGTTTCAAAATTTGGTGGAAACGCATGGGCACCCTTTGGAGAAACAGGAAAATATTATTTACATCTATATGATATTACTCAAGCAGATTTGAATTGGCGTAATCCGGTAGTTCGCGAAGAGTTGTTTAAAGTCGTTCGTTTCTGGATGGAAAAGGGCGTGAAAGGATTTCGGTTTGATGTCATCAATGTTATTGGAAAAGATGAAGTGTTGAAAGACAATCCAGTGAATGATGGGAAACCTGAGTATACGGATAAGCCAATCACTCATGATTATTTAAAATGGTTGAATCAAGAAACTTTTGGACGAGATCCAGAGATTATCACAGTTGGCGAAATGAGTGCAACTACCGTTGAAAATTGTATTTTATACACTGAACCTAACCGTCATGAGTTGACAATGACTTTTAACTTTCATCATTTGAAAGTTGATTATGAAAATGGAGATAAGTGGACAACTCCAGCTTTTGATTTTGAAGAATTAAAACGTTTGTTCCATACGTGGGGAGAAGAAATGAGTAAGGGGAATGGTTGGAATGCTTGGTTTTTAAATAACCACGATCAACCACGAGCTTTGAACCGGTTTGTTTCAGTAGAAAATTATCGAAAACAAGGGGCAGAAATGTTAGCGACGTTGATCCATCTGAATCGGGGAACACCCTATATTTATATGGGGGAAGAAATCGGGATGATTGATCCGGCGTTTACATCTATGGATGATTATGTTGATATTGAAAGTAAAAATGCTTATCAAATGTTAGTAGAAAAAGGTCTATCAGAGCAAGAAGCCTTTCATAGAATCCAAGCTAAATCTCGTGATAATTCACGAACACCGATGCAGTGGACCAACGAAAAACATGCTGGTTTTACTGAAGGAACACCATGGCTGAAAGTGGGCGCCAGTTATCCTGAAATCAACGTCGAGGCAGCAAAAAATGAGCAAGAACAATCAATTTTTGCCTATTATCAGCGCTTAATTCAGCTACGCAAAACACATCTGGTGATTTCTGAAGGTGATTATCAAGCCTATGCACCAGAACATCCACAAGTTTATGCTTTCTTACGATCTTATGGAGATGAAAAATTACTTGTTTTAACTAATTTTTATGAAAAGACAACTAAAATTGATCTTCCAGAAAAATTTGTTGAAGGCGAAAGACTGATTGATAACTATTCTGATACAGTGATAAGTAAAGAATTGACGCTAAAACCGTACCAAGCGATTGCATTGCTTGTGAAATAAAAAGAATTCCTACTC
>NZ_JAFLWA010000044.1 GCF_017316125.1 Enterococcus sp. DIV0660C | reverse complement strand
TTTTTTGAAAAAGTTTTTTTCGATTCCGTTTAAGAAATCTTTCAGCAACTCATTTATCATATCGCATCGTTTGTTATTTGTCAAGAACTTTTTTGAAGTTTTTCTTGATGAAATCAAGCTTCTTAAGAGGTTCTTTCTAAACGACTTAGTTATCTTATCATGTGATAACTCACAAGTCAACAACTATTTTTCATGTTATTTACGAAAGTTTCATGAATGTTACTTTCGCAACAACGGGAATAAATATATCATGTAATTTTTTACCTGTCAATAAGTATCAATATATTTTTTTAACCAAAAATAAAGGTCTTGGTACACCACCTCTTGGTTGATTTCATTAAGTAGTTCATGGCGCGCTTCCTCATATAGCAAAAGTGTTAATTGACTAGTAGTATATTCTTTCATTGCTTGGATGAAAGTTCGAACACCTCGACCATTCGCACCTACTGGATCTTTTGCTCCCGAAACAACTAGCATTGGAAGCGAATCTGAAATTTGCTTTACTTGATCAAGACTACACGCTTGTCGAACTAACCGGAATAACTCTTTATAAGAAGCAGCGGTAAAAATAAATTGTGTTCTTGGGTCAAACAGATACTTATCCACCTCTGTTTGATCACGCGTAAGCCAATCTTTTGACGTTTTTGCTGGTTCAAATTGTCGATTAAAACCGCCAAATGCTAATTGATCTAGAAATTCTGAACGATATTTCGCTCCATGAACAGAAACGATTGTAGAAGCAATTGCTTCAGCAGCTCTCATTTCTTTAGGATTGTGCCACCCAGTTCCCATAATAATTACCCCAGAAAAATCTGTCTCAAACTGTGCCAAATAATTTCTTACCAAAAAAGACCCCATACTATGTCCCAAAATAAAATGCGGTAGCGTTGGATATTGTTCCTTGATTTTTTCGTTCACTGTATGAATATCTGAAAGTAAAAACTCTGAACCATTTTTATCTGCAAAATGACCAAAATATTCCTTAGATTGGATAGAATGTCCGTGTCCTAAATGATCGTGCCCCATCACAATGATTCCTTTTTGGTTGAGATAGTCAGCAAATAAATCATATCGTTCGATAAACTCAACCATCCCATGGACAATCTGCAAAGTTGCCACCGGCTGTTGTTGAGGATACCAGCAACTTACTTCTATCATAGTTTTTTCGTCAGCAGATAGAAACTGTACTTGTCTTTTCATATAAAAAGTTCCTCACTTTTCTTCTATATAATTAATTATCGGTCATCTCAATCATTATAGTTAACTAATCAACAGTTAACTATAATGATTCCTTAAAGCGATTGCAAGTATCGGTCTTTGCTTCTATACAATAATTTTAAAATGTTAGAAACAATAAAAAGAGCAGAGACGGTTACACTCTGCTCTTTACTCAATCTTATTCATGAACGACTAGTTGCTCTAACAATTGTTCATCATATCCAATAAATAAAACATCATCAATAATAATCAATGGACGTCTCAAAATTTCTGTATGTTCTCTACAAAGTGACATTAGCTGAGAATCTTTTAAATTTGATAGATCCACTTGCATTTTAAGAAATGCTTCAGACCAAGTAGCAAATAGCTGTGTTGCTTGAACTTCTTTAAAGCTACATAGCTCTTTAGCATCTTGTATACTTAATAATGTTGCTTTTTCTAAGTCAACGAATTGATAAGCTAAACGATGATTTTCTAACCACTTTTTAGCTTTCAAACAAGTTAAACAATCTTTCGATCCAAATACTTTTATTTTCACAGGACCTCCCTCTTTCTTTTAGTTGGTCATGAGTTTACCGTACCATAGTCTTGCAAATAAATTAGGTTTCGTTCAACACAGCGGGTTTCTCTAGGAACGAATGAACGAATTTCATCCTCATTAAAACCAATCAGAATTCTCTTTTCATCAATTAGAATAGGACGACGAATCAGCGAAGGATACTCTTTAAACAATACAATCATTTGCTTAAGTGTTAGTTCATTGAAATCTAAACACAATTTTTCATAAATTTTTGACCGAGTGGAAATAACATCCTCAACCCCGCCTTCAGTTGCTGCTAGAATTTCTTTTATTTCTTCTTCAAGTAACGGATCGACAAAAATGTTTTTTTCTTCAAACTCAAGTTGATTCGTTTGTAACCATGCTCTAGCTTTACGACAAGAAGTACAACTAGGTGAGGTGTATACTTTTATCATTTTCTCACTCCTCTTTAATTATAATCCCATTTTAACTGAATTATAAAAAAAAGACCACTCATTCGCTAACCAAACTAAAAAAAACTATGACGCAAGTATCTAGTGCATCATAGTCTTTTTAGTTATTTTCTTAATTGAATACCCGATTCTTTAATAAAACGAGAGGGCTTTAACTGCCTATTTCCTTTCAACTGCGGCACACACAAATACAGCCGATTTCGAGCCCGAGTCATCGCAACATAAAATAAGCGACGTTCTTCCTCAATCGTCGTCACAGGCTCCACTTTGATTTCCTCAGATGAGACGGCTTCTTTTTCTGCTGCACCGTTATGTGGCAATGCTCCTTCATTACAGCCGATCAAGAAAACATTTCTATAGCTCAACCCTTTACTTTTATGGATACTCTGAATACATAACGCATCTAATTTCCCTTGTCGGTAAGCAATCAAACGTGTTTTTAGTTGTTTTGCTTGAGATTGAATCGATTTTTCTAAATCAATCAATTGTGGTAAAGTTTGTTGTTTTTTGATTTCTTCTAGTAACCAATCACGCTCTCCTTGCTCGAGTTCTTTCTTTACTCGTGGAAGATTGATAAATAGTTGCCAAAACAGGTACATGTTTTTTCTTGGTTGCTGAGTGAAATCTTGCAATTCTTTTACTAATTGTTGAAATTCCTTATGCCGTGATTTTAATGAGGGTTTCGCTTGAATAATGTACGTAGTGAGTTCATTATCTGAGTGCTTTTGGAAGAAGAAACGATCACATTCTGATTTTTTCAAGTAGCAATTAATCATGATTTGCCTCAAAATTTGTTGGTAGTTTTGATCTTTTTTCTGACCAGTTTTTGCTCTTTGCCAGTCAAGAAGTCTTCTATATAATTGTTGAAAGTTTCGTACACCAAAAATCCCTTCATAAGGTGTATCTGCCTCAAGGACGAATGGAATATCTGTTTGTAAAAGATTTTGGACTAATTTTTGTGTTTGCGAAAGCGAACGGTACAAAATAATAGACTCTTTGTATTTACCTTTTTGTCTGATAAACGTTTGAATCTGGCGAATCACCCATTGGCTTTCTGTTTGTGAATCCTTAAAAGAAATGGCCTCCATAACACCCTCTTCTTTTTGTGCAGGAATCATAGCTTTGGGAATGCGATCACCCTTATTGTAACTAATCAACCGGTTTGCTCCTTGAACAATCGCGGCACGAGAACGATAATTTGTTAATAAAAAAAGTGTTTCAGTCGGATATTCTTGTTCAAATTCCTTGATGTAGGCTGGCTCTGATCCGCGGAACCCGTAAATACTTTGATCGTCATCCCCAACTACGACAAGCTTGATGTTTGTTCCTTTAGTAATCAATTTTACAACTGCCCATTGTAGGGGATTTGTGTCTTGAAACTCATCAATAAATAAAAAGTCATACTTCTTACCAACAAACTGGCGAACATTTTCATTAGCTAATGCTTCTTTTAAATTTTGCAAAATATCATTAAAGTCAGCTAGATGCTGTTGCTGTTTTAACTCTTTCAACTCCATCATCAACAGTCCGATACGCTCAGAAAG
Organism: Enterococcus sp. DIV0660C; assembly: GCF_017316125.1. Lineage (GTDB taxonomy): Bacteria > Bacillota > Bacilli > Lactobacillales > Enterococcaceae > Enterococcus_B. The sequence continues at coordinate 5,336 of NZ_JAFLWA010000044.1, read as the reverse complement.
TGGTTGATTTGTGTTCTTTTCTGTACTATCAAACTTTTCCTTTACCAAATGGATAATTTCTTCTACAGAAAGATTCATATTCTGCCAATAATCCAAACGTGCCGACAAATTTTTCTCACCATGCTGGTCAAAAGAATAAAGATTATATTTACGAATCAAGTGTTGTAGAATTGCTCCAATTTTTTGGCTTGAATCTTTGGAAAAATCTCCATGGATACCTTGCATCGCAATGTCTGGAAATTCTTTACAAATTTCATTGTAAAGACGAAAGAAAATACTATGGAATGTTCCGATATGTACCGCTGTTTTATGTTGGCTAAAATTATCCACTCTTTTTTTCAATTCGTTCGCTGCATTTCGAGTAAATGTAATCATCAAAATCCGTTGTTCAGCAACTTGTTTTTGGGTCATCAAGTAGACTGCTTTTGCACAAATCGTTTGCGTCTTGCCACTGCCGGCACCAGCAATAATACGAAGATTTTTTTTCATATCGTAGGTGATTGCAGCTTTTTGCTCTAAGTTAAACTGATTATAAGATCGTTTTTCCATCATTTTAAAAAACGAATCATCCACTACATCAGCTGGCTGTTCTTCTTCAATCAATCCAGGTGCTTCCCCGTAAGCAGCCTCATAACTAGCAATTATCTCTTCTTGTAGTCGAAAGATTTGTTGAAGTTTATGGTATCTGTTTTTCCAAGACTTCAGCTCATTTTTTAACCGTAACATTTCTTTTTCATTTAGCTGAGTAATCAGTGCCACCAACTTTCTTTTCAAAATTTTCTTATTTATCTTGTCATTCTTGTTTTCTTTATACTACCAGACCTTTATTGAAAATGAAACGCCGTTATTCAATCACTTTGTTTCAGAAAATTTATCATTTTTTTCGGAAAATTATGCTAAGATAGAGGCAGTTAAATTAAGTAAAATAATAATTGAAGGTGGAAAAATCATGCGTACTTCGTTTCACGAGGATCGTACTATCGGGCTGTTACTAACTTTTATTGGTGGTGCAATGGATAGTTATACTTATATTCATTATGATGCTTTTGCTTCTGCACAAACTGGTAATATTATTCTTGCAATTATTCAAGCCTTCGACGGGGAATGGATTAGTTTTGGAAAAAAGGTGTTATCAACTCTTTTCTTTTTCATAGGTATTTTATTAACTAAGTTTTTGATTGATTATTTTAAAAAACGTGAGAAGCATTTTTGGCGTTTATTTGTTCTTTATTATGAAGCACTGATTTTTTTCATCGTTAGCTTAAAAATAATCAATATCCATCCCTCACTGGTAACAATTTTAATTGCCTTTACAGCTGCAATCCAGTGGGTATCATTTGACAAAATCAATGGACGTGCCTATACAAATCTTTTTACAACCGGAAATTTGAAAGGTGTGGCAACTAATCTTTATGATTTTTTGATTTCGAAAGAAAAATCTGATTTTGACCAATTTTTTCACTTTCTCACAGTTGTACTAGCTTTCATTTTAGGAGCAGTCGCTTCCGTTTTTTGTTACCATCTATTCGGCGCACGAGCTATTTTATTAGTATCATTTCTCTTTTTAGTAATGGCCCTCAGCCAAACATTTCAACTTTGGCGGTTCTTCAGAACCAATCAATATCCACTTTAAGCGATTGGAATACAGTGATTAATTTAAAAAGGCACAACAAAGCAGAAATATCTTTGTCGTGCCTTTTTCTTATTTACTTTTCGCAAGAAAAAATTCCTTTTGCTTCTGGAACTAAGGTTGTATACTGAATTTTTTCGTTCGTTGCTACCTCGTCCATCTCTTTAGCTCGGGCTTTAATCAACTGAACGATTTGTTCACCACATTCTGGTTCCGCTACAAAGTCATAACGATCTCCATCTATCACTAGTTTGGGACAGACATCAAACGCATCAAACCATTTCTCATACCGGCGGTTTAATTCTTGATAATAAGAAAACAACTCAGGATTTTGTTCAATTTGCTCGTATTCCCGTCCACGCTTTTTGATGCGCTCTAGCATCGTTTCAAAAGAAACCCGAATATAAACTAATAAGTCTGGCTTTTTTGGGGGTGCAATATCTTCTAGTTCATTCAGCATCGTCTCAAGTAATCCTTGATATTGCTCAACTTCTACTTTTGATACTCTTCCTAAATCCGCATTTAAATGAAAAAGCAAACTGTCTTCGTAGATAGAGCGATCCAATACATTATCATCATGACCAAACGCATCTTTGATTGCTAAAAATCGTTTATTTAAAAAGAAAATTTGTAATAAAAAAGTATACTTTTCTGGATTTGAGTAGAACAAAGGTAAGACCTCGTTATCCTCAACATTTTCATAAAATGGCTTAGTTTCTAAATTTTGTGCTAACATTTCAGTTAGTGTACTTTTTCCAGCTCCGATAGTTCCCGCAACAATAATCACAATTATCGGCATCCTTCCTTTTATAAATTCTGCTCCCTATTTTAACACAAAAAAAGACCAAGCTTTTCACTAGATAATAACAATTTTTCTGCTATTTCTTGAAAAGTTAGTCTTTTTAATTACAAAATTGAACTATTTGAAAACAACTAGTTCCTGTTTACTTAGTTATTTTCAATTAAAGCGTTCGATTTGCGAACAATCAGCTGCCATTGTAGATTATCAGCTGTTTCAGTTTCATCTGTCGCACATTTCATTACGCGAATCATTACACTATTTTCATATATTTTTTCGATTTTCCCTTTGACTGGTGATTCAAACAAATCCGAATGAAATTCGTAAGTTTCGCCTACTTCAAATAATTGTTCATTTTCCATAAGAATACCTCCATCACCTTTTATCAGGTTAGTACTTTTTTAACATAGAAATAAAAAATTAGTTCACACGCTCAAAAAAAGCCTTTCTAACATCAAAACTGTGAAATTTTTTCACAAAATTCACAAGAATCGGTCATTTTGCATAACAATTAAGTGAAATTCTACAGTTATGAGTTGAAACACACATTTTATGAGTGAACCGTTTTTATTCTCTTTTTTTTATTACACTTTTAACTAAGAGTTTTTAGCTATTTTGTATAATGTGGGGAAAATCTTTGGTTAGCGATGATCCCTAAAATTTAGATATATGTCTTCTCGCGCGAAACATCAGATTCCAACGGCAAGTTAACACTCAGATTTTTAACCAACCAAAATATGAACATAACAAATAATACAGTTCATTTACTGAAACATGTTTGATACATAGCCAATTTATTTTAAGTAAAGGAGTATTGATATGATCCCGATTTACATTTGTGAGAAAAATCCACGGCAATTAGAAATTATCACAACCGTTATAAAAAATCAGATCACGCTTGAAGATCTCGATAGTTACGTTGCTGTTTCTTCAACTGATCCAATTGAATTTCTTGAAATTGCCCGTCATCGAACTACTGATTTCGGTATTTATTTTTTGGATACAGACATTAAAAATCATGAATTGACTGGTGTTACGCTTGGGAAAGATATTCGTCGAATGGACCCGTTAGGTAAAATCATTTATGTGACAGCTAACCCTGACTTCTCTTTAGAGATTCTAAAAAATCGTATTGAACCCACCGATTATATTTCGAAAGAAGATGTCTTTGAGTTAAAAGATCGTTTAGAACATATCTTAAGTAAAATCTTTCTTAACTTTCATAACTCTCAACCTCAAAAGGACATCTTTAAGCTAGAATTCAACGGGGAAATCAAGTTTCTCCCACTAAACGAAATTCAATATTTTTCTACGTCATCAATTACACCTCATAAGCTTGAAGTACACATGACACATGCCCATCTACAGTTTTATGATAAAATCAAAGACATTGAGAAAAGAAATAATTATTTTATTCGTTGCCATAAGTCATATGTTATTAATAAACTCAACATTCGAGCTATCGACAAGAAAAAAAGGGAAGTCACTTTAGCAAATGGTGAAACAGTTCCTATCTCGATTCGTGGTTTAAAAAAAATCATCTCATAACAAACTTACTCCTCAACTTGTTAGCATTTTGCTGATTCGTTGAGGAGTTTTTCAAAAAATAAGATTTCTTCCGCATTTAGTTTGTTTCATTTTCTTTTTCGTTTAACTTCTGACTATAATAAAAACAAAAGAGAAAAAAGGAGGAAAAAAATTGAACAAAAAATCGAACTCTCGACTGATTCAATTTTTAGGGGGAAAAACCTCTTATTACGTACTGGGTTTATTAGTTATGCTTGCCTTAGTCATTTATGTGTTTTGGCAAGTTGCCTTTATCTTTAAACCCTTAGGAGTTATTTTTGCAGCATCATTACCACCTGTACTATTTGCACTTATTTTATATTATTTACTAGATCCACTCATTCGACGCCTAAGTAAACGAATGTCACGTAACATTGCCGTCATTTTGGTATATGTCTTGATTTTTGCTGTAATTGGTCTAGGAAGCGTGTGGTTCGCTCCTTTCTTACAACAGCAAGCAACTGAATTATTCAATAGCTTACCGAACTTATTCAATGATTTTCAAGAAGGCGTTAGAAATATTTTAGAACACACACCTTTCGCCAATAAGTTCAATGAATTCTTTTCTTCCATTGATAATTTTACAGATCAAGCAACATCTTTCATCGGTAATTACTGGGAAAGTGGAGCACAAAGTATCAGTAATCTGTTTTCTGCCGTAACAACTACTTTTATTACTCTGTTTACTGGTCCTATTGTTGCCTTTTTCTTACTTCAAAATCCACATGGGTTCTACCAATCGGTCTTAAAAATCGTACCACCAGCATTTCGTCAGGATTTCCAAGAATTGACTAAAATTGCTAATCAACAATTGGGTGCATTTTTGAAAGGGCAAATTATTTCTTCGTTTATTTTAGGAGCCATTTACTGGGTCACATTTTTACTCATTGGTATTGATTTTGCTAGTATCCTAGCTATTGCCGCTGGTATATTATGTATCATTCCTTATATCGGGCCGTTCATTGCCTTCTTTCCCGGACTTTTTATCGCCTTCCAAGATTCAACATTTATGGTCGTCAAATTTGTCCTTGTGTGGTTCATTGTCCAGTTACTCCATGGTGATTTAGTTATTCCGCGTGTGATTGGGAACAGACTACAAGTTCATCCTATAACGATTTTGATTGTGTTGCTTGTTATGGGTGACTTACTTGGAATCATGGGCGTAATCTTTGGTATACCAATCTATACTTTACTAAAATTACTGGTTGTCTTTGCTTTTAGAAAATTCAAGCAACGTTACAATAAGTATTACGGTGATAAAGGAGAATACGAAGAAGCAGATTTTTCAGAAGACGATTACTTTGATTGATGTTTATCTGACAATAAAAAGAATTCCTACTC
>NZ_JAFLWA010000043.1 GCF_017316125.1 Enterococcus sp. DIV0660C | reverse complement strand
GATTCCTCTTTTTCATTTGTTACTTGCTTTTGTTAAGCCAATTTTTCCGTTTTTATTGTTCTGTTCAAGCCATGCTTTTAGTAAATAAATAATCATTAAAAATAAAGCTGTGTAGAATCCCGAACCAATGAAATCTCCATTGATGATATATTCGATCAAAATACCTAGTAAACTAGCAACAATAAAAATGATTATCAGATTGAGATACGGGTGGCGTTTTTTGAATTTATTATATGCAATTGACATTTTAGACCTCAATCCAGTTCTTCTGTTTTAGCTTTTGTTGTTATGACTTTTCTTCCAGTATCATAACCTTTTTGATAATAAAAACCAACCCAACCATTGCCATTTTTAACCCATGGTTTAGCTACTGGTGTGGAAGTATTAGCTAAAATAATTCAGTGATCTAGAAAAAGAAATGGACAAATAAAATCTGGCTCGAATCATTAATAAAATCGTAGAAAACGCAAATTTAATTCAGTAGTAGTTTTTGACGGTCAGAGAGAGTGATCGAGGGAGCTTTCTTCAAACTTATTTAGGAAATAGTTTATCAAGTGTGACTAAGACACCATCCTCATCGTTTGAAGGACAGACGTAGCTAGCTGATTTTTTAATTTCATCAGGCGCGTTAGCCATCGCGTAACTAAGCCCACAATACTTTAACATTTCAAGATCATTTCCACCATCGCCAAAAGCGACACATTGCTCAGGCGTAATCCCCCAACGTTGTACCAATTTTTGCAAACCAGCCGCTTTATGACAACCCGGAATGATCAAATCAATTGAACCATGACCACTACTGGTAGGAACTAACATTCCCTGTAAGTTTTCACCAAATAATTCACAGTAATAGGTAGTTTTTTCTACGGGAACAGTGGGTGCAAATTTTAGAATACGATCATCAACTTGTGAAAAATCATCGACCCACTTTAATTTGTGGTAGTAAATATTTGTTAAGTTGAAAAAATCTTCGCTGACTTTTCCACGTTCACAATACGCACTGTTAAATCCACACATCACGTTCTTGATTTCGGGATACTCTTTACAGAAGGAGAGCACTCTCATGATTGCTTCTTCCTTAATATCTGCTGCAAAGAGAAGTTCTTCTTGATCCATTACTAAGGCGCCATTTTCTGCGACAAAACTCAACTCGTGAGCATCGTCAGGAAACAGTGAACGTAGTTGATGATACTGGTTGCCACTAGCAACAACAAATCGACAACCTACAGCAGCCATTCTAGCTAAAATATCTTTAAATCTTGGAATGTCATACGTATAGTCACTTCGTGCAAAAGTTCCGTCCATATCAACAGCAACTAGTTGGATATTATGAGGATTAGGGTTCATCATGGTCACTCCATTCTATTTTATAGCAAAAGAAAACGGTAACATTGTTACTTGGAACTATTGTATCATGTATATACAACTATCGGAAGCTTTTTTAAGTCAGTAGTAAAGAAATAGGGAGTTGATTATTTTTAATGTCTAGACTTTTAAGGAAAAATCCTTTGAAGTGAAAGGGGTTTCGTGTTATTCTAAGGTTGTAAGGATTGAATGAAGGAAGAGAGGAAGTAGACAATGGAACATCAAACATTAACTTCGTTTCCAAAAGATTTTTTATGGGGATCTGCCTCAGCTGCTTATCAAGTCGAAGGTGCTTGGCAAGAAGATGGCAAAGGAGAGTCTGTCTGGGATCAGTTCGTTCGGATACCAGGTAAAACATTTAAAGGTACCAATGGTGACTTAGCGGTGGATCATTATCACCGTTTTAAAGAAGATATTGCTTTAATGAAAGAACAAGGATTGAAAGCTTATCGTTTTTCAATTGCTTGGACTCGAATTTTTCCAACAGGACGTGGAGAAGTCAATCAAGCTGGATTGGCTTTTTATCAAGAGCTAGTGGATGAATTGATCAAAAACGATATTGAACCAATGGTTACTTTGTATCATTGGGATTTGCCACAAGCATTGCAAGATGAATATAAAGGCTGGGAATCACGTCAAATTATTGAGGATTTTACCAATTATGCCGAAACATTATTTGAAGCTTTTCGTGGAAAAGTTCATTATTGGATTAGTTTGAATGAACAAAATGTTTTCACTTCATTAGGCTACTTATTGGCTGTTCATCCGCCAGGTGTAACAGATCCTAAACGAATGTATGCAGTGAATCATATCGCAAATTTAGCAAATGCTTCTGTAATCAATAAATTCCATGAATTAAATATGCCAGGGAAGATTGGACCAAGTTTTGCATATACGCCGAATTATCCAATCAATAGTGATCCTAAAAATATTTTAGCTGCTGAAAATGCAGAAGATCTAATGGCAAACTACTGGATGGATGTCTATATGTGGGGCAAGTACCCAATTGCTGCAATGAAATTTTTAGAGGAACAAGGTTGGGCACCAACGATTGAAGAAGGAGACGAAGAACTATTACAATCAGCAAAACCTGATTTCTTAGGTATCAATTATTATCAGACAGCAACAAATGCGTTTAACCCGTTAGACGGTGTGGGCGCAGGTAAAATGAATACGAGTGGTAAAAAAGGTTCTTCTGAAGAAACAGGTGTGCCAGGAATGTACAAAAAAGTTGAGAATCCTTTTGTTGAACGAACAAACTGGGATTGGGAAATCGATCCGGAAGGGTTGAGAATTGCTCTTCGTCGAATCACTAGTCGTTACCGAACACCTATTTTGATTACTGAAAATGGATTAGGTGAATATGACCAGTTAACCGAAGACAAAAAAATCCATGATGAGTATCGAATTAATTATTTGGCTAACCATGTGAAAGCTATCAAAGAAGCAATCTCTGATGGCGCAACGGTTTTAGGTTACTGTACCTGGTCTTATACTGATTTATTAAGTTGGTTGAATGGCTACCAAAAACGTTATGGCTTTGTTTATGTGGATCAAGATGAAACACAAGAAGGTTCGCTTGAACGTTACAAAAAAGATAGCTACTATTGGTATCAATCAGTCATTAAAGAAAATGGCGAATCAATCGAATAAGAAAAAACGAAATCAAAAAGTTGAAACGATAGCTGCGTAGCTGTTGTTTCAACTTTTTTTAGTGAATGGAAATTTAAGTTCTGATAATCAAACAGTAACAGAATATCCTCTTGCCTCTTCACTATGATCAAATTTTTTTCATATTTTTATGAAAAAATGACGAAATGAAAAGAAAGAAACGAGTTCTTTGAAACAAAACTTTAGTTCCCTTCCTTTTTTTTGTATAATGGGGAATGAAATGAGGGATAAATAATGGCGCAGAAAAAACGTCCTGCAAAGAAAAAGAAAAAGACGAAAAAGCAAAAGCAACAACAAGAGCAACTTTTGACGATCTTTGTCGGTTTTGCATTGATTTTATTTGCTGTGTTTGGCTTTTTACGATTAGGGTTTCTAGGAACTTTAGTTGCCAACGGCTTTCGAATATTTGCGGGGAACACTTATCCAATTCTTTGTTTGTTATTAGCCATCACAGGATTCTGGATTATTATCAAGAATACGGAATTAAAGATTGGTAAACCTCGACGTTTGGTAGGGGGAATTTTCTTTTATTTAGGAATCTTACTTTTCTTCCACGCTCATTTATTTGGAAAACTCCATAGTGGAGAACCAAATATTCTTGGCACTACTTGGGATTTATTAGCAAGCGATATTAAGCAAAGTCAAGTCAGTCGTAATGTAGGTGGTGGGATGATCGGAGCTATTTTATATCATTTTACTTACTTTTTGATTGCGCAGCCAGGCAGTTATCTGGTTGCCGTTTTACTATTGATTGTCGGTGCATTTTTATTTAGCAATCTTGAAGGGTATCAATTATTGGAAGGCATCCAAACATTAGGGGAGAGACTACAAGGATTGTTGGAAGGCGATCCAGCAAAACAAGCAAAAAAACAAGCGGAAAAAGCAGAGAGAAAAGAACAACGAGCACAAGCGAGAGAAGCAAAACGTTTAGCCGCTCAAGAAGCAGCTGAAGCAGAGATAGCCGAAATGGAAAAAAGTCGGGAACATCAACAAACAAGATACGACGAACCGGATGAATTACCGGCGACAGAAACCAACGAAGCCAATTTTGTACCAATCAATAGCTTCCAAGAACAAATGCAGACGAAGCCGCCGATTGAACATACGCCAACACAAACAACGTTACCAATCGATGGACATGAAGGACTTGAACAAGAAGTGCCTGAAGATGATGGCTCTGTTCTAGAATTTGAAATTGCCGCTGAAGAAGAAAATCATGCGTATGAATTACCATCTATTGATTTGCTGGATTCGATTCCAGCAGTTGACCAAAGTGATGAATATAAGAAAATCGAAAAAAACATTGGTGTGCTGGAACAAACTTTCCAAAGTTTCGGTGTGGATGCCAAAGTGGTAAAAGCGAGTCTTGGTCCGTCCGTTACGAAATTCGAAGTACAGCCTGCTGTGGGTGTAAAGGTAAGTAAAATCGTTAACTTAACTGATGATATTGCCTTAGCCTTGGCAGCAAAAGATGTTCGGATGGAGGCACCAATTCCAGGTAAATCTTTGATTGGGATCGAGGTTCCTAATGGCAAAATCAGTATGGTTTCCTTTAGAGAAGTAATCGAAGCACAACCAAAACATCCAGATAAACTGTTGGAAGTACCATTAGGTCGTGATGTATCTGGTCGCGTACAGACAGCTGATTTAAGCAAAATGCCTCACTTACTTGTCGCAGGTTCTACTGGGAGCGGGAAGTCTGTTGCAATCAATGGTATTATCACAAGTATCTTGATGCAGGCAAAACCACATGAAGTCAAATTGATGATGATTGACCCCAAAATGGTTGAATTGAATATGTACAATGGGATTCCACATCTTTTAACACCCGTTGTGACAAATCCACGAAAAGCAGCGCAAGCTTTACAAAAAGTGGTTCAAGAAATGGAAGAACGTTACGAAAAGTTTGCCGCTACAGGGGTGAGAAATATTTCTGGGTACAACGAATTTATTCAACAAAAGAATGTAGAAGATGGCACGAAGCATCCGACATTGCCATTTATTGTTGTCATCGTTGACGAATTAGCAGACTTGATGATGGTTGCCAGTAATGAAGTGGAAGATGCAATCATTCGTTTGGCACAAATGGCTCGGGCTGCTGGGATTCATATGATTTTAGCAACACAAAGACCAAGTGTGGATGTTATCACGGGGATTATCAAAGCCAATGTTCCTTCGCGAATGGCCTTTGCAGTTTCTAGTGGAACTGATTCTCGTACGATCATTGATTCAAATGGGGCAGAAAAATTACTTGGACGTGGGGATATGCTCTTCTTACCGATGGGAGAAAACAAACCAATCCGCGTACAAGGAGCCTTTATTTCGGATCATGAAGTTGAGCGCGTTGTAAGCTTTGTAACATCTCAACAAGAAGCACGTTACGAAGAGAAAATGATGCCAACAGATGAAGTTGAGTCAACCGGTACTCCAGAACAACCGCAAGATGAATTATATGACGATGCCAAAGCTTTAGTTGTTGAGATGCAAACAGCAAGCATTTCTTTATTACAAAGAAGATTCAGAATTGGCTACAATCGTGCAGCGCGTCTAGTAGATGAACTAGAAACGCATGGGGTGGTAGGTCCGTCAGAAGGAAGTAAGCCAAGAAAAGTCTTTATTGAACAATTGGAAGAGCCTATGAATGATTTACCAGAAGGCCAGCCAGATGATCATCTATAATTAATAGAAACAAAAAGTCATATGTGCACAAAAAACCAGTCGACACAGCGAATACTCCTGTGTTGACTGGTTTTTTAGTTGAACTTCACTACGAATGAACAAGTGAAGGTTCTCGCAAACTTCCTTGCATTCCCTGATAGAATCAGTTATAGTATGTAGCGAAACTTTGAGAAAAAGAGGGAAATAATTTTGGAAAAAACGTCCATTTATGGCTTGACGAATGAAGAACTAACAAATTGGTTTATCAACAATGGTGAAAAGAAGTTCCGTGCTGCCCAAGTCTGGGAATGGCTTTATCAAAAACGGGTAACTGAGTTTTCAGAAATGACCAATTTATCAAAAAATTTGATTGCAAAACTAACAGAGAACTTTGTGATTAATCCATTAAAACAAATGGTTGTACAAGAAGCAGCTGACGGGACAGTCAAATATTTATTTGAATTACCAGATAAGAATATGATCGAAACAGTCTTGATGCGTCAGGAATACGGCTTGTCCGTTTGTGTTACGACTCAAGTTGGTTGCAATATTGGCTGTACCTTCTGTGCCAGTGGATTATTGAAAAAAAATCGTGATTTGACCGCAGGAGAAATTGTTGCTCAAATCATGATGGTTCAACATTATTTTGATGAACGTGAAGAAGGCGAACGAGTTTCTCACGTTGTTGTCATGGGGATTGGTGAACCATTCGATAACTATGATAACGTGATGGATTTCTTGCATATTATCAATGATGCAAAAGGTCTAGCAATCGGGGCACGTCACATCACTGTGTCAACGAGTGGTTTAGCAAATAAAATCAAAGAATTTGCTGATAATGGACTGCAAGTAAACTTAGCAATTTCCTTGCATGCACCAAATAATGAAGTTCGGACGTCAATTATGCGAATCAACCGAAGCTTTCCAATTGAAAAATTGATGGAAGCAGTTGATGAATATCTTGAGAAAACGAATCGTCGAATCACGTTTGAATACATTATGTTGAACAACGTGAATGATCGACCAGAACATGCACAGCAATTAGCTGATCTATTGCAAGATAAGAAAAAATTAGCGTATGTCAATTTGATTCCATATAATCCAGTAAGTGAACATGATCAATATTCACGCAGTCCTAAAGCGGATGTTTTGAAATTTTATGATGTCTTGAAGAAAAATGGCATCAACTGTGTCGTTCGTAAAGAACACGGGACAGATATTGATGCGGCTTGTGGACAATTACGTAGTAAGCAAATGAAGAAAGAAAAAAGATCGTAAGTAAGAAACGACATTTATTTTAGAAGACGTGACATGTTCACGTCTTCTTTTGTTTGATCTGAAATAAGCGATCATTTTTGAACCTTCAAGAAGAAATCTTTGGATTTTTCCATAATCATTGCTAAAATGAGCTGGAATGGGGGGAAACAAATGATTATTACTGAATTCGATCGTAAAAATCTCGATTTGCGAGATCAACTTGCAGATCTATTAAGATTAACTTGGCCAGAGGAATATGGGACCAATGCGACAAAAGAAGTTGACCAGTTGATGGAACCAGATCGCATTGCTGTTTCTGCCTTAGATGGAGATACGTTGATTGGTTTCGTTGGAGCGATTCCTCAATATGGATTCACAGGCTGGGAATTACATCCCTTAGTAGTAGAAAGTACTCGAAGAAGAAATCAAATTGGGACAAGGTTAGTGACCTATATAGAAAAAGAAGTGACCTCAAAAGGTGGGATCACAATGTATTTAGGGACAGATGATCTGGATCATGGAACAACATTAAGTTATGACAATTTATTTGAACATACTTTTGATAAAGCACAAGCTATTCAAAACTTGAAAAGTCACCCCTATGAGTTTTATGAGAAATTAGGTTATCAAATTGTTGGTGTGATCCCAGATGCAAATGGCTGGAATAGACCTGATATTTGGATGGCAAAAGGTCTTGTGCCGAGACCAACCACATAAAAAGAAGAAAAAATGAAAAAGAGTCGAGCAAGGAATTCCTTACTCGACTCTTTTTTTGAGTAAAAGCCGAACATTAAAGCATTTTTTGAATAAATCAACTCTTTTTTACGTATTATTTTATTGAAAATGAAAAATTGTTATTTTCTTTATAAATAAAGGGAATTTTCTGAAAAATATAACGAAAAATACTGATTAAAGAGATTATTTTTAGAAAAAAAAGAAAAAAGTAGTTGATTTTTTAATAATTATTCATTAAACTCTTAAACAACTTCAGAAATATTTAATTATTCTGAAAATTCCGATAAAAGGGGTACGAAAGATGAAAAAGAAAGTAACTTTTGGTTTTGTTGCGGTTTGTGGCCTTGTCCTTGCTGGCTGTTATGGTGGCAGTTCAGATACAGGGAGCAGTAATACAAAAAGCAGTGGTTCTGCTAGTGGAGGCGGCGTATTTAATTTAGTTGTACCTCAAGAGATGCCAACAGCTGATTTATCTGTTGCGACAGATACAATTAGTTTCACAGCGTTGAATAATGTATATGAAGGAATTTATCGTCTTGATAAAGATAGTAAACCACAGCCTGCAGGTGCAAGTGAGTTGGCAGATGTCAGCGAAGATGGTTTAACTTATAAAATCAAATTACGTGAAGATGCAAAATGGTCGAATGGTGAACCTGTAACGGCAGCAGATTATGTTTATGGTTGGCAACGTACGGTTGATCCAAAAACAGCATCTGAATATGCGTATCTATTTGAACCAGTTGCTAATGCGGCAGATATTACAGCTGGCAAAAAAGATAAATCAGAATTAGGCATCAAAGCAAATGGTGATCACGAATTAGAGATCACACTAACAAAACAAACACCTTATTTCCAATATTTATTAGCTTTCCCATCTTTCTTCCCACAAAGTCAAGCAGTTGTTGAAGAAAATGGTGATGCTTATGCTTCAGCAAGTGACAAAGCAGTTTACAATGGTCCATTTACATTAGAAGATTTTGACGGCCCTGGTACTGATACAGAGTGGACATACAAGAAAAATGATAACTATTGGGATAAAGATGAAGTGAAGCTATCAGAAGTCAAAGTAAGTGTAGTAAAAGAATCTTCTACTTCATTGAATCTCTTTAAAGATGGACAAGCAGATGATGTCATTTTATCAGGTGAGTTAGCACAACAAAATGCAAATGATCCAGCTTATACATCTGTGAAAGAAGCTCGTACAAGTTATCTCGAGTTTAATCAACGTGAAGAAGACTCTCCTTTCAATAATGCTGATTTGCGAAAAGCAATTTCGTATTCCATCAATCGCGATGCGTTAGTAAAACAAGTGATGGGGGATGGCTCAGTTGCATCAACTGGACTAATTCCAGCAGATATGACAAAAAATCCTGATACAAACGAAGACTTTGCAAAAGAAGCTGGCGATTTAGTTTCTTATGATAAAGACAAAGCAAAAGAACATTGGGAAAAAGCGAAGAAAGAACTAGGTATTGACTCACTTGAATTTGAACTGATGGCATCAGATGATGACTCAACGAAGAAAGTGATTGAATACATCCAAAATTCAATTCAAGAAAACTTAGATGGCGTGAAAGTCAAACCAGTTCCAGTACCATTCTCTGTTCGTTTGGATCGTTCATCATCAGGTGATTTCGATACAGTATTAGGTGGTTGGGGTGCTGATTACGCAGACCCAAGTAGTTTTACAGATCTATTCGTAACAGGAAACTCTTATAACCGCGGACAATGGAGCAATGAAGAATATGACAAAGTAGTGAAAGCATCTTCTTCAGCTGATGCCGGCGACGAAAAAGCGCGTTGGGACGATTTGCAAGAAGCAAACAAAATCATTGCTGATGATATGGGTGTTGCACCAGTTTACCAAAAGGCTGAAGGTCATTTAGTCAATGAAAAAGTCAAAGGTATCGTGCATCATGCAGCTGGGGCTTCATGGGATTACAAGTGGACATATATCGAAGAATAACCACTTCTATATAGGTAACAATTGAAGATGAGAAAAAACAGGGTAGGTCATTGATCCAACGACACACCCTGTTCTCATCAACAATTATAAAAGAGCGAAAAGCATGAAGAGAATGGAAAAAATAAGTAAAATCCCAGCAATAATCAGCCAAAAGCTGTACATACCATGGCTGGCAGATGAAAGCAGCGAGAACTCTGGTTTTTTCTTCCGGTTTCTTGTTCTAGCTAGATGAATCGATCGTTGAAAATGATCAAAGAAACCCGAGGAAAAAACCCATAAAAATCCGCCGATAATCAAAAACGGCAACGCGCATAAGAAAAAATCATTTGATAATTGCAGAAAAGTTAATTGATTGGTTAAGAAATTTTTGATTAAAATGAAGACCATCAACAAAATGGAAATGGCATAAGGAAGATACTTTTTGTTCATTTTTTTGCTCCTTTATCAGTTGGTTCATTACTTAATAATGTAGCGAAACATTTGTCAGAAGTCAAAAGCTAGGGGGAAACATTTGTGAATAGTTATATCAAATATGTTTTAAAACGTGTCTTCTTCATGATGATCACGCTGTGGTTGATAGCCACAATCACTTTTTTCTTAATGCAGTTACTACCAGGAACACCATATACCAATCAGGAACGTTTGAGTCCTGAAACGATTGAAATGTTGAATAAACAAGTAGGTTTAGACAAACCGGTACTTGTTCAATATGGAATTTATCTTTCTAATTTACTTCAAGGTGACTTTGGCATCTCTTTCCAATTTAAAAACCAACCTGTGGCTAATTTATTAGCAGGCAGAATTGGCCCCTCTTTACAATTAGGATTACAAGCAATTATCGTTGGAACGTTTGTTGGAACAATCTTAGGAACGATTTCTGCAATGAAGCAAAACACGTGGGTGGATAGTTCATCGACCTTAATTGCAATCTTGGGACGTTCGATCCCTAACTTTGTGTTTGCAGTGTTACTCCAATATGTGTTTGCAATGAAGTTACACATTTTACCAATCGCAAAATGGGATGGTTTCGTCTATACCATTTTACCAACAATTGCCTTAGCGATGTCTCCACTTGCCGATTCCGCCCGCTTTATTCGGACCGAAATGGTTGAAGTTCTTCATAGCGATTATGTTGAATTAGCTAGAGCAAAAGGACTTAGTCGTTGGGAAATTGCCTTCAAACACGGCTTAAGAAACAGTTTGATCCCATTGATGACTTTATTAGGACCACTGGCAGTTGCGTTGATGACTGGTTCATTAGTAGTTGAAAATATTTTTGCCATTCCTGGAATCGGGGAACAATTTGTGAAATCAATTACCACAAATGATTATCCGACAATCATGGCTGTGACAATTCTTTACTCATTTATGTTGATTTTTGTTATTTTAGTCGTTGACTTATTGTACGGGTTAGTTGACCCAAGAATTCGTGTTTCTGAAGGGAGTCGAGGATAGATGGAAATGGTACCGAAGCGCTATGAAACAGTTGCCGAGATTCCGGCAGACGAGTTTCTTCCTTTACAAAAGAATACCGAAGCCGAGCGTGAACAGATTTCTGCTCCTTCGTTGAATTTCTTACAAGATTCTTGGCGTCGATTGAAGAAAAATAAAGCCGCAGTGATCTCGATGGTCTTACTAACGACAATCATTTTGATTTCAATTGTGACGATTTTTGTTTCACCACACAATCCAACTGCGCAAAATGTTGATTATATCAACTTACCACCGCGTATTCCTGGCATCAGTATCGATGGCCTAAATGGGAAAGCAATGGTTGGTGGCGAGTTAGTTGATAAATACGCACAGGCAAATGTCCCAGCAAATGTAAATTTTCTTTTGGGAACAGATGGTTTAGGTCGTGATGTGTTGAGTCGCTTGTTCATGGGGACGAGAATTTCTCTATTGATTGCATTTATTGCAGCCATTTTAGACGTGACGATTGGCGTTGCTTATGGCTTGGTTTCTGGTCTTTTAGGCGGACGTGTAGATAATGCAATGCAACGTTTTTTGGAAATTTTATCTGGGATTCCCAACCTAGTCGTAATGATTTTGATGTTAGTTGTATTTGAACCGGGAATTTTTTCAATCGTAGCGGCGATGGCAATCACAAACTGGATTCCAATGGCACGGATCGTTCGTGCACAAACATTGAAATTGAAAGATCAAGAGTACGTTTTGGCTGGTTTGACTTTGGGTGAATCAAAGTTGAAAATCGCGTTTAAACATATCTTACCGAATATCTCAAGTGTCATCATTATCCAAATGATGTTTAGTATCCCATCTGCTATTTTCTTCGAAGCATTCTTAAGTTTCATCGGGTTAGGTTTAACACCACCGTCTGCTTCATTAGGAACAATGCTAAGTGATGGCTACAAAACATTCTTATATCTGCCTTATCTATTATGGATTCCGGCAGCAACTTTATCGGTTATCATGATTGGCTTTAACTTATTAGCTGATGGATTACGTGATGCCTTCGATCCTAAAATGAAAGAGTGAGAATTATGACGAAAATTTTAGAAGTGAAAGATTTAGAAATTTCTTTTGACACTTATGCTGGTAAAGTTCGAGCAATTCGCGGCGTGAATTTTCACTTGAATAAAGGGGAAACTTTGGCAATCGTTGGTGAATCTGGGAGTGGAAAATCTGTTACAACTCGAAGTATCATGCGACTCCTGTCAAGTAATGCCAACATTGATGCCGGTCAGATCCTGTTTAAAGGGGAAGACATTGTGAACAAATCCGAAAAAGAAATGCAAAAAATTCGCGGGAAAGAAATTGCGATGATCTTCCAAGATCCAATGACATCATTAGATCCAACCATGACGATTGGAAAGCAAGTAGCGGAATCTTTACGCAAACATAATAAAGTATCAAAAAAAGATGGCGAAAAAGCAGTGCTTGACTTACTAAAGTTAGTTGGAATTCCAGAAGCTGAAAAAAGAATCAAAAGTTACCCACATCAGTTTTCAGGTGGACAGCGGCAACGGATCGTGATTGCGATTGCTTTGATTTGTTATCCAGAAATTTTAATCGCTGATGAACCCACAACCGCGTTAGATGTAACAATCCAAGCGCAAATCTTAGAATTACTAAAAGAAATTCAAACAAAAATTGATACATCGATTATTTTTATTACCCATGATCTTGGTGTAGTAGCAAATGTTGCTGACCGAGTAGCTGTTATGTATGGTGGGAAAATCATCGAAGTAGGGACTTCAGAAGAAATTTTTTATAATCCGCAACATCCTTATACTTGGGGCTTACTTGGCTCAATGCCGACGTTGGAAAGCGCAAGTAAGCAACTTTATGCAATTCCTGGTTCGCCTCCAGATTTGTTGAATCCACCAAAAGGGGACGCCTTTTATCCACGTAATGAATATGCTTTGCAAATTGATGCAGAGCAAGAACCACCATTTTTTGAATTATCTGCAACACACAAAGCGGCAACTTGGTTGTTAGCACCACAAGCACCAAAAGTTCTGCCACCAGAAGAAATTCAACGCCGTTGGGCAATTTTTAAAGAAAAACAAGGGAGCCAAGGGGGAATAGTGGATGAAAAACAAGCTACTCGAGGTTAAAGGTCTAAAACAATATTTCAACATTGGCAAAAAAAATGAAGTGCATGCGGTGAACGATATCAGTTTCCATATTTATGAAGGAGAAACGTTTGGGTTAGTTGGTGAATCTGGGAGTGGAAAGTCGACGACTGGTCGGACGGTCATTCGTTTAAATGAACCAACTGGTGGTGAGATTTTATTTGATGGACAAGATATAACAAAAATCAAAGGAAAAAAAGAAATGACGAAATTTCGTCATGAAGTCCAAATGATTTTTCAAGATCCTTACGCATCCTTAAATCCGAGAATGAAAGTTCGTGATATTATTGCTGAAGGCATTGATGTGAACGGCTTAGCAAAATCACCGCAGGAGCGTGCGCAAAAAGTTGATGAATTGCTAAAAACAGTTGGGTTAAATCCCAGTCACGGAACACGTTATCCTCATGAATTCTCAGGTGGACAACGTCAACGGATTGGCATTGCTCGAGCGTTAGCAGTTAATCCACGGTTTGTTATTTGTGACGAGCCTATTTCTGCGTTAGATGTGTCAATTCAGGCTCAGGTAGTGAATTTATTACAAGACTTACAAGAAGAGCAAAATTTAACTTACTTGTTTATTGCCCATGACTTATCGATGGTGAAACACATTAGTGATCGCATTGGTGTCATGCATAATGGCTTATTGTTGGAAATGGGGACAAGTGATGAAATTTATAACTTTGGTGTTCATCCTTATACAGAAAGTTTGTTATCTGCTATTCCGTTACCAGATCCAGATCATGAGAGACAACGTCGTCGAATCAAATATCAGCCAGAGCCAGAGGATAATCAAGTACGTACATTAAAAGAAATTGCCCCAGAACATTTTGTGTACGCAACAGAACAAGAAGTTGCTTATTACGCGAAAAAATTGCAACGAAAAAAAGAAAACTTACTCGTAACAAACTAGGGGGTAAGTGCTGATGCTCAAAGCCTTTAAATTCCGGATGTATCCCACCGATGAACAAAAAAAGTGGTTGATTCAAAATTTTGGTTGTGTTCGTTTCACTTATAATCACTTACTACTTTCACGACAAGAAACCTATAAGCAATTAGGTGTGATTGATTATTCGTTGACACCAGCTACCTTGAAAAAGCGTTATGCGTTTTTAAAGGAGGCAGATAGTTTGGCATTAGCCAATGCTCAGTTGAATTTGGATCGTGCGTTTCGCAATTATTTTAAAGGACGAGCGAGCTTTCCAAAATTGAAAAGTAAGAAGAGTATGTGGCAGTCTTATACCACAAATAACCAAGGACACACCATTTATTTAGAAGGAAATCAATTGAAATTACCAAAACAAAAAAAGTTGTTCAACGTGCATGTCCACCGACCAATCGAAGGCACGATCCGTTCAGCTACGATTTCTTCACGATATAATGAAGAGTTTTACGTTTCTTTTTTATGTGAAGTTCCGCTGAATAAAAGACAGAAAACCAATGAATGGGTGGGAATCGCGTATTGCCCCAAGGGATTAGTCGAAACTTCGCAGAAAATCGAGGTTGTTACACCTAAACTTTTGGTGACAAATCAAAAAATCGCTGTAGCAGAAAGAAAATTGAGTATTCGAGCAAAAGCAGCTCAACAACGAAAAAAAGCTTTAGAACGAGCAAAAAATTATCAAAAACAAAAAAGAAAAGTACTGAATCTGTATCAAAAACAAAAATATCAACGGGAAGATTACTTAGAACAACTTTCTGCTGTTTTGGTGAATAAATTTGATTATTTGTTTATTGAATCATTGCCAGATGAGAATCTTGCTTCTGATTTTTCAGTGCAAGATTGGCACAAACTGTTGACCAAATTGAGGTATAAAGCAGAATGGTATCAAAAAACCTTTCTCTTGATTAATACACAGGATATCCACAGTCATTCTGCGCAAGAAAAGAGTAGACTGTTGGAACGAATTGGAAAACAATTACTTTTTGATGTCTAAACTGGTAGGAGCGCCAGAGTTCGCCTTGTTAATAAAAAGTTTTTAAACTTTTGTTTCTAGGAATTTTCTTTTCGCCTAAAGGAAAAGCTCACTAATTATGAGAAACCAAAAACCAAGGACTGTAACTTAAATCAGTAATGATTTTTGTTACAGTCCTTGGTTTTTATAAATTAATCTTCTATTTTTGGATGATGTTCGGGCTTTAATTGATAGATTTTTGATGGACGACCGATTCCAACAGGGCGTTCACCAATTTCGTCAAAATATTGCAACATTGCTTTTTTAAAATTTGAGTGGTCAATGGATTTAAAATCAATTCCCAAAAATTTAGCAAACACTTTGCGAGCTTCAGTAATTGTAAAATCTTTACCTAATACTTGGAGGACTTGTGGTTCATGTTCCATTTTATTAACGATGCGGTTAAAGGCTTTTAACACGATAAAACTATGGTCAAATGCCAACTTATCTTTTCCAGTTGATTGGCCAGTTGTTAAATCAAGCGCGATTGAGACATCGCCACTGGTCAAGTGGATTTGATTCATTTGTCGTTCTAAAGTGAACCAGCGGACTTCTTTGGCATCATCTCCTGCAATCAAAGGTTCTTCACCAATAAAGGCAAGATAACTGACAGTTACGACCCAGCCACGTGGATCACGGTCGGGCGTGCTAAATGTGTGAAGTTGTTCAATGTTTTCTTTAGAAATAATGACTCCCGTTTCTTCTTGTGTTTCGCGTAAGACACTTTCGCCAGTTGACTCATCTCGTTGGACAAAGCCACCAGGTAATGCCCAAGAGTTTCGATAAGGATGTCCTTTTCTTTGAATCAAAAGAATTTTCAACTGATCTTCTTCTTTGTTGTAACACATCAAAACGATGTCGACAGTCAAAGAAGGCTTGTCGTATTCAGGACGTTCTTGTGCTTGATACCAAGTTAAAAAATCTTCTTCACTGGCTTCTTGTTCATAATATAATTTTTCTTCTTCTTTAGAAGTAAATTCTTTCATTCTGACACCTCCACTGCCGATAAAAGTACAATTTACTTTATTGTAGCAGACTCTCGGAAAAAACCAAGGATTTCCCGAAAAATTTCATGGTTATCAAAGATGGAAGAGGAAGGGGAAAACTAAGTTGACCAAAAAGAACAGTAAATAAAAAGGCAAAAATTTCATTTTTTCTTCGCGAAGAGCAAGAAATCCGCAAATGATAATAAATAGATCTAATGCGATACGGAAAAGATTGGATACAAGAAGGAAACTGCTCAAGTTGCCGTTTAAATTAAAGTAACCATACATCCTTATATAAAAATAACTAAAAATTAAATGAACAATTGTCAGTACTGCGATACTGATCATAAAAATCGTGTGTTTTTTCTGCATAATCATTCCTACCTTTGTTCGTTGGTTTTTCAGTTTCTATTATACATGATTCATTTTTAGAAAAATAGCGAGGAAAAATTTTCCAAAAAACGTAACTGAATAAACGCATAAAGTGTCTTAATGTTTCCCCTTTTTTCCAGATGGGAAGACAAGCATTGCTGTCGAATTCCCTTTTCAAAAATTCGCTAACATTAAGATTATTTTGTGGTATACTAGCAAGGAAACGAATTCGCATCATGCGATAAAGGAGGAGGAGCCCCGTGGCAGAAAAGGAAACTTTTTATATTACTACGCCAATCTATTATCCAAGTGGCAAACTGCACATCGGTAACTCGTACACAACGATTGCTTGTGATGCTGTTGCACGTTACAAACGGTTGATGGGCTTTGATGTGTTTTATCTTACTGGGGTGGATGAGCACGGTCAAAAAATCGAAACAAAAGCAGCTGAACTAGGTGTTGAACCACAAGAGTATGTGGATAAAATGGCTGCAGACGTGAAAAAATTATGGAAAACACTTGATATCAGTTACGATAAATTTATTCGAACAACGGATGATTATCACAAAGCAGCTGTTCAAAAAATATTTGATCGTTTACTAGAACAAGGTGATATTTATTTAGGGGAATACGAAGGATGGTATTCAGTTTCTGATGAAGAATTCTTTACAGAAACCCAACTTGCTGAAGTTTACAAAGATGATGAAGGTAACGTGATTGGTGGGAAAGCACCAAGTGGACACGAAGTGGAATTAGTCAAAGAAGAATCTTATTTCTTCCGCATGAGTAAGTACGCAGATCGTTTGCTTGAGTATTACGAAGCACATCCTGAATTTATCCAACCTGAATCACGTAAAAAAGAAATGATCAACAATTTTATCAAACCTGGCTTAGAAGACTTAGCTGTTTCAAGAACGACATTTAGCTGGGGCATCCCAGTGACACGTGACCCAAAACACGTTGTATACGTTTGGATCGATGCATTGTCAAACTATATTACAGCGTTAGGCTATGGTTCAGATGATGACAGCTTGTTTGAGAAATACTGGCCTGCAGACGTTCACATGGTTGGAAAAGAAATCGTTCGTTTCCACACAATTTATTGGCCAATTATGTTAATGGCACTAGATTTGCCATTGCCTAAAAAAGTTTTTGGACATGGCTGGTTATTGATGAAAGATGGTAAAATGTCTAAATCAAAAGGAAATGTTGTTTATCCTGAAATGCTAGTTGAACGTTATGGCTTAGATGCATTACGTTATTACTTATTACGTGCAGTTCCTTTTGGGTCTGATGGTGTCTTCACACCAGAAGATTTTGTTTCTCGCGTAAACTACGATTTAGCGAATGACTTAGGGAATCTATTGAACCGTACTGTTGCGATGATCAACAAATATTGTGATGGAATTGTTCCTGATTATGCTTCACTAGTGACACCTTTTGATAGCGAGTTGTCAACGACTGCTGCAAACGTAGTTGGACGTTACCATGATGCTATGGAAAAAATGGAATTTAACACGGCTTTAGCTGAAATCTGGGTATTGATTTCTCGCGCGAATAAATACATCGATGAAACAGAGCCTTGGGTATTAGCAAAAGATGAAGAAAAGAAAAATGAATTGGATAGCGTAATGGTTCATTTGGCTGAAACCTTACGAATTGCCGCTATTTTGTTGCAACCAATCATGACTGAAACACCAGTCAAAATCTTTAAACAATTAGGATTAGATGCTGAATCAATGAACTTGGAAGGGTTACACTTTGGTGAGTTTCCTTCTGGAACAAAAGTTGTTACTAAAGGCACACCGATTTTCCCACGTTTAGATATGGATGAAGAAGTTGCTTATATCCAAATGAAAATGTCTGAAGGTACACAAAGTACAGAGGACACAGTGAAGTGGGACCCAGAAGAAACAGAATTTGTTTCTTCAAAAGAAAAACAAATCAAATTTGATGTATTCGATAAAGTTGAATTGAAAGTTGCTGAAGTAATCAACTGTCAAAAAGTGGAAGGTGCAGATAAGTTATTGCAATTCCGTTTAGCTGCAGGGGATAATCAGGACCGTCAAATTTTATCTGGAATCGCAGAATATTATCCTGATCCAAGTGAGTTAATCGGCAAAAAACTTGTGATCGTGGCGAACTTAAAACCGCGTAAGATGCGTGGTCAAATCAGCCAAGGAATGATTCTCTCAGCAGAAGCACCTGATGGCTCATTGCAAGTAGTTGAAGCGCCAAAAGGAATGCCAAATGGTTCAGAAATCGCATAAATAAAAAAGGAATCCAATCCTCATGGTTGGATTCCTTTTTATATACACAGAGAACACCTGATGTCATTTTATTGAAGGATATCTTTTCAATCGCTTTTTCAAGCGAGTTGGCAATAGGGCGCTTACAACAGCGAAAGGAATCGCAAAGATATACCAAGAAATCGTTCGTCCGATACCATATCGTTGATAGAGGTTCATTAACATCAAGTGAAGTAAGCTTAATCCAACAATCAATGAGCCAGCGAGAAACCATTGATTGTCCCATTTGAAATAACGTAAACTCATGACTAAAACCGGATAAAGGTAAAAGTAGATTCCAACGAAAGTGATGCGCCAATTTTTAGTAAAGGTCCCAATATTGAGCAAAAAGAAAATTGCGGATAAAGCAATTCCTAATGGTGGAAAAAGACCGACTAGAAAGGAATAGGCAATGCTCCAGAGAATCAAGCCTGGACCTTTGAATAACGCGACTAAAATCACTAGACCCGTGATAAGAAGGAGTTGTTGACTAAACGAAGCAATAGTCAAAAGACCAAAAAGAATCAACGTAGCCCAGTGCCAACGTGATTGTTGCTGTTCTTTTCGTGTAATCGAAAAATGATCTGTGAGAAAATTTGCCAATTTTGGATGTGAATGCTGAAAGTCCAAAAGCAAGCCCCCCTTTAAATAGAAACTAGCTAAATTGTAATCAAAAATAAAAGAAAAATCATCCGACTTAAGGGGGATTTTTTTGAAAACCCTTTATTGTATTTGTGCGTAGCCAAGGGGAAAAAACTCGGTTATACTAGCAATTATATTAATAAAATAGGAAAGAGGATGAGGAATGGGAAATAAATTAAAACGTGAAATTAATTTGTTTGGTGCATTAGCAACGGTTATGGGAACTGTTATTGGGGCAGGAGTTTTCTTTAAGACTGCTTCAGTAACTGCCAGCACACAATCATCGAGTTTGACACTTTTTGTATGGTTATTGGGCGGCTTTTTGACCATTTGTGCAGGGTTGACTGTTGCAGAATTAGCCACAGCGATTCCAGAAACAGGCGGAGCAGTCAAATACATAGAGGCTGCGTATGGAAAATTACCAAGCTTCTTACTAGGCTGGGCGCAAAGTCTGATTTATTTTCCAGCGAACATTGCAGCTCTTTCAATTATTTTTGCTACACAGTTGACAAATCTCTTTCAGCTATCCACTGATTATCTGATATTGATTGCAGCTGTAACTGCTTTGTCAGTGACGGGATTGAATTTATTGGGGACTAAAGTTGGTGCGACTGTCCAGTCTGCTACTCTTATTATTAAATTGATCCCGATTGCAGTTATTGTGGTTTGGGGATTAATGGTTCCCGGATCCGGTACGGTTCAGCTTTTTCCAATTGAAGCAGGAAAAGATGTTTCTTTTATGGAAGGATTGAGTAGTGCGCTGTTGGCTACTTTGTTCGCGTATGATGGTTGGTTAGGTGTCGGAGCAATCGCTGGTGAGATGAAAAAGCCAGAAAAAGATTTGCCTAAAGCAATTATTTTAGGATTAAGTTTTGTAACAGTGGTTTACTTGTTGATTAATTTTGTTTTCTTGAAGACTTTACCCATCGAAGGAATTGCCGGTAACTTGAACGCAGCATCAGATGCTTCAGCAGTGATTTTTGGTTCATTTGGAGGAAAGTTAGTTACGATTGGTATTCTGATTTCTGTTTATGGCGCGCTGAATGGGTATACGTTGACTGGAATTCGTGTTCCTTACGCGATGGCATTGGAAAATGAATTACCATTTAGTAATCAGTTAACAAAATTATCGAAGAAATTCACAGTTCCTTACGTGCCAGCAATGTTTCAGTTAGTGATTGCTTGTATCATGATGACGATGGGCTCATTTGATTTTTTGACAGATATGCTGATTTTCGTAATGTGGTTGTTTAGTTTATTAATATTTATCGCTGTTTTCGTTTTACGAAAGAAAGCGCCGGAGATGAATCGCCCATACAAAGTACCACTTTATCCGGTGATCCCACTAATTGCGATTATTGGTGCGATTTTTATCTTAGGAATGACGATCTTAACGCAAACAGCACTAGCGATGATTGGAATCGGTGTAACGCTAT
The DNA here is from genome assembly GCF_017316125.1 of Enterococcus sp. DIV0660C. Classification (GTDB taxonomy): domain Bacteria; phylum Bacillota; class Bacilli; order Lactobacillales; family Enterococcaceae; genus Enterococcus_B. The sequence continues at coordinate 6,563 of NZ_JAFLWA010000043.1, read as the reverse complement.
TAGGGATTCCAGTTTATTTATATAAAAATAAAAAATAAGCATGAGAGGTTGAGCTAAGTCTCAATCTCTTTTTCATTTGTTTAATGGATGATTAAATCTAAAGCGGGGTTCTTTTGACATTCGCTTTTTTCGCATCTTTTTTTGTGATCCAAAGCGTTGAAACGGAATGGTGTTTGGCAGGTAGTTACCTGAAAAAACAAAAAAGTATGAGTTTTAGAAAGAATTTTTATTTGCTAGAATGAAAAAATTGGAAGTGGCGAAGCTCTTATCATCTTTTTTTTCATCTGACTTCTGTCTTAACCGTTTATGTGCTAAAGTAGGAAAGAAAAGGAGCGATTTGAATGATATTTGATTCTCATACTCACTTAAATGCGGAACAATTTAATGAAGATATTCCCGAAACGATTGAGCGTGCTAAAGAGTTGGGCGTAACAAAAATGGCTGTAGTTGGTTTTGATCAACCAACGATTGAAAAATCTTTACAGCTTAGTCAAGACTACGAAACTATTTATAGCATTATTGGTTGGCACCCAACTGAGGCTGGCAGTTATACGAAAGAAGTTGAACAACAATTACAAGAACGATTGACGTTACCTAAAGTTGTGGCATTAGGAGAAATTGGTTTGGATTATTATTGGATGGAAGATCCAAAGGAAGTTCAAGCAAAAATTTTTCGTCGTCAAATTGCGATTGCAAAAGAAATGAATTTACCGATTAGTATCCATACGCGTGATGCAATAGAAGACACGTACCAGATTTTAAAAGAAGAAAAAGTTCATGATATTGGTGGGATCATGCATAGTTTTAGTGGAGATTACGAATGGGCGCAGCGTTTTCTTGATCTTGGTATGCATATTTCCTTTAGTGGTGTTGTGACATTCAAAAAAGCGTTAGATGTCCAAGAAGCTGCAATGAATGTCCCTTTAGATCGTATGTTGGTAGAAACGGATGCACCTTATCTTGCACCAGTCCCTTATCGTGGTAAACGAAATGAACCAGGGTATACTCGTTATACGGTCGAAAAAATTGCGGAACTTCGTCAAGTACCTTTTGAAGAAATTGCAACACAAACATGGCATAATGCACATCGTTTATTTGGGATTTCAGAAAATGAGTAAATTGACTATTGAAGAAATTGTAGTCGTTGAGGGAAAAGACGATACGAGACGATTACAAGAAGTCGTGAATGTAGATACGATTGAAACGATTGGTTCCGCAATCAATGAAGCTATTTTGATGCAGATCGAACACGCACAAGAAACAAGAGGGGTGATTGTTTTTACGGACCCAGATTTTTCAGGCGAAAAAATCCGTAAAACAATTATGGAGGTCGTGCCCCAAGCAAAACACGCCTTTTTACCTCGGAAGCAAGCTCGACCAAAGAAAAAGGGGAGCTTAGGTGTTGAACACGCAAGCAATGAAGCAATTCTCGAGGCATTGAAGAAAGTTGTGACACCTAGCGAGGAAGAGTTTAACGAAATCCCTAGACAGATGCTTTTGGATTATGGTTTAATAGCGGGAGCACAGGCCAAAGAAAAAAGAGAACGACTTGGAGATGAGCTAAGAATTGGCTATACCAATGGCAAACAATTAGCGAAGCGTTTGAAAATGTTTCGCATTACCCCAGAAGAATTAACACAAGCAATGAAAAAAGTGGAGGCAAAACATGACTGAATATCGTGAGATCGCAACACCCTCTCGAACAAAAGAAATCTTGAAAGAACATGGATTTCAATTTAAAAAAAGTTTAGGACAAAATTTTTTAACAGAACCTAACATTCTACGAAAAATTGTCGAAACAGCTGAAATCAACCATGAAACAAATGTAATTGAAGTAGGGCCAGGAATTGGCGCGTTGACTGAACAATTAGCCATAAATGGAAATCAAGTCGTTGCATTTGAAATCGATGATCGTTTGATTCCAGTATTAGCAGATACACTTCGCCGTTATCCAAATGTCAAGGTTGTTCACCAAGACATTTTAAAAACGGACTTGGCTGCTGCTGTTGCTGAATATTTTGCAGAAGAGCTACCATTAAAAGTGGTCGCAAATCTTCCTTATTACATTACAACGCCAATCATGATGCATTTTCTTGAATCAGACGTACGTGTGGATGAAATGGTTGTGATGATGCAAAAAGAAGTTGCTGATCGAATTTCTGCAAAGCCAGGTACGAAAGCTTATGGCTCACTTTCAATTGCTGTGCAATATCATATGGATGCGTCTTTGGCATTTATCGTGCCTAAAACCGTTTTTGTACCACAACCAAACGTTGATTCAGCGATTTTAAAATTGACACGCAGAGACAAACCAGCTGTTGAAGTTACAGATGAAAAAGAATTTTTCCGTTTAACGAAAGCTTCATTCCAATTGCGTCGCAAAACATTATGGAACAATTTGCAACATGCATATGGAAAAGATGAAGCAACGAAAGCATGGTTGACTCAAAGTTTAGCTGACGCAGGAATTGATCCGAAACGTCGTGGTGAAACACTGTCATTAGAAGAATTCGCTGCATTAAGCAATGCAATGATGGCGAATAAACAAGGGTAAGAAGATTTAGATAATTGAAAAATGGTTTATCACAGAAAAGCGGAGCCTAGTGCTTACGTTTTTCTGTGATTTTTTTATTAGTTAGGAAAAAATTTTTAAAAAAATGCGTATCTATAGTAGAAGTAGGATGAAATAAAAAGGAACGCAACTAACAAGTCATTTTCTAAATCAGTTTTTGAGTGACGAAAGAATGATTTAGAAGTATTTAGAAAAGCGATTGTTTTTCTTGAAAAAAAGGATGGCTTATCTGCTCGAGTAGACAAGTCATGTGCTGAAAGGCACAACAAATTTAAAAAGCATTGGTATGTTCCAACTAAGTTCGTGGAAAAATAGAAACTTGACGAAGAACAGTCGAATACTCCTTTAAGTGTCTTGACAGTTAAAGAGAATATCAGTACAATAAACAACATCAATGTGTCAAGACACATAAGGAGAGTAAAAATGAAAAATAATTCTGTTCGTCACTTAACTATTTCTGCATTGCTGATTGGGATGGGGATCATCATTCCTTTAGTTATGCCAAAAATCATGATTCCGCCAGCATCTTTTACCTTAGCGTCGCATGTGCCATTATTCTTAGCAATGTTTTTTTCACCAGGGGTAGCTGTTGCTGTCGCATTAGGAACAACATTTGGGTTCTTTTTATCGACACCAGTCATTATTGCCTTAAGAGCATTATCACACATTATTTTTGCAGTGATTGGTGCTTGGTATTTGCAAAAGAAACCTGGGATCGTCTTGAAGGACGGGAAATTTACGCTAGCAAACTGGAAATTTCAAGGATTTAATTTTTTCATTGGGGTGATCCATTCGATTGCAGAAATGTTGGTTGTGAGTGCTTTTTATTTTATGGGAAATATGCCTGATACGTATTATTCGGAAGGCTATTTCTATACAGTATTTATTTTGATGGGAATTGGTGGATTGATTCACAGTTTAGTTGACTATAATATTGCTTACTTTGTTGCAGGTACGTTAAGCAAATACTTTGATATTCCTGTATTTACTGCGGCAAAAGAACAAGCGAGGAACATGGATAAGCTTGGCCAAAAATAATTGGATTAAAAAATGGCTTAGATCCACTTCCTGTTGAACATTTTTGATACCATTAGTAAAAATAGGTGACTTAATACAGATGCTGTTTTAAGTTACCTATCTTTTTTTTACCTATCTGGCTAGTAAGTAAAAATCGTCGCAAAATCAGTTGGAGTTATTTCCAGAATGTGTTTTTTTTAGAGCTAAATGCGTTTATCTCAAGCACCTTTATCTTTATGTAACCTACCAAGTCCCCAGTTATGTCAAAAAAAGAACTGCACCGTTGATTTCGGTACAGCTCTTAAAAAGGGGGCATCAATTAAAATTAAGGTAAAGTGATCACATTTTCTGTTTCTTTATCGAAAAAATGTCCTTTATTGATATTGAAAGCAAGATCAATCATCTCACCTGGTTTGTGGAAGTCACGTGCATCGACTTTTGAAATAAATTCAGTTGAGCCAGTTTTTGTGTAAAGCATTGTTTCTGCACCTAATAATTCTGAAACCACAACTTCAGAATGAACAACTGCTTCTGGTGAAGCATCTAAAGCAATTTGTTCGCTGTGAATGTCTTCAGGACGAATACCAAAGATGACTTCTTTGCCATTATAGCCTTTTTCCACTAAGATTTTATTTTTTCCTTCTGGAATACGAAGTCTTAGACCATGACCGTCAGTAATCACGCCGTCATTTAGCGTTACACTGAAGAAATTCATTGCAGGTGAGCCAATAAATCCAGCAACAAAAACATTCACTGGTGTGTCATAAACTTCTTTTGGTGAACCAATTTGTTGAATAAATCCGTCCTTCATAATAACGATTCGATCTGCCATTGTCATGGCCTCTGTTTGGTCATGGGTCACGTAGATGGTTGTTGTTTCCAAACGTTGGTGTAATTTAGCAATTTCTGCACGCATCGCTACACGCAATTTAGCATCTAAGTTTGATAAAGGTTCATCCATCAAGAAGACTTTTGCATCACGAACGATTGCACGACCTAAAGCCACACGTTGACGTTGTCCACCAGATAATGCAGCTGGTTTACGAGTTAGATATTCAGTTAGACCTAAAATTTCTGCCGCATTTTCAACTCGATTTTTGATTTCAGCTTTATCGTATTTTCTTAATTTCAAACCAAATGCCATATTATCAAAAACAGTCATATGAGGATAAAGTGCGTAGTTTTGGAAAACCATTGCGATATCACGATCTTTTGGAGCAACATCATTCATGACTTTTTCGCCAATTTTTAATTCACCTTCAGTAATGTCTTCCAAACCAGCAATCATACGTAAAGTAGTTGATTTCCCACATCCAGATGGTCCAACAAAAACAATAAATTCACGATCTTGGATATTTAAATTAAAATCAGTAACTGAATAATTTTCTGCATTATCGTATTTTTTATAAACATGTGTCAACGCCATTTCTACCATAGTAAATTCCACACTTTCTATAAGTTTTATTTGACTAAAGTATAAATGAAAGCGCTAACCTTATACAATGGCAGAATGAACAAGAATTTGTCTGTTTTTTGGTCAGAGTGACAAAGAAAATCAAAAAAATGGTAACAAAAAATTTAAACGTTTTCCTAAGTTTGTTACACTAAAGAAAAGAAGGGAAGTGTGACTGATGAAAATTGCTTTGATTGCACATGATCGAAAGAAACCATTAATGATTAAATTAGCGACAGCTTATCAAATGATTTTAGCAAAACACGAGCTTTATGCTACTGGGACGACCGGTTTACGAATTCAAGAGGCAACTAATTTACCAGTTCATCGTTTTAAATCAGGTCCGTTGGGAGGCGACCAACAAATTGGGGCAATGATTTCCGAAGATGAAATTGATTTAGTCATTTTCTTGCGTGATCCGCTTGCAGCACAGCCACATGAGCCAGATGTAACAGCATTGATTCGTTTATCAGATGTGTACGAAATTCCTTTGGCAACCAATATTGGCACAGCTGAAGTTTTATTGCGGGGGTTAGCAGCGGGGTATTTAGATTTTCGGACGGTCGTTCATGAAATGGAAAAAGAAGCGATTTCAACAGAACATGAATGAATTTTCGGTATTTTATCCAATAATGTGAATAAATACTAATATAATTTATTGAATAGCGAACATAAAAGAAAAAAAGCATAGCAATATTCAGTTTTCCTGTTTGCTAGTCGTTGGTAATTATGTTATATTTTGTGAGGGAATTGTTTCCCAAAATAAAATCAGAGTAGGAAATAAAGCGTTAAGTGCTAGGAGGATGGGATGTTGCCACCTGGACGAAGGACAAGGTAACTTGTTCGCGGTTTTATTTTCGCATTCGCTGCATATTATTGTGTAGCAGCTCTTAAAGGAGATGCTAAAAATGAAAAAAAATCGATTAGACGCACGGATGATTGCGATCATGGGGCTATTGATTGCCTTAATGGTTACTTTATCACGACTAATATCTATCGAAACACTTTTTATCAAAATCAGTGTAACATTTATTCCACAGGTCATCATGGGGATTTTATTTGGTCCTTTTTGGTCTGGTATAGGAGCTGTGTTAGCTGACCTTGTTGGAATGGCATTATTCTCAAAATCAGCTTTCTTTATTGGATTTACTTTGAATGCTTTCATCGAAGGGGCGATTTATGGTTTCTTTTTCTATCGAAAGGAAATCACTTGGAAGAATGCTATCTTAGCAACGCTGAGTGTCACGTTGATTATCAATTTGATTTTGACACCGCTTTGGCTAGCTTTGATGTATCACGTTCCTTTATTCAGTTGGGTCGTTTGGGCACCAAGATTGTTGAAAACAGTCATTTGGATCCCACTTCAATCAATTGCAATTTACTATGTTGGACGGAGTATCCCTTATAAAAAGATTTTACAAAGTCTAACAGTTCGTACGAAATAAAAATAAAAAACAGGCAATCTTCCCATCCCAGAAGATTGCCTGTTTTTTATTGATGTGTAAATTGTGCTTGATAAAG
>NZ_JAFLWA010000042.1 GCF_017316125.1 Enterococcus sp. DIV0660C | reverse complement strand
ACGGTTGGTACTAAGATAAAACTTAGCTAGCTCAATTAAAAAAAAGGTCTGGAAGAATTCTTCCAGACCTTTTTTTGTCCAATTACATTAGAAATATAGACTCCAATCAAACTTAATCCATTTTACGGACAAAGAATGATACGATTAGCACTAAAATCACTGCACCAACAATTGACGGAATGATTGCCATTCCTGCCAAACTTGGTCCCCAGCTTCCTAGTAACCATTGTCCCAATGCGGAACCAACTAACCCTGCAGCAATGTTAGCAATAATGCCCATTGAAGAACCTTTCTTCGTAATTGCACCTGCCACAGCTCCGATGATACCACCAATAATTAATGACCAAATAAAGCCCATGTCACTCACTCCTTTTTAATTTTTACAAATTTTAAATGATATTATTATTCCACACGAGGTTCAGTGTTTTCTTTCACACGTTGTGTACCTTTATCAACTGCTTTTTTCGCTTTAGATGTTTGTTTTGAAGCAAACTCGCCTGTTGATTTTGCTGCATCTGTTACTTTATCTTGAACTGTTTCGCTTTCTTTTGCGTATTCTTCACGTGTTTTGATATCAACGACATTCACATTGACTTCAATCACGTCTAAGTGAGTCATATTCTTCACTTCACGTCCAATTAGTTCTTTCATTTGTTTGTAAATTTCTTCGATGTCTTTGCCATATTCAACAACAACATCCATATCAACTGCTACTTGTTTTTTACCCACTTCAGTGTCGATTCCTGCTGTTACGTTGTCTGTATTGACTAATTTTTCAGCAATATTTGAGAAAAATCCACCATCGACAGTTAGCAATCCATCAACATCTTCTAAAGCAATTCCGATAATCTTTTGGATTACTTTGTCTTCAAAAGTTAGTTCACCATTCATTTGATCAGTTCCTTTGTTGTTTGGTTGTTTTACAGGTTTAAATTCGTTGTTTTCCATTCTCTATTCCTCCTAAAATTTAAAATAATCATCTAAAAGATGTGTTTCTTTAAGATAAAGACCAATTGCGACACCAATTGCAGTTAGAATCAAAATGAGTAAGGTTTTGAAAAATCCTACCGTTAACCACAAAATCGCTAAAATTAGCCCAAGACCCCCAAAGATAATAGGGAGCTTGTATGTTGAAAAGAATTGATTCATTTTTTGCCCTCCTACTCTACTCGAGAGTGCTTGTTTTCTTTTGTTGTTTTTTGAAATTGCTGATAAGCGACTGTCACTTGAACAGGTTCATTTACTCCCAACAAACGTTTGACTTCTGCTTCGATTTCTTTCATCAACTGATCCGTTTGGCCAATTAAAGAAGAAGTTCGTTTCAGCTCACCCTTAACTTTGATCTTGATTCGATTTTTTGTTGCGCGAACCACAATTCTAGGGGAATGAATAAATTCTTCTGCCCGTAATTTCGTTCGAACTAATCCCTCAATCGCTTTTTTATCTACAGCTAATGTTCCATGTTCACGCTTCAAGACAAAAGTCGTCTTGGTTTTTGGATAAAAAAGGATGAATAGAATAAGTATGGCAATAAGAATACTAAATACCACGGCTACCCAAAAGATATATTGTTGAAAATAAAAGTTAGTTGCAACAAAATATCGGATTTCTTCTAAAAACCTTGGTAACTGATACACTGAATAGAGCAATGCAGCCGTTAATGAGACCGAAAGGATGACCAAACTTCCAATGATTCCAATCACTTTAACCCCTTTATTCATTTTCCACCTCCTAAAACTTTTTAAACAACGGCAATTTGCCAATCATTTATTAGATAAGATAGATCAATTAAGAGAGTAAAAAAACAAAAACATGACAATTCACTCATAATTGAAGCGCTGTTTTGTTATACTTTTCTAATCTATCTTAATTCCAGACTATTACTTTCTGTTTTTTTTTGCAACAATTATGCTTATTAAAAAAAACAAATAGTCAAACAAAAATAAACCGTCCATTTATAAATGGACGGTTTATTGAAAGGTTTTTCTCTTACTTTTCTTAGTGACCTTTATAACTTAAATAATAGAAACCTGAAACAAATATGCCTCCGCCTACAATGTTTCCTAAGTAGACTAGTATGAAATTCCTAAAAAATTCTGTCCAACTTAATGAACCCTCGAAAATAGCTGCAGGAATAACAAATGCATTTGCCACACTATGCTGAAAACCAATCGCAACAAAAATCATTACGGGAAACCAAATACCTAAAATTTTCCCAGCAGCATCTTTCGCACCATAACACAACCATAAAGCTAGTCCAACAAACCAGTTACAACCAATTCCAGAAATAACTGCTTGTACCCAAGAAACGTTTACTTTGTGTTCGGCTAACGAAAGTACCTGGTTTAAATACACGCCACTATGAGTCAAACCTAAAACATGACCAAACGCAAATGCGACAAACAAGGCTCCCACTAGGTTGGCTAATGTGATTGTTAACCAATTGATAACAAGTTCTTTAAAAGAAACTTTCTTCGCCATCCAAGCTGTACTCACAGCCATCATGTTTCCTGTAATCAATTCTCCACCGGCTAATAAAATCACGATTAAGCCGATTGGGAAAACAGATGCGCCAACTAATGCCTGAACGCTAGCCAAGTCTGCAGGGATTGAAGCTGATACTCGAATATATGCTAGATAACCTAAAGAAATCATCGCGCCTCCAATGAAACCCAGAATACATTTGGCTACCCAAGTCTTTTCAATTTTTTTTTGACCATTCTCTATACTGATTGCTAAAATTTCACTTGGTGAATACACAAAAACCTCTCCTTTAATTTTTCTTTTCCTTTTACTACTTTACAGTTAAATCAACCGTTTTCAATACTTTTGTACATTTTTTCACTAATTCCTCATTTCCGTGAAATTCTCTTCATTATGAAACAAAAAAAGGTAGCTATGATCTAAAATCGTAGCCACCTTTTTCATATTATTTTATAGATTTGAATCTTAACCTCAGTGTTGAAGAAGATTGCGATACTTCCGTTTGTTGATTCACAGAACCATTAAATGAAAGTTGCTTGATTTCTCTTGAACCGAGCGTTAACAAAGATTGAATTTGATTAAAACCTTGTTCATTTTCATATAACGTAACGGACTGATTGCCAGAAGTTATATTTAATAATAGGTTTTTCCCTTCCAGTTTTTGATCTGGTGTAAATTGATCGACCAATACTTCAACTGGTGTCGTCGAATTATTCTCCATTTTATAAACTGGAGAAATAATTTTTTTATCCTCTGAACCAAAATTCATTTTAGTTGGAATAGTTATATCTATCTCTGATGCATCCACTTCAGTAACTAAACTACCTGGTACATCGACCGTTGCTTCAGGGATTTCTTGTTCAACTGTACTCTCATTGGTTGCTTTACCAGTTACTTTCACTACTGGATTTTGATTTAGTGCTTGATCGGTCACTTTAACCATTAATTGATGAGTAAAAGTTTCACCCGCTGCTAATTCAGTTAAAGGAATTGTTTGCTCTGAACGCGTGACAGCTTCTAGTCCTTCCGGTAACTCAACAGATAAGTTTCCAGTCTTCAATATGCCGATAGGACTATCATTTGTTAGCGTATATGAATAAAGCAACTCATCACCAACTTTGGTTTCTTCTTCTGTCCTAGACAGATTTGTAACTGACAAGTTCGTTTTTAAGGTCAAGTTTGGTGCTTTGACCAAAAACGATACTGGATATTGATATTCAAAAGTACCACCGCTTTTTAGTGTTTCTGAGACAGTAATAATCGATGTGCTTCCGCCTACTTTTGATGTATCTGGATACATTGAGAATTTTTTGACTTGAATATTATTGTAGTTTTTGGTTGAAAGAAACTCACTTACTCGTTTATCTAGCTCTTCCTCTGATGTTCCCTGTTCAATTTCTTGGATTTCTGGAGTCAAACGATTGATATGCAACAGTGAGTAACCAGTTGGTGTTAATTCATAAAATGCGTCATCGTAACCTTCTGACTCTTTAACAAGCATTTCATTTCGGCTAACGTAAGTTTCTGATCCCTGTAAAGACAAGTTTGGATCATCTCTCTTATAAGCTGAAACAACTAAAACATCACCATAGGAGTAGCTTTGTTTCGTTATCAAACTATTCCAAGTTTCCGCTAACTGCTCGGGTTTCTGATAAACTGTATCTGTCTTAAGCAAAGTTAGTAGATTTACCAATGAATGGCGGTAAATACTAATAAATGAACGTAGACTCAATTTTTCTTTTGGTGTTCCAGGCGTTGCAGCCAATTTAGGTTTTCCACCCTCATTCAACAAGCTCAACGCCACACTAGAATCAGTTCCCATCACAATACTGTTACCATAAAGCACTTTGTAGTCAATGGTTACATCCACTGATTTGCTGAAAGTTGGACTTGTCACACGCACCACGGCTTGGTGTGTTCCTACCGTTGAAGCGCTAATCGGCTCACCGACCCACTCAAAAGTTAATTTACCTTCATCTTCTGGGGTAGAAGTAACTGTGACATATTCCTTTGCCTCATTTGACAATGTTGTACCTAAAGGAATATCCACTATTTGTTTTGCAGAAACATTTAAATCATTCAAAACATTGAAAGTGACTTGATATTCATAAGTATGTGTTTGACCGTCAATTGTTTCTTCTACCAATACTTTTCCTTGCGCCGTTCCAGCTTTGGAACGATCTGGATATTGCGAGATTTTAGAAACTTTCAAATCATTACCATCTAACCCTAGAAAATCAATCATATCTCCTTTTTTCTGATCTAGCTCTGCATCCGTCGTACTAGTGAGAATCGTCATTTCGTTCGCTTTCAATTGATTCAAACGATAAGGAACGAAACCATTTGCAGTTACTGCGAAGTACGTAATCCCTTCATTTTGGGTTGAATATTTGATCGCTTCTTCATCTTTAAAATAAGAGTTACGCCATTGTTCTTTGTGCCAAATTTTGACAACATCACCTAATTGAACAGATTGTTCGCCACTCATCCCAAAATTTTCTACAACTTCTTTGGCTGTATCAGTACCATTTGTTTCTTTATAGTACGTACTGCTGAGCTGTTCAATGTTTCCTGTTCCTCTTAACAAAGTAATTGAATGATAAGGAGTATCACCAAAAAAGCCATGAACTCCACTAGAAGAATAATTTTTGTCTTGACCGTAGTTTGCACGAATAGAATATGAACCACCAATATTTTTTAAAGTATATGCGCCACTTGTACCACTATTATAACCTCGAAGCTGAATGGTATTTCCCCACGACATTTTCACCGGCACAGAAAGGTCGATCGATTGGTTGTTACTTTTTCGTGTCAATCTCACTTCAATCTTTTTGGTAACCGTCATATTATCAAAGCTTGGAGTCGAAATAATCTCTACAGTATAACCAGAAGGATTGATTACCGTGCCATCTTCGAGACGTACATTCTTCACCATATCAATTGCTTTTAATTCATTTGCTTTTGTTCCCAAGGAAATGGTTTGTTCCACCACGTCTGCTTGTGGCTGACGGTCATCTTCTACTTGAAATGGCACCTCATATTCATAAGTATATGTGTGACCGTCAATTGTTTCTTCTACTAACACTTTTCCTTTTGCCGTCCCTGCTTTGGATCGATCTGGATATTGCGAGATTTTAGAAACTTTCAAATTATTACCACTTAACCCTAGAAAATCGATCATATCCTCTTTTTTCTGGTCCAACTCTTCGTTAATGGTACTCATATTAATCGTCATTTCGTTCGCTTTCAATTGATTCAAACGATAAGGAACAAAACCATCAGCAGTTACCGCAAAGTAAACTACTTTATTGTTTTCAGCAAAATACTTACTTTCTTTTTCATCTTTAAAGTAAGAATTTCGACTTTGTTCTTCATGCCAAATTTCAACAACATCGCCCAGTTGAACGGATTGCTGGCTATTTGTACCAAACTGACTGATTATATCAGGTGTAGTGAAACTTCCATTGAATTCTTGGCTATACGTTTGCGTCAATTGATTGATCAGTCCAGTTCCTCTTAATAACCTGATTGAATAGTACGTATCTGGAAAATATGCGTGTATCCCTGAAGTATAATAGTTTCTATCTTGTCCATAAGTAGCACGCAAATAATAACCGTTCGCTACTTTATGTAGCGTGAATGCTCCGGCAGATCCGTCACCGATACCTCGAAGCTGGATCGTATTTCCCCAAGCCATTTTGACTGGCACTTGTAAATACGTCACCACACCATTCGACTTGCGGGTAATTTTCACACTAATTTTGTCGGTGACCTTCATATTATCGAAGCTAGGAACTGAGGTAATCTCTACCGTGTAACCAGAAGGATTGATTGCCGTGCCATCTTCGAGACGTACATTGGTAATCATCTTCGAGACGTCCGGTATTTCTCCTGACCATGTTCCAAGCTCGATCGTTTGTTCCACCACATCTGCCCAGATTTGCCGATCATCTGTAACTTTGAAAGGCACCTCGTATTCATAAGTATATGTGTGACCGTCAATTGTTTCTTCTACTTGGACTTTTCCTTTTACCGTCCCTGCTTTGGAACGATCTGGATACTCAGTGATCTTAGAAACTTTCAACCCGTTTCCACTCATCCCAAGAAAGTCAATCAAATCACCTGCTTGTTTATCTAGCTCTGCATTGGTGGTTTTGGTCGTGATTGTTGTTTCTTTTGGTTTCAATTGATTCAAACGATAGGGAACAAAACCATTTGCAGTTACGGCAAAGTACGTAATCCCTTCATTTTGGGTTGAATATTGGCTTGCTTTTTCATCTTTAAAATAAGAGTTACGCCATTGTTCTTTGTGCCAAATTTTGACAACATCGCCTAATTGAACAGATTGTTCGCCACTCGTCCCAAAATTCTCTACAACTTCTTTGGCTGTATCAGTACCATTTGTTTCTTTATAGTACGTACTGCTGAGCTTTTCAATGTTTCCTGTTCCTCTTAACAAAGTAATTGAATGATAAGGAGTATCACCGAAATAGTTATGAACTCCATTAGGAGAATAATTCTTATCTTGACCGTAATTCGCGCGAATGGAATATGAACCACCAACATTTTTTAAGGTGTATGCACCCGCTGTTTTATCCTCTACTCCGCGAAGCTGGATCGTGTTCCCCCAAGACATTTTGACCGGCACGCTTACAGTACTTACTATACCTGTCGCCTTACGTGTTAATGTCACTACAATCTTTTCAGTAATAGCCATATTATCAAATGTAGGTCTCGATGAAATCTGTGCTGTGTACTCAGAAGCGCTAAGGGCTGTTCCGTCTTCTAAACGCACGTTTGTAATCAGCTTGGAAACATCCGGGACTTCACTTAAGAACTTTCCAGCTCCAAGTTCTATCGTTTGCTCAACGGGATCTGCCCAAATCTGACGCTCATCTTTGAAATCAGCAGAAGCCGAGTCTAAGGGAATATTCTTCATAGGGAGCGCCCAAAAAATAGCAGTCCCATCAGCAATAGTTATTGTACGTCCCTCAGCATCGTGACGCGTGCTAATTGTTACAGAACCATCCGTAAAATCTCCTACTTTCACTCGCTTCATTCGGTAACTTATCGTTGTCCCTGTTGAACCCGTTTTTTCTAATTGAACATAGGTAGAAAAGTTACCGGATAAATCCACTTGAAACTGAGATAGATCAGCGTAATAGTCTCCATAAAACTGGACAGTAGCTGCGTATCCAACCAAAGTGTTCACTTTACTTGCAATTGTAAAATTGACAGTATCATTCACATTTTTCCCTAGCTTACTATAATTAGATTTCAATGAGTCGGCGAGGTTACTTGCGATTTTCTGAACCGATGCCTTTCGCCACTCATCATACAACCCAGAATATTTACTAGGCATATCTGAACTTTCAAGGTTACAAGTTAGTCCCCCCAAACCTACTGATACATTACCTTTAGTTAGATAGTCAACTTTATTCCAAACATATTCTCCAGTAAAGTAATTCCTTGCATACTCATCTGCTTGCATATCTCCATAGTAAACCGCGCTTATACTAGGGATAGTAACATTTGAACCCGGTTTCGTTCGCTGTATATCAATGATAAAATGATTGACCTTTTTACCATCTACTGTTTCAAGGTAGACTCCTCCCTTGAAGACGATGCCATCACCACCAAGAAAGCTCATACTTTGAAAATATACATTTGTTTTATATTTCCATTTATAAAGTTGGTCACTACTAGTTAGTGAGGTTTCAGGTGCACTGTCAACAGGAAGTGTAAAATCCAATTTTGATGAAGCTCCTGTATAATTTCCAAGTTTTGGTGCTGATGCCAATCTAGATGTTAGTTGCTTTGTCCAATAACTAGCCGCTTTTGCATAAGCCTGTTTGGCACCAGGGTTATCATCAACATTTCCTGCCTGTGGTTGGATACTCGTTTTCGATGTCTGTGACGCTTCCTCTTTTGTTGAACTTTCAGTCACCGTTTTCTCAGTGGATATTTGTGTTTTTGATGAACCTTCATTTTCTTCTTGTTGGGAACTAGTTTGTGTTTGAATTTGACTTGTTTCGGTCGTTTCTTCAGATTGTATTTGATTCACACTCGTTTCAGTTGACGCCGTCTTTTCTTGTTTTTCAGTTGATTTAAGCGTTTCACTTTCTTCTTGTGCCCATACAACCTGATTACTAATACTCACTAAATGAGTACTTTCTGAAAATAGCAATGTTACTAACATCAGCCAAATGATCATCTTTTGTCTATTTTTCATTCTTGTTTCATCCTTTTTTGTTCAGCCCTTCTCCACCGTCCTTCATACATATCAATGCCTCCCTTATTAGCTAACATATAGCACACCATCAATTGTCGATTGATTGATTTCCTTTTCCTCATCATAGATCGTATAAACAATCGTTACTTCATGACTGCCCTCTGAAAGATCTTTTGCTAGCTTGGCTTCCATCAATTGGCGATTTGCAGGTATCAGTCCAGATTTATAAACCTGTTCATTTCCTTCTTTCAGTAAATATGCCACTTGGATGCTGTAAGCATTCGTCGGTTTGTTTTTCACCGCGATTTGAGCAACATTCGTTTCTTTTGAAACTGCGATCTCATGTTTCAAGTTGATATTAAAATTGTCTTTGTCGACTTCTGTTTGCATGAACTTTAGCATTTCTTCATCTGTCATTTTTTCTAAATTTTGTTCAACGTCTGGCAATCCGCTGATAACTTTCGGCGTTTCTCTGAAAAAGTAAAATGAAAAGAAAGAGCCTAATGCAACAAGCAGCAAGAGTAATAGAATCAATAATCGTCTTTTTTTCTTCTTATTTTCTTTTTGTTCCACCATTTTTTGATAACCCCCTATGTTAAAACCCAGAAAAGGAGAAAGATTATTCAATCTCCCTCCTTTACTTCAAAGCTCTTTATTTGCTTATTTTATTGCTGTAAAGTGTAGAGACATGTCATATGTAGGTCTCAATGCTGCCGCCGCGTCTCCCGTTGGAAATGTACTTTGATCAATGTTTCCTGTGAATGCAAAGTTTTTTGTTGATGTTTTAGGAACAGTTACCAGCTTTGTTGTTGTATTAAGCATTTGGCCTGCTTTTGTTTGTAAAGTAACTGCTGCTTCGCCTGTTGCTACAACTGATAAATCTTGTTTTATGTCAACGGCATTTTTTGAGCTAAATTTTTCAACAGAAACTTTTACATCATTTGATGTTGAGTTATTTGTTAACTTATATGTTGGTGAAATAATTGTTGATGTAGGTTTCCCAGCATCATCTACACTATTAGCGTATAAAACGGTCGTCGGAATTGTGATATCGATGACTGTTGGATCTTCTGGATCAGTTGGTTCTGGAGATTCTGGATTTGATGAATCCCATGCACCAATCCAACCATTAACAGCTACATTTCCAGAGTCTTGACCTTTGATCGTTTGTCCGCCAGCTTCATTTGGATCTGTTTCTCCTGCTTCCCATGCACTTGCCGTAATTGGAGCCAAAACAACCCCACCTAAAATTAATGTACTAACTAGTAATTTTTTTACCATTTTTGTATCTCCCTTTTTTTATTTTTTTAATAAAACTATTTTCCAAATGAATACTTCCAAGCCAAATTCAGATAAGGTAAAACACTTTACTTCTAGTCTTACCTACACGAGGGTTACCTAAATTTGCTTATGCAAGCATCATAAAAAATAGCATTATTTTCAAACATAACGTTTGGTTCCAAAGAAATTTGTCTTTTTTGCGTAGTACGCCTCGGAACACAAATTATATTAGCAAACGAACATAGCTAAATTCCATTCAAATTTTACCTAGACGTAGGAATACAATTCGTTGGAAAAATTTTTACTTGGTTTTACGTCATCTTTTGTTTTTAAAGCTAAACATACTGATTTATCGCTCGTTTTTCTAATAAAAAACTATTTTTTCTAATAAAAAACACATGTTATAAATATGTATTTTTAAAACGACTGATTCTAAAAACAGTAACGTCACTGTATAAAAAATTAAATGCTATGTGTTTGCGTTTTCACTACGCAATATTAAAATAACTTAAAAAATACAAAATGTCAATAAAAACTCTTTTAATATCTATTATTTTACTATATTAAAATAATAGATATTAGTTAAAAACAAAAAATATATTTACTAAAAAATAAAAAATGTGTTTGAAAAACAACTTTAAATAAAACAACTACAGACTCCGCGATAAAATGAAATTAAGATTAAAAAATCACACGTTGTCGCTAATAAAAACATAAAAAACAATTATTTGATTTTTAAATAGTGTTTTTTTATCATTTGTTTTGCGAGGATAGCTCTTAATTAGCAAAACAGCAAAAACGGAAGAATCTATTCCTTTTAGTTAAGGATTTTTCTTTTGAGTTCCTTAGGTAAAAGTGCTACGCTACTCACAAGGAGATGGTTCAATGTCTGAAAAAAAAATCACGCTCATGATGGATCAATTAAGTTCTGCTTATTCAGATGAAGAAGTTGCCAAGATGCCAAAAATCAAAGAAATGATTTTTAATGCTGCACAAGAATTAGAAAGAACGGAAAATACGAAACTAGTAGCTACAAAGCTTTGCCACGCAATCACGCTTAGCTGCCTTGAAAATAAGCAACAACTTCCAGAAGCAGTTCTCAAACTATATTATCAACTAAAACATGATGCAGAAATTTATCAAGGTACTGCAGTTGCCGCCATGCTACTTCCGCTCTGGTTTTAACCAAAACAAAACAGTCTGAGATAAAATTATCTCAGACTGTTTTCATAATTTACTTTCAACGGATCGAAATTTTACTGATCCGTTTTTTTATTTTTACGATACCAGAACGTAAGTAAGACAAGCGCAATCGTACCAACTCCCGCCCATGCAATCAAGGGTTTAGACGCATCATTCGTTTTAGGAAGTTTTTTTTCGGACTCTTTAAAACTGTCATTTGTTGAATCAGACGAATGACTCGTGTTAACTACCAACCGAGTTCCTTTTTCGACCGAACTATTTGTATCAGAAACTCCCTTGTTGCTACTTGAGAATGACGAAGTGTTACTTCTATCTGTCGTGTTAGTACTTGTTGTATCTGTGGTATTGCTTGAGTCTGTCGTGCTAGTACTTGTTGTATCTGTGGTACTACTTGCGTCTGTCGTGCTAGTACTTGTTGTATCTGTAGTACTGCTTGAATCTGTCGCGCTCGTGCTTGTTGTATCTGTGGTACTACTTGAATCTGTGCTATTTCTTGTTGTATCTGATGTACTACTTGAGTCTGTCGTGTTAGTACTTGTTGTATCTGTGGTATTGCTTGAGTCTGTCGTGCTCGTACTTGTTGTATCTGTAGTACTACTTGCGTCTGTCGTGCTAGTACTTG
>NZ_JAFLWA010000041.1 GCF_017316125.1 Enterococcus sp. DIV0660C | reverse complement strand
TTATATCATATCAGAGTGACGTTTGAATGTCAACTCTTTTTTGAAAAAAGTTTTTTTCGATTCCGTTTAAGAAATCTTTCAGCAACTCATTTATCATATCGCATCGTTTGTTATTTGTCAAGAACTTTTTTGAAGTTTTTCTTGATGAAATCAAGCTTCTTAAGAGGTTCTTTTTAAACGACTTAGTTATCTTATCATGTGATAACTCACACGTCAATAACTTTTTGAAATTTATTTTCTGAAAAAACTTTCATCTTTCAGTGGTTGTCCGTCTTACGAACAAATAATAATATACCAACTAAAACAAGTCGGGTCAATGAATTTTTTTGTTTTTTTTCGTTTTTTTTATTTGTCCGATCATTACTATTTATAATGTATTTTTCGTTCGCTTTTCAACCAAATATCAATGATATCAATTTAAATAAAGAGATAATTTTCGTTAAAACTATTTTTAAATTCTTGAACGACAAAAAAGACAGCTATCTGGATAATCAGACAGCCATCTTCTATTATTTATTTTACTATTTGGCTTAGCGCATTGTCGGGAACAACAAAACATCGCGGATTGATTGTGCATCTGTAAGCAACATTACCAAGCGATCAATTCCAATTCCTAATCCACCAGTTGGTGGCATTCCGTATTCTAAAGCTTCCAAGAAATCTTCATCTACACCATGCGCTTCATCATTACCTAGTTCACGCTCTTTTTCTTGCGCTTCAAAGCGTTCTCTTTGATCAATTGGATCATTCAATTCAGTAAAGGCATTTGCAAATTCTCTACCAATGATAAACAATTCAAAGCGATCAGTAAAACGTGGATCTTCAGGATTTTTCTTCGCTAATGGTGAGACTTCGACTGGATGTCCATAAATAAAAGTTGGTTGTGTCAAGGTTTCTTCAACAAATTCTTCAAAGAATTCATTGATTACGTGTCCCACACCCATTGCATCTGTTACTTCCACGTTATGTTCTTTAGCAATTGCAAGAGCTTCATCTAATGTCATTTCTTTCCAGAAATCAACCCCAGTTTGTTCTTTAATTGCGTCTACCATATGAACACGTTTGAAGTCACTTTCAAGGTCAACTGCTTGACCATCATAAGTAATACGCGCTGTTCCTAAAACTTTTTCAGCAGCATTACGAATAATCCCCTCAGTTAGATTCATGACATCGCGATAATCTGTATAAGCAGTATAAGCTTCTAGCATTGTGAACTCAGGGTTATGTGTTGTATCGATTCCTTCATTACGGAAAACTCGACCAATTTCATAAACTTTTTCCATTCCACCAACAATTAGACGTTTCAAGTGTAACTCTAGTGCAATACGTAAATATAAATCAATATCTAGAGCATTGTGATGTGTAGTAAATGGACGAGCTGCCGCTCCACCAGCTTCATTGTGTAAAACAGGTGTTTCTACTTCAATGTAGCCATTTCCATCTAGATAACGGCGAATTTCACTAATGATTTGACTGCGTTTCATAAAACGATCAAAGCTTTCACGATTACTAATCAAATCTAAGTAGCGTTGACGGTAACGTTGCTCAATGTTTGTCAATCCGTGATATTTATCAGGTAATGGACGTAACGCTTTTGAAAGAATTGTAAATTCTGTTGCTTTGATCGTTACTTCACCTGTATCAGTCTTCATAATTTGACCTGTAACTCCGAAGAAGTCCCCTAAGTCAGCATGTTTAAAAATCTCATAGGCATCATCACCCACTTGATCTTTACGCACGTAAATTTGGATTTGGCCTTCACGATCTTGAAGATGCGCGAAGCCCGCTTTCCCTTTTCCACGGCGAGTCATCATTCGTCCTGCTACGCTAGCAGTCAAACTCATCTCAGCTAATTCTTCTTTTGTTCTTGAATCAAATAATTCATGTAACTCTTCTGAGTTATGTGTACGTTCAAATCGCTTCCCGAACGGATCGATTCCAGTTTCTCTTAGTTCTTCCATCTTTTGGCGGCGAACAAGCATTTGATCATTTAAATCTTCTACTTGATGTTGTTGTTCCTCAGTCACAAAAGTTCCTCCATTCTCCTAGTAGTTCTCAGTTCTAATAATGCCAATGAAACACAAAAAAAGCAAGCCGAACTTAAATTTTCGGCTTGAAATTCACAAAAATCTTAGAAATCAGTTTAATGTTTTACAGCAACCTTTTCTGTTTTTTCTAAAAAAGCGTCAAGCAAATCATTGATCTCTCGTTGGTTTTCAGAATGATTGATTGCTACTTTTACTTTAGCTGCGCGAGGAATTCCTTTTAAATAGTAGGAAGCATGTGTTCGGAATTCACGACATGCTATTTGTTCACCTTTTAAATCAGCCAAACGTCGCAGATGAAGTTTCGCAGTTGCGATTTTCTCAGCAGGTGTTGGCTCAGGAATCAGCTCACCTGTTTCCAAATAATGTTGCGTACGATGAATCATCCAAGGATTGCCTAAAGCTGCACGCCCAATCATTACGCCATCTGCTCCGACATACTCCAACATACGTTTCGCATCTTCAGGCGTTTTTACGTCCCCGTTTCCCATAAAAGGAATCGTCAAATGTTGTTTGACTTCTTTCAAGACTTCCCAATCAGCTTGTCCTTCATACATTTGCACTCTAGTACGACCATGCATAGCAATCGCACCCGCACCAGCTGACTCTGCAGCTAAGGCATTTTGAACGGCAAAAACGTGTTGATTATCCCAACCAATTCGCATCTTAACTGTGACAGGTATGTCTACAGCAGCAGAAACAGCATGAACCATTTCATAGACCTTATCTGGATCAAGTAACCACTTAGCTCCCGCTTCTGCCTTGATCACTTTGTTTACTGGACATCCCATATTGATATCAATAATATCTGCCGTTGTATTTTCTTGAACAAATTGTGCTGCTTCAACTAAGCTGTCTTTATTGCCGCCAAAAATTTGGACGCTTAGTGGATGCTCTGCCTCTTCAATATGAAGCATCTCTAGCGTTTTTTTGTTCCGAAAATGGATGCCTTGATCACTAATCATCTCACAAACGACTAGTCCTGCACCAAATTCTTTAACCGTTACTCGAAAAGCAGAGTTACTAATTCCAGCCATTGGTGCAACAACTACACGATTTGGAATTTCAACATTCCCAATTCTCCATTGATGTTCCAACTAAATTCCTCCTACTGCTTCTGCCTTCAGATCTAATAGTTCTTGTTCAGAATACTCATATTTATTATTACAAAATGAACAAACAGCTTCTGCCCCATGATCTTCATCGATCATCGCCTGAATTTCTTCTGTACCTAGTGCAATGATTGCCTCTGCAAATTTTTCTTTTGAACAATCACAAGCAAATTGAACAGGCATTTTTTCTAAAATATTTAATTCTTCTGTTCCCAGTAACCCTTTTAAAATTTCTTCAGGTGTGTGCCCTTCATCAAGCAATGTTGAGATTCTTGGTGTTGTTTTCAGTTGTTCTTCGATTTTAGAAATCATTTCTTCATCCGCACCAGGCATGATTTGAATCATAAATCCACCAGCAGTTTTAATACTGTCATCTGTATTCACTAAGACGCTTAGACCAACCGCTGATGGAATTTGCTCAGAAATAGCTAAATAGTAAGTAAAGTCTTCTGCGATTTCACCCGAGACGATGGGAGTTTGCCCAGAGAAAGGTTCTTTTAATCCCAAATCCTTAGTTACTGTGAACATCCCTTGTGTTCCCACTGCACCACGGACATCAATTTTTCCCTCGGGGTTCAACGGTAAGCTTAAATGCGGATTTTTAATATATCCTTTTACATCACCTTTCCCATTTGCATCAACAACAATTCCAACAGCTGGGCCGTCTCCTTGAATACGAACCGTTAATTTATCTTCACCTTTTAGTGTCGCTCCTAATAATAAACTACCAACTAGTGTGCGACCTAACGCTGCCGACGATGTATGCCATGTATCGTGGCGACGCTGTGCTTCTGCGACTGTATTTGTTGCTTGTACTGCATAAGCACGAACAAAACCATCATGTGCTAGTGCTTTAACTAAATAATCTTCCATTATTGTATGTACCCCTTTTTTTGGTTTTTCAGCTCCTAGTGAATCATACTAGCAACTTTCATTTTT
Source organism: Enterococcus sp. DIV0660C (assembly GCF_017316125.1). Classification (GTDB taxonomy): domain Bacteria; phylum Bacillota; class Bacilli; order Lactobacillales; family Enterococcaceae; genus Enterococcus_B. The sequence goes on along the minus strand of NZ_JAFLWA010000041.1, from coordinate 49,531 downwards.
TTCAACTTTTGAAATCAGAGCTTAATAATAAATCAAATTAAACAAAAGAGAAAATAATTTTTACATATAAGTTTTTGCTTTAATTTGCTTCAAACTGCTCAATAGAAAACTAAATTAAATGGATTCAAAGAAAAAAAGCTGGGACATTGATTTGTCCCAGCTTCAAAACATTTTACTATTTATAACGATCTTCAAAGTTGTTTTTGTCGTAATCAGACTCTTTGTCTTTTTCTTCTTTTGCAACTTCCGAACCAGTTTCTTCACTAGCCAATTTTACTTCTTCGGCTTCGTCTTTTAGTTCTTGTTTTGTTTCTTCAAAATCTTGTTTTTCTTCTGCTTGTTTTTCCGCATCTTTCTCTTCTAAAGCACGTTTTGCTTCTTCAAATGTTTGTGCTTCTTTTTCACTTGGATAATCAGCAGATTCTGTTCCTTCTGGCATCACACCATGTTCGAACAATGATTTAATTGCTTTCGCATCCAGTGTTTCAAATTCAAGAAGTTTTTCTGCGATTAATTTATGTTGTTCACGGTGTGCTTCGATAATTTCATGTGCTTTTTGATGAGCATCCATCAAAATCTTGCGAACTTCTTGATCGATTTCAAATGCAACTTGTTCAGAGTAAGCTTTTGTTTGACCATAATCACGGCCAACAAATACTTGATGGTTTCCTTCGTATTGAACTGGTCCAAGTCGATCACTCATTCCATATTCAGTAACCATGCTTCTAGCTAATGAAGTCGCTTGTTCAAAGTCATTTGAAGCACCTGTTGATTGAACGCCAAAAATAATTTCTTCAGCTGTACGACCACCAAGTAATCCAACGATTTGTTCAAACATATCTTCTTTGGTCATCAAGAATTGATCTTCTTTTGGTAAAGCGATCATGTACCCGCCAGCACGACCACGAGGAATGATTGTTACTTTATGAACGATACGTGCGCGACTTAAGACTAAACCAACGATTGTATGTCCAGCTTCATGGTAAGCAACCATTTCGCGTTCTTTTTTGTTGATTACGCGATCTTTCTTAGCAGGACCAGCGATAACACGATCTTCTGCTTCATCAATATCAGATGCGTCAATTTTCTTTTTATTACGACGAGCAGCTACTAAAGCAGCCTCATTTAAAACATTTTCTAAATCCGCACCAGCAAATCCTGGTGTTTGTTGTGCAACAACTTTTAAATCAACGTCGTCAGCTAAAGGTTTATTTTTAGCATGAACACGTAAAATGGCTTCGCGACCTTTGACATCTGGACGACCGACCAAAATTTGACGGTCAAAACGACCTGGGCGTAACAACGCTGGGTCTAAGACATCTGAACGGTTCGTTGCAGCAATCACAATTACGCCTTCATTTCCATCAAATCCATCCATCTCCACCAATAATTGGTTCAATGTTTGTTCACGTTCATCGTGTCCGCCACCCATACCAGCTCCACGTTGACGACCAACAGCATCAATTTCATCAATGAAAATGATTGCTGGTGCATTTTTCTTCGCTGTTTCAAACAAATCACGTACACGACTTGCACCAACACCGACGAACATTTCAACGAAATCAGAACCAGAAATTGAGTAGAAAGGTACACCAGCTTCACCGGCAACAGCTTTCGCTAATAACGTTTTACCTGTTCCTGGAGGTCCTTCTAAAAGAACACCAGCTGGAATTCTTGCACCTAATTCAACAAATCGACGAGGATCTTTCAAAAACTCAACGACTTCAACAAGTTCTTGTTTTTCTTCTTCCGCACCAGCAACATCAGAAAAACGAACACGGTTCGCTTTTTTGTCGGCTTCTTTGGCTTTTGATTTACCGAAGTTCATCACTCGGCCACCGCCGCCACCGCCACCGCCTTGTTGACCCATCATCATATAGAAGAAGAAAATGATGATTACAATTGGCAAGAAGCTTAATAGTAGAGATACCCAAATACCACTACTTGACTCTTCTTTAATTGTTGTTCCTACATCATGTTGTTTTGCCAAATCTGTTACCTGACTTAACGTCGTGTCATTTGGCAAAATGATTGTTGTGAAGTGTGTTGTTGATACATCAGTTGAGCCTAGGATTGCTAAACCGCCACTGTTGCTGACTGTTTGTTTCTCCTTGTATTCACCAGTGATTTTATACACACCATTTGCAGGTTGAACACTAAATTCTTTGATTTTCCCTGACTCTAATTGTTCAGTGAATTTTGAGTACTCGATGTCTGACGACTGCTGGCCATTGTTACCAAAGATAAAATAGACCACCATGACCATCGCCAAAATCACGAGGACATAATATAAGGCATTTTTCATCATGCCGTTATTCTTTTTGTTCATAGTTACCCTCCTTAAACACTAATTTGATTTAGAAATTTTTATCAATCCTGACCATTTCATTGTAACATAACTCATTTCAGAAAAGGCACTAATTTGACTGATAAACACTAGGTTTTAAGACCCCAACATAAGGAAGGTTTCGATAAGCTTCTGCATAGTCCAAACCGTAGCCTACAACAAATTCATTAGGCACATTAAACCCAACATAATCAGCTTCAATGTTCACAACGCGTCCTTCTGGTTTATCTAATAAAGTAACGATTTTCACGGAATTGGCTTTACGATATTTAAAAAGATCAACTAAGTACGCAAGTGTTCGACCACTGTCGATGATATCTTCAACAATCAGCAAGTCGCGACCTTCTACATTTGTATCTAAGTCTTTTACGATTTTTACTTCACCGGAAGACACAGTAGCATTTCCGTAACTTGAAACATCCATGAAATCTAGCTCTAAATAAGTGTCAATTGAGCGCACGATGTCCGCCATAAAAGGAACGGCTCCTTTTAATACGCCGACTACTAGTGGATTTTTATCACGATAAGTTTCAGTTAATTCTTTGCCCAGTTCTTCACAACGAGCTTGTATTTCTTCTTTTGAAATCAAAACTTTCTCAATATCCTTTTCTAACATTGGGTTCTCCTTCCAGTTGCTTCTTTTGATATTTGTAAAGAAGTATGTAGTGTATTTTATCAGTTTCTTTGGCAATACTCAAATAAGAAAAGACAAAAGGAGCAACACTATACACGTTTCTTTGTTCATCTGTAATCAGGTACGCTTGTTTCCTTTGTACATCAGGGATTTTTTTGTCGATAAAGTAACGAGAAATTTTTTTCGTAAGCGTTTCGGTCAAACGAATCCGATCACCAGGTTGTCGTCGATCTACCTGAAGTTCTGTTCCCTTTTCGAGCCACAAATCGTGTCTAAATTCTGACCAATCAGCAAGATTTTCTGGTACAGCTATTTTGTCACTCGAAAACAAGCCAATCCATTGTGAATCACTTAAATAAATCGGTTGGTTTGGAAGCAGATCTCTTGGTGTGAAACTTTGCACTGGTCGTGACTGTTCAATTCTTACATTCATATATTCTTTTTTGAACACCCAACCTTTACCTAGATCAACCTGCCATTGGCTTTTTTCACTTTGCCACTGATTGACTAGAAATAAAATTTGTTGCTCTTTTACTGCGACAGTCGTTTCGTTGAACAACCGTTCGAAAAGTGTATGGAGAAAAAAGTAACGTTCACTTTCAGCCATTGCCGAAATGTTTGTCGCGGAAATTGCCCAGCCATTGGCTAATGGTTGAAGAAGTTCAGTTACCTTTTTACTCATCTGTTTTCGGATCAATTCATCTGCCCATTGAATCTGATTTGAAAATCGTTGGAAATGACGTAAAGCTTGTGTATTTTCTTCTTTTAATTGTGGAACAACTAAATGACGCAGTCGATTTCTTTGTATATCTAATTCCTGATTTGTTGCGTCTTCAAAATAAATCAGCTGTTGTTCGTTCGCATATTCATATAATTGTTCCTTGCTATAACTTAGTAATGGACGAATCAAATTTCCTGTTGCGAACGGTTGAATTTCTTTGATTCCAGCAAAACTATTCAATTGTCCCCCTCTTAAAATTTTCATCAAAATCGTTTCAATTTGGTCATCTCCATGATGGGCGGTCATCAACGTGTCATACCCTTTCTCGTACATGATACGAGAGAAGGTTTGGTAACGAAATTGCCGTGCGGCTGTCTCAACACCAGTTTCAGCAGGTAGTTCCCACGTAACGGAATAAAAAGGAAGATTCTTTTCTTTCGTATACTTTTGTAAATACTGTTCTTCCTCAACAGATTCTACCCGTAATTGATGATTGACATGAACAACGCCCAAAGTAAAGGAATCTTTTTGTTGTGCAGCTAACAATAAATCCAACAAAACCATTGAATCTACTCCGCCAGAAACAGCAACTAAAATTTTGGTTTTTTCTGACCAGAAATGTTTTTGTTGTCCTAATTGGCCAAACCATTCTTTCAAGACAATCTTCCTCCTTTCAAAAAAGAAAAGCCGAGACAAAACGAAGCCAATGTTTTGTCCCAGCTATATTTTTATTTGGTACGAATAATGATGTGTTCAATAAATGTTCACCTTAGCTAGTAAGAAAAACGTTAGGGTGATTATTCATCTTTATTAGCTACGACGTCCGCCGCGACCACCACGTTTTCCTTCAGTGTTACGTTTTAGTGAAGTTAGTCGATCATCACTATCTTTCAAAAATGAACTCATCAATGAATCGAAGTCTTCTTTCGTATTTGAAGGTTGACTGCGAGAAAAAGATTTTTTTTGTGTTGAGCGCGTACGATTTTCCCGAGGTTCCTTATTTTGATGTTGAAATTTCTTTGCATTATGATTTGTTTCTTTACCAGCACTTTCTGGTTGTTCTTGTGCTTTACGAATGGATAATCCAATTTTTCCGTCATCACCAACAGATGTAACTTTCACTGTCACCTCATCGCCAACACTTAATACATCATGAATATCTTTTACAAAACCGTTTGATACTTCACTGATATGGACTAAACCTGTTTTACCAGAACCTAAATCAATAAATGCACCAAAATTTGTAATACCTGATACTTTTCCTTGCAGTTTTGCTCCTACCTCGATTGACATAAAAAAAATGTTCCTCCTATTTATTACCCAATTTATATTCCTGCTTATTTTGCAGTTGTAGAACTCGTTGATTGGTTTGTTCCTTCTGTTGAACTGCTTGTATTAGATTCCAATACTGGATAAACTTGCTCGCCTTCTTTGGAATAAAAGAATTTGCTTCTGGCAAGTTTTGCCACATAGTCGTCATCCTTCAGCAGCGAGACATCTGCTTTTAATTGCGTGACGTCTGCTTTGACTTCTTTCATTTCCGTGGTAGCTTCGACCTTTAACTCGGCTAGTTTATCTAGACGTTGCATATCCCGGAAAATTTGCACACCAATGATTGAAAAAATGAACAAAGCGCCTAATAAGATGACCGCTAACCGACGTCTACGAAAAACGAGCTGTCGTTGTTGCTTTTGAAATTCAGCATATTTTTTCTTTGTGTAATCTGTATCTAACGCAGCAATTTTATTGCCTTTTTTTGCCACTTGCTTTCGCTCCAATCTGTTTTGGCTTGTCTTTTCTATTATACCAATATCAATAAAGCTTGTCTAATCTATTAATTTGTGTTTTCTGTTCTTGTTTCTGAAATAATTTCATACATTTTTTGTGCATCTTCTTTTTTTGTTGATTCGTGAAGTTCATTGACTTTGACTTCCATTGTTTTGTTTCCAAACTGGATTTTTAATATATCGCCAACTTTGACATCACTCGAAGATTTTGCTAACTTACCATTCACCTGAATTCTACCTTTATCAGCCACTTCTTTTGCTACGGAACGTCGCTTGATAATACGAGAAATTTTCATAAATTTATCTAATCGCATAATATATCCTCACTTTTTCTTGAATTTTTGATTGAATCGTAGAATTTTTTTACCAAAAGGCAACAACAACCATTCCCGAATCGTAAAAACTTTCAACGAGATGACCGCAAAGACAAATGTTAATCCGCCAATCACGACACCAATAAGGCTGATGAACAATGCACCTGAACGATGTGTAACTGATCCGACAATTACTTGGATCACTCCATAATAAGTGAATAGCACAAAAATCATCCAAGCTAAACTCTGTAATAATTTTTTCCCAAAAGCCCGTTCTTTCCAAAAAGCATTTACTTCAGTTGTTTCTATATGAATAAAATACCAAAGAGTCACGACTAGACCAAGCAAGGTTGATAAACTTGCTCCAACCGTCCCAAACCATTGAGTAAATACTGCCGTTGTTAATAATTTGACTAATAGTCCCCAGCCCGCACCTTTCAACGATGGACGAAAAGAGTTTTTGCTTTGCGCAATACTTTGATAAGCTTGAATCACAGCTGTTAAAACAATCGCAAACACAAACAACACTAAAGTAGCATTCCCAGCGTAATCTTTAAACAACGCATAGTTGATATAAGGAAGCAGCATTGCTAGACCAGCGGAAGCCGCCAAAGCTAATGCCGTCGTTAATCGCAAATACATCTTAGCAGTCTTCACGAATTGTCCATAGACGGAGCCTGCTAAATACCTAGTCAATGTCGGTAAAAAAGTAGCACTTAATGCCGTTGCAATGACCAGTCCTAATTGTACTAATGGCTGTCCACGATCGTAAACCCCTTTAGCTATTTTAGACGCATGTTCACTTAAGCCATAGATTTGTAACGCATTCTTTACAAAAAATGAATCAATTAATTGAAAGAAAATCAATAACCCACTGTAAATCGAAACTAAACCACCCTCAACCAAGAAACGACGTATCAACCATTTACTTGGTTGTGAGAAGATGGGAAAACTTCGGAAACTCATTGCTCCTCCATGAATTTTTTGTTCATAATAATAAAGAACAAGGTATGCACATAGCCCACCTGCCACAGCGCCACTCATTGCTGCTGTGCCAGTTTCATAAACATTCCAACTATACTGTTTAAATGCGAATGCGCTAAACACGATAATCGACACGCGAACGATTTGTTCCACCACTTGTGATATAGCAGTTGGTTCCATCAAAAAATGTCCTTGGAAATTCCCTCGATAAAAAGATAACCCTGGCATCAATAGAAATGTGAAAGAAACGACTTCAATCAAGGGTTTCAGTTGATAATCACCCATCATTTGCGCTAAAACACCACTAAATAACCAGACACCTAGCCATAAACAAACACCTGTCCAAAAGACCAAAGGGTATAATTCTTTTAACGCCTCTCGTTGTTTCAATGGCTCCTTTTTTTCTGCGACATATTTTGAAATGAATTGGGGTAACCCTGATAAAGCCAAGGTCATCGCGATTCCATAAATCGGATATACTTGTTGATAAACGTAAAATCCTTCATCACCAACCAAATTTTGAAGAGGAATTCGATAAAGCGCGCTTAAAACTTTAGCAATAAAAGAAGCTACGGTCAAAATCACCGCTCCTTGCATCACTTGACGCATTTCTTTGTGGTCCAAGGGAATCGCTCCTTCCTATACCGACAAATATTTTTGTTGTCGTAATGCTTTAACAAATTGTTGGATTTCTAATAACCAAACAGCTTCGTTCATTGTTTTTGGGATGGTTAAACGGATAACCATCTTTTCCTTTTCCACACCTAATCCTGCTTTCAACGTTGTTTCACTTAATGCTTCAAACAATTGTTCAACAGAATAACGCTTTGTGCCTACCTTACTTAACGTGAAGACCACTGTATCTTGTTGCTTACGCATCGTTTCTAGCAGTGCACGATCTCCGTCCATTTTTAATTGTCCGACTGTTAATAAATGGGCAACTTCTTCAGGATATTCACCGAAACGATCCAATAGATCATCTTCAAGCTCGTCCAACATTTCTTGTGATTCAAGTTCCCGGATTCGTTTATAGATTTCAATTTTTTGGCGTTGATCTGAAACGTAAGTATCTGGTAAATAAGCGTCCACACCAAGGTCGATTTCCACCGTTGTTTTTTCAACTTGATTATTTTTCCCTTGTTTACGAGCAACAGCTTCACTTAACATTTGTGAATACATATCGAAACCAACTGCATCAATAAAGCCATGTTGTTGTGCACCTAATAGGTTTCCAGCACCACGAATCGATAAATCACGCATGGCAATTTTAAAACCTGATCCTAGTTCTGTAAAATCTTTGATTGCTTGCAATCTTTTTTCACTCACTTCATTGAGAATCTTTTGTGGTTCATACATAAAGTAAGCATAAGCTACTCGATTGCTTCGCCCTACTCGACCTCGTAGCTGATAAAGAGTTGATAATCCCATATAATCAGCATTTTCAACAAATAAAGTATTCGCATTGGGAATATCTACACCTGTTTCAATAATTGTGGTCGTTACTAACACATCGTATTGTCCTTCAATAAAATCAAATAATGTATTTTCTAATTGAACTTCTGTCATTTGACCATGAGCGTAGCCAATCCTCGCTTCTGGAACTAACTCTTGGATTTCTTCCACTTTTTGCTCAATCGTTTCCACTCGATTATAAAGATAAAAAACTTGCCCGCCTCGTCCCATTTCACGATGAATTGCTTCTCGTATTGCTCCAGGATTCTTCTCCATAACGTAAGTTTGAATGGGGTAACGATTTGCCGGTGGTGTTTCAATAACTGATAAGTCTCGTACGCCAAGCATCGACATATGCAGTGTTCTTGGTATTGGTGTCGCTGTCAACGTCAGTACATCTACTTGCGCCCGAAGCTGTTTCAATCGTTCTTTATGCTTCACGCCAAATCGTTGTTCTTCATCTATAATCAATAAGCCCAAGTCACTAAATTCAATATCTTTTGATAAAATACGATGCGTTCCGACAACAATATCTACTTGCCCTGTACGCAATTGTTCAATCGTTTCTTTCTGTTGCTTTTTCGTTCGAAAACGGCTCAACAAACCAATATTAATTGGAAAACCTTCAAAACGTTCCAGCATCGTCTCGTAATGTTGTTGTGCAAGAATGGTCGTTGGAACTAAAAATGCCACTTGTTTACTTTCTTTCACTGCTTTAAAAGCAGCACGCAAAGCGACTTCTGTCTTACCATACCCTACATCGCCTACAAGCAAACGATCCATCGGTTTTTCTTTTTCCATATCACGTTTGATTTCTGAAGAACTACGCAATTGATCATCCGTTTCAGAATAAGGAAACGCTTCTTCAAATTCTTTTTGGTAACCATCGTCTGGGCCAAAAGCATAGCCGATCTCAGATTCTCTAGCTGCGTATAGTTTGATTAGATCATCCGCGATATCTTCAATTTTAGAAGAAACCTTACGTTTGGTTTTCGTCCACTCACTACCACCTAGCTTATTAATTCGTGGAGCTTTTGATTCAGACGCAACATATTTTTGAATCAAATTTAATTGAGTGACAGGAATAAATAATTTGTCATCATTTTGGTATAGAATCGTCATGTAATCTTGATGGACGCCATCAACTTCGAGCGTCTCCATCCCAATATACTTTCCAATCCCATGATTTGCATGAACAACATAGTCACCAGCTTTTAATTCATTATAACTTTTTAATCGTTCTGCATTCGTAACTGTTTGTCGGCGAGCTCGTTTTTTCGTTGTCTTTTGGAAAATTTCTTTTTCAGTAATAACCACGATTTTTTCCTGTGGTAATTCAAAACCATTTTGTAATGCACCTTCAACTAACTGTACTTGACCAACGATTAACTCATCACTTGCCGTTTCAATGGCTAAAATGTCATCGTCGCGCAATAATTCTTCTACTTTGCGAATTCGTTCTTTAGTTGGAATGTAGATTATAACTGTCTGTTTTTGCTTACGCCAACGATCGATTTCCGTTTTCAATAAAGGCATTTGCCCAAAAAATTGCTGCATCGTTCGATATTGGAACGAATGAATGGCATGAAACTTCAAATTGCCCATCCCTTTTTGGAACAAAGCAAAAAAAGTTGTCGAAAAATGTTCTTTTTGGATCAATTTATGAACATCTATAACAAAGACTTGTTCAGAAAAAACACGCAGTTCACTAATTTTTTGTGTCTGCCATTCGGCGGCTTCTCGTTCAATTTCTCGATTTGTTTCCATCATTCTCGGATAATCATCCACCATCAACAAACTATCAGATTGAAAATAATCTAAAATCGTGGTTGATGTTGGATAAAGCAGATCTGTGTAAAGTTTTGCCTCCTCCGTCGGTACTCCCGCTTGCCAATTTGACAAAATTTGTCCGAAATAGTCTTGTAAAAATACTTGATCGACCTTTTCAACAGTTGTAGCTAATCTTTTTTCAAGTAATTTTTCTAACTCTTTCATCCCATGTTCCAAATCAGTTTCTGTATAGACTTGCTCTGATGTTGGCGAAATCCAAATTTCTTCTGTTGGCCCAATAGAGCGTTGCGTTTCTGCTTCAAAGTAACGCATCGAATCAATTTCAACATCAAACAATTCGACTCGTACAGGATGTTCCATCGTTAAAGGATAAATATCGACAATGCTTCCACGAATACTAAATTCACCCGGTTTTGCAACCATTTCTTGTCGCTCATATCCCATTAGGACTAATTGACGTGGTAGGTTTTCTGCATTAATCTCATCGCCAACTTTCCAGTTGAGTTGTGCTTCAATCCAAGCCTTCTTACTTGGTAATTTCTTGTGTAACGCAGCTACTGGCAAAAGATAAATTCCTGTACGCTTTTCTTGTAATGCATTTAACGTTGCTACTCGTTCTGCTCTTGCTTCTGGTGAAGAAAAAGCCATCTCTGCAGACAAAACTTCATCCACTGGAAACAAATGAATGCTATTTGGGTCAACGATGTGTTGTAAATCTTCCGCTAATTGATTTGCGTAATATAGATTTGGTAACAAAACAATTATATTTTTGTCCGTTTTTTCGAAAACGTGAGCAATCAGCAATGTTTTAGCAGAACCTGCTAGCCCAGTAATCAATTGCCGTGGCGTATTTGCTTCTAATTGAGCCACCCATTCTTTTACTTGAGGTTCTTGGCCCACTAATTGAACAATATCCATTATGTTTCTCCTTCTTAGTTAAACTGATTCATTGTATCAATAAATGAATGCCCATCGAGAACAAAATTGATTGCTTGAACCGATCGATGAATACTTTCTTCTATTAAAGGTTGTGTTTCTTTGCTAAATGGGCTAAGCACATGTGAAACCACCGTTTTCTTACCTTCTGGTCGACCAATCCCAACTTTTACACGATCAAAAACATTCGTATCCAAGTGTGAAATAATACTTTTCATTCCATTGTGGCCGCCAGCACTTCCTTTTTGACGCAAACGAATCTTTCCGATTGCTAAATCCAAATCGTCATATACAACAATCAATTCCTCTGGGTAAATACCAAAGTAAGTCATTAACGGTCCAACTGAACGACCCGATTCATTCATAAACATTTGTGGTTTTACAAGTAAAATCTTTTCTCCTTTGTAAAAAAATTCTGCGACTTCCGCCTCAAAACTATTTTTTTTAAATGTTGCTTGATGCTCTTTTGCAAGACGATCAACAACCATAAATCCAATGTTGTGTTTTGTTTGTTCATACTTCGTTCCTGGATTACCTAATCCTACGATCATTTTCATTTGTTTATTCACCTAATTCTAAAGAACACAAAATGCTGGACAGCTAACGAGCAGTCCAGTTAAAAGGTTCATTCTTCTTTTTTATTTTAAAAACAGTATAACACATAAACAGCTGTTTCGACTAAAACAGAATGTTTAATAAATGATAAAAATATTAAAAAATTCTTCAAAACTTAATGAAATCATTGGTTTCAAGAAATAGTGAAATAACGCACATGTAAGCTTTTACATATGATACAACCTTGTTATCTGTTATATTTCCTAGCCAAATAGCGTGACAGCAAGCCTGATCCATGATAGCATAGTCAAGGGAAAAAGAAAAACAAATCAATGGAAGGATTGATACACATATGACTGCAACTGCAGAAATTAAAGATCACAAAAAAGTTATTCTTGTTGGAGACGGTGCCGTAGGTTCTAGTTATGCTTTCGCTCTAGTTACTCAAAATATCGCTCAAGAAGTTGGAATTGTAGATATTAACACAGCTAAAACTGAAGGAGACGCATTAGACTTAACTGATGCTCTTGCTTGGACACAACCTAAAAAAATCTACTCAGCTACTTATGCAGATGCACATGACGCTGACCTTGTAGTTATTACTGCTGGTGCTCCACAAAAACCAGGTGAAACTCGTTTAGACTTAGTAAACAAAAACTTAAAAATCAACCGCGACGTTGTTACACAAATCGTTGAATCAGGTTTCAATGGTATTTTCTTAGTTGCTGCTAACCCAGTTGATATCTTAACTTACTCAACTTGGAAATTCTCTGGATTCCCTAAAGAACGCGTTATTGGTTCAGGTACATCTCTTGATTCAGCTCGTTTCCGTCAAAAGATTGCTGAATTAGTTGATGTTGATGCTCGTAACGTTCATGCTTACATCCTTGGCGAACATGGTGACTCAGAATTCCCAGTTTGGTCACACGCAAACGTTGCTGGACTACAAATTTACGAATGGGTTAAAAATAATCCAGAAGTAGATGAAGAAGCATTAGTAAATATCTTCTTCGGCGTACGTGACGCAGCTTATACAATCATCGAGAAAAAAGGCGCTACTTTCTATGGTATCGCAGTTGCATTAGCTCGTATCACTCGTGCTATCCTTGATGATGAAAATGCTGTATTACCTTTATCAGTTTACATGGAAGATCAATATGGATTGAATGACATCTATATCGGTGCACCTGCTGTTATCAATGCTCAAGGTGTTCAAAAAGTTATCGAAATTCCTTTATCTGATGCAGAACAAGATCGTATGAACGCTTCAGCTAAACAATTAAAAGAAATTTTAGACGAAGCATTCTCAAAATTAGAAGACTAATTACTTTCTTTTTTGTAAAAATTAACTATCTAGTCGGGACAAATGATTGTCTCGGCTTTTTTAGTATTTTGAAACAATTATCAAAAAAGATTTTGTTTAATTTTTTTTATAATGAATATTTAAATTTCGTCTTTTCAAATAAATTGTGCTATGATGAACTCGATATGCACCCTATTCTATTATTCAAGGAGTTATCGTTCTATGACAAGATCTTCTCAACATAAAAAAAAGATACACATTGGCATTCTTTCTGCACTTGGTGTTTTGTTAATATTAGTCAGCTTCTATACCTTCCGCAGTACATATTACACGAGTCATTTCTTACCTCATACTGAGATCAACGAAATTGATGTAAGTAATATGACTGTTGATCAGGCAAACAATAAATTAAAAGAGACTTATTCTAATACAACTCTATCTATTGAAGAAAATGGTAAGGTTTGGCAAGAAATCGCCAAATCAGAATTAGGTTATCGTGATGATTTCTCAAATGATTTAAGTAAACTCTTATCCAAACAAAACGGCTGGACTTGGGGTATGACTTATGTTTCCGCAGCTGAAAAACAAGAAATTGATCCTGTTAGTCAGGACCATTCAAAACTAGACACTACAATTGATGAACTGACAACAAAGCTAAATGATTTAAATAGCAATCGAAAACAGACCCAAGATGCAAGCATCAAAAAAACAGACGACGGATTTGCTATTACACCTGAAGTCAATGGTGATTCAATCGATGTAGATGCAACAGTAAAAGAAATCAAAGAAGTTGCTGCTACAAATGAAAAGAAAATTGATTTGAATGATTTTAAACCAAAAGCTAAAGTTACTGCTGACGACAAAGAGCTAAACCAACAATTGACATCTATGAATAACATTGCTAAAGTCAAAGCAACTTATAGTATCAATGGAAAAACATTCCAAATTCCTACAAATGATTTAGCTAATTGGCTAATTTATTCCGACGGAAAAATCGATTTAGATACTGACAAAGTGACACAATATGTAACTGAGTTAGGTCAAGAATATAATACAAGTACAAATGATACTGTGTTTAACAGTACAAAACGTGGCGAAGTAAATGTTCCAACAGGAACGTACAGTTGGACTATTCAAACAGAAGACGAAGTCGCAGCTCTAAAGAAACAAATTTTAGCTGGGCAAGATTTTACTCGCTCACCGATTGTCCAAGGTAGTACAACTGCTGATCATGCTTTAATTGAAGATACTTACATTGAAGTTGATTTACAAAATCAACACATGTGGTACTACAAAGACGGCAAAGTCGCACTTGAAACAGATATCGTTTCTGGTAAGCCAACAACACAAACCCCAGCTGGTGTCTTTTATGTTTGGAACAAAGAAACCAATTCCGTTCTAAAAGGAACCAACGATGATGGTACACCATATGCCAGTCCAGTAGATTACTGGATGCCAATTGACTGGACAGGCGTCGGAATTCATGACTCTGACTGGCAACCTGAATACGGTGGTGAATTATGGAAAACCCGTGGATCACACGGTTGTATCAATACGCCCCCAAGTGTCATGAAAGAGTTGTTTGGAATGGTCGAAGTAGGTACACCTGTTTTGGTATTCTAATAGTCAAAAGGAGTCAAACGAACAATTATGTTCGTTTGACTCCTTTTTTTACATCTCAGCAGAAGTAAAGACTTCTGAAACGTCATCATCATCTTCCAATTTGTCGACTAGTTTATCTAGTTGTTCGCGCTGCTCCTCTGTTAGTGCAATCATCGTTTGTGGAATCATTGTCAACTCAGCCTGTACAAAATGAAAGCCATCTTTTTCTAATTGATCACGAACAGCTACAAAATCTTCTGGCGCTGTATAAATCTCAAAAACTTCAGCTGAAGTCTGCAAATCTTCTGCTCCAGCCTCCAAGACATCTTCAAACATTGTCTCCTCATCTACTGCTAGACCTTCACGTTGAATCACTAGGTAACCCTTTCGATCAAATAAATAATTAACAGACCCAGTTTCTCCCAATGATCCTCCATTACGTGTAAAAGCTACACGCACGTTGGTTGCTGTCCGATTTCGATTATCTGTCAACGCATGTACCAAGATAGCCACACCACCTGGACCATATCCTTCATAAGTAATTTCATCATAGTTTGCTTCATCCGCCGCAGTTGTTGCTTTTTTGATGGCACGTTCCACATTGTCATTTGGCATATTAGCAGCCTTTGCTTTATCTACCACTAAACGTAGTGCAGGATTCATCGCAGGATCAGGTCCACCTGATTTTGCTGCCATATAGATTTCTCGTGAAAGCTTTTGAAAAATTTTACCCCGTTTTGCATCTTGGGCATTTTTTCTTCCTTGAATATTGTGCCATTTGCTGTGTCCTGACATTCCTATTCCTCCTTTGTGTTCACACTACTCATTTTAGACCCTCTGGTAGAAAATGCAATCACACAAATCTACAATTTCTTTTTCCAAGCTTTCATCAAGATACATAAAAAGACAGCCGTCAATGCTCCCATTGAATCAAGCATCACATCTTGAAACATCGGTGACCTTCCACCAGTCACCATTTGATGAAACTCATCTAACCCTGCGTATCCTGTAGCTGATAACCAAGCTAAAATCCCAGTCAACCACCAAATCTTTAGTTTAGGAAATACACCCAAGAACAAGCTACCGCCTAAAATAAAATACGTGCCAAAATGAGCAGCTTTTCGCATAAAGAACTCTACAAATTTGAAATAACCTAAATGCTCGATACTTACTTCACTTCCACCATAATCAAAGCGAATCGTTGTCAATGCATCTTTAAACGGCTGCGAAGATAACCAGCTCTCTAAACGGGAAACTTGTGACTGCTCTACATACGTTTGCGACGAACTATAAAACAATATAACTGCAATCAGCAAAGCAACGACCAAGTAAAAGTTTCCACTTTTCATTTGTTTTTGAATTGAATTCATAAGTCACCTCTTTAACCTATCTTAGCTTTTTTTTACGGAAACAACAATCTAAAAAAAGACTTCTTTTACTAGATAATGCTATACTAAACGTTGAACAAAAAATTGAAGGGAGATTTTTTATGAACTATTCATTAAACTGGGATCTTGACTCTATTTTTTCTGGAGGAAGTAATTCTTTAGCATTAAACGAACGCCTGACTGAGCTTGAATCACAAATGAATGACTACTATGAATTAGTCGGTGATTGGGAATTTTCATCAGAGAATTTTGAGCAACTACAAACTATTTTACAACTACAAGCAAAAATTTCTGATGGATTTACTCAATGTGATAGTTACATCACAGCCTTGTTATCTGCAAATGTAAACGATTCACAAGCAAAAATTTTATCTGGAAAACTTTATGCACTTCTTCCTCAACTACAATCAGCAGAAACAGTTCTTTCGACAAAATTTGCAAAAATAAATGAAGAACATTGGCAAACCTTACTCGCAAATTCAGATTTTCAACCACTTGCATTTCGTTTAGATGAAATTCGTCGTGATGGCGCACAATTATTATCAGAATCTGAAGAAAATATTATCAATACTCTATCACTTGATGGACTAAATGCTTGGAGTAGCCATTACGATACCATCGTTGCCAGTATCACAATTCCTTTCACTCAAAATGGCGAAACAATCGAGCTTTCTGCTGGACAAGCATTCAATAAAATGATGAGCGATCCTGATTCCGAAATTAGAAAAACTTTATTCGTTGCTTGGGAAGCAGCATGGAAAGAAAAAGCACCACTATTTGCCGATACGCTAAATCATTTAGATGGTTTCCGCCTATCTACTTACAAACTTCACGGTATTACTGATTATCTGCAAAAGCCGCTAGAGTACAATCGTTTGAAAAAAGAAACTCTTGATGTTATGTGGTCAACAATTGAGAAAAACAAACAACCTTTAGTAGACTATTTGACAAGAAAAGCAAATCTTTTCGGTAAAGAAAAAATGGAATGGCAAGACCAAGATGCGCCAATTATTTTAGGTGATCTGGAAGAAAAAACTTTTACCTTTGATGAAGCTGCAGCATTTATCATCGAAAACTTCAAAAAATTCAGTCCTAAAATGGCTAACTTTGCTCAAGCAGCATTTGAAAAAAGTTGGATTGAAGCGGAAGATCGTCCTGGAAAACGCCCAGGTGGTTACTGTACCGAATTGCCTGAAACAAAAGAATCAAGAATCTTCATGACCTATAGTAACTCCGTAAACGAGGTTGCTACCTTAGCACATGAACTTGGTCATGCCTTCCACAGTAGTACGATGTGGGATCTTCCTTCGTTGAACCGCGAATATGCAATGAATGTCGCAGAAACTGCGAGCACTTTTGCAGAATTGATAGTAGCTGATGCCACTTTAAAAGTTGCAAAATCCAAAGAAGAACAAATCAACTTACTAGATACTAAGTTGCAAAATGCTTTAGCAATGTTCATGAACATTCATTCACGTTTTATTTTTGAAAATAATTTTTATGCAGCTCGTCAAAAAGGATTAGTTGCCGCAGAAGAGATAACATCAATGATGGTTGATGCACAAAAAGAAGGCTATCAAAATTCATTAGCTAGTTATCATCCATATTTCTGGGCAGCAAAACTACATTTCTTTATTGATGATGTACCATTTTATAACTTTCCGTACACATTTGGTTATCTATTCAGTATGGGAATTTATGCTTATGCTAATCAAAAAAGCACAAACTTTGAACAAGAATATATTGATTTGTTAAGAGATACAGCATCCATGACGACTGAAGAATTAGCTGAAAAACACCTTGGTGTTGATTTAACAAAACCAGATTTCTGGCAAGCTGGAATTGACATGGTTTTAGATGATATTCAGCAATTTATGGAATTAACAGAAGAATTTGTATAATCATTTTTCTATCATAAAAAGCATGGGCGACTTTCAATCAAAGAGTCATCCATGCTTTTCCGTTAAGCAAAAACAAAAAAGCGTTAGGCCTTTGCCTAACGCTTTTACTTTTTCAATTAAAATTACATGCTAACTGCAAAGTCAGGTGCAAACCATTGAACTGAGCCAACTTTTACACTTTCACCTGGTTGAGGTGCGTGGATATATTGTCCGCCACCTAAAGCAATTGCTACGTGGTAAGTTCCACCAGCTGAACCCCAGAATAATAAGTCTCCTGCTTTAGCTTGAGAAACTGAAATTTTTGTTCCAGCTTGTTCTTGAGGAACAGTATAGCCGCCGATGTCACGACCAGTTACTTGTAAGTATACATAGCGTGTGAATCCTGAGCAGTCAAATCCTGCTGGAGTTTTTCCACCCCAAACATACGGTGTACCAATATATTTATAAGCTTCTGCTACGATAGCTGAACCATTAACAGATGATGAACCACCAGTTGATGGAGGTGTAACAGGTGTAGATGGTGTAGTTGAACCACTGTTTCCAGTATTTGAACTGTTGTTACCAGTATTTGAACTGTTATCGCCAGTACTTGGTGTTGTTGGTTCTTGAACTACAGGAGCTTCTGAAGATGAATCTTCTGTTACAGGAGCTTCCGGTGTTGTTGATTCTTCAGGTGCTGAAGTTTCAGGTGTAGTTGACTCTTCAGGTGCTGAAGTTTCAGGTACTGTTGATTCTTCAGGTGTTGAAGTTTCAGGTACTGTTGATTCTTCTGTTACTGAAGATTCTGGCGTTGTTGATTCTTCTACTACTGAAGACTCAGATGTTACTGCTTCTGAAGATTCAGATACTACAGTTGGTTCAGTAGCTGTAGATTCAGAAACTGCTGTTTGAGCAGCAGCTTGAGCTTCTGCTTGTTCACGTGCTTCTTTTTCAGCTTTTTCTTGAGCAGCTTGTTGACGTGCTTGTTCTGCTAAACGTTCTTGTTCGCGAATACGAGCTTGTTCCGCTTCAGCTTCTGCTTTTTGACGGTTTAATTCAGCTTTCTTATCTTCAGCAGTTGCTTGTTCAGCAGCTAATGAAGTTTTCATTACGTTTAAGTCAGCTTGCGCAGATAGAAGATCACCTTTTTGAGCTTCTAAAGTTGCTTGATTTTCAGCAAGTTCTTGTTGTTTTTGTTTGTTTTCAGCTTGTTTGTCTTCAACAGCTTTTTTGTCTTCTTTTTGTTGTTCAATTAGTTCATTGTTTGCTTTAACGATTGTTGTCATCGCATGGATACGACCAACAGCATCTGCCAATGAATCTGCATCCATTACAGCATCAATGTAATTTGAACTTGTATTTTTTACTTGTGCTTCACGCGCCTGGTTTTGAATTGTATCTTGGCGTTTTTCAATACGTTCTTGTAAATCTGCAATTTCTTTTTCTAATTGTGCAGATTCATTACGCAAAGTTTCTTGTTTTGATAATAAATCTTGAGCTTGTGTGTTAATATCAGTAACTTGACTTTCCAAAGCATCAATTTGTGATTGTGCATCTAATTGTTGGTTTTGTAGGTCCGCAATTTTCTTATCTTGTTGTTGGATCTGTGAATCGAAATCATCTGCCGCGGCAGCGATCGGTGATGCTACGGCAGTTAAAGTCATTGAACAAACCATTACTGCTGATAATAAACTCTTTTTCACTCTTCATTCCTCCGACTGGCTTAATTTAATAAATATCTAAAAATATTTAAGTCTTTCTTAACGATATGAAAATTGTACCATAGCTGTATGTCAACGATATAATAGTTATGTTACAAAAATATTTCAAAATACAATTATAAAATGACAAAACTGTTAGGAATAAAAAAAAGAAATTATTCATCGCTGAATAATTTCTTAAATGGGAATACAAATATAGCAAAAATAATCATATTTAATAGCAATGTTGGTCCTAAAAACTGGGTAATAAAGTAATTCGTATTAACTATTGCAAGTTTGAAAATCAACTGGATGATTAACGTGAATAGTTCATACCCAGTCACAAAAATAATCATACTAAAAAATTCAGTAAATATGTTTGTATGAATAGTTTGACTCATTGAGTACATAATAAAAATAATTAGTGGAAGTGCTACAGCGTAGATGCCAATGACGCCAATATAATACATATCAAAAACAGCGCCTAAAATAATTGTCGTAATCAACAGGTATCTTTTTGAAAAACTCAGGCTGCAAAATAGTAACGCCAGAATCAAAAAATGTGCATTTGCCATGTAGACACCCTTGGTCCACTCACCTAAAACTCTAGTTACCTGTCCATCTAAAAGCATAAGAAAGAATAAGACGACAGGCAAGTAATACTTCATCGTTTCTTTTTTCAGCATAAACTATTCATCCTCCACTAAACGTTGGATGATCGTTACAACGGATAAGTCATACATCTGTGCATAAGGTTTGATATAAACTTCTCGATCTAAGCCATTACTGTCAGGTTTGACTTTTGTAACTGTTCCGATTGGCAAGTTAGCAGGTGAATTACCACCTAAACCAGATGTCTGTACAACATCGCCTTCTTTGATGTCTGTATCACCAGTCAGTTGTGTTGCAACCAATGCTTGTCCAGTTTCATCGTATCCCTTAAGCAAACCAAAAGCATCCCCATTTGCAGAGTTCACTTTTACTGGAAAATGATCTGAGCTTTCATTAGCTGAAGTTAGTAATTCAACTTTGGAAGAAGCTACATTTACCTCAACTACTCGTCCAACTAAACCTTTTTGTGACATAACAGCCATATTTGTTTTGACACCATCTTTCGAACCCTTATCAACAGTCAGCATATCTTGCCAACTATCAGGTGAACGGGTAATCACGTTAGCCGTGACTTTCTCATAGCTAGTCAAGGTTTGATTCAAATCAAGCTCTTTCTTCAATGATTCAATTTCTTTTTGATAATTTTTATTTTGCTGCGCCACTTCATCATAACTGTCTAAGCGCTCTTTTAGTCGCTCATTTTCAGAATAAGTAGAAAATAAATTGTGTACAGAATTCACACCGTTTCCGACCCATCTTGCTGGTGCAAAAACGGCTTTGTCAATAATTGCAACACTGTCATTGACAACAGATTGAAATAAATTGGTTTTTCCTTCATTTGCTCGTTGAGCAGCTGTTACACTTAAAATTGTCACCACAATAATGACAATAATCAACGTAATAATAATATTTTTATTGGGATTGAACTTCTTCACAAAGACACCTCGAATTAATTAGACTCTTACATTTAATTTTAGCACTAAACACCTTGAAACAAAAGGCAAGTTGCTTCTCTTAATCTTTTTTTAGCAAATCTTTTTCACTCTACTTACTTTAGTTGTTCAAGTGTCCACATTTGTGAAATTCTAGCCAAGGAAGTGCCTTAATCTTTGCTTTGAATTACAGCTACTACACCCGTTTCAAATGAAAATTTAGCTGTATCAGAAACAAATTCATTACTTGCATATGAAGTTGGCTGAGCAACAGTGGTATCTTCCAATTCGTATTTACTTTCTTTGATATTCAGATGACTGACAGGCGTCAAACAACAGTAAGCCAAGTATTTCATTTCTGGTATTTTTTTAATCGAATAACTGCCTGGCAAATAATAACTCAAATTGTTTTGACGATCTGCCAAAGTCAATCGCTGGATATATGGCTGAAATCGTGGTTCCAGTCCCAACCACAAGTTAGATAGCAAATGATCTAAGCGACCACCAGTAGCCCCCACTAAAGTGTATTCTGCCTCAGGGTAGCGTTCGAATGTGGAAGCCAATGCTAATTGAGTGTCCGTGTCGTCTTTTTCTGCTGGTGATTGGATGATCAACTCTGCTTGCGAAAAAACATAAGTACGTTCTTCCTCGTTCAACGAATCAAAATCACCTACAGCGATTTCCACAGATAACCCTTGTTGCAACA
Organism: Enterococcus sp. DIV0660C; assembly: GCF_017316125.1. GTDB lineage: Bacteria > Bacillota > Bacilli > Lactobacillales > Enterococcaceae > Enterococcus_B. The sequence continues at coordinate 27,887 of NZ_JAFLWA010000041.1, read as the reverse complement.
AATATAACGCTCCACGGTCAATACCAACATGATAGTCATACTCAGAGCTTGTTATCTCTGGCCATTTTCGAGGTGACCCTCCTGCTGCTAACAAAATTTTCATTTTAGCTCAATGCCTCTTTTAATTGATTGATTTGATGGATTGGATCTTCTGAGGCATAGATGTAGGAACCTGCTACAAAAACATCCGCTCCTGCCTCTTTACAAATTTTCGCTGTTTCTGGAACAATTCCACCGTCAACTTCGATTGCGTAATGATATCCGTTTTCTTGACGAAGCAAATCTAATTCAACGATTTTAACAACTGTTTCTTCAATAAAACTTTGACCTCCAAAACCAGGATTTACCGTCATAACCAAGACTTGATCCACAATAGACAATACATGTTGAATTGCAGAAACCGGTGTACCGGGATTGATTACCACACCCGATTTTACTCCTAGATCATTGATCATTTGAACAGCTCGATGAATATGTGGTGTTGATTCAGCATGGACAGTAATAATGTCGGAACCGGCTTTCGCGAAATCCGTAATATAATTTTCTGGATTTACGATCATTAAATGGACATCCAAAGGTAATTTGGTCACTGGACGGATTGCTTGAACAACATTGGGTCCTAATGTAATGTTTGGTACAAATTGGCCATCCATAACATCGACATGGATGTAATCTGCTCCACCTTTTTCTACCAATTCAATATCACGTTGTAAATTGGCAAAGTCTGCGCTTAAAATTGATGGTGCTAATTTCATTTGATTTCCCCCTATTTTCTTTTACTCTCTTTTTTGTAAATGGGTCTTCGTTTTTCAACCTCTTGTAAAAATTGCAAATAGTTATCATAGCGTGTTTGTGCGATTTCTCCATTTTCCACTCGATGCTTGACCTCACACCCAGGTTCTTTCGCGTGCATGCATTCACGGAAACGACAGTGTGTAGACGCTTCAACAAATTCTGGAAATTGCTTTGGTAATTCCGTTGCTTCAATCGTCAGAAAGTCAATCGAACTAAAACCTGGTGTATCAGCGACTAATCCATCGTACAACGGAATTAATTCAACATGACGCGTTGTATGCTTTCCTCGGCCAAGAGAATCTGAGATTTCTGCTGTTGCTAACTGTAATTCTGGCGAAATTTGATTAAGTAAAGTTGATTTACCTGCCCCTGACTGCCCCATAAAAACAGTTAACTGGTCTGGAAAATAACGAATTAATTCGTCTGTATCTCCTGGTTGTTTCGGTACTATGACTGGATAACCAATTTTTTCATAGACTTTTTTGATCTCTTCAATTTTTGGATCGTTCGGTGCTAAGTCCGTTTTTGTTAGAAAAATAATTGGTCGGATCATTTCATATTCGAGCATCACTAAAAAACGATCCAATAAATTCGCTGAAAAATTCGGTTCAACTAAACTTGTGACGATCACACCTAAATCAACATTCGTCACAGGCGGTCTTACTAATTGATTTTTTCGTGGCAAAACTTCTAGTAAATAGCCATCTGTTTTATTTTCACTTTCAAAAATGACTTGGTCACCAACTAATGGACTGATATTTCGATTACGGAAATTCCCTCTTCCTCGTGTTTGGTAGGTTTTCCCATCTGCGTAAACATAATAAAAACCACTGATTGCTTTTCTAATTTGTCCTCTGATTTGTGCCACCTCCGTTTTTTATTTATTTTAACACAGGAAAAAGAATTCTTATGCCTTAACAAGCAAACTTATTACGCTCTAAAAAATTTCTTTTTTCCTTTGTGCACAAAAAAAGAATTATGTCATTAGATTTTCACTAACAACATAATTCTTTTGTACTTAATTCAATTACTGTTTCAAGACATCTGCATTTACTCTTGTGATTTATTTTCTTCGGTTGATTTTTCTGACCCATCTGTTGTTTCTTTTGTTGAACTACTTGAGGAATTTTTTTCCGAAGAATCTTTTGAAGAAACTTTCGTTGGATCTGGTCCCTTAGAATAAACAACGCTTACGATGTCACCTTTATTAATACTTGCACCGACTCCTGGATTAGTTCGAATAACTTTATCCTTGTCAACAGTATCCGAGTATTCAGAAGTTTCGTGTCCAATATATTCAGCACCAATTCCAGATAAATAATTTTGTGCTTCGCTCTTCGAATAACCTGAGATATCATTTAGACGACTTGGTTTTTCTTCGGCGCCTTGGCTGACTACAAAACTAACAGCTGTTTCAGCCGCTGTAAATTCTCCTGAGCTAGGAGTTTGGCTAATAATATTTCCCGCAGCTATTGTATTACTATAGTCATAACTCACACTAATATTTGATGCTAAAAATCCTGCAGCTAGGAGTGTACTATAAACTTCATCATAGTTTTCACCCGTATGATTATATAAAAAGACAGGTTTGACTCCCTTGCTCACTTTGAAAGTAATCGTATCAGAATCTGGATCAACTTCTCCGTCTGTAGGTGTCTGAGAAATAATCATGTCCTTCTCAACTTCAGAACTATACTCTTCTTCCGACTTAATTTGTTCCTCTGAAAATCCTAAGTCAATTAAGTTGGCTTTCGCCTCATCATAACTTACGCCTGTGTAATCTTTTAATTTGATTTTTTTAGAGCCACTACTTAAATATAATTTTATTTCGCGATTCTTTTTCACAGTTGTTTCTGCTGCAGGATCTGTTTTAACCACATTTCCTTCTTCAATTTTATCATCAGCAATTTCTTCTGTTTTACTTGCTACTTTTAGATTCGCATTTTCCAAAACTGTTCGAGCTGCTGCTTCTGTTAAATCTGAAACATCTGGCACTTCCACTTCACCTCGGCCGCCAGAAGCAAAAAACACACCAGCACCGATACCTAATCCGAGTAAAACAAGAAGGAGTAAAATCCACCATTTTTTTCGTTTTTTCTTTGGTTTTTCTTCCTCTTCTTCTGGCGGTTGATTCGGTTGTTCCCAAACGTCATGTTCATCTGGTAAACGCATCGATTTAAATGAATCTGGCATTGGCGAATCTGCATCAATTGGCGTCAGCACTTTTGTCTCGTTCAACATAGCTTGTGGTTCCCACTTCGGCTCATTCGCACGCGCAGGCGAAAGAACGGTTGCTAAATCTTCATTCATTTCATCAGCTGTCAAATAACGATCAGTTGGTTCTTTAGCAGTTGCTTTCAATACAACGTTTTCCAATGCTTGTGGCGCTCCAGGGTCAATTGCTTTAATCGAAGGTAATTCATCTTGAAAATGTTTCAAGGCAATCGTTACTGCTGATTCACCATCAAACGGCACGCTTCCTGTCAACATTTCATAAAGAATAATTCCAAGCGCATAAATATCAGATTGCTTAGTAGCCATACTTCCTCTTGCTTGTTCAGGTGACAAGTAATGTACGGAGCCTAGCATTGTATTTGTTTGGGTAATTGATGTTTCAGATAATGCAATCGCAATACCAAAATCAGTAATCTTCACGACACCTTCGTGGTCAATTAAAATATTTTGAGGTTTTAAATCGCGATGAATGATTTGGTGATTATGTGCCAACGAAATCGCTGATAAAATTTGTTGCATAATATCAACAGCTGTTTGATAAGGAATTGGATAATGGGTTTGGATGTATCGTTTGAGATCCATCCCTTTCACATATTCCATTACCAAATACTGCATATCCGCTTCTTCCCCAACATCGTATACACTCACGATGTTGGGATGGACCAATTCAGTTGCTGCTAACGCTTCTCTTTGAAATCTACGGATAGCAGTTTTGTCGTTTTGAAAGTCAAATCGCAAAACCTTGACAGCGACATCACGATCTAAGATTAAATCATGGGCTAAGAAGACATTTGCCATTCCGCCACTGCCAATATTGCCAGTAATTTGATAACGTCCATTTAGTTTCTTGCCTAACTCGATCATGCACAGTCCTCCTTATACTCGATAAGGAGTGCAGTAATGTTATCAGCACCACCTGCCTCGTTTGCACGATCAATCAATTCTTTTACTTTGTCCGTAAGCGAACCTGTACCATCAATAATTGATCCAATCATTTCTTCCGACAACATATTAGTAAGCCCATCTGAGCAAAGTAATAATCGATCCCCAAGTTGCCAAGAATAAGTTGCGACATCTACTTCAACCGTTCCCGGCATTCCTACCGATCGTGTCAAAATATTTTTTCTTGGATGGTTCACTGCCATTTCTTGACTGATTTCACCAGACTTAACTAGTTCATTTACTAATGAATGATCCTCTGTTAACTGTTTTAGTTGATCTTCGCGCACTAAATAGGCACGACTATCTCCAACATTTGCAATCGTAAATCTTGTATCTGATAAAGCAACAGCAACAATTGTTGTGCCCATCCCATTGTATTCTGACTTTTCCTGTCCTCGCTGATAAATTTTAACATTTTCATTTTGGATTGTTTGAATAAACCACTGGGCAATTTTCTCACTATCTTTTAGTGTTTGTTCTTCCCAGTCAGCACCTAAATTGGTCACAGCCATTTGACTGGCAATGTCACCTGCACGATGCCCCCCCATTCCATCAGCTAAAACTGCCAGCTTAATTCCTTCTTGATTAGTAAATACATTCGCATAGTCTTGGTTTGTATTACGGCGTCTTCCTACATCTGATTGAAATTCAATTTGCATTTCTTCACCTCATTACTTTTTACGCAAACAACAGATAAAAAAGCCATCTGTATTAAATTGATGTGGATACAAAGTTAACATTTTATCTTCGATTGATGATTTTAGCACAGGACTCACTAAAACATCAATCCTTTCAAATTCAGGGTGGCGTTTCAAGAAAGCCGCAATGACCCCTTGATTTTCATCAGCTAGAATGGTGCATGTGCTATAAGTCAAGATTCCTGACGTTTTTAACGTAGGAGCACAGCTTTCCAAAATTGCTAATTGAATTTTAGGTAAATTTTCTAAATCTTGTGGATTTTTTTTATAGCGGATGTCTGGTTTTCGACGTAACAAGCCTAAACCTGAACATGGCGCATCGACTAAAATACGATCGAATTGTTCTGGTTCAAAAGTTTGTTGTACTTCTCGCGCATCCATTTTTTGTGCAAAAACTGCTGAAGAGACATTTAAACGAGCTGCATTTTCTTCAATGAGTTTTACTTTATGATCATGGACATCGAGAGCAATCACTTCGCCGCCACATGTTGAATCTAAAAATGTCGCAATATGCGTCGTCTTGCCACCAGGCGCAGCACACGCATCCAGTACGTGATGTTCTGGTTCAATTTGCATTGCTGGTGCAACTAGCATTGAGCTCTCATCTTGAACTGTTAGCAAACCGTCATGAAATAATGAACTAGAAGCTAGATGACCTTTTTCGGCAACAACACCATAAGGGCTAACTTGGCTTTCTTTCACAGAAATCTCTTCTTCATTTAAAACAGCAATTGCTTGTTCACGTGAAAGACGACGAACATCAACGCGTCCGCTTGCATGACTCGGCACATAAAGTGAATGACCCAGTTTTTCTGTTTCATCAAACCCAATTTGATCGATAAAACGTTGCGTCAACCAAACAGGTAAACTGATTTTCACTGCCAATCGTTCTATGGGATCCTTGATTGCTTCTACATCAGGTTTTCCTTGACGTTGGTAGCTTCTCAATACGCCATTCACGAATTTTCCTGTTCCAGGGTTTCCTTTTACTTTTGCAATTTCTACTGCTTCATTCAAAATCGCATGGTCTGGAACCTTGTCTAAAAATTCCAACTGGTAAACAGACAAGAGTAGCAATGTTTTGACCCATTCATCTACTTTTTTTGCTTTAGCAATAAAAGGCGTGATATAAAATTCAAGTAATAATTGGTGACTAATCGTTCCATAAACAAGTTCTGTAAATAAGCCAATGTCTTTTGGATTAAGCTTTCCTTTGTTAATCATTTCATTTAATAAAAGATTGGAATACGCCCCACCTTTAGAAACTCTTTCTAAGGTCATTAAAGCCATATAGCGTACAGATTTCTTCATACTATTTGGGATTTTTGCCATTATTTCACCTGCTGTCCAACCGTTACATGTTGTCCGCTGCCATTTAGAAACGCTTGAATGGTCTGCTTCCCTTTACCTGCAGGTTGTAATTCTTTGATTGCTAATACTGTTTGATTACCACACGCGATCCAAAGATTCTTCTTGTCTTTGCGAATAATCGTACCGGGAACTTCGGTTGTTTTCTCTTGAAGTGGTTCCACCACTAGTAATTTCCAACGAACATCTTCATACGTTGTAAAAGCAATTGGCCAAGGGCGCATTCCGCGTACTTGATTATCAACTTCTTCGGCTGTTTTATTCCAGTCGATTGCTTCTTGCTCTCTTGTAATATTAGGAGAAAAGGTCACTTTTTCTTCATCTTGAGGAGTTGGTGCTAAACTACCATCTAAAATACTTGGTAATGTTTTTAATAAGAGTTCTTTTCCCAATAAACTTAATTTATCAAACATTGTCCCAACATCATCTTGTTTGGTAATCGGCAAACTTTCTTGCGCAAAAATACCACCTGCATCCATTTTTTTTATCATTTCCATAATGGTTACACCAGTTTCTTTTTCACCATTGATAATCGAATAGTGCACAGGTGCTCCTCCACGATATTTAGGTAATAAAGAGGCATGGACATTGATTGCTCCGTGTTTAGGAACTTGAAGTAGTTTTTCTGGCAAAAATTGACCGAACGCAGCCGTAATCAAAATGTCTGGTTGTAATTCGATGATTTTTTTCATTTCTTCTGAGCCGGAGATTTTTTCTGGTTGTAGTACCAGTAACCCATGCTTTAATGCCGCTTCTTTGACTGGTGTTGGCGTGATCACTTTTTTTCTACCGACTGGTCGGTCAGGCTGTGTCACTACAGCTTGAACTGTATAGCCAGCTTCCAATAATCCTTCTAGTATTGGGACAGAAAAAGCTGGTGTTCCCATAAATACAATATTAGTCATTTAGGTGCTCCTCCATATATTTTTCAAGTTCTTCCTCAGGAATTTGTTCAATCATTTTTTCAACAAACAAAACACCATCTAAATGATCGATTTCATGCTGAAATGCTCGTGCTAAGTAGTCGAATGCTGTTACTTCCATTTCTTGACCTTCACGATCAAAATAACGCACGGTTACTTCATCTGCACGTTTCACAGTTCCATAAACATGCGGAATACTCAGGCAGCCTTCCACATCTAAACTTTCTCCTTTTGCTTCGATAATTTCAGGATTGATCAATTCAAATTTGTCCCCTTCGTCAACTTCAACGATTGCTAAACGAAGATTTTTTCCTACTTGTGGTGCTGCAATACCAATACCGTCCATTGCAACCATTGTTTCATACAGGTCGTCTAGTAGTGCAACTGTTTCATCGGTGATGACATCGATGGGTTGAGCTGTTCGTTTTAACTTATCATTTGGGTGAATCAAGATTGGGTAGCGCATATAGTGTCCTTTCTCAAATAAAATGTAATGGTTCATTATCGATCGCCACAAATAATCCTTGGCGTTGTTCTTTTTGGCTTTTATCTAAAATATCATCCAACACATTTGCTAGCTGAGGTTCGTGCTTGTATTTAATAATCAATTGATAATAATAACGATTCTTCACACGCAAAATCATACTTGGTGTTGGACCTAAAATCAAACTCTGGTTACTTAACGTCTGTTTGAGCAATTGCGCAATCTGGAAGATTTTTTTTGCAGCTACTTGTTCTTCTGGATGGCTCGTAGTAATTTTCACTGTAAAGTAATACGGTGGATAGCCCCCACGATGACGAACTTGCATTTCCTTTTGATAAAAACGTTCGTAATTCTGCTCTTTTACTAACTCGATCGCGTAATGTTCTGGATTAAAGGTTTGGATAACTACCTCACCAGCTTTTTCAGCTCGTCCAGCTCGTCCTGAAACTTGTGTTAACAGTTGAAAAGTATGCTCACTTGATCGAAAGTCAGGCAAGTTTAGTGACGTATCCGCATTTAAAACGCCTACCAAAGTTACATCTGGAAAATCTAGTCCTTTGGCAATCATCTGTGTTCCTAGAAGAATATCTGCTTCTTTCGCACCAAATTTTTGCAAAATCCGTTCATGTGCTCCTTTTTTCCGAGTAGTATCAACATCCATTCGTAAAATACGAGCTTCAGGATACAAAGTTTGTAATTCTTCTTCCACTTTCTGTGTACCTGTGCCATAATAGCGAATTTTATTCCCACCACAATTTGGACAACGATGAGGAATTGCTTCTTCGTGTCCACAGTAATGGCAACGCATTGACTTACTGTCCATGTGCAATGTTAAAGAGATATCACAGTTTGGGCAAGGTAAAACAAAACCACAGTCGCGACACATAACAAATGAAGAATAACCGCGACGATTTAATAATAGAACCGTCTGCTCCTTCTTCTCTAAACGATCTTGAATTTTATCTTGTAGCTGGCTAGAAAAAGTTGCGGCTTTATGTTTTTGAAATTCTTCTCGCATATCCACAATGTCAATTACAGGTAATTGCGCACTACTTTTTGCTCGTTTATTCAAAGTCAGAAGTTGATATACACCCTTTTGTGCTCTTGCACGTGATTCAAGAGAAGGTGTCGCACTTCCTAATAATACTGGACAATGGTGGTATTTCCCCCGCCAAATAGCTAAGTCCCTTGCATGATAGCGTGGGGTTTCGTCTTGTTTATAACTCGACTCATGTTCTTCATCGATAATAATTAGACCAATATTTTCTAACGGTGCAAAAATCGCTGAGCGGGCACCAACGACTACTTGTGCCTCATTTCGTTCGATCTTACGCCACTCGTCATATTTTTCTCCTTGCGATAGTCCACTATGTAACACCGCAACGGCTTCTCCAAAACGTCCTTTGAATCGCTCAACCATTTGTGGGGTCAATGCGATTTCAGGTACTAACATGATAGCTGTCTTTTTTGCATCTAAAACTTCGGCAATACTTTGCAGATAGACTTCTGTTTTTCCACTTCCGGTAATACCTTCTAATAAAAAAATCGTTTCTTTTTGTGTTTGACACGCATCAGTGATTTGATCGACTGCGAATTGTTGTTCTTGGTTCAAATCTAACGCACTAGTTTGTTCAAACGAACGATGTTGATATGGATCACGATAATGCTCGACTTCTTCAAAACGAAGCCAGCCCTTCTCTTTTCCTTGATTCAATACAGCGCTACTGATTCCTTTATCTTTAAAGTACGCAAGTGGTTCATCCTTAACTACTTCAGACAAACAAAGTAATAATTCTTTTTGCTTTTTAGCATTTTGACGTAGTTTTCCCCACTCTTCTTCGATCTGCTCTTCTTGTAAAAGTGAGTGAACCATTCGAATTGTCTTCACTTTATTTTTAGTATGAACTTCATAACGGATATCAACTAATTTCTTGTTTCGCCAATGCATCAACTGCGAAACAACACCTAACGACTCTGCTTCTTTCCAAGAAATCACTTCTCGTTCTCGAAAAAATTCTTGTGTTTCAACTGATGGTTTCAAAGGATAAATGATTTTATCATACTCTGCCTTCATTACACTTGGTAGCATCGTTTGAAGACAAGTGATTTTGAATGCGTAGGTAATTGTTTTCATGTAGTCGGCTAATGCTAATAGTTCTTGATTAACAACGGGTGCTAAATCCAGCACGCGAATAATTGATTTCAATTGAACATCAGTCTGAGCAACTTCATTATTCAAACCAATAACAAATCCTTGAACATGACGATCTCCTTTTCCGAAAGGAACCTCCACACGCATTCCCACTTGTAACTCCGCTTCTAACACGAAGGGAACGAGATACGTGAAAGGTTGATCCGTTTGCATCGTCGGTACGTCTACAATCACTTCTGCAATTACTCCCACAACTTTCCCCTCCTTTGATACCCATTTTTAGTGAAAAAGATCCGAGCTTATTTTACTAGAAAACCCTTGTTTTGTCCTAATTTCTACTATTTCGTAACAAAAAAATAAACCAGCTAACTCACTTCTTCTTTTATTTAAAAAATTAAAAAGAGAGCCGTGACTCTAGTCACAGCCCTTGAAATTATAGTTTTTGTTCTTCGCGAATACGTGATTCTAATTCTTGTTGCTCACGTTCTTTTTTTGCTTGGCGTTCTTCATTTTCCATACGTAGACGTTCACGTTTCAATTCGGGATGTGGATCGTTGATCACATTTCCTGCATCGATTTCTTCAAGTGCTTGTCCAACACTTTTTACAGATTCAAATGAATCTAATGTTGGCTGTGCTCCAGCATCTAATTCATGGGCACGTTTACTTGATAAAATTACTAATGAGTATTTTGAATTTACTCGGTCTAACAATGAGTCAATTGAAGGCTTCAACATCATAAGACTACATCTCCTTTAACATTTTAATATATTTTCCGATTACCCGATCTACTCGAAAGTGTTCGCTAGCAATGATTTCTTTAATCCGATTAACAGCTAACGGAACTTCATCATTTACAACGGCATAATCATAAAGGGCCATCATTTCGATTTCTTCTTTAGCAACTCTCATACGTTCTTCAATTACTTCTTCTGCATCCGTTCCACGACCGACAATTCGTGATTTTAATTCTACTAGATCGGGCGGTGTCAAAAAGATAAATACACCATCTGGCACTTTATCTTTCACTTGCTGTGCTCCCTGAACCTCGATTTCTAAAAATACATCTTTTCCTTCGTCCAAGGTTTGATTCACATATGATAATGGTGTGCCATAATAATTTCCAACATACTCTGCGTATTCAAGCATTTCACCAGCTTCAATCATCGCTTCAAATTCTTCTTTGCTTCGAAAGAAATAGTCCACTCCTTCGACTTCTCCTTCTCGCATTTTACGAGTAGTCATTGAGATTGAATATTGAAAATCATTATCCTCACTCTCAAAAATTGCTTTACGTACGGTTCCTTTTCCTACACCGGATGGACCTGACAATACGATTAATAATCCACGCTCTGACATGACGACGTCCTTTCAACTAGTCTTTTCTTGCTTATCGTTTATTTTGCACTTTTTTTCTGCAACTTTCAAGGTTCTCTTTATTATAGACAGATTTTCCTAAAAAAGCCACCTTTGCTTGAAACTAGAGAAGAAAAGCTTGTTTCTTTCACAAAACAAAAAAGCTGCAACCAAGCTTCTGGTGCAACTTTTGATATCATTGATAAGCCAACACAATTGATTTTAATTAAAAAATTAAAAGCCCATATTGGACAAAGTATTCACGACGCCAATGATTTCGTCCTTGCGGCTGAGTACTTTTTCTGTTGGATCACTAACTTCTTGTGTATCTATGCGTACAATAAATTTTCGGTTAAGCGTTACATATGTCCCGTCATTGATTAAAATATTTAGTTCTTGGTCTGAAATTTTTACACATGCGTCTTTCCAAACATCGAATCCTTCTTTATCTGATGGGACATTTCTTTTAACCACACTTTTGCCACTTAATTCATGAAAAGTAATATCATAATAGTTCATTATAAACTTCCTCCTTTTTTTGTTTCGTGCAATTATTCAATATTTTGAACTTGCTCACGAATTTTTTCTAAAATCGTTTTTAATTGGACTACTTGGTTTTTGATTTCAATTGCACTTGATTTTGATCCAATCGTGTTCACTTCTCGATTCATTTCTTGGATTAGAAAATCAAGTTCTCGACCAACTGGTGTAGGCATCAAAATTAAGTCATTTAATTTTCCGAGATGGATAAACAAACGATCTAGTTCTTCATGAATATCCCCACGCTCTAATAAAATGGCCAACTCCGTCAACAATCGTTGCTCATCAACTTTATCACCTAAAAATTCTTCCAATTTTTTTTGGTAACGTATTTGGAATTCTTGTTCATATGTTTCAACAAAGGCTGATAGATTGTCTAGCACTTGCGAAAATTCGGCTTGATTCTGCAATAATACAGCAGCTAACGCCTGACCTTCTGCTTCACGACTACGTTCAATTCCACCTAATGCTTCAGACAATGTTTCTTGAACTAGTAGCCTTAGTTCTTCTTCATCTGCTTTTTCTGGTTCACTGACCGAGACAAATTTTTCTTGTAATGCTAGACGCTCAATCAAGGATGCTACCGAAAGTTGAACTTCTCCACCGAAACGATCATGTACCCCTTGAGAAAGTTGCGTCACTAATGAATCAATCAATGACCAGTCGATTTCAACTTGTTTCGCATTCTCTCCAATGTGCGTTATATTTACAAAAACTTCAACACGTCCACGAGTAAGCTGTTGTTTAATCAACTGCCGCATGTCACCTTCGAGAAAATTTAGAAGTTTCGGACTGCGTAATTGAATATCTAAAAAACGTTGGTTGACACTTTTAATCTCGATATCTAATTGATACTCTTTTGTTTCGCGGATTGCTTTGCCAAAACCGGTCATACTTTTCATTCGACAGGGTCCTTTCTTACATGTTTTCTATTGCTTTTTGCAGTGCTTCAAATTCTTCATTAGTCAATGTCAATCCTTTACCCATCTTTTCATGTTCTGGTGACCAGTCACGCAAGTCAAATTTTGGCGGACGACCATTCCAACTAACCAAATTTAATTCTTTACGCCAACCTTTTGCGTTCTCAGATAAAATTGCAATCTCTTCTATGATTTCATAGGAAAATTCTTGTGCCATTCTTGTTCCTCCTTAAGATAATGTGCATATAAAACAAATAATGTGTCCACTGGTTGTTCGTTAAGTAACACTTGAACCTTTTCTTGTGTACTAGCATAAAGCTTTTTTGCTAGTATCGTCAATTTTTGTTCTAAACGTTGTTCTCTCGAAGAAGACCACCACTCTTCCAGACTCAGCAACCCGATTTCTTTCTTAACAATTTCTGTAAAGGGGCGTTGCTCTTTCTCACGAATCAACGCAAGCATTTCTGGTACTCGATAAACTTTATTAGGTAATAGATACATTTGTTTTGCCAAAAGTTCTAGCATCGCTAATCCGCATGTTTCAATGACGACCCTGTCTTTATATACATTACGCAAATCCTCCCAAAATTTTACGTCATAGAAAAAAGAAAGATCTAATTTTTTTTCCTTGGCTAATATACGTAAGAATTTTTTCCAAACTTTTTCAGCCAAAACAGTCGAATCAAAGGTATACCAATGTCCTTCATATTGGTGTAGCTGCTTCTTTGTTTCCAAATAACCTAATTGTAAATTCAATGAATTACGCTGCCCATCAAAAATCAAAAATGTCCCCAGTGTCCAAAGTGAGCGACAATGCCATTCAACAAATCCTAATGGTTTTTTGACTTTTTTCGTAATCCCAGGGCCCTGAACATCTACCACAAAAGCTTCAGTTGCTCCTTGTTCAATCGCAACATCTACTGGCAGATTATTTTTATACCCGCCATCAATATACCGATCTTTGTCAATTTTTTTATAGGTCATCGCTGGATAAAAAGAAGCAGAAGCAACGATCCAATTAGGAATTTGTTCTGGTGGCATCTTTTGAATAGGCACCACTTTCTCAATCATTTCAGGGATTTTAGTCGCAACTGTAAATAGTTTTGGTTTCGTTTTTTGAATGAGATATTTCAAATCCAATGATTTTCTCAGCAATTCTTCTAACGGCATTGAAGAAATACCGCGAGTCAAAAAAGCCGTCTTAGTCATTTGACGAATATCATTCAACAATTGTTGGCGCAAATCAGTTAAAGGTAAGTTTTCTGGCACAGCCAAAATCTGATTGGTCGATAAATTCGTCCATAAAAATTCGGCTTGATTCAAATCACCTTGCAACATCAAAATACCATTGATTGCACCGACTGACGTACCCGTAATGATCTCAACTGAAAATCCAGCTTCTTGCAAGGCTTTCCATACACCAATTTGATACGCGCCGTGTGCCCCACCCCCACCAAAAACCACAGCAAGATGTCCAGAAATATTTTTCACCCATCGAGTTGCCGTAGTATCAACTTTCTGATACCCAAACTGGATAAATAGTTCAGTCATTTGTGAAGAAACTGATTGCGAAAAAGAAAATTGACAAGTAGACTTCAAAAAGTAACGCGTGCAGCTTTCTAGCAACGTAAATAGTTGGCGCCATTGTTGAAAAGCTTCATTGACCAATACATTCGTTATAACTAAATGATCTGACTCACTTGCTTCTCCCATTTTCTTTTCAAAATAGAGGACTAGCTTACCGACTTTGACTCGCCATGCATTTTTCTTTTTGGTCGTTTGCCAAAAAGAGTCGCGACTTTTTTGTTGTTCACTGAAAAATGGAAATGGTTGCGTCATTTTTTGACTTTCGCTGTGTAGTCGTTGCCTTTCTGACCAATAAATCGGTTGGATATCCATTGCTCTCTCCTTTTTCTTCAAGTATAGCAGTCTCTTAAAAAAAATTCTTGTCTGAACAAATACATCTAAAATGTATGAAGACAAAATAATTCATTATTCTTTTCTGAAAAATAACTGACACCAAATTTCCAGCGATTTGAAAGCTACGGTTATTTTCAATGAAAGCGTGACTTTGTAATGGAATTTTAAAATAAAAGAAACAAGCTTTTTTCTTACAATTGTTGTAAAATAAAATAGTTGAGAAATCAAGTGAGGAGGGGCATGATGACTGATTCAGTTTATGTACATATCGATACAACGAGTAACGCTGTTTTGACCAAAGGATTAACTGCGAATGATTTTTCAAACAGCATCGTGCATTATCCTCAAAACTTGCTACTGTTAGATCCTGCTGCTTCAGCAGGAGAATATGAGCCTCACACTGGCTTAAAAATTATTCGTGGGACAGAAAACATACAACATTTCTTTTCCTCACTTCGTAATCGCCACAACACAGACGATTTAAAGTGGATAGACTTTACAGATTTAACAATGTTAAAAGAATTATCCCCATTAGAGATTTCAGAATTATTGTATTTTGGGCATATGAAAACCCATCTGCACTCACCATTTTTCTATAAATTACAAAATAATTTTGTCTATTTTGATTTAAGCGATCAGTTGAACCGTATTTATTATCGCTATTTAGACGAATTTTATCGAATTTTTGCAGACAAAATGAGCCAAATTCTTGCGGATAAAATTAACGAAAAGAAATCATTCTTTCGTCGTGGCATCACTGTTGAAAAAATCAATGGGGATTTACTAAAAGAAATGCGTCCATTGATGCAAGAAGGAATCATTTTTTCATTTGAACAAGCTGGTTTGATCAATGATGAGTATCGAATCCCTATCTATGTGATTGAAGACTACATTTGGAAACTAAAAGGGACTCGCTATCGTGAAGAACCTGTAATTGGAACACTGGTTTACAATACACTTGACCGACGTTGGCGTTTAATCAGTGAAGTTGATGACCTTGCTTACAGCACATTAAGTTAAAAAAAGTTTTATCTGTGTGAAAGAACGTAGCATCTAGATGTTACGTTCTTTTTTTGCAAAAAAGAAATAGGTATGACAAAAATCTTGTCATACCTATTTCTTTCGAATGAACACTGTTCTCAGAACCACTTGTCGTAGCTGAGTATTTTGTACCACAGCCTCATTTTAAGTTCTTATTTTTTTGTTTCAAAAAGTGGGCTAACTGGTTTGTTTTCGTGAATGCGTTTAATTGCATCACCCATCAAACCACCTACGCTAACTTCGTCGATTTTATCAATTTTACGATCTTCTGGTAGATAAATTGAATCCGTTACAACTAAGCGTTCGATTGCTGAATCTTCAATTCTTTGCAAAGCTGGACCAGATAAAACTGGATGTGTACAAGAAGCATAAACACTTGTTGCTCCTGCTTCTTTCAACGCATTAGCTGCTAATGTGATAGTACCTGCCGTATCAATCATGTCATCGATCAAGACACAAGTTTTTCCTTCAACTTTACCGATGATATTCATTACTTCAGCAACATTTGCTTTAGGACGTCGTTTGTCGATGATTGCAATTGGTGCTTTTAGGAACTCAGCCAATTTACGTGCACGAGTTACGCCACCATGGTCAGGTGAAACAACAACAACATCGTCCCCTTTGATTCCTTTTTCTAAGAAATAATTAGCAATTAATGGTGCACCCATTAAATGGTCAACAGGAATATCAAAGAAACCTTGAATTTGAACAGCGTGAAGGTCTAGGGTCAACATTCTTGTTGCTCCTGCTTTTTGAATCATGTTTGCAACTAATTTAGCGGTAATTGGTTCCCGAGCACGCGCTTTACGGTCTTGACGTGCATAACCATAATACGGCATAACTACATTAATTGTTTTTGCGCTAGCGCGTTTCAAAGCATCGATCATAATCAACAATTCCATTAAATTGTCATTTACTGGGCTACTTGTTGATTGGATAACATACACATGTGAACCACGGATACTTTCTTCAATGTTTACTTGAATCTCACCATCACTGAATTGAGTAACAGATGACTTTCCTAATTCCACACCAACAGCTGCTGCGATTTTCTCAGCTAACGGGCGATTTGAGTTTAACGCAAAAATCTTTAATCTTGGATCAAAATAATGATTTGACATGGGGACCTCCACTTTCTTTTTCACAACTCTGAAATTCTTCCTAGTAAATAGTAGACATATTTTTTAAATAAATCAAGTTATTTTAAAAAAAACTAATTGAGATAAGGGAGTTTTTTCGCATATCCTTCTTTATTTACTTGTCGCGCACGTGCGATTGCAAGTGCATATTCAGGAACGTCATTTGTAATTGTTGAACCAGCTGCAATTGAACTGTTCTCTTCAATCGTCACAGGTGCAACAATGTTTGAATTTGAGCCGATAAAACTATGTGCACCGACTTTTGTATGGTGTTTTTGTTTGCCATCGTAGTTAACGAAAACAACGCCACAGCCAACATTGATGTCTTCACCTAGCGTTGCATCCCCAACGTAAGTCAAATGACCAACTTTTGTATGATTACCAATTTCAGCATTTTTGACTTCAACAAAGTTCCCAATGTGTGCGCCTTCGCCAATTTCAGCATTTGGGCGCAAATGAGCAAATGGACCGATATCTGCTGATTTTTTGACATGGCTACTTTCAACCACAGAATTGGTAATTACAACGTTATCTTCAATTACACTATCTACGATTCGTGAATGTGCGCCAATCATACAATCCATTCCAATGACCGTTTCGCCTTGCAATTGTACGCCTGCTTCAATCACTGTGTCTGAACCAATCACGACACCCGCATCAATATAAGTTGACGCTGGATCAACAAAACTAACACCATTAGTCATGTGTGCTTCATTAATTCGTTTACGCATAATTTCATTTGCTTTTGCCAATGCGATACGATCGTTCACACCCATAGACTCTTCAAAATCTTCCGTTTGATAAGCAGCAACTGTATTTCCATCTTCTTTTAAGATTTCAATAATATCGGTTAAATAATATTCACCTTGAGCGTTATTCGTCCCAACTTTATTCAATGCAGTAAATAAAGCTTCATTATCAAAACAGTAAGTACCGGTATTGATTTCTTGTACACGAGCTTCTTCTGGTGAAGCATCTTTTTGTTCAACAATTTTTTCTACAATCCCAACATGATCACGAATAATTCGTCCGTAACCGGTAGGATTTTGTGCATGTGCTGTTAAAATCGTTGCACTAGCATTTTTCCCTTGATGGTATTCAAATAAATTATTTAATGTTTCCGTCGTTAGTAAAGGTGTGTCCCCACTGATGACTAAAGTCGTTCCTTTTTTGCCTTCTAGGAAAGAAGCTGCTTGTAAAACTGCGTGTCCAGTTCCTAATTGTTCTGCTTGTAAAGCATATTCACTACGTTCACCCAGTTGTGCTTTCACTTGCTCAGCACCATGACCTACAATTGTGATGATTTCGTCAGGGTTTGTTTCGCTTACTCGATTGATGATGTGTTCGACCATTGGTTTTCCAGAAACTGGATGTAATACTTTATAGAGTTTTGACTTCATGCGGGTTCCTTTCCCCGCTGCCAAAATAATTGCATAACGTGCTTCCACTTACTTCACTCCTAGTTATCATTTCCTGTGTTAAGTTTAGCCCAGTGCTCGCTTTTTTTCAACTAACGATTATTTTAAAAAATTCAATTAAAAACAAAAAAGTTGGGACAAATTTTTGTCCCAACCTCTTCTACACTTAGTTCATTTCGCTAAAAATTTATTCTTCTGAAAAATAATTTCCAGGAACAACAGTAATATTTTTCGTTTTTGTATCCACATCTTTCACATAAAGTAGAGAAGTATAATCATCGATTGCACGATGTCCGTGGAATTTTGATTCGGCAAAAACAGTGATACCAACTAATTCAGACTCGAATTCTTCAATCAAACTCTTCATCCCGTTCACTGTTCCGCCACCTTTCATAAAGTCATCGACGACAAGAACTCTTGAACCACGTTTTAAACTTCTTTTAGAAAGCTCCATTTTTTCAATTCGTTCTGATGAACCTGAAACGTAATTTACGCTTACAGTTGATCCTTCCGTGATTTTTGAATCACGTCGAACAATGACAAATGGCGCATTTAAATAATAAGAAACAGCTTGGGCAATTGGTACGCCTTTTGTCGCAACTGTCATCACCGCATCAATTTTTTCACCTAAATATTTTGATGCAATGATTTTTCCAACTTGTCTTAATAACTCAGGTTCCCCTAATAAATCCGATAGGTAAACATAGCCACCTGGCAACAAACGGTCTTGCTCTGATAGGCGTTCGGCTAAAGATTCAATATATTTTTTTGCTTCTTCATAAGGAATCTCAGGAATAAACAAGACACCACCCGCCGCACCAGGAATTGTCTCTAGTGTGCCGTAACCTCTTTCTTTAAATGTTTTCTTGATAATCCCTAAGTCCTCACTGATGGAAGATTTAGCAGATTCATAACGTTCGGCAAAACTTGTTAACGAAATCAATTCATGTGGATGATCTAATAAATATTGAGTCATATCAACAAGACGCTCACTGCGACGTACTTTCACATATTCCAGCTCCCTTTTTTAAAATTGTCGTTTTTCATTATATAAGTTTTTTTTCAAAAATTCGAGCATTTTATAAAAAAAGAAGAAAATAGTTCGGTATTTCTGATTTATAAAAAAAGAAACAGCGGAAATATTTCGTTTCCACTGTTCCTCTCAGGCTATTTTATACTCGATTTTTTCGTTTTACACCAATCGATAGTCGTTTGACTATATTAACGAGTAAGAATAAGCCAATAAAGACTAACGTGATTGTTGCTCCAGGTGGTGTGTCCAAATAAAAGGAACTACCTAACCCAGAAAGCATCCCGATAAATCCAACAAAAATACTAATCGCAATTACGACGTTAAAGCTTCGACCTAAACGCATACCAATTGCTGCAGGTAACACCATGATTGCAGAAATCAACAATGCACCTGCTATTGGGATCATCACTGCAATTGCAACACCAGTTATCACGTTGAACATCATTGACATTGCATGAATGGGTAGCCCATCAACATGTGCCACATCTTCATCAAAAGTTAAGACATACATTGGACGTTTGAATAAAACAAACATGACACCAATGACCACAAATAAAATGCCCAAGAAAATGACTTGGTCCCATGTGATCGTCACGATTGAGCCAAATAAATAAGATTGGATACTCGTTGCAGAATTTCCACCACTTAAATTCATCAAAACTAACGCTAACGCTAATCCACCAGCCATTAAAATTGCAATCGAAATCTCAGAGTATGTTCGATAAATCGTACGTAAATATTCTAAAACAATTGCAGCTAAGACTACAACAATCATTGTGGTAATTGTTGGGTTCAAATTGAGAAAGAACCCCAACGCTACCCCTGCTAACGAAACATGAGAAAGTGTATCAGCCATCAACGACTGTCTTCTAATTACTAAGAAAACCCCCAACATCGGAGCAATCCCTGCAATAAAAATCGCAGCCAGAAAGGCTCTTCTCATGAATTCATATGAAAGCAACGCCATTGTGAGTCCTCCTTCCTTACCAAACGAATTTGTCGATCTGCATACTGTTTGATGTCTTCATGGTCGTGAGTGATCATCAAGACAGATTTTCCATGTACATGTGCGCTATGTCGCAACAATCGATAAAATTCATTTCTAGATTCTTCATCCATTCCTGTCGTTGGCTCATCTAAAATAAATAAATCTGGATCAGTTGCAAACAAACGTGCCAAACTAATTCGCTGTTTTTGTCCGCCTGATAACTCCCCAATTCGACGATGCCGCATATCCCACATTCCAACAGACTCTAAGGCAAGTTTTACATATTCGTGATCTTTTTTAGTTAAACGTTTGAACCATTTACCTCGAGGAAATCGCCCTGAACGAACTAACTCAATCACTGTGCTTGGAAATCCCGCGTTAAATGATGCCACTTGTTGGGGAATGTAACCAATCTTCAATTTTTTTCCTTCTTGATTTTCTGCAGCAATCGTGACAGTTCCTTTGGTTGGCTTCAATAAACCCAAGGTTGCTTTAATCAGCGTTGACTTTGCTGCTCCGTTCTCTCCAGTTAAAATGACAAACTCCCCAGCATCGACATGATAAGATACATCCTCTAACACTGGCTCTTCTTCATAATAAAAGGTCAAATCAGATACTTCGATATAATGCATCACTAGACCTCCTTCTAAACTTACTTGATACTTTCTTTCAATACCGCTAAATTTTCTTCCATCACAGAAATATAATTCTCACCCGCAGCTATTTGTTTTTCCGTTAGACTTTCCAGTGGATTTAATACTTCAAGCTTCACGCCTGTTTCAGCGGCTAGCGTTTCCGCCACTTTCGAAGAAGCATTTTCTTCAAAATAAATGACTTTTGTTTGATTTTCTTCAACAAATTCTTTCAATTTTGCCAAACGACTTGGGGTTGGCTCTTGATCTGGTGAAATACCTGAAATCGATTTTTGAGTTAACTGATATTGATTCGCTAAATAGGCAAATGCAGCATGTTGCGTAACAAAAGTTCGATTTTTTGCGTCTTTTAGTTCTGTTACATATTTTTGATTTAACTCTTCTAATTTTTTGATGTAAGCTTCCGCATTTTCTTCAAATGTTGCTTTCTTCTCAGGATATTTATCTCCCAACTCTTTCGCAATTGTTTGAACTTCTTGGATTGCTAGGACTGGATCTAACCATACATGAGGATCATATTCATGGTCATGCGCATCATGCTCCGCTTCGGCTTCGTGATCATGGTCTTCTGATCCTTCTAAGCGTTCGATTCCTTTAGCTGCCTCAATCATCAATGTTTTTTCCTGATCGACCGACTTCTTCATTGAATCAACAAAAATTTCCATGTCTGAACTATTATACACGAAAACATCTGCATCCGAAATTTTCGCCATTTCTTTCGCACTCGGTTCAAAGTCATGTGGCTCTGTTCCTGCAGGTATCAGTAACTCAACGTTTCCTTCGTCACCAACAACTTCCTTCGTAAAATCATACATTGGATAAAAAGAAGTAATAATGGTTAATTCGTCTGTCTTTGACTCACTTTTCTTTTCAGTTTGTCCGCAAGCAGCAAATAACAACATTCCTGCAACAGCTATCGTTGCCCATACATATTTTTTAATCATTGTTTACCCCTCTCTAAAATAGCAAATCGTAATTTTACGATTTATCAACGTGAACTAATGTATCAAAATAAAAAATTACAGTCAATAGAATTCGGAAATCTTCTGATTTACGACGTATATTTGGAGATAAACCGTAAAACATTTGAATACTTTCTCATAGAATGGACTAATTTTCTACAAACTAGACAATCATTCTCATCTCGGATAGAATGGCGGTGAACTTTACGAAAGGGGTGATTCCATGAATTTTTACAATTGGATAAAAATCATGATTCCACCATTTCCCTGGAATGGATGTTTTTTCCCTAGATAAATAAACTAGTAGGAGTTTTAACATTGGAAAAAAACATCGAAAAAAATAAAAATAAAAAAATAAATTTATCGCTACTAATTTGCTTAGTTGGGTTTCCACAAATCAGTGAGACAATCTATACGCCATCTTTGACAGAAATCGCTCAGAAATATGGTGTCCAACTCAATATTGCTCAAATGACGTTGAGCATCTATTTCATTTCCTTTGCACTTGGTGTCTTCTTTTGGGGAATTGGATCAGATTTTTTTGGTCGAAGAAAAGCAATGAACCTAGGAATTCTAGTGTATGTTCTTGGTTGTTTCCTCTGTTTAGCATCTAAAACTATCGAACTACTTTTTGTTGGTCGTTTCATTCAAGCATTTGGTGCAAGTACAGGATCTGTAACCACACAAACCATTTTACGTGATAACTACTCAGGCAACGAAAGACATCAATTATTTGCAAAAATTTCTGCGGCGCTCGCTTTTTCGCCAGCCATTGGTCCTTTGATTGGTGGACTTCTAGGTGAATTTTATGGATTTAGAGCTGTCTTTTTGTTCTTAGTGATCATGGGGATGATTCTTCTTTTCTGGAGTCTTAAAGGATTACCAGAAACAGCTATGTTTACTCAAACTAGAGTCGATACGAAAAAAGTTTTTTCAGTAGGTAAAAAAATGTTGTTAGATCGTTATACAATTTCATTTGGAATACTGATTGGGATTTTTAATGGGATTCTTTTTAGTTACCATTCAGAAGCACCCACGATCTTTATCGAAAAGTTTCATTTTACTCAGAGTCAATATGGGTTCATGGGAAGCATCGTGGCTTTAGCCACAGTAGTTGGTGCGTGGCTATCAAATCGCGAATTAAATCATTTAGCACCTGAAACCATTATTACAAATGGAATTAAACTTGCCTTGCTTGGAGCTATTTTCCTTGGACTAACAGCGTCTCTGCCAGTTCATTTCGTCAGCCAAGTAACGATGTACATTCTTGGGATTTTTATTTTACTGGCTGGTGTAGGTATGGCATTACCTAATTGCCTAAGCCTAGCACTTGTAAAATTTGCATCGATAGCTGGCACGGCTGGCGCATTTCTTAGTCTTGGATACTACATTGTTGTCAGCCTCTGTACTTTTTTGATCAGCTTGTTGCATAATGGTTCTCTTTTTGTACTACCACTCTTTTGCCTCGTTTTACTACTGATTTCACTGCTTTGTATCAAAAGTGTAACGATAAAAAAAGAAAAATAAGAGCCATTAATAAAAGTTGTACGAGACAATCCATTGTTTCGTACAACTTTTTAATTTATTCGATTACTCATTAATTAGAATTAGCAACTTATAGCTAGTATAAATAGAAAAAAAAAGCACATAAGTTTAGTCGCAAAAGAAAACTAAACGTATATGCTTTTTTAATTGATTTACAGTTAGTCAATCGACTACAAAGAAGCTTTTACTAAACTCGTTATACTTAACGCAATGTGCGTACAAGATAAACTTCATCACAAAATCCCTTTAATCCGTTATATACTCGTTGTGCTCTCGAATAATGCTGACATAAACCAAAAACAGTTGGCCCACTACCGCTCATCAATGCCACATCCGCCCCATACTTAATCATTCGCTCTTTGATCTGATGAATCACAGGATGCCTTTTACCCGTCACATCTTCTAAACTGTTGCCCATTTTTTGAATCATTCGTTGATAATCCTGCTGCTGGATTGCTTCCACCAATCCGGCAACATCCTGATGCTGAATGGCTTGCGTGTCAAGATCTCTGAATACCGTTCGCGTGGAAACACTCATTCTTGGTTTGACTAAAATGACCCAACATTGTGGCATGGATGGAATCAGGTTTACTTTCTCCCCTTTGCCACCAATAAATGCCGTATTCCCATATACGCAGTAAGGAACATCTGTGCCAACTTCTAATCCAATTTCTGCGAGTTCTTCTAAAGAACAACCCAAATCCCACAATTGATTGATTCCGCGCAAGGCTGCAGCACAATCGGTACTACCTCCACCTAAGCCAGCAGCCACTGGAATGTTTTTTTGAACAACGATTTTAACACCCTTTTTGATTTTAAATTTATTTTTTAATAATAAGGCTGCTTGATAGACATTATTTCGTTGATCTACAGGCAAGAAAGCTTTATTTGTTTCTACAATGATTTGATCTTCAGGTAATTCTTCAAAAATCAAATGGTCTGCTAAGTCCACGCTCGACATAACCATTTCAAGTTCGTGATACCCATCTGGTCGCTTATATAATACATCCAATCCTAAATTTATTTTGGCTGGTGCTTTTTCAATTAGTTCCATACCTCTCACCCATTCGAAAAGTCTAAGTCGAAAGTATTCTATCATAGGGGAAAATAAAAGTATAGCTAACTTCCGCCTTAAATTCCTATTTCAACTAATACAAAAAGAAAAAGGAGAGGACTAGAATGAATGACATCTTATCCTCTCCTTATATCTCATACTCATTTCATTTTTATAATTCAATCAAAACTTCTTGAGCTAAACTTGGATTTTTTCCTTTTCCTCGACCAATCAGAATAAATAATTGAAGAGTTGCGAATACAAAATTGCTCCCTTTCATATAAGCAAAGTAACGACCTTCCCAATGACTGACATACTTTGATTTTCTTTCATATGTTGTTTGAAAAGCATAGAAAAAATTCCCATAATTATAAACGATATTCATCATTTTTTCTTGAATAAATGAAAAGTCTGTTTCTCCAACATTCGCCAAAGGTGCTAAACCAAGATTTGCTTCCAAGTACCCTTGTTTTTGATATTCAACAAACAAATTGGCTAACAAGTAATCACTCAATGCAACAGGTTCTCCCGGCAACACACGTAGCAAATCATATCCTACTTGTGTTTGTGTCATTGGTTGTGCTGTCACAAATCCAACTACTTGTTGCTCTTTTCGAACAACGCCCACACCACTGGTCTTCACGTACTCTGTGTCAAATCGCCCAACAGAAAAATGTTTTTCTGTTTCACCATTCAGCCAAGCTTGCGAAACCTCTTCCAGCGTTGGAAGTAGCTCATCAGGAATTTTATCATACCAAGTAAAGTGATAACCCTCATTGGTTAATCGTTGGTATTCTAATTGTTGATTGAACCAAGGAACATCTGCAACCGTTAAGTCAGCAATCCCAGCTTCCCCTACTTTGACAAAACGGAAACCAACTTCATGCAACATCACGACATATTTTTCCGAAACTTTATAAAAAGCCAGTTGATAACCCAAGCAATCAGCTTTTTTGAGGAAACTTTTGGTTGCTGTTCGCCACATAGCTGGATTGCCAATTGGATTTCCCAGCACAAAGCATTTATTTCCTTTTACCTGATAGCCGAAAACTACTTGATCCTCACCTTCTTCTTGATAATAAAAATATTTATAACCAGGCAGTTGCAAATAATGACTAGAAGCAGTTCCACCATATCGATCAATCAGTCGATTCAATCTTTCTACCTCTAACTCCGTTCCAAGTTCATTCGTTGCCGTTGCTAAATATTGATATAATGCCACCAACGCTAACAACGAGATACCTAGGCCAATCAGTCCAGAAAACCAGACTTCATCTGAAGGAAACAAAATAAAATTATTTGCAGTCATTCGTCCTACCCAAAATTGTCCACTATGATAACCTGCAATTGCATAAACAATAAACAAGAAACCAAACAAGCAAGCATCAAAAACAATTGCGCCCCAAGAATAGACAAACTTTTCGCGATAAAATTCTTTGCGTGCTAGCCAAACTGCTAACAAAATGAGTACATAAACTAAAATCAATTCCCATGACAAGGTTCGAGTAATTGTATTCAAAATACCAAAAATCAGTAAGATGATAGTTGGCAAATAAGCTTTTTTCACCTTCATTGCTAAACCACGAGCCAAACCTAACAGTAAAAATCCGACAAGTAAATTGAGTGTCTGATCTAAAAAATTAAATGAAAAAGGCAATAATATTTGAAACAAGCGACTAATTGCAGATAAATTTGTAATTGTTGACAATAAAACCATCATAATTCCCGCAAAATAAACAGCACTAACTAAAATAATATGTGCCACTTTTTGGAAAAACAAGCGTGGAATATTATCAAGAAATCGGTTTACTTTTACACCTGTATGCGTAATAAACAGAAGAATCCCTGTTAAAAACGGAACTACATAATAAAATAAGCGATAATACAATAACCACACAACTGCAACATCTTGACGAACAGATAATTGACTCATGCCAAGAATCATCAACACATCAAATGTTCCCATGCCACCTGGTACCATCGTTAACATACCAATCAACGTTGCTACAATAAACATGGGATATATCGAATGAAGTGATATGTCGATTCCCATCAGCTTGCCAATCAATAAAAACACGGTTAACGCACCTGTCCACTGACCAAATGAAGCAAAAAACAAACCTGCTAAGCCTTTGGGATAAAACTCTGAAAACAATGTTCTTCTTTTAAGATATGCAAAAAAGAAAATAACTGGTGCAACGAAACTGCCACCTAGTAGCCAAATCCAGTAACTTCGAAAAATACTTTCTGTTTGAATAAAAAAGACATCTACAAAAGTGAACAGCGACCAAACTGATAGACCCGTTATCATAAACACTGCCACTTTTGAAACGGTTGCTAGTACCTTTTTTCGATCCGTCTGTTTGCCGTAAAAATTAGCTCGCAAACTAGCGCCCACGACACCGCCAAATCCTGCCAAATTGTTGATTGTATTCGTGATCCAAGCTGCTAGAAAAAACTCTTGCCTTGGCATCTTGGGTTTTCCTTGCTTTTCCAATACGCTAAGTGTCACCCAATCATATAAAAGCATCGGCAACACCCCAAGCAATCCCAGTAACGTCATCAAAACAATGGTTACGTGATTCTGTTTATCCATCGTTTCCCAAATATCTTGCCAGCTCATGCCGTTTGCAATATTAGCAACCTGATTTGCGACAAAGACTAACACTGAACCAAAAAAAATCAACTTTAAAATCAGACTATGATTTTTCATCCATTGAAGGATCCATTGTATTTTATTTTTCACATTTTTACCTTCCATACTCATGTACTTTCATTTCATAACACTAATGTTAGCTTATTTAATTATAATTTTCCACTTTTGCTTAACACGTTACTTGCGATTCCTAGCAAACAAAGCTATTCTAAAATCAAAAGGGAGGAAATAAAATGAATATTGGATTTATTGGAACAGGAAATATGGCACAAGCAATTATTCGTGGTCTACTCGAAAAAGAAACCTTTTCAAAAAATGAGATTTTTGTTTCGAGTGGTCATTTTGAAAACGCACAAGCCTTTGCCAAACAAACGGGAGTCACTGCTTGTCAAACAAACCAAGAAGTTGCTGAACAAGTAGACATTCTTTTACTCGCAGTAAAACCCAAAATTATTTCAACCGTACTTCATGAATTACAAGACTATAGTCAAAAAATCCTTTTCATTTCTATTGCATCTGGTACAACTTTAAGTGATCTTGAAGCAGCTTTAAATAGCTCACAAGCCGCGATTGTTCGTGTTATGCCAAATGTGAATGTGAGTGTTGGTGCCGGAGTCTCAGCCATTTGTAAAAATTCTGTTGCTACAGAAGAACAATTAACACAAGCAACACAGATTTTTGAAGCAATTGGTAGTGTGTATCCTTTACCTGAATCAGATTTCAGTACTTTCATTGGCTTAGCTGGAAGTTCGCCTGCATTTGTTTACATGCTCATTGATGCTATGGGAAGAGCCGGGGTGCTCAACGGATTACCCAAAAAAATAGCCACTGAAATCTCTGCCAAAGCAATTTTAGGTTCATGTGAAAAATTCCTTGAGAGCAATGAAAATCCTTGGGAATTAGTTGACCAGGTCTCTTCTCCAGGAGGAACGACAGTTGCCGGAGTCGTTGCCCTCGAAGAAGCTGGATTTATTCCAGCAATCATCAAGGGAATCAATACTACTATTGAAAAAGATCAAGAAATGCTTGCACAAAAAGATCAAAAATAAATAAAAAAAGACCAATG
>NZ_JAFLWA010000040.1 GCF_017316125.1 Enterococcus sp. DIV0660C | reverse complement strand
GGCACACTATTATTTTAAATCTTTTGGAGGTTGAGATGGATATAAATTGTTTTATCGATAATGATGTAAAAAAAAAATAGAAATACTTGATTATTTAAGAAATATCGAGGGGTATAAAAATGGTATTGAAATAGCTCATGAACTATCGATTGATTGGAAAACAAGTTACAAATATTAAACTTAAATGAATCAGTTCAAAACCTTGTTGAAAAGGATTTGAGCTGATTTTTTTATTTCACAATTCTTTTTTTATCCAAAAATGATAAATTGAAATGAAATGACTTTATCTCTAGGAACTAAGCGTCTCCCAGTAACAGTAAAGATTCAAAGCAAAGACAACTGGAACTGAATTAAATAGGAAATATAATAAGAATGAATCGAAGCTTTTTTGTATAGCATTAGATTTGTTGATTATGGATTTTCTGTGATTCCAGATATTAGCGATGGTGTAAATGATGTTTATTGGTAAGCCGTGACTTCACCAGAACTATTCCCCGATTGCTGCATATGTCCATGGATGTGAGGAAAATATCTTAAAATATGTTCTTTATGAAAAAATAAAAAATTGGTAAATTTTTTTAACTATTTGACATGATGCTGTACTTTATATTCAAGTGGGTAAAAATAGGTATTATAAATAACTAAATATGACACTTAAATACTTTAATTTCATGTATATTGAAGAAAACTAGTATTAAGAAGGATGAAAAATGAAAAGAAAAGTGCTCGTTATGTTACTTTTGAACTGCACCGTTGTATTATTTGTTGGATGTTCTTCAAGTAATACTACAATTAATTCGTCAGAAAAAGAATGGGCAACCACAGAGGCATCAAAACATGCAGAAAAATCAGGCCATGTTGACTATGATGATCAAGCAGATTGGGAATTTACTTCTGGAAAAATGCAATCTCCAATTGACATTATAGGGGATAAGACTGAAAAAATGACGCCAGATAATGGAACAATTACATTAGATTATAGTAAGGATATCACGAGTGTTGAAAATAATGGCCACAGTATCCAGGTTACTGGAGGAGGACAAGCTATCATTAACGGAAGAAATTTTGAATTAAGTCAATTCCATTTTCATGCGGAAAGTGAGCATACTGTTGATGGTGAACATTATCCCATCGAAGCTCATTTTGTTAATATGTCTCAAGATGGACGAATCGCAGTAATAGGCGTCTTTTTTACAGAAGGAACAGAAAACAAAGGATTTCAAGAAGTGTTGGATGATGTGAACAAGGAGAAACCAGAACCTATTAAGAATTTAAATGATATGATTCCTACTAATAAAAGTTACTATCATTATTTAGGTTCTTTAACAACACCCCCATTAACTGAAAATGTTGAATGGTATGTTATGAAAAACAACATTGAAGTATCACCAGAGCAAATTGAATCTTTTAAAAAACTATACTCTCATAATAATAGGGATATTCAACCGTTGAATGGTAGAGCAATAATTGAGCATAACGAATAAATAAATTAGTGATAAAAACTTCTTTCAATCTGATTCTATAAGTGGTAGCCCCTTAATTAGTATCAATAATTTTGATGAAAATTAAACGATGAAGATAGGAGTTGTTAAGAACTGAAATTATGAACATTATATTTTATCTAATAAAAAAATAGATATTGGCAATACACCCATCTATTATTATGCAGGCAATTTTGACAAGATGCCTGCTAAAATACCAATGAGTTATAGTCCAATAGGAAATATCCTACTGGACTATAAAATTAAATATTTATGTTTTAATTAACTAATCAATTTTTTGTGTCTTTAAATAAACGATCAAGTAAGCGGTTTAGTTCGTTCCATTCGGAAAAAAGAAAGGGTTGAACGGTCTAATAAAATATTCGGAAGATCATATGCTTCTTCTCGAGTCGTTTTTCCTAGTTTGGTAATAGTGATCAGCAATACACGCTCATCTTCTTTACTGCGAATTCGTTTTACTAATCCGTGTTGGTCCATTCGCTTTAATAGAGGTGTCAGAGTATTGCTTGATAAATCTAACTTCTCACCAATCATTTTTACTGAAAGGGTGTTTTCATCGTGAAGGATGACTAAGATCAACTATTGAGGATAGGTCAGTCCATATTTCTCTAGCATTGGACGATAAAGTCTCTGAATGGCACGAGAAGTGGTATAAAGTGAAAAACAATGATCATTCAAAGGAACTAAGTTTTTATCTGCTTTCATAAGTACACTCCAATCTAGTGGTGAAAATAATAAATCAGGTTTATATGTTCTATGGATTGCTTGAGAGTAGATTCCTGAACCTATTTTATGATTCTCAACCATTGACCCTGCCTCCCATAAAAGAACCTTATTAACATATTGCTAAAGAGGCACCTCCATCGTGGGAATAGCTATCACACCAACTTGCAGGAAGATTATTGTTTTGAAGTTCTCTGTAGTAATTAAAGAATCAGTATCTTCAAAAATTATAAGATACTGATTCTTTCTGATTTTTACAGAATTTTCTTTGTCTGATTAGCCACAGAATAAAGTTGATTATTATGCTTGATGTTTATCACTTTGATGTCGTTTATGTGACTCATGTGAATGAATATAATACTTTACTAGTGATGAAATAAAAATACTCATCACGCCCATTCCAAAAGTTCCGTAGATAATCAAAAATGTTTTACCTAAGATAGTTACTGGATGTATATCTCCAAAGCCTATTGTCGTTAAGGTAATAAAACTTAAATAAAAGGAATTAAATATACTAAGATCCTCTATTAAGAAAAACCCCATAGTCCCCACAAATAATGTAATTACCATTAAAAACAAGATACTGCGCATATCTTCATTTTTTAAGATTAAAACGAATTTCCTTAATAACATATTTATTGATTTATACATATTCATGATAATTAGCTCCATTTCTTAGCAGTCTGTCATAAGAAACGTATTTCTACTCCTTGAACCTGCTTTATATTTAATATAGTTATTAAAATATAATATACCAGATAAACAAGTCATAGTTATCTATACAAAAGGACTTGTACAATACAATCACATAGTCACATAAATAATTCTTCTGTTTTTTTATTAATACTGATTAAATTTTTAAGCCTTACTTGCGCATCAATTAATAATATTTTTTTACTAAAAGTTTTCATCGATCTGTAATTTGTGTAGATAAACAAATCCAATTCCTAATTTCTCAGCTGTCTTCTACTTATCAGAAATCTTTAAATATGTAAGAATCTCTAACTTTTTTGTAGCGTTATTTTATTGTACATAATTAGTCCGTTTTTTTATTTGTAAGCTTTTTGTTTATTTATATAATTATTTTTGAAAGAAGGTTATATTATGGTAAACATTCAAAAAAAAGAAAGCAAAGTATTATCAAAAATCAATGATAGTATTACTAATATTGATACTGACATGGATATTATCAATACAAGTGATGATATTGATTTAATTTACTCAGAACAACAAGCTGCATTAGCAAACATTTCTTATATTTTAGAAAATGAAGCTAAGCTTGGTAACCTAGAGGATAAAGAGGAAGTTCATGAAGAAAAAGCTATTGATGACTGGGCTTCAAGTGAAGTAAAGACCTTAAAAAAAATCAATAAAAAATTAAAGGATCTTGAAAAACAGCTTTATACATTAACTGGTAATGCCAACAAAGCTAAACGGTTCATCGCTCAAAAACAAGCTATTCGTGATATAAAAAATATTTTACACGATGCAAGTCGATTTTTTGACTTATAAAAAAGTTTGATTGAGGCTGTAAATAATTTTATGTAAGTTCTTCTTAGTAAAATGTAGTCAGTGACCCTATCTTCAAAAAATTGGCGAATTGTGACAGAGTCTTCCCCTAACTTTTGGACTTTCGTGGTTCACTTTGTTATACCCATTGTCACAAGACAAAGAACATTTGGCAACAATTCATCTATCTACTAATTTAAACCCATCAGTTGGTTTGAAGAATATCCAGTCAGAGGATGTCTGACAATATTAATATTGAGGAGGAAAACAGTATGAGATCAAAAAGAATAATCGGAATGTGTTTTGCAGCAATCACATTGGTAACACTAGGTGCGTGTTCAAAAACTGAAGAATCAGGAAAAATCGTGGATGAGTCTGGAAAAGAAACAGTTGTGAGTAGTTCATCCACAAAAGTTGCGGTAGACGAAGTAACATTGAAAGATGATGGGTATTTCAAGGATATCGTAACGAATGGAATTGATCCTAAGATAAAGAGTGAAGTTTCTTATCAAACAGATTATGAAAATTCTGATTGGGATGATACAAAATTTGTGATTGATCACATTAAAATTGTTAATGTCGATAAATACAAAGATAAAAATGATGATAAGTTCAGTACATTGCTCTCTATAAAATATAAAATGTATAATGAAGACTCAAAGGACAAACACATCAAACCTGATAAAGCTTATTTGATTTTAAATGATGGAGAAAAAGTTGAAGCGCTTGTATTTGAGGATGATTGGGATGACGAAGTTTTGACCCATGACAAACATAAAGATGGGTATCTACATTTCAAAATTAAAAAAGAACAAAAATTGGAAGAAATAAAGTCTTTAGAAATCGGCTTTAAAGCAGATGATGATGAAACCCACACATTCAACGTGAATCTTCCACTAGAACCACAGAAATAATCTTTTAGGCATTTACTATCTAATAATCAATTCATTAGATAGTAAATGCCTTTTTTAGTTGAGGAGGAACTTCTATGAAATGGTACGTTAAACTAGCCCTTGCTTGTGTTTTCATTCTTGGCTTAGCGGGTTGTTCAAATCGAGAGGCTGATAACGGAAAAAACCAAACGAATGTGAAGCCCACGCTTTATTCTTTAGATGAACAAAAGAAGGAATTAGAGAAGATGCCCGTGTTTTACGATTTAGCTTTTTCTAATGATAAACAAGATAGCGGTACATACGTTATCCCTGGTCTCTTAAAAACAGAAACTTTAAAAGCGAATCGAACAGGAAAACAAGAAATTAGTGACGAGATGGATCCGCAAGGGATAACAGTTGCAGAAGACTATGTGCTAATTAGCGCTTATAGTCACAAAAAGGATTACAATTCAGTGATCTATGTTTTAGATAATAAGACACATTCGTATATAAAGACCGTGGTCTTGGATGGTAATCCACATGTGGGAGGTATTATCTATGATCCGGTCAATCAAAATATTTGGGTTTGTAATGATAAAAGGAATACTTCCACAGCAAGGATTTCATCCATTTCTTTATCCGATTTAAAAAAATATCGATTCAGTGAGAACTATGAGCCTATTGAATACAACCAGACAATTGATTTGACTGACTTAAATAAAGCATCTTTTATTGGCTATAAGAATCATGCTCTTTATATAGGTGACTTTTCTGATAAGAGACATGGAAAAATGAATAGATATACTTTGAATGAACAGGGAACGGTCAAGCAAACATCTGATAGAAAAATCGTAATTGAGGATAAACCAGATCAGACGTATAACATTAATAAAGAAATTCAAGGAGTCACATTCTATGAGAACTATATTTTATTTTCTCAGTCCTATGGATCAGAGAAATCGAAAATATTGATTTATAATGATGAAAAGAATTCACTCTCTTTGGAAGAAGATTTAGTTAAGGAGATTGAGGCACCACCTTATTTAGAGCAGATTTATTCTAAAGAAAATAGTTTATATGCTATTTTCGAGTCAGGTACCAAGCGTTTTAGAAAAAACAACAAAATAATTAAAGTGGACAGAGTACTACAACTAGATGAACAAAAGGTATTAAATTAGTAAGGGACGCTGGTGAATCGTAGCTCCTTTAAAAGAGTGTGTTACAAAAGAAACTCTTAAGATAGTTCTCGTTGTATTCGATAAACAGTTTGACGAGTTATCAGAAACCCATCGCAAGCTATTCAATCAGTTATTCATTCGGTACGAATATAAGGAAAGTCCGTTCTATTTGTATGCGACTTCAGAGTCACTTCAGACCAATATAAACATGTTGATTGATAGTGAAGTGGGGCAGTTATTCGATACAAAACATTGTGAACTGGAACTGGATTTCAAAGAAATTTATCGTAAGAATCAGTTAGTTTACTTATCATTGAACGGGTTAATCTATGAAGAATTCATCAAGCAATTGGCACATTTTATCATTGGAGACTTGAAACATTTAACAGCAGAAATCTATAGAGGAACCGAAAAAAAGAAGGAAATTCTCACACTATTTGATGAACCAGCCAGCTATCTGGACGAGTCCTTTATAGCGATTGCAAACAAGGCACGTGGAGCAGGCGTTCACGCTATCTTCAGTCCACAAACTATGACAGACATTGCGAAAATTGATGAATCACTCATGAAACAACTAGTTGGGAACGTCAACACATATATGGTCGGACAGGCAAATGAGAAGGACGAAGCGAGTTATTGGGCGGAAATTTTCGGTACTTATCGTGACTTAGAACTCACTGAAATGATTGAACAAGCGGATGGTTTTAACAATTTGAACAGGACTTCGTGGTCAGGTGAACGTGGAACAAAACGCATGGTCGACAAGTTCAATATCCACCCGAACGACCTAAAAAGTTTACGAACAGGTGAGTTTTATTTCTATCGGAAAGGGCAAAATAGTCATGAACCAATACGTAAAGTATACGTTAGGAACCCAGTGTGAAATAGCTGAAGGAACATAGAAGCACTCAAAAATAAACACTTTATTTTGGCAATGAGTCTTCTATGACCCTTCATTGAATCTTCAATGAGTCTTCCATGATCTAGACAATGACAAAAAAAACTAACAAAAAGTCCAGTGCCCATCAACTAAGCCCGCCTAAGATAATGACTAAAGAAGTGAGAGAAAAATAAAAAAGATAAAAATAATAAAAGACTAAAAGAGTAAAAGAATAAGGTTAAAAGAAAAAGCAACAACCCTACCGTCAACGTCCCACCAAAACTTGGGACTGCCGAAATCACTTGGTATCTTTAAAAAAAGATGAATTGATTGATTGTTTTCTTTCTGACAACGATAAAAAAACGAAGGTGTACTATTTGGAACGAATTGGCTATCAATCAATTCAAGGATACTATCCCTTAGTAAAAGTTCCAAAATACAACTGGTACCATTGCTTGATGATTAATGAGGCTTTGCTTGAAACTTTAAAAGTTGTTGGAGCTCAAAAACATTTGCGTTACATTCAAAGTGAGCGTCAACAAGTTTACGAAGTAAAGGACATGCAGCCAAGTAAAAAATAAGCGTTTATTTTTTGTTTCTGATTTTCTCTTACGTTTTGAATCACAGACAGGAAAAAGTATTAACTGGTATTTTGAAATTGAGTTGACGATTAAAACGAAACGTCGATACAAGGAAAGGGAAAGTGTGTTTGTAAAATATATTAATCATTTGAACAAACATAAAGATGCCCATTTAATTTATGTCTCGCCTTCAACTATTATTTTAGAAGAACTGGAAAGATACAAAAAAAGAAATTGAGGATCGAGCAGTCAATGCAGAAGATGTTTTTTCTTGTTTTCATATTTTCTCACAAAATGAATTTCGAGAACGATTGGAGGAATTGATTTTGGATGATTCACATATCAATTGGTAACTTAAAACATGAATCTAGTTTTCTTTTATAAAGCGTGCTATAATAAACATGAAAAGAGAAGTTGCGCAAACAACTCCTCTTAGACAGCACCGTTAAAGACGGTGACAGAGTTTATATTACATGAAAGTAATCGTCGCTCCGGCTAAAGTTTGACGATTACTTTTTTTTGCTTTTTTTCGCTTCAGTCAATGCTTGAATGAGTTTTACTATTGCGGTTAAAAACTCAAAAAGAGCTTTACCACAAGTAGCAATTACTACAATCAAAGCAGTGATTTCTGCAAGATGCAAAAGGCGTCTCCTTTCATAAGATTTCGGAAGTACGATCATACGCACCACCTCACTTTCGATTGGATAGCCACCGTCATTAAACTTTACTGTCGGTCACATTATAACATATAAATAAACGAGATCCATTTTTCCATTAGAGGCTAAAACATGAATCTAGTTTTCTTTTATAAAGCGTGCTATAATAAAAACGAAAAGAGGAGTTGCGCTAACAACTCCTCTTAGACAGCACCGTTAAAGACGGTGACGATTTAATCTAAATATTTCAAGAAGAAATAGCTAGTCTGCTCGCTAAAGTGACGGCTATTTCTTTTTGTCGTGTTTAAGCATGGATACAACCAAACCAATCAAAGCAATGGTAAACATACCAAAGCCAAGAATAGTTTGAATTGTCTCATATGCGGACAAAAGGCATCTCCTTTCATAAGATTTTGGAAGTACGATCATACGCACCACCTCACTTTCGATTGGATAGCCACCGTCATTAAACTTTACTGTCGGTCACATTATAGCATATAAATAAACGAGATCCATTTTTCCATTAGAGGCTAAAACATGAATCTAGTTTTCTTTTATAAAGCGTGCTATAATAAACATGAAAAGAGGAGTTGCGCTAACAACTCCCCTTAGACAGCACCGTTAAAGACGGTGACAGAATTTTAATTATCTAAAAGAGATAACCGGCTCCTGCTAAAGTGACGGTTATTTCTTTTTGCTTTTTTTCGCTTCAGTCAATGCTTGAATGAGTTTTACTATTGCGGTTAAAAACTCAAAAAGAGCTTTACCACAAGTAGCAATTACTACAATCAAAGCAGTGATTTCTGCAAGATGCAAAAGGCGTCTCCTTTCATAAGATTTCGGAAGTACGATCATACGCACCACCTCACTTTCGATTGGATAGCCACCGTCATTAAACTTTACTGTCGGTCATATTATAGCATATAAATAAACGTGAATGAATCAGTTCAAAACCTTGTTGAAAAGGAATTGAACTGATTTTTTTGTTGTCTATTTTTCAAAGTAGTTACTCCTTAAAAAGTTCAAAAGATAAGAGAAGCGGAACCTCATTGCACGCAATGATTTCCGTAAGTGGAAATATTCTGTACCAGAATATTTTTTAGATTTAAAAAAATGTCAGAGCGCTGGTTCATTGTTTCAATCCTATTGATTGTTTGGGTCAAACGAGCGGAGAACGCTGCTATCGAATTGGCGAGAGTGCTTATACACCTTCCACATTCATAAAAAAAGGGTGGAAAAATTTTTGAGAAAACCACTCAAAAATTTTTCCTACGGCACTTCCTTTTTTTATGCCTGCTTCAGGTGAAAATCATAAGCACGCCAAACCGCTATCAGCTCAGCTCGAAATGATCCAAGTTCAAACAATAAAAAGGAGAAATCTAAACAATAAACCAGTAACATTTTTTAAAATCAAATTTTTTCGCCACCCACAAATCGCTTGCTGAAATGAACTTGGCAAAATCAAAAACAAGGAGAGATATTGAAAATGAAAACAACCGCAAATACAGTCAAAAAATATTTAAAAGAAAATGGTTATGAAACGAAAAATATACGTGTTCGAGTAGAATACGTCGGATATGGAAGCACGTCAATTTTTTCTCTAATCTCCGCCTTCTTTTTTTAGCGGCATCAATTTTATAGATTCTCATTATTATCTCCCACCTTTATTGTTTAGTTTGATGTTTTTTTGAAGCGTCGTTCATGTATTAAATAGGAAAGTAAAATTAAGAATTGGCCAAAAATTAAGAAGCCGATTAATACGTAAACATTTTCTGCTAAATTAATGCTTTCCAAACTGATAATACTTCTCAATCCTCTTATTGTATAGGTCATTGGAATACAAGCATTAATTTTTTCAAATAGACTATTGGTTAAGAGAATAGGATAAACGCCAGCTGCAGCTGACGTTTGGAACATAGTTAAAATTAAAACAATTAAAGATCCAATTCCTGGAATCAATTTATTAAATCCTACAATTATACTCAAGAATGTTGCAGAAGTTAAAAATAAGAAAGCCATTAATTGATAGAGTGAGTTAACTGGAATATGGATAAATAAGAAATTCCCACTTAGTAATAAAAGTACTTGAACTAAGCCAATTATCACAGGAAAAACATATTGTTTTGTCCAGTACGTTGTAAATTTTTCTCCTTTTTTCTTCAAATTACGCATTGTAAATTGGTTGACAAATATCCCAGCAACAAAAAGTGTTAACGAAAATAGATATGGAGCCATTACTTCACCATTATTTTTTACTGGATGAATATTTTTGACCTGTAATTTAACGATAGAACCAGTTGAATCTGGAATATTCATGCCTTGCATTTTGTCAATAATTTTAGAAGATAGTTCTGCATTAACATGTTGTACAAATTGGTTCATTGTACTAGTGATGACTTTTGAAGAAAAGGAATTAAGTCCTTCAGAAGTTATCAATTGTATTTCAGCGTTTTCTTTTAGCTTTGGAAAAGTTGTAATTTTACCTTGAAAATCTTCACCAAAACTTATAATGGCATATACTTTTCCATCTCTTAACTTCTCCATCGCGCTATCCATACTTGTTTCTTCTTTTAAATCAAATAATTTTTCTTCAAATAATTTTTCTTGAATTATATTTTTTTCGGAATTGACTATAGCTACTGGTAACTGATCCATATTACCATATGGATCTAATGATGCACCTAAAAACAATCCAGAATAAATCATTGGAATAAGGGATAAGAATATTAATACGAATCCTAAAACAATTTTCTTTTTTATAATAAACACCTCTTTATTTTTATAACCCACACAAACCGTAGATGTCTTTTGACTACGGATATAATAAATCTATAGATTTTATTTGTCAACAGAAATGCGAATTTTATAAATTGGAAATTTTTAAAAATTTAAAATGATAGAAACAAAGAAAAAAATTGTAGAAGTTGATAGATTAAAGGATTTTATTGTCAGGTAGTTCTAACTTATCATTTTAAGAATAATAGAATTTAAAAAATAAGTAAGAAATTATATGAAAGGATATGAGGAATTAAAATATTTAAATATCTATAAAGATAGAGAAAAATCTAGGTTCTACTTACTCTAGTTTTTCTCTATTTTTTTATAAAAGACAAATTTTTAATCCATTTATATTGAAAGAATAACTAATATAGTCTATATTAGTTGTGCGACTGTAGATATTAAAAGTCAATAGATTTTAGAAAGGGTGTAATTGTTTGAAATTAAGTAATTCATTTATCCAATCTGTTGCTATTCTTGTAATGCTAGCTGAATTACCGGAAAAATCTTATTTAAAATCTTCTGAAATAAGTCAGCGAATGGGAGTTTCCCACACATATTTACAGAAAATTGCTAAAAAGTTAAATAATGCTGGTATTATTCAATCTGAAGCATCAAAAACAGGTGGCTATTCTTTAAATAAGTCAGTAAGAGATATCACATTCTATGATGTCTTTAAAGCAGTTGAAAATTCAGATAGTTTTTTAAATAATGTCAAAACTGATGTTATACATACAATGTTTTTATCTGATAAACTTGTAGATAAGTATGGTAATCTAACATTAGATATTTTAAAAGAAGCAGAAAATAGTTATCTTTCTGTATTAAAAGAACATTCAATTGAAGAAATTGTACCCAAAAATTCTAAAGGAGAATTATTGATAATTGACTGGCCATTGTTTCTGAAGAATAATTAAAAATATTAAAGGAGGATCATTGCATGAACATTGGTAATATTGCTCAATAGATTGCAGTAGTTTCTAAAATAGTAGCAATAATTAGTGCTATTATGTATCCATTAATACAAGAAAAGAGAAAAAGCGGAACAGAACGTTTGGCTAGAAGGGGGTATGCACTAGTATATGACGTTATTATGGAACGTAAAGAAAAACAAAGTGCTAGCACTAACCTTGAATCTTTTAAGCAATTAGTGGATAGATGTCAATAAAGTAGACAGAAAAAAAGAGATTTCCAGTGTAGTTCTTCTTTTAAATTTGGAGAAAGCATATCAATTGCTGAATGAGGTCTTCTAGGATTATAAAAAACTTCGATATATCTAAAACGAGCAAGTTTTACCTCTTCTAATGAAGAGAATGTATGGCGTTTTAATTCTTGATTTTCAAGAAAGCGTGCGGAAGGTTTTCTGTTGTTTATTTATAAAACCTACTACGATTGACTTTTAGCACACGACATAATTTAGAAATTGTGTGTTCTGATTGAAGTAAGTAAATAGCCTTTTGTCGTTGGTGGAGTGTGGCGTGAATATGGCAATCGCTTTTTTTTAGATAAGGCTCTCCTCTTCTAAAGTAGCCTTTTGTTTTTGGAGTTCCCTCACTTGCTTGGCAGTAAGAAGCTCTCCCGATTCCATTTCAACTCTAGAATAGAGTTTGATCCATCGTGAGATGGCTGTTTGTGAACCCCCATATTCTTTGCATAAACTAGATTGAGTTTTCCCACATTAGAAAAAATTTAAAGAGATGGTGTAAAAAAATAGAAAAGCCCAACAGGGTATGCTTTTTTGTCCGTTCTGTTTATCTGCTGAAAAACTTAATTTAGAAAAGGACATTGAAGTTGAGCAAGAGAAATAAAAGATAAAGTAAGGTTTCTGTTGGTTCAAAAATTCATAGGATGTTAATCTAATTTAATAGGGAAGGATAATTATGTATATACATTCTTTCTTGGATATGTTATACTATGTATATACAGAAAGAGGTGTCTAATATGGAAATGCTACCTATAAAAAAATGGGGAAATAGTAATGGTCTTAGATTGCCAAAGTATATTATGGAATATCTTGGAATTCATACAGAAGACAAAGTGAAGATAATACAAGAAGAAGTAAACGGTCAAAAGCGTCTAATCATCGAGGCTGCTAATTTAGAAAATGAATTAACAATTGAGCAGTTATTTGAAGATTATACTGACGAAAGAAATCATGTGACGATTCAAAACTTAGGTGAAGCAGTAGGTAATGAAAAATGGTGAGAAAGCCTAGACAAGGCGATATTCTATTATTGAATACAGCACCTCGATCTGGACACGAACAAACAGGAAAAAGACCTTATATTGTTTTAAGTCATGATATTATTGCAGATTATAGTAATGTTGTTACAGTTGCTCCTATTTCTAGTACAACTAGAAACTATCCGTTATATGTAAATATTAATTCAAAATATGAAATGAAGACAACAGGAAAAGTATTATTAGATCAATTAACGACAATTGATTATGAAGCTAGAGATTGTATTTTCTTGGAAAAAGCACATGATAGTTTGGTTGAGGAGTTATTGATGAAAGTTAGAACAGTATTTCAAAAAGTAAGTAAATAAAATAGAAACAACAGCATGACCAACTATCCGTCGTTGATCATGCTGTCTTTTTTTATTCTATATACGGTTTGTCTCGTCACATTGTAGTCTTTCGCAATCTTTGAAATAGCAATTTCTTCATTTAAAT
This sequence comes from Enterococcus sp. DIV0660C, assembly GCF_017316125.1. Lineage (GTDB taxonomy): Bacteria > Bacillota > Bacilli > Lactobacillales > Enterococcaceae > Enterococcus_B. The sequence goes on along the minus strand of NZ_JAFLWA010000040.1, from coordinate 190 downwards.
CCTTAACGATGTTTTCATAAACTAAACGTCGTTGAGGATTTTTTGTGTCTGCGCTATATAATTTAGGACGACCTTTATAGACACCGTTCTCTTTAGCAATCTTAATTCCTTGTGCCTGGCGTCGTTTAGATTCAGTGTGTTCTTGTTCAGCGATCATGGCCAAAATTTGAATGATTAAATCTTTAATGAA
>NZ_JAFLWA010000004.1 GCF_017316125.1 Enterococcus sp. DIV0660C | reverse complement strand
AAGCTCCGGATCACGGGTTCACCTTCTCGAGTAGAACGTCTTGTTCCGATGCAGTCAACATCAGAGGTCAAGATTCGTTCAATCATTTCTGGCAATAATTCAGGTGGATCTTGCAAGTCAACATCCATGACGGTGACTAAATCACCTGTTGCAGCTTGCAATCCGGCATATAATGCGGCTTCTTTTCCAAAATTTCTGGAAAATGAGACGAAGCGCACGGAATCATGTGCAGCGGCTAAATCTTTGATGACGGGTAAGGTCTGATCTTTGGAGCCATCATCAATAAATAAGTATTCAAAAGTATAAGTGCCACGATATTTTTCAACCTCTTGGAAAAATAGTGGAATTGCAGCTTCTTCGTTAAAGCAGGGGACGACGATAGAGACTTTCATTGTTTGTTCCTTTCTGTTGCTCAACAACTAATAATAGGTTAGTTGATAGTTTGGATAGTAGAGCTTTTTATTATTGATATGTCTAGTGTAGCATTTCATTCAAAATTAAAAAAATTTTTTATTTAAAGAAATTGCTAAAAGTTAAGAAGAAAGCTATTACGAGTTGCAATTTTTCTTGAGATAGTAGATGATGAAACAAACTTTTGAAATAGTTTAAAGCATGCATTTTACATAGAATTCTAAGGAGGAAAGCCTACCATCAATCAGTTGAGTAGGCACAAAGAAAATAATGAAGATGAACACCATTGTTGGAAATCTTTGGTTTGACGCGGATGAAAAAGGAGTAACAAAAGTTAGTTTTACTCCGATTGAAGAGAGTGAAAATGCGAATCAGGAAATCTTACATTTAGCAAAAGAACAATTCTCAGAGTATTTTGCTGAAAAGCGAGAAGCGTTTACAGTTCCATTATCGATTCAAACAGGTACAGCCTTCCAGCAAGATGTTTGGCAAGCATTGATTGCTATTCCTTATGGGGAAAGCCGCAGTTACAAAGAAATCGCTCAAGCAATTGGGAACCCTAAATCTGTTCGAGCAATTGGACAAGCGAATCGGGTAAACCCTCTACCAATTATTGTCCCTTGTCACCGAGTGATTGGACAAAATGGTCAGCTAACGGGATACATGGGGAAAAAAGAGGAAGCATTGCAGATCAAAAAAATTTTACTGGAACTTGAAGGCGTCAAAGTAAACCACAAAAATCATTAGAAATAACCTATAAGCAAAGAAAAGCTTGAGATCATCCACTCATTTGTCAGTGGATGATCTCAAGTTTTTTATGCTGTTTACTGTGTTGTTTATCTTAAAGTTGGATCAGCCAGATAAAGAACAAGGCCATGATGGTTTGAAGGACACCAACAGCTAATCCGTAAGAAAGAAATCTTGTTCCTTCTTTCATGAATTTTGCAAAATCCAAACGTAATCCGATTGCTGCCAAAGCAGTGATTTCGAACCAATTGCTGATAAAGTGTGCAGATTGACCAATAATTGCTGGAAGTTTGAATAAGCTATTGACGATACAAAAGAGGACGAAGCCCAAGACGTACCAAGGCAAAGGTAATTTTCGTTTTGTTTCTGTTCTTTTTTGATCTGTTGCAATTTTGGGATTTTTTTTCTGCATAAATTTTTCAAATAGAAACACAACAACAACTAGCATCATGATACGTAAAATTTTAAACAGCATAGCAAATTGAACGACTGATGCATCTAATAAACTCGCCCCTGCAACAACTTGTCCAACAGATTGAAGTGTACCACCTAAAAGAGCACTTTTTTCAATCAGGTTGTCACCAAATAAATGTAAACCCAGAAACGGAAGGGTTAACATCATAACAGTTCCTAAAAGATTAACCAGTGTGATGATCTGTCCTTTTTCTTCTTCATCCGCATAGATTACTGGTGCGATCGAAGCAATTGCAGATGATCCACAGACGGCGTTCCCGCCAGCCATCAAGAGTGAAGAAGTTTCACTAAACTGAAGCTTTCTTCCAATCAGGTAAGCGCCAATGATTGTAACGCTCATTTGCAATAAGACAAACACCACACCTTTTGTTCCGATGTTTGCAATTGTTTGAGCAGTAACAGTTGCACCAAGTAGGAAAACAGAACATTCTAGTAATTTGCTTTCAGCAAATTTTGTTCCTATTGCAAGACTTGGTTGCTTGAAAAAAGTATTACCTAGTAAAATACCTAATAATATGGCTAAAGTTGCTGCACCAAGTTGAGGTAAGAATAAAGCAAGAATCTTGCTAACAGCGGCTACTGAGACAGCCAGTAACAATCCTGGAAGAATCTTGCGTCCTCCTATTTTTTTTATCATTTTTAAATAAAAGAGCTGAGATTTCATGCGTATGTGTTTCCTTTCATAAATAAAATAATCCTTGAATAAAAAATACCTTGATTATCGTAGCATTAATTGAAATTTCTGACAAAAACGCAAAAATACTTCTGCCTTAATCAACAATTGAAAACAAAAGTTGAGAAAGACAAAAGTTAAAAGTTAAAAAGCTAGAAATGAAAGAAAACTAGACCCATTCGTTTACAGTGAAATTTTTTTGTTTTCTATGCTCTTTTAGTAAGAAGAGCAGGTAATGGCCAAGTACATATACGACCATACTTGTTGCAATTGCACATTCTACCACTTTTAAAACATTTAAAAGACCAACAGGTAAGCCGTTTAGTTCCAAATAATGTACGGCAGAAAACAAAGCTGTTGCTGAAATGACTAATGGGAAAGTGAAAGCTGCGTAGCTTGGATAGAAATGGAGTTTCAACAAGCGTGGCAACATAGAAAGCACAATGAAATACAAAATCTGTGATACTAAGAATAATGCAAGTACCAAGTAAAGGTTTGGGTGCTCAAAATTTTTCAAATAACCAGTCAAGCATAGAGAACCTGGAGCTGCAACAATAGTGATCAATGGTAACGTCGGTTGTGCCATATTCTTTACGAAAAATACTCTTCGAAGGATGATTGGTAGTAAGAATATATAGCAGGCAAGTGATAACCAGAAGAATATTTTTCCAACAAGCGGGAAAAAGTTTCCAGCTGTAACCGTGATTACGCCAAAACCAACATAAATAATGAACCAACTTGGGTAAATCACTTCAATGGAAAGATCAGCTTTCACTACATGGCGATAGGTGAAGTACAAGACCAGTACAACTTGAAAAATCACAGCAGCCAACCAAATCAATTTGACGATGGGTGCAATACTTTGAAAAGAAACAAAGTATGTACACAACACTAGAAGTGCCATCGTGAATGTTGGCGAAACTGAACCGATGATTGGATCATGTAAACTTTGCTTTGTGTGATCAAACAATAGAAATAGCTTCCCTAAAATCAGTAACATCAAGGCCATGCTAATGATACCTAACAAATTACCTAAAGGAACCAAATGATACTCTTTGAATAAGTTACCTAAAGAAGCTAAACCAAGAATCAATCCACAAATAGGAACAGGAACGATTTTTAAAAAATTCTTCATTTATATTCTCCTTTTATTGTATTTATCGTTTATTGATCAAAAACCAACTAGGACTTCTCAAAAAGGAATTCTACATAAAGTAGAGAGTTGGATGGTACTCTTTTATAAAACTGGGTCAGAAAGAGATGTCTTATGTTCCTTTACGTGGTGAATAGAAAGTTGTCATCAAGTGTCTCCTTTTTGAGAAGAACGTTTACTGTAAAAAATGTTGAAGTTTTTACATTTCCTATTATAGTGATTTTATTGTATATTTAAATCAAATAGTTTTTATAGTTACTATAATAAAAAGTTATAGGAGTGAGAGTATGTTTAAATTGTTAGCTACATTTCGGGTCGCGTACGAAACTCGAAACTTTTCTCGAACAGCAGAACTTTTATTTTTGTCACAACCAGCTGTTTCAAGTCAGGTGAAACAATTAGAAAGAGATCTAGGAGTGACCTTATTTCAACGAAATGGGCGCAAAGAAATGATGCCAACGAAACAAGCAGATCTTCTCTATGAGCGTACGTTAGTTTTATTAGAAGAGTGGGATGAAACAAAACAACAATTATTAGATGAACAGAATGAAGAAGAGATTTGTCGAATTGTTGCTTCACATACTTTTTCTGTTTATTTATTGCCAAAAGTGATGAAATATTTGATTCCAAAATTTCCCAAGGTGAATTTTGTGATTGCATTTGCTAATTCACATGATGCTTTGAATCAAGTAGCAAAACATGAAGCGGATTTTGGTTTTATCGAAAAGCCACTCGAAACTTCTGGTGTCCAAAGAAATTCACTCATGTCAGATGAATTAGTTGTGGCGGGGAATCCAGAGAGTGATCTCTGGCTAGTCAGAGAGTCAACTTCAGGAGTGTTTCATTATACGCAACGGTATTTTGAAGAAAAGAATATTCATGGGAGAAAAATGTTAGTAAAAAGCAATGAAGTGATTGCTGCATTATTGAAAGAAGGTATCGGTCGCTCGATTCTTTCAAAACGTGCGGTACCAGAAAATGTGCCTTCAACGTCATTAGATTATCAACGTAAGTTTTATCTGATTCAGCGAACAAATTTAGTTTCGGAGCGCTTATTAGACATTGCAAAAGCAATTTTGATCTATAATGAACAGTATGAAAATAGTTAGACAAAGATATTGTGGTTAGTAATTTTTCAGGGCAAAAGGGAAAGTTAATTTTTTCCCAAATCTCATTCGCTGAGACTTTCAATTATAGAATCAGACCGCTATAATAAATAGCAGTATGGTTTTTAGAAAAGGGATGAAACATGGAAAAGAAAAAAAGAGCGTCAAATGATAATCGGATTGACTATGGTGTCATTTTACCAGTGTTCCTTTTATGTTTAATTGGATTACTTTCTTTATACGTAGCACTTAGTCATGATCCGAATAATCCATCTGTTCTTCGGGGAGTAGTGATGCAGACCGTGTGGTACATGGTTGGAGCTGTAGCAATTATTGTTATTATGCACCTGAATTCCAAGTGGATTTGGAAGTTAACACCCTATTTATACGGTCTGGGGTTAGTTGTTATGGGGTTGTTACTCAAATTTTATGATAAACAGCTCGCGTTAGTAACTGGATCAAAAAACTGGTTTAGTTTTGGTTCTTTCACTTTTCAACCAGCGGAATTGATGAAAATTGCGTATATTTTGATGATGGCGTTGATTGTGACCAAGCACAATAGTCAGTTGAAAGAACGAACGACTCAAAATGATTTATGGCTGATTGCTAAAATGTTGCTTGTAACATTACCTGTTTTAGCTTTAGTCATGGCACAAGATGATTTTGGAACGATGTTAGTTTTCTTGGCTATTTTCGGTGGGATTTTCTTGATGTCGGGGATTTCTTGGAAAATTGTTATACCTGTCGTAGTGGTTGCTTTAGTTGTTGGTGCAGGACTGATCTACTTAGTAACAACAGAAGGCGGAAGAGATTTATTATACAAAGTTGGTTTTAAATCTTATCAATTTGCTCGAATCGATTCTTGGTTAGATCCTTTCCATGATACGTCGGGGATGAGTTACCAACCAGCCCAAGGATTACTAGCCATTGGTTCTGGTGGTTTACTAGGTAAAGGATTCAATACTAGCGATGTATATGTGCCTGTTCGTGAGTCAGATATGATTTTCACGGTGATTGGTGAAAACTTTGGCTTCATTGGCGGTGCGTTCGTGATCTTTTTATATTTTATTTTGATTTATCGAATGATTCGCGTTTGTTTTGATACAAATAATGAATTTTATGCGTATATCGCTAGTGGCTTAATCATGATGTTGTTGTTCCATGTTTTTGAAAACATTGGCGCAAATATTGGTTTATTACCGCTAACGGGGATTCCCCTACCATTTATTAGTCAAGGTGGTTCGTCTATTCTAGGAAATATGATTGGGATTGGTCTGATCCTGTCTATGCGTTTCCAAAATGAGGTGCCTGACAAAACATCTAGGAGGTAAAAGGTTGTACACATTTTATTGGTATCCAAAATGTTCGACTTGCAAAAAAGCAAAAGCGTGGTTAGATGAACATCAAATCGTTTATCAAGCAGTAGATATGATTCAAGAAACACCCACAGCTCAAACGATTGAAACGTGGTTCACAAATACTGATTTACCGATGCGTCGTTTATTCAATACGAGCGGGATGAAATATCGTGAACTAGATTTGAAATCAAAAATCGATGGTTTTTCGATTCAAGAAGCAAGCAAGTTACTTGCAACTGATGGAATGTTGATCAAACGTCCACTCTTAGTGAAAGAAGATCAAGTAGTAACAGTTGGTTATAATGAAAAAACTTATGAAGGAGCATTAGTTTAACATGGCAGGCAAACATTTGAAGAAAACTGAAAATCTTTGGATTTTATTTAACGGAAAAGAATACTGCATTGGGTTAACGAATGAGGCACAAGAAGAATTGGGACAAGTGACCTTTATCAACTTACCAAAAGTTGGTAAGACGTATCAAAAAGGGGAACCATTGCTTGAAGTTGAAGCAGAAAAAGCGGTTAGTGAAATTGCCAGCCCAATTACAGGAACGATTTCTTCTGTAAATGAAAAAATTGATGCTGACATCAATATTTTAAATGATGAAGATGAGATGAATGCTTGGATCTTAAGTTTTAAAGAGGTTGATTCTCAAGATTTTGATCGTTTGTAATCACAGTTCATTTCATTGTGTTCATTTTAAAAATTGTTGACACTGGAATTTCTACTTGCTATAATCAAAAGCAATTACATGAAAGCTTTGAAAAGAAGAGTACATTTCACAGACGTTTGAAGAGAGCCCTGTTTGCTGAAAATGGGTAACGAACATGGGATGGAAGATGGTCTTAGAGCAGAGTGAGTGAGCGTAAGCGAACTTACTACGGGAGTGCCCGTTACAGCACGGCAGTATACGATTGATCATTCAAGTACTGTAAAGAGGTTATTGCTGCAAAGCATTAACGAATCAAGGTGGTAACACGGAAGTTTATGCTTTCGTCCTTTTGCTTAATAGAGCAAATGGGCGGAAGCTTTTTTGTTTATCCAAGAAAATTTTGAGAAGAAAGATGGGAAAAATATGGCACTAATCCAATTGACCAATGTCGAAAAGACTTTTGGTGGGAAAAACGGAGCAATTCATGCTGTCAACGATGTGTCTTTAAGTATCGAAAAGGGAGATATTTATGGAATCGTTGGGTACTCGGGCGCCGGGAAAAGTACGTTAGTCCGCTTGTTGAATGGACTTGAGCTACCTAGCAGTGGCGAGGTAATTGTAAATAATCAAGATATCACAAAATTAAAAAATAAAGAGTTACGTACTTTTCGTAAAAAAATCGGGATGATTTTCCAACATTTCAATCTTTTATGGTCACGTACAGTATTAGAAAATATCCAGTTACCGCTCGAACTTGCAGGTATACCAAAAACCCAACGTCGACAACGAGCGGAAGAATTATTGGGACTTGTTGGGTTGGAAGGTAGAGGAGATGCGTATCCTGCACAACTATCTGGTGGTCAAAAGCAAAGGGTTGGTATCGCGCGTGCATTGGCGAATGATCCAGAAATTTTATTATGTGATGAAGCTACTAGTGCACTCGATCCACAAACAACGGAAGAAGTGTTAGACTTATTATTGGCAATCAACAAAAAATTAAACTTAACAATTGTTTTGATTACACATGAAATGAATGTTATCCGTAAGATTTGTAATAAGGTTGCTGTAATGGAACTTGGAAAAGTAGTTGAAGAAGGCGAAGTTCTCAATGTTTTCCGTCATCCAAAACAAGAAGTAACCAAACGTTTTGTTCAACAAGATATTGAACCAGAAGCTGACTCTACTGAGTTATTAGCTGAATTGATCAAGGAAAATCCCAATGGTCGCCTAGTTACGCTAACGTTTGACGAAAATAATGCGAATGAACCAGTGATATCTCAGGCAGTTCGTCGTTACAACGTGGATATCAATGTTGTTTATGGCAAAATCAAACAAGCAAAAGAAGGTTCGTTTGGTTCCCTAACGATTTTGATGACAGGTGTAGAAAAAGAATTAGATCAAGCAGAAGTATTCTTTACCGAACAAGGCGTAGAAGTAGAGGTGATCCACCATGGATAAAAGCTTTTCAGAAACATATTTAGATTTTAGCCAAATCAATGCAGATACAATGAAACAAGCAATTGTTGATACTTTATACATGACATTGATTTCGATGGTTTTAGTTACAGTTATCGGATTGGTTTTAGGTTTAGTCCTTTATTCGATTGGTAGAAAAAAGAAACCTTACGCACGTATCGTATATGGTATCGTTTCGATTATTAGTAATATTTTCCGTTCCACACCATTTATGATCTTGATGGTATTGATTATTCCATTTACAAAAGCAATCGTTGGTACAATGCTTGGCGCACAGGCAGCGATTCCAGCACTGGTCTTATCTGCAGCACCATTTTATGCACGATTAGTTGAAATTGCTTTTCGTGAAGTAAGTCCGGGCGTTCTTGAAGCCGCAGATGCAATGGGCGCAAGTTATTGGGAAGTCATTTGGAAAGTGTTGATTCCTGAAAGTGTACCTGCGTTGATTTCAGGATTAACGGTAACGACGATATCAATGATTGGTTTCACCGCAATGGCAGGAGCGATTGGTGCTGGTGGACTAGGTGGTTTGGCTTGGCAAGAGGGCTACCAACGTGGTAATTTGACAGTGACATTTGTTGCAACATTGATTATTTTAGCTATTGTATTCGTTGTTCAGGGAATTGGAGATTTCTTAACGAAGAAAACAGATAGAAGATAAGAATAAATAGTAGGGGGATATTAGGATGAAAAAGAAAATTTTTGGATTAGCAGCAGCACTTTTATTAACAGTAGGTTTGGCAGCTTGTGGGAACAGCGGAAAGGACAGTGCAAAAGATAGCTCGGATGAAACAACATTAAAAGTTGGTGCATCACCAACACCACATGCAGAAATTCTTGAGCACGTACAACCATTATTGAAAGAAGAAGGCATCAACCTTGAAATCGTTAAGTTCGATGACTATGTGTTACCGAACCAAGCGCTTGAAGAAGGCGACATTGATGCAAACTATTTCCAACATATTCCTTATTTAAACAAAGAAATCAAAGAAAAAGGATATGACTTTGCGAATGCAGGTGCGATCCACATTGAACCAATGGGCTTGTACTCTCAATCAATCAAGGATATCTCTGAATTAAAAGATGGTGCAACAATCATTACTTCAAACTCAGAATCTGACTGGGGACGAATCATCACAATCTTACAAGATGCTGATTTAGTGAAAGTCAAAGATGGTGTGGATCTTGAAACAGCGACATTTGATGACATTGCAGAAAATCCTAAAAATTTAAAATTCAATCATACAATTGATCCTTCTTTACTTGCGTCGACTTACCAAAACAGTGAAGGTGACTTAGTGGCCATCAATGCGAACTTTGCTTATGGTGCAGGTTTGAATCCATTAGAAGATGCAGTACTATTAGAAAAAGACAATTCGCCTTACGTAAATATCATTGCGACACGTTCGAAAGATAAAGATAGCAAAAAGATTAAAGCTTTGATCGAAGTATTACATCGTGAGGATGTTCAAAAATGGATCACTGAAAAATGGGGTGGTTCTGTGAAGCCAGTTTCAGCGGATGCAAAATAAAAAATCGTGAAAAAAGGTTGTGGCGCAAAACGTTTAGCTCCGAAAAATAAGGAATTTTTTCAAAAATAGCTACTCATATTTTTGGGAAACTTGAGATTATTTTGAAGAAAACCAGAATAAAGTCTACGACAAACTTCACTACACACAACTACAGGTATTTCATAAAAGAGTCAGCAAACAAAAACTTGTTCGCTGACTCTTTCTTTTTATACAAATTACAATGTAAAAATAAAGCTTTTTTTAGAATAAGTGAAAGTTATTCTAATTTCAGCTTGTTAGATCATTGCGCTTCATTCTCAATTAGTCTAAAATGGGTGAGAACGAAAGAGAATTTGGAGGGAAACTGGCATGTCTGTCTTAGAAGTAAAAAATTTACATGTATCTATCGAGGATAAAGAAATCCTTAAAGGCGTTAATTTAGTAATGAAAACGGGCGAAATCCACGCAATCATGGGACCAAATGGAACAGGTAAATCAACTTTATCTGCTGCCATCATGGGGAACCCTAATTATGAAGTAACCGAAGGCGAAGTCTTATTCGATGGGAAAAATATTTTAGACTTAGAAGTGGATGAACGTGCACGACTAGGGTTATTTTTAGCAATGCAATATCCAAGTGAGATTCCAGGAATCACTAATGCAGAATTTATGCGTGCAGCTATCAATGCAAAACGTGATGAAGATGACAAGATGTCTGTTATGACTTTCTTGAAAAAATTAGATGCAAAAATGGATTTATTAAATATGCCTGAAGAAATGGCTGAACGTTATCTGAATGAAGGTTTTTCTGGTGGTGAAAAGAAACGTAATGAAATTTTACAATTGCTGATGCTTGAACCAACATTTGCTATTTTAGATGAAATCGACTCAGGCTTAGACATTGATGCGTTGAAAGTAGTAGCAAAAGGTGTGAATGAAATGCGCGGTGAAAACTTTGGAGCATTAATCATCACGCACTATCAACGTTTGTTGAACTATATTACTCCTGACGTGGTTCATATCATGATGGAAGGTCGCGTTGTAATGACTGGAAATGCTGATCTAGCAAAACGTTTGGAAGCAGAAGGCTATGCTGGAATTAGTAAAGAATTAGGAATCGACTACAAAGAAGAAGAAGCGTAAGGAGGAGCAGGAATGAAAGAGAAAAACTGGCTCGGCTATCTTGACGCGGTCAACGACTTTTCTTTGAGTAAAGGAGAGCCTGCTTGGATGACAGAGCTTCGTCAACAAGCATTAGCAAAAGCAAATGAGTTGACTTTACCAAAAATTGAACGAGTAAAATTTGCTCGTTGGCCATTATTTGAGATCAAACAAATGGCAGATGTTGTGACAGATACAGGGAATGTTGCTGCGTTTGATGCAATGAAAGACAACCCAGTACTGGTACAACAAGGAACTTGGACTGTTTTTGAACAATTATCGACAGAATTAGCAGAAAAAGGTGTGATTTTCACTGACATTTTTACTGCAATGCAAGAGTATCCTGAATTAGTACAAGAATACTATATGACAAAAGCTGTCAATATGGATGAAGATCAGTTAACTGCCTTACATGCAGCATTTATGAATAGCGGTTTATTTCTTTATGTACCAAAAAATGTTGTGATTGAAGAACCAATTGAATCCTTATTTATTCAAGATGGTGCAATTGATCAACATTTCTTTAAACATATCTTGATTGTTGCGGATGAACATAGTGAATTTTCTTACCTTGAACGTTTCCAAACAACTGGCGAACAACTAGCAAAAGTTTCTGGAAACATCGTGGTAGAAGTCATTGCGAAAGCTGGATCAAAAGTGAAGTTTTCCGCAGTTGATCAGTTAGGTGAAAATGTGACAGCTTATATGAATCGCCGTGGGCATATTTTACGTGATGCTTCTGTAGATTGGGCAATTGGTGTGATGAATGATGGCAATATTGTTGCTGACTTTGATTCTGATTTAGTTGGCGAAGGTGGTCATTCTGAAGTGAAGATCGTGGCTATTAGTGGCGGCAAACAGACGCAAGGAATTGATACACGTGTGACGAATAAAGCACCACATACGATTGGTCATATTTTACAACATGGCGTGATTCGTGAGCGAGGTGTGTTAACATTCAACGGAATCGGACACATATTAAAAGGCGCAAAAGGCGCAGATGCACAGCAAGAAAGTCGTGTCTTGATGCTTTCAGATAAAGCACGAGGCGATGCCAATCCAATTCTTTTGATTGACGAAAACGAAGTAACTGCTGGCCATGCGGCGAGTGTTGGTCGTGTCGATCCAGAAGAAATGTATTATTTGATGAGCCGTGGATTACACAAGGAAGAAGCTGAACGCTTAGTTATTCGTGGGTTCCTTGGTTCGGTATTAACGGCTATCCCCGTTGAAGAAGTGCAAAAAGAATTGATTGAAGTTATTGAAGGGAAGTTGAATGCATGATTCATGCAGAAAAATTACGCGCTGATTTTCCTATCTTATTTCAAGAAGTGAATGATGAAGCTCTGGTGTATTTGGATAATGCTGCAACGACTCAAAAACCAAAGCAAGTGTTAGATGCACTAACCAGATATTATGAAAAAGATAATGCAAATGTGCATCGTGGCGTGCATACTTTAGCTGAACGTGCGACCCATGAATACGAAGCTGCTCGAGAAAAAGTTCGTCGGTTTATCCATGCAAATGAAACAGCAGAGGTTCTATTCACGCGTGGGACGACGACAAGTTTGAATTGGGTTGCACGAAGTTTTGGAGAGTTCATTCATGAAGGAGACGAAATCGTTCTTTCTTATATGGAACATCACTCCAATATTATTCCATGGCAACAGTTAGCTAAACGAAAAGGCGCAACCTTAAAGTATATCGAGTTAACACCGGAAGGATTACTGGATATGGCTGATGCCAAAAAAAAAATTACAGCAAAAACAAAAATTCTTGCAATCGCCCATGTTTCCAATGTTTTAGGCGTCAAAAATCCAGTGAAAGAATTAGCAGAATTGGTTCACGAAAAAGGTGGCATAATTGTGATTGACGGGGCGCAAGCTGCACCACATATGCCAATCAACGTTCAAGAACTTGATTGTGATTTTTATGCTTTTAGTGGTCATAAAATGTGTGGCCCAACTGGAATTGGTGTTTTATATGGCAAAAGAACTTGGCTCGAACAAATGGAACCCGTTGAGTTCGGTGGCGAAATGATTGACTTCGTTGAACTTTACGATAGCACATGGAAAGAATTGCCTTGGAAATTTGAAGCCGGAACACCAAACATTGCTGGCGCCATTGCACTGGGACATGCGATTGATTATTTGGAAACGATTGGATTAGCAGAAATCCATCGTTATGAAGAAGAAATTGTAGCCTATGTGTTGCCTAAACTTCAAGCAATTGAAGGATTGACGATTTATGGCCCACAAGAGCCAGAAATACGTACCGGAGTGATTGCGTTTAATTTAGAAAACTTACATCCACATGATGTGGCAACAGCTCTTGACATGGAAGGTGTAGCAGTTCGAGCAGGACATCATTGCGCGCAACCACTATTGAATTATTTACAGGTACCTGCAACAGCTCGAGCAAGTTTTTATTTCTACAATACTAAGCAAGACGCCGATCGATTAGTTGAAGCAATTCTCGCAACAAAGGAGTTTTTCCAACATGGGACTATCTAAATTAGACAATCTTTATCGTCAAGTGATTCTAGATCATTCTTCCCATCCACACCACCGTGGAAGTTTGACCGAATCAACGAATAAAATTGAACTAAACAATCCAACTTGTGGTGATGTAATCGAATTACAAGTAGATGTTAAACAGGGTGTGATTGAAAATATCGCATTTGATGGGAGTGGCTGCTCAATCAGTACAGCCAGTGCTTCAATGATGACGGATGCCGTAATTGGTAAAACCGTTGCTGAAGCACAACACTTAACAGTTGAATTTTTACAACTTGTTCAAGGAAATGAAGTTGCCGATGAAGAAAAATTAGGCGATGCAGCCATGTTAAGTGGTGTTGCGAAGTTTCCAGCCAGAATCAAGTGTGCCACACTTGCTTGGAAAGCGTTAAGTCAAGCAGTGACCGAAAATGGCACGGCGACAGCCCACCATTACCATAAAGAAGAGGAGTGAGAATATGGGCGTACCAGAATTAGAAGAATATAAATTTGGGTTTCACGATGATGTGCAACCTGTTTTCAGTACCGGAGAAGGGCTGACCGAAGAAGTCATTCGTGAAATGTCACGAATAAAAGAAGAACCAGAGTGGATGCTCGATTTTCGTTTGAAGTCATTAGAAACATTTAACAAAATGCCAATGCAAACTTGGGGCCCCGACTTGTCTGATATTGACTTTGAAGCCATCAAATATTATCAAAAACCAAGTGATAAACCTGCGCGTGACTGGGAAGATGTGCCAGAAAAAATCAAAGAAACCTTTGAAAAAATCGGAATTCCTGAAGCCGAACGTGCTTATTTAGCGGGAGCGTCAGCTCAATACGAATCAGAAGTGGTTTACCACAACATGAAAGAGGAATTTGAAAAATTAGGGATTATTTTTACTGACACAGACTCTGCGTTGAAAGAATATCCAGAATTATTCAAGGAATATTTTGCTAAATTAGTGCCACCAACTGACAACAAATTGGCTGCACTGAACTCTGCCGTTTGGTCAGGAGGTACGTTCATCTATGTACCAAAAGGTGTTCGAGTAGATGTTCCTTTACAGACCTACTTCCGAATCAATGCAGAAAATACCGGACAATTTGAACGAACATTAATTATTGTTGATGAAGGTGCTAGTGTTCACTATGTGGAAGGCTGTACAGCACCAACTTATTCAAGTAATAGTTTACATGCGGCGATTGTTGAAATTTATACCAGAAAAGATGCTTATTGTCGCTATACAACAATCCAAAACTGGTCTGACAATGTCTATAACTTAGTAACGAAACGGGCAAAAGCTTACGAAGGCGCAACAGTTGAATGGATTGACGGAAACCTTGGTGCGAAAACAACGATGAAATACCCAAGTGTTTACTTAGACGGAAAAGGTGCTCGAGGCACAATGCTATCGATCGCTTTTGCTGGTGCAAACCAAATCCAAGATACCGGTGCTAAAATGATTCACAATGCACCAAACACTTCAAGCTCTATCGTCTCAAAATCAATTTCAAAGGACGGTGGCGAAGTCAATTATCGTGGACAAGTAACCTTTGCTAAAGACAGTGCAGGTTCTATTTCCCACATTGAATGTGACACGATTATCATGGATGAACTATCAAAATCAGATACGATTCCATTCAATGAGATTCATAATAGCCAAGTTTCTTTGGAACACGAAGCGAAAGTCTCAAAAATTTCTGAAGAGCAGCTCTACTATTTGATGAGCCGTGGCTTGACTGAATCAGAAGCGACAGAAATGATCGTGATGGGCTTTGTTGAGCCATTCACCAAAGAACTTCCAATGGAATACGCAGTTGAACTCAACCGTTTGATCAGTTATGAGATGGAAGGGTCTGTTGGATAATAACTATTTCATTGCTCGAAACGTTGATATTAAAGCGTTTCGAGCATTTTTTTATTTGGATTTTAATGATTGGCTACGTTTAGAATTATTCGCTCATAAATTTTGCGAATCGGTCACCAGTTTTCTTAACAGATTGTGGTGTGACATGAGCATAGATATTCATGGTAGTTTTAATATCTTTGTGACTTAATCGTTCTTGTACTTCTTTTATCGAAGCACCACTTTCAAACAATAAGCTACAGTGGGTATGCCTAAATCCATATGGAGTAATTTGAGGCTCCATCGGTGTCTTTTTGTAAATCCAATTTAACCAATCGGTTACTACTTGAGTATAGTGGATCTTGTCTTAGTTTGCAGTGAATAAAAACTATTTTTGTTAATATATATTATATCAATGTAGAATCGTTATGCTCATTCTATTATCCGCCACAAGGAGTTTTACAACTGCTTAGAAATCAGATTACTCGTTCAAATAATAATGCAAATTGAATCAATAAAAGAAGCGTTGAAGAAGAGCTCATTCTTTTAACGCTTCTTTTATTAGGAGATTTTAATGACCATATCAACTTCTCTTTCAGGATTAGGTAATTCATGAAAGCTAGTGTTTATAGTGCTTAATTGATCAACTAACCATGTTTTATTTTTTGACTCTTAGACGAATCTAAAAATTAATATCATTGTTCTCGTGTTGAAGAGGTGTCTCCAAATAATCTGGTGAATATTCATAATCAACTTAACCTGCTAATACAAAAGAGGGTAATCCATAATTTAGTGTCAGATTTAATGGATGGTCGTAAGCTTTTATTTTTTTTAAGTACATATCTTCAGCCATAAAAGTTGAGTTTGTGATTTCATATTGTGTTTCATTAAAAAAAGTTATCCGAATAATCGCTTATTTTTGAAAAGTCTTTATTGACACCAGCCTCAAAAAATTGTTCAACTTTTTCAGTATAAAGTTGTGCTAACGCTCCTTTTTCAATATTAACTTTGATATTTTCATGTCTATCAATTTGAGTGCTGTTCAGTAAGGGAAGATCAGCTTTTAGTTTTATATCGTCTTGATTTCTTTCAATTTCAATCGGCAAAATCTTTTCAATAGATTCAGTTTCTGATAAAGGGACATCTAGTTTTTTATCATGATAATAAGCTTCAAGACCATCTGGAACCGGAAAAAAATGTATTGGGTAATTCTTTTCTAAGGTTGTTTTACTAGTTTCCGTACTTGTAGAACTAGTGTCAAAAGTGGTACATCCGCTTATAGTTCCGATGAGTAAAGCACAGGTTAGAATGCTTGCATATTTCTTCAAAAAAATCCCTCCTAAAAATTGAATATGGACTAATACTAGTCCCGTTGTAGCACACCAAATCTTTAAGATTAATAAGAAAAAGGACTAATTTTAGTCCAAAAGGTGTGCTATTCTTGGAATAGAAAAAAATTATTGATAAAGAAAATGTAATCGGTAGCAATATTAGACAAGTCCGATTAGAAAAAAGGAATTGGTCAAACTGAGCTGATTAGAGACCTACAGCTTCGTAAATTTGCTATAACTAGGGAAACGTTGGTTAAGATTGAAGGTGGCCGCCAACACATTAAGTTGGATCAATTGAAAGCCATCAAAGATATTCTACAGGTGTCTTATGAAGATTTGCTTTAATTACTACTTGTAGTCATTTCGTTTAAAATTATTATGTTACACCCTTATGTGTCACGAAGAAATACTGGTATAATAATGAATGAGGTATGCAAAGTTAGGGTATACTCTTGTGAATTTATTATTTTTTATAATGATTTAGTTGAACATGAATTTTCGGAGGGAAGGATTTAATTGGTAGATAGTATTAATTTAACTAATTATGGTCAAGTTTTTAAGGATAATGAATTGTCTGGATTAAAAGAGAAAAATTTTTTTTATGGAAAGAATGGTACCGGAAAATCAACTTTATGCCAAGTGATAAATGAGCAGTTAGGGCGAGAATTCGATGTAAGGGTTTTCCAAGGTTTTGAAAGTGTAATTGGTGAAGATGAAAAATTGAATTCTATTGTACTTGGTGAATCTAATAAATTAGTACAGAAAGAAATTGATTCAAAGTTAGAAATAATTAGTGAAAATGAAGTACAAGCTATTAAAAAAAATGAATTGCTAAAGAGCTTGAAAGGTTTCGATGAAGTAGAAAAAAGTCCGTTTTTAAGTCAATATGAAAAATCTCAAGATGATGTCAGAAAAAAAGAAGATGAAATAGGATTATTGTATCAAAAATGTGCTGGAGAAATAACAAGTGAATTTAATCTTGCTAGAAATTATAGTAGAAAAAATTTTAGAAACGATATCCCAAATTCTAGAAAATTGACAGAAGATGAATATAAAAAATCACTTGCAATTTATGTGACAACTGAAAAGAGGAAAATTATCGAAAGAGAATTTCCAAGTATAAATTTTGAATCATATTGTAAATCTGTGAATGAAATAATAGAAAGTAAAGTCAATGCAATTGTGATAAAAGAGTTAAAGGAGAATTCCTTAAAAAGGAGTTTTGCGGAAGAAGGTCTAAAAATACATAATGAAGGAGATAAATGTGCTTTTTGTGGTGGAGAAGTAACTGCCGAGCGTATTGTAGAATTGGAGTCTGTTTTCAATACTAAGGAAGTTTTTAGATTACAAGATAGAATAAAACAAGGTATTGCTAAAATAGAGGAGTGTATAGATATTTTAAGTAATATAGATATCTTGAATGCCTCAGACTTTTATTCTCATCTTGATACTGAGAAGGTAAATTCTAGATTGATTGATATTAAAAAAGAGCAAATGAATTTTTTAAAAGAGTGTAAAATGCAACTTGAGAAAAAAGAAAAAGAGTTATTTATTAGCATGGATAGTTTTGAAATGAGAATTCCATTATCGTTTACTACTATTCAAAAAGATTTAAATGAATTGATCAAAAGTCATAATGAATTTTCAAATGATATAGAGAAAAGTAAGAGTGAGGCCAAAAGAAAATTAATACTGCATCGTGTTGCAGAAAAATGTGAACAGATGGGGACGGAAAGATTACAGGGGGAACTTGTAACTTTAAAGAAAACAAGCACTGATTTAAAGAAAATATTAAGCGATGAAATTGAAAAAATTGAATCTGATAAGAGAAAAATTGAGTCAGAAATAATTGAACAAAGAAAAGAACTTAAACAATTGCAAGAAAAAATTAAAAACCCAGAAATAATTATAAAAAACATTAGTGAAAAAATATCGAAATCTGGAAAGAAAAATCTTGAATTGAAATATATAGAATCGGGTAAGCATTATAAAATTATTAACAAAGATGGTTCTACAAGAAATATACAAGAAATTTCTACGGGTGAAAAAAACATAATTGCATTTTTATATTTTATAGGAAGTCTGGATAGCCCTGAATTAGAAACAGGTAAGCCTAAAATAATAGTTTTGGACGATCCTATGAACTCAAATGATGATACCATGCAATATTTAATCATTTCAGAAATTGAAAAGTTATATAGCCGAAAAAATTTATTTAAGCATTTTATCTTATTAACTCATAATTCACATTTTTATCTTAAAGTGACTTTTGGGAGAAGAGTGAGAAGAGATGGTAAAAATCCTTATGAAATGGACAATTTTGTTCGTATGATAAATGATGGTAATCTGACATCATTTAAATACTTGAAACACAAAAACGAAGATTTTACAACCCAATATGGTAGCTTGTGGAAAGAGTTGAAATTTCTTTACGATAACGATAAAAAGGACTTTATGTGTAATACTATTAGACGTATAATCGAGACATATGTTGTGTTTAATGGCGTCTCTGGAAATAAAGATGCCGAAAGTAAGATGCTGTTTAATACTAATTCACACTATACAGAGATAGGGGATCTTGAAACGGATATCAATGGGTATTCTAGAGAAGATATAATAGGATTAATGAGAAAGTTTTTCAAACAAAATAATGCTGAAGTAAATTTCAATAATTATTGGAATAAGTTATAAAAAATTCAGTATATAATTGTTTATATATTTTGTTTTCTCATCAAAAGTACGCCACTTGAATACGATTAGAAAACCAATCAAGATGAATTATCATTGATAAAGTGATTAGCTCGATTCAAAAATCGTTGAAATACCAACTATCTTCAATTATCTTTAATCAACTCAACTTCATGGTTGAAGCAGCATAAGTTGAATCCTCAAATAACTTCTCTACCTGCTATTTTGGATACGATATTGGCTACGTTACCAATGATAGTACCTGATAATATACACTGTCAGTCTATAGTAATTTATCAAATGAATTATTTATACAAAAGCCTATTCCTTTCCTCTGATTCCCAAAAGATTCATTGGAAGGGTCTGTAGGATAAAATATCAAACAAAATGCCAAGAATGCTGTTACTATAACGTTCTTGGCTTTTTGTTTACATTCGATTTTATAAATTATCTCCTGGAAAATCTCAAACTAGAATCACTCTAGGAGAGAATTTAGGAGGGCTTAATAAAATTTTTATTGTGATTGATATTCTTTCCACCAATCTTCTTTTTGATACTCAAGTAAACGTAACTTACCATCAAAAAGCAATTGGAATACACGTGAAGATTGACCTTATTCATTAAATAAGTAGTTTTTGCTTCGGGACTCAGTAGTCCTTTACCTTTAATCAATGACTTTTTATGAATCTATTCTTGTATTATTTTCATAACGACAACTAGTTCTCACTGATTATCCTTTACATAGATACTATAACATCGTGTCTTTGATAATAAAATTTCTCGAATACTGAGTAGAAGTATTCGAGAAATAAAAATATTTTATTTATTTTTATTGCATCGAACATTGAGAAAGTAATTAAAAGAGCTTTTTGTTGGCTTAGGCTATATGAGTTGATTTTTTTAATGTAATACTTCAAAACAACTACGACTGGTCAAATCTAACAGGAAAAGCCTCGATTTTACTTAAACCAAGAGCGCAGTTGCTGAACTAATTGCTTGTTTTCTTGATTCAAGTAGGTAAAATCAGACTTCGTATCTGGCAAAATGCCGTTTGGATAAGAAGCTGGATTTTGATTACCGTTGGCTGCACTTTGTATATAGCCAATGGAATAATTGATGAGCCATGGAATGTTATTATGACGAGTGGTTAAGTATTTGGCTGCGTTTAAAGTGGTTAGTCCAGCTGTTTGTTGTCCAAATACTTTAACCTTGTGATTATTTTTTAGGGCGATTAATACATTTTCTGCAGCACTTGCCGTTTTGTGATTGACAACTACGGCGACTTTTTTGTTTAAACTTTTTGGTGTGGGATTAACTGTCAGATGATTGAACCCATTCCATGTACTACCAGAAATCCCACCTAGTAAGAGGGTGTTTTTCAAAATTAAAGGATAGTGATTTTTCCACTTATCAACTTCATCGAACAATTGCCCATCTGGTATCAGTGAGCGTACACCAAGAATCATAGGTTCCCTAGATCCGCCAGTGTTATTTGTTAAATCCAGTACAATATTTTTCTCCGCAGTTTCAATCAGGTTTGATAAGGTATTGACATAATTTTTTATAAACACATTATGATTGCTGTAGATTGATGGAATAGTGATCACAGAAAATTCCAGAAAATCATGTCTACTGGGTAGGATTTCTACTGTGGGTTGTTGAGCTGCTGTATTGAGCGCCATAGCAAAATTATGATGATTTGCTAGTTGTACGGCATAGTTTACTTGTTCAATAGTAGGTATATTTTTCTTTGACCGAATAGTTTGAGTAACTTTCTGCCAAGAACCACGATCTTCGATAATACCTTGCGTATGCAAAAGTGTGAAAGCTTCATAATCGCGTACATCACTTTTGGATAAGTAGAAAGGAAGTAAGAAAAACATACCTATTAAGAAAAAGGAAAAGAAGTTTAAAAATAACTGATCAAATAATCTTTTCATACAATCACCTTAAGTAAAAGAGATTCAACTAGGAATTGGTCGGCGGTTTCACTAGTTGGATCTCTCTCATTTTTTTACTTCCAAAAATAACCAATGAGGAAGTGAAGGAATAACATACCAGCAACGACAAAAAGAATCCAAAAGAAACTGGGCAAGAGGTTTAATTGTCCATTTTTCTTTTCATAAGAATCACGAGTCGTTCCGCCAAAAGTGAGGGACCAGAAATCAAATAAATTCATTCGTAATCGCTCCTTCCACGAAGAAAATGGCGCTTAATATTTTTTACATAAATGCTGACCACCACCAATATATCCTATTGTGTTTGACCCAGAAGGGCAAGCTCCTTGTACCGGAAATGTCGTACCTCCAAGAGCCATTTCCCAATCACTCGGTTTTGGTCCAGTAGAGGTGAATCCTTGGTAACCACGCCCTAAAATTTTGTTTAAGTTCTGTTGACTTAATTTTTTCACATTTTTCATATAAAGTCACCTCCTTCAATAAGTAAACGCTAACATATTTTTGAGAAAAAAGGTAAGAGTATCTTGAAAGGCATATTTCTGATCTTGAAGGAGCGATGAAGAGAGAAGCGTGTGTGGTAACAGTGACATGAGGAAGATACAAATGTAAATAGCATCATTGTAGTCACGCTATAAATATTTTTCGAATCTGATTATTTTTTCAAGTGATTGTAGTAATAGTTATAGTTCGTTATAATAACTTTTAAATATTAAATTAAAGTTATTTTATGAGGGGTTATAAAATGAAAAAAGTGTCGATCATCAGTTTATTGTTTACAACATTATTGTTGACTGCTTGTCAACAAAATAAAGAGGTTAGTTCTATGTCCGCCTCTACCAAAATTAGTCAAGAAACAACGGTAGCTTCTACAGAACATTCAACTGCTGCAACGGAAATGAGCACAAGCAAAAGTTCTGTCTCTACAACCTCAAGTAATCAGCAGATGACTATGGAAAGCAATAGTTCTTCAGTTAGAGAAAATCAAGCGGTGAATGTTTTGTGGAGTAAGGCTAAAGCGCAACAATTAAACACATTTATGGCTAGCTGGGGAGAAACCATGAAACAAAGTTATAAAGAATATGGTCCTGGAAATAACGTTAATTTATATGGTTTACAGCTTCCTGATACAGTTCTTGCTAACACAAATGGCTGGCAAGCGACAGTTAACAATGTGCCAATCACTTTAACTTGGTCGGAAAATGGTGAAGCTGCTAGTTATGCGTTAGTAGCGGTCTATTCTGATGCGGAGACGCAAGCATCGTTGGCTAAGCATGTTTATTTCTTTACGATTGATGCAGGTGTTCCTAAGGTCTTGGTGACGAGTCAGAATCAAGGAAATCCTGACAATTATTTATACTTCAAAGAAACTGAGAATCAGCAATTGAAAGATGGATTCACTGAAATTGTAGGAAACATATAAAAAGAGAGTTTAAAATTTTTGACTGAAGAACTAAAAAGGCTTGTTAGTGCCTATAACAAGCTTTTTTTTATGCTCTTTAGAAACATAGATGAAAAAAAGCACCAATCCAACAATTAAAAATGTTGATTTTTCAACAAAAAAGCGGTAAGTTTATAGCTAGCTAATGTAGAGTTTTCTACAATTTTAAGGAGTGAATCATTTTGATTAATTTAGAAGAAACATTTAGTCAAGCTGGAATTGATTTCGAACTATATGATCATCGCGCGATTTACACAAATGAAGATGCGTTAGTGGTCAAAGCAGAGCAAGGTTTTACCGGCACCGAGACCAAAAGTTTATACTTAAAAGATAAGCAAAAAAATAACTATATTTTTCTGACTTTTACGACGAAAAAGAGTGATTTTAAACGATTAAGTAAGTTGATTGGCAAAAGAGTATCCGTCGTTTCTGCAGAAGTGATGGAAGAGCAAACGGGACAAAAGTCTGGCGCAGTTTCTCCTTTTGGCTACGAAGCACATGTTCCAATGATTATTGACGAAGAATTATTAACACATGAAAAATTAGTATTCGCACCAGGACGTCCAGATCAAACAATGGTGGTGAAAGTAGCAGATTTGGATAGAATAATTGAAACGCTTAATTTGGAAACCTATCTATTACCTGTAGAGGAGTAAAAAATGTCTGAGATTTTAAGAGAAATTGGAATCATTTCCCGTTCGTTATCATATATTAGTAATGTTGAGTTCAAGGAATTAGAGCTAAACAAAGAACAATATCTATACTTAACAAGAATCTATGAGAACCCGGGGATTATCAATGACGCGATAGCAGAGTTAGTCAAACAAGACCGAACAACTGTATCGAAATCTGTTCAAAAACTTGTAAACGCTGGTTTAGTTCGCAAAGAAATCGATGCTGAGAATAAAAAAATTCGTCGATTATATACGACTGAAAAAGCAGAAGCACTTTATGACTATTTAAAGCGTGAAGAAGCTTATTCGGAAAAGGCTGCATTGCTTGGACTTTCCGTAAAAGAAAAAGAAACCTTGTTAAATTTATTGAAAAAGGTTAGCAAAAATGTCGATGAAGAGTGGCTGTTTGTAAAAAACGGCAATAGACGAATCTATTAGGTTTTTCTAACAATAAAAAGCCAAACAGAAGTATATTCTGTTTGGCTTTTTGTCTGTAATACTTGTTGGAGACAGGGACAAAACAGTTTAAAAGACATATTTTGTTGAAGACCACTTAATCAAAACGCTTAGTTTAGTGAATTATCTTATATGTTTACTAAAAATAAAGTCTATGCTATCATGCTTTGTGAAAACGCTTTATTTAGTTGTGTCGCAATTGGATTATAGACAGGTGTTGAAGGCAAGCTATCTAGGAGGTATCAGATGAAAAAAGGGAAGATGATTCAGTGGGTATTTTTTGTGGGAACTATCATTGCTATCGGTATGTTTCAGAGTGTAACAGTAAGAGCAACGGAAATTTTTGAAACTAATTTTAGTCAAGAAAAGGGGAATTGGTTAGATATCAAAGGGACTTCTAAGACTAGTCTTCATGAGAATCAATTAGTTATTAGTAATACAACACAAGGATCTTCGATTGAATCTGTGAGTGTGTTACAAGATGCACCGTTAAAGAAAACTGGAGAAGTTGAGATGACTTTTCTTTATGAAGGACAAAAAAACTTTGGGGTGATTTTTAGAGGAAGTGAGACTGATTCAACGACTTGGCAGTCCTTTGCTTACAATGGAGATGGAGATTGGCAGCTAGGACAACCGGGTGGAAAGTGGATCACCACAATTAAAGGTTCACCGTTGGTCAAAGGAAAAACATATCGTTTGTTGGTACGCTATGAAGGGAAAAAAATTGTTACTTATTTAAATGGGCATTTGTTATATGAAAATCAAGAAGTCAACTATCCTAATGGTAATGGAAGTATTGATGGAGAATGGCAAGGCAAAATTGGACTTCGTCTTTTTGGTGATCGGATAACGTTGAAGGTAGTGGCGCTAAAAAATGGGGAGATTGGTTCGATTCCTTTAGATCCAGAAGAATCAAATGATCCAACTGAGGCAGAAGCCAAAGAGTTGCAACAAAAATGGAAAACGAATCTTGTTGGTGATTTTGAAAAAAATCCTGAATTATTAAATGATCCAGATATTATTGCGTATACGCAAAAGCTTTCAAAACAAGCCAATGAATTATATGGGAAACTAAATAAAGAATCCAATCGCACGTATTTGTGGGAAAAGATTGCATCAGACACAGCCTCCGCAGATATAACAACCCAATTTGCGAATCTTTCTGTTTTGGCTCGAGCTTATGGGACAAAAGGAACGACCCTTTATCAAGATCAACAGGCAAGAACGGACATTGTTGAGGCACTTGATTTTATGATAGATGTTCGAAAATACGATGGTAAAAAATATCATGGTAACTGGTGGGATTGGCAGATTGGTGTGCCACAAAAATTTATTGATATTCTGATGATTATGAAAGACGAGCTGACAACGGAGCAATTGTCAAAATACACGCAAGTCATTTCGCTGTATGTTCCAGATCCTTATAAACAATTGTACGGTAAGCCACAAGGAACCTTTGTTGATTTGCATTTTATTCCCAATTTCCAAACGACAGGAGCGAATCGCACGGATTTAGCGTTAACGGTCATGGGGTTGGGTATTTTACAAAAAAGTGGAGATAAATTAAGTGTTTCCGGCGAAAGTATCAAAGAAGTTTTTGCACTTGTGACAAAAGGAGACGGATTCTATAAAGATGGTTCGTTTATTCAACATGGTGATATTCCATACACGGGTTCATATGGAAATGTTTTGGTGAAAGGAACAAGCAAGATTTTAGGAATTTTAGCCAATTCAAAATGGAATTTACCTAAAGAAGTAACAGATTCTTTTGTGACCAATGTGAATAACGCCTTTATTCCATTAATCGAGAAGGGCGAAATGATGCCAATGGTGAATGGTCGTTCCATTTCGCGAGCAACTTCGACAAAAACAACTGGTTTTGGTTCACCAACAATGTATAATTTATTGCTAGTATCAGAATTTGCAGACCCGTCAGCAAACAGTCAGTTAAAAGAAAGTGTCAAATATTGGTTGAAGGAGAATCCAGCTTATTACTATACCAATGCACGTGATTTCAAAGATTTATTGTTAACGAAACAGGTGATGAGTGATGAAACGATTCTTGGAAAAGAAAAACCGTTTCTAGGAAGTAAATTGTATGGTGCAATGGATCGCTATGTTTATGCTAGTGGTGATTTTAGTGTGGGACTTAGCATGTACTCGAACCGAATTTCTTCATTCGAGGCAGGTAACAAAGAGAACAAACGTGGCTGGCATACATCCGATGGTATGTTGTATGTATTCAATCAAGATCAGCAATACGGGGAAGGTTATTGGCCGACGGTTGATCCATACCGATTGCCTGGCACGACAGTTGATACAGTCAAATTAGCAGATGAAGTGAGCTCATTTACGACAGTGCGTTCTTCAGAAAAACAAGTAGGTGGTGCAACAGACGGAAAAAATGCTGCTATTGGCATGGCGCTAAACAAAGAGGGAACGAAAAATAACGGTATGGTTTTACCAATGGATCTTAAAGCGCAGAAATCTTGGTTTGTATTTGATGGCCAAATTGTTGCATTAGGCTCAGGTATTCAAGGAACGACATCAGCTTCGATTGAAACAGTGATTGAAAACCGAATGCTTGATTCCAACAGTACGTACCAGTTGATGACAAATCAAGGTGAGGTTTCCAGTAATGGCGAACAAACCATGCAAGCAAATGACTGGCTCCTCTTGTCATCTTCACAAAAAAATCAGAGTATTGGATATTACTTCCCTCAAGAAGAAACAATTACTTTAGTTAAGGAACAGCGTACTGGAAAATACAGCGATATCAATGAAGGTTTCCCGAACAATCAAGTGTATACCGAAAACTATCAAAAAGTTTTACTTAACCATGGTCAAAAACCAATTGATGAAAAGTATGCGTATATTCTTTTGCCAAATGCAACAACGCAAAGTCTTGAAGATTATGCAAAACAAAATCGAATCGAAATTTTATCCAACAAAAAGGAAAATCAAAGTGTCAAAGATACAGTCACTGGAATAACAGCAGCAAATCTTTGGGTAGCCAATCAAACAGTGGCAGGTATTACAGTGGATCAACCAGCCTCAGTTTTGGTGAAAGAGGAATCAAATCAGGCGAAAGTAACAGTCGCTAATCCTTTACAAACGAATGCAACATTGACGCTGAATTTTTCAAAAGCAGTGAAAACAGTTATTCATGCAGATGAAAATATAACAATTAGTGAAGATGGAAGAAGTGTACAAGTTCAAACGGCAGGTATGACAGGTGAATCTAGTCAGTTGGAAGTTGAGTGGGAATAAAAGGTTACGGCGCAAAACATTCAGCTTCGACAAGATAGCGAGCAAGCATCCAAAATAGTTCTTCATATGTTGAAATGAAAAGCTATAGGGAGGAGTTGTTTTGGGACGAAGATAAAGTCGTGAAAGAAATGCCCAGCTCCAATAAATAAGAATGCATTTTCAGAAATTACTTCTCAAATTTTTGTGGCATTTAGACTTGTTTTGAATGGTGAACACTGTAAATGAAAGTTGACAAAAAGAAGGACGAGCTGGTTTGTACTCGTTCTTCTTTTTCTGTGTAAAATTAGAAGTTTAAACAAACGCCTAAAATGTTTTACTGAATTTTCACTAAACTATTTGAAAAAATAGGTGAATCAATGGTATAGTTCTACTAGAATAAAATGAAAGCGCTTTGTTAGGAGAGAGTAGGAATGCGAAAAGCTGTGATTCAAAGTAAAATAACGACAACAGAACAAAAAAATATTCTAAAAATCATTGTTGGAAATGTTTTTTTAGGATTTGCTTACGCAAATTGGATGAAACCGAATAATATTATCAATGGTGGGGTAACAAGTGTGGCGATGATTTTAGAAAAAATCTCGCAAATACCAATTTTTTATTTAACTTCTGGTGTAACAGTCTTATTATTGATTTTTTGTTGGTTCTTTCTAGGGAAAGGGAATTTTCTCAAATCAATTGTTAGCAGTATTTGCTATAACCTGTTCTTTACGATGTTTTATCTACTTAAACTCAATGTGCAAATCAATTTGGTCGTTGATTTTCTTTTTGCCTGTGTTTTTATCGCGATTGGGTATTATTGCTGTATTTCCGCGAATGCTTCTACGGTAGGAATGGATGTCATTGCTTTAGCAATCAATAAAAAACATCCAGAATTTAGTATTGCCAGAGGAATCCGTTACATAAATGTGATGGTACTAGCTTTGGGATTTTTGACTTATGGGGTAAAATCAGTAGTGATAGGTATTTTGTTCAGTTTACTGAACTCGTATATTTTAGATTTTTTATTAAAACGAAGGATTGAAGAATGAGGTGCTAACATGGCAACAATTAAAGACATTGCAGATTTAGCAAGTGTTTCTAAGACAACTGTTTCTCGAGTATTGAATTTTGATCAAACGTTATCAGTGAGTGATGAGACAAAAAAACGAATTTTTGAAGCGGCAGAGAAACTAGAATATACCAAATATAAACGGAACCGCGTCATTGATAAAGGAAAAATCGCGATCGTTCAATGGATGACGGAAAAAGATGAGCTCGATGATGTATATTATCTTTCGCTAAGAATGAGTGCTGAAAAGAAGATTTTGGATGAAGGTTATGAGATTGTGCGCTATTTTTATAACGATACACGTATATTTGATGAAGAGGTAATTGGTATTATTTCGATTGGCGAATGTACACCAGAGCAGCAACAATCATTAATTGATTTCACAGATAACCTAGTTTTTGTTGGAATGGATATTCTTTCAACAAAATATGATTCTGTGTCCCTAGATTTTGATCAGGCTGTGAATAGTGTGATTGACTTTTTCTGTGCGCGCGGTCATAAGAATATTGGATTTATCGGTGGCTTGGACTACGGTAAAACATTGCCTAACCATCCTGTTGGAAAAGACAAACGAACCATTGCTTTTGAAAAATACACAAGTTTCCGTGACGTCTACCGAGAGGAAAATGTATTCCAAAGTGGTTTTGATGTCGAAAGTGGTTATGAAATGATGAAACAAGCAATCGCTACGTTAGGGCAACATTTGCCAACCGCATTTTTTATTGCAAATGATCCTTTAGCGGTTGGTGCACTAAGAGCGTTGCTGGAAGCAGGAATCAAGGTACCTGAAAGAGTATCGTTAATTGGGTTCAACGATACGAGTGTTGCTAAACATATTTTTCCAACGTTGAGTTCAGTGAGAATACATACAGAACTGATGGGCGAAGCAAGTGTGGAGTTACTGTTGGAGAAATTAGAAACTGGAAGACAAGTGGCTAAAAAATTAATTATTGCGACGGAACTCAGTCTGCGTGGGAGCACAGGCGATTAAATTCGACTAGTGGTTGATGATTGTTTCGCTGTCTATTTGAAAAGAGGGGATGACAAGTTTTTGTCATCTCTCTCTTTTTTTGTGAAAAAACCTTATAAAAATTAGGTGAAATAAGTTTAGTGAATAAAATAAAAAAGTTCACTAAACTTATTGACCTTTGCCTAGCTTTCGTGTATTCTACGAATGAATAAAGCGTTTACAAAAATTTAGGAGGTACTTTATGAAGTACAAAAAATTGTTGAGCGGTGCTTTAGGATTATTGGCAGTAGTTAGTTTGGCAGCCTGTGGTGGTGGTGATTCAAAAGCAGAAGCAGGAGCAGATTCTGCTAAGGATTTGGCAAAAGAAGAACGCGTGAAAAAAGCAAGTATTGAGGTGTATGTTCCCAAAGGGAAGAATACCGATTACTTACAAAAATCCATTGAGCTTTATAATCAGAAATATGATACAGAATTAGAATTGAATCCGGTGGATGTAGCTCCCGCTATTCCGATGGTTCAAAAGGTAACACCAAAATTAGTTGCAAATGAAAAAATGCCAGATTTGATTTTCTTGCAAGATAGTAATGCTGGTTCAGTTTTTGATAAGTTTGAAGATTTATTTTACTCGTCTGAAGACTTTGGCTTTGTAAAAGAGTACGGCAAAGATTTTTATGATGCAAAGATGAACATGTTGGGGAATATTGCACCATCGAAAAAAGTATTTGGTTTTCCTAATGACTGGGGGAATGCATGCATGTTCTATAATGAAACCGCTTTTAAAGAAGCTGGGATCGATGTAACAACCATTAAAAATTGGGATGAATTGATTGATGCAGGGAAGAAATTAAAAGAAAAAACAGGTAAAAAGCTATTATTTATGCGTGATACAGGAGAATTGGATCTTGTTAAATATTTGACGGAACAACAAGGTGTGTCTTTATTTGATAAAAATGGAAAATTAAATTTATTGGATGACGCGGTTAAAAAATCATACGACATCATTCAAAAACTTCAAGATGAAGATTTAGTAGCCTATGGTAATTCAAAAGATTATACAGTGATTGGACAAGAATGTGGCGTAATCTTTGCTGGTGGCTGGTTAGCTTCTTATCAAGCAACGGATTATCCAGATGATGCAGGAAACTGGCGAATCAGTGCGATTCCTGCGGTAGACGAATCAAAAAACTTTTCACCAATGAGTGGTGGATCTAGTTATTATGTACCTAAAAAATCAGATAATGCGTTAGCAGCGTTACAATTCATCACCTTTGCACTAACGGATAAAGATGCGTTGGATGCGTACATGGAACTAAGTGGTTTGCCTGCAAATGTGACTGCTTATCAAAGCGAAGTTGCTCAAAAAGAGTTTCCTTACTACGGAAACCAAAAGATTTTATTGACACTAGATGAAATCAGTCAAAATAGTATCAAGGGTTATGCGTTCCCTTACTCGGCAGATTTAGACAATTATATTGAGGCCGCAAGCTATGACATCAAGAATAAGGGTATGTCTGTTGATAAAGCATTGAAGAAACAAGCAGAAGATTTTTCTTCGAAGTATAACGTAGAAATAAACGAGTAAATCAAACGGGTTAGGATAGTGAGGGCTGCCATACTGTCCTAACCTATTTTTAGAACAGAAAAGGAGCATCTGGATATGGAATTTCCAAAAAAGAAAAAAGCCATTACTAATTATTCCCGAACAGCTTATATCATGTTGTTGCCATTTTTAGCATTTTTCATCATTACTTTATTGATTCCGGCAGTGATGTCATTGGGATTTAGTTTTTCAAAAGTATCGACATCGATTGATTTTATCGGTTTAGATAATTTTACAGCTATTTTTAAAGATCCATTGTTTTTTAAATCGTATTTCAATGTGTTTATTTTTATGATTTTTTCAATTCCGATCACGATTTTCTTTGCTTTGATTTTTGCTGTTTTGTTAAATAAGCCAACAATTAAAGGAAAAGGTTTTTTTCGGACAGTGTACTATTTACCGGCAATCACATCGATTGTTGCAGTGTCATCAGTGTTCTTAACTTTTTATAATCCAACAGGTTTATTCAATACGGTGTTAACAACCTTTGGAATGGAACCGATTCCTTGGCTAACGGATCCATTTTGGGCACGAGTATCGATTATCATTATCTCGATCTGGTTGAATGTTGGGTATTACACAGTTTTGTTTTTAGCCGGATTGCAAAATATCTCGTCAGAAATTTATGAGAGCGCAGATATCGATGGAGCCAATAGTTTTCAAAAATTCTTTAAAATCACGATCCCTTTGTTGAAACCAGTTGTGTTGATGGGAATGATTCTTTCGACAATCAATGGATTAGGTGCCTTTGAAGTACCAAACATTTTATTCAAAAATGGATTCGGACCAGAATCTTCTGCAGTAACAGTTGGTGTGAATTTGTATAAAACAAGTTTTGAAATGGTTGATTTCGGGAAAGCTTCTGCGATTGCTTGGACGATGGTGATCATTGCAGCAATCCTATCCATTATTCAGTTTATTGTAGGAGGAAAAAACAATGAAGCGTAAATTGAACCCATTACTTATTTATTTCGTTTTACTGATTGGTTTAGTAATCTTTGCTTTACCTTATGTTTATATGCTCATTGCTTCAACTCAATCGAACGATGTGATATTAGGGGAAAAAATCAATTTTACAATTGGGCCACACTTTTTAAAAAACCTTGGTGAGATACAAGAAAAATATAATTACATTCGAGTGTTGTTCAATTCAGCTGTCATCACATTGGTAGGGACAGCACTTTCTACGATTGTTACCACGTTAGCTGGGTATGTCATGGCAAAATATCGTTTCAAAGGTAGCAATCTTATTTTCAACTTAGTGATGATTTCTCGAATGATTCCAAGTTTTGCGACATTGATCCCAACTTTCTATATTTTAAGTAAATTTGGTTTAACAAACACATTTGCCGGGGTAATCATTCCGAGCGTTGCTTCGACAACTTCCGTGTTTATGATGCGTCAATATGCACAGCAGTTTCCCAATGAATTGATGGAAGCTTCCCGGATCGACGGTGCTAGTGAATGGACGATTTTTTGGAAAATTGCTGTTCCAGTGTTGACTCCAAGTATTATCACGACAGCGTTATTGACGTTTATGGGTTATTGGAACTCTTATTTGATTCCGTTGATCGTTTTATCCGACTCAAAAAAATTCACTGTCCCATTGATTATTCAAAACATGACACAAAACAACTACGATCCTTTGAATTATGGTGCACTGATGGCCGTTTTAGCGACCTCAGTTATTCCGATTGTCTTGCTTTATATGTTTTTGCAATCAAAATTCAAATCAAATGGTCTAGACTCTGCAATCAAATAAGAATTTTAGGAGGAACTGCAGGATGAATTTCGAAATCAAAGAAGAGTTTTATGTGGATGGGCAGCCAATCAAGCTGATCTCTGGTGCCGTTCATTATTTTAGAATTGCCCCGACACATTGGCGTCAAACGTTACAAAACTTGCAGGCGATGGGCTGTAACTGTGTGGAAACGTACATTCCTTGGAATTTACATGAACCGAAAAAAGGAACGTTTGATTTTACTGGAATTGCAGATGTAACGAAGTTCTTAGATATAGCGGAAGAATTAGGGTTGTATATCATTGTTCGACCAAGTCCGTATATTTGTGCAGAGTGGGATTTTGGTGGGTTGCCAGCTTGGTTATTGGCAGATCCAAGCATGCGCATTCGTAGTCAACATCCAGGTTATTTGCAGGCAGTGAAGGAATATTATCAAGTGTTATTGCCAAAATTAGCGCCATATCAAGTGACACACGGGGGAAGTTTGTTACTCATTCAGGTAGAAAATGAATATGGTTCTTATGGCGAAGATAAAACGTATTTGAAATTTTTAGCAGAAGAACTGCAACACTACTTGGATGTTCCTTTAGTAACCTCAGATGGTGGTTGGGAAGAGGTTTTAGAAGCTGGAACTTTACCACAAGAAGGAATTTTAGCGACAGCAAATTTTGGATCTGGTGCAAATGAAAACTTCAAGTGGTTACAGAATTACCAAGAAAAAAATGGGTTGAATGAACCTTACATGTGCATGGAGTTTTGGGATGGGTGGTTCAACTCTTGGGGAAAACCAATTATTCGTCGCGACCCACAAGAAACAGCAGAAGAAGTACGCCAAGTGTTAAAAAAAGGGAGTATTAATTTCTATATGTTTCAAGGTGGCACGAACTTTGGATTTTATAATGGTTGTTCAGATGCAGGAGCAACGAATGAGCCACAAATCACCTCTTATGATTATGATGCGCCGTTAACAGAATGGGGTATGCCAACGGAAAAATATTTTGCTATTCAAAAAGTGATTCAAGAAGAAGTGCCAACAGCTAAAACTTCAAAACCTGTCTATCCAAAAACAACTTGCTTAGGTTCTTATGCAGTGAAGGAAAGTGTCAGTTTGTTTTCTGTTTTGGAAGAAATCAGTGAGCCCATAATCAATGACTATACTTTGCCTATGGAAAAAATCGGTCAAAATTTTGGATATATCCTGTATCGTAGCCAATTATTGAACAAACGACACATTGCCAAAATGAAAGTCGTTGATGGCTTGGATCGTGTTCAATTTTTCATGAATCAACAGTTGATTGCAACTCAGTATCAGGCAGAATTAGGACAAGAATTTTCATGTGACTTGACCCAAGAAAAAAATAAATTGAGTTTGTTAGTTGAAAACATGGGTCGAAATAATTATGGACCTAAGCTCGTTGCGGATAGTCAACGAAAAGGTATTCGGAGTGGGGTGATGGAGGATATCCATTACATCTCTGATTGGGAACATTATCCATTAGAATTACAGCCAAAGCAGTTAGCAAAAATTGATTTTACCAAGGCGGCAATCGCAAAAACACCAAGTTTTTATAAGATTGAGCTATTGCTAGAGGAAGTCGGAAATACATTTTTAGATTGTAGTACTTTTGGTAAAGGTGTTGTCTTTGTGAATGGGGAAAATATGGGACGCTATTGGCAAGAAGGACCGGTACACTCTTTATTTATTCCTGATTTCTTTTGGAAAAAAGGGATAAATGAAGTCATCATTTTTGAAACAGAGGGTGTGCCAATCCATGAGATCCATTTTTCTGAAACACCGATCATGGCATAGGAGTCAGTGACATGGAGGAAAATTTTAAAGGTTTTTTCAATTGTACAAGTCAAGAAGAATTCATTGCATTTAGAGAAGAATTGCTGAAAAATGATGAAAATGGGTGCGAAGAACTACTTGTAAGAAGTCAACGATTTGTTTCTGGAGAATATCTTTTTGATAACGCGTGGGATATGGAAAGAACGCACGAACCTGTTTTTTGGCAAATAGCAGACATTGAGTGGTCAACTAGTCCAAATGGGGATATGGAATGGCTTTATATGTTGCATCGCCATCGCTTTTTAGTTGATGTAGGATTGGCTTATTTGTTAACAGAAGAGCCAAAGTATCAAGAATATCTTGAATGTTTTTTACATGCATTTCTTCAGCATAACCCACTAAATCAAACAACGAAACAGTCTAGCTGGCGAACAATTGATGTGGGGCTACGTGTGGTTAATTGGTTGAAATTAATTGAAATGAATCGCTTCTTGCCACTTTTCTCGGACGAATTGAAGCAGGAGTTGGAAGCAATTCTCGAGAGCCAAGGAACGTATCTCTACGAAAATTTATCGATTGAAAGAGGCCAGAGCAACTGGCAGGTGTTAGAAATTGCCGGGTTGTATAGTTTAAGTCTAGCTTTTCCCACGTTCGAGAAGGCAGCTTTATGGCGAGTAGAAAGTCTCTTTTATTTAACGCATTCATTAGCTTTACAGGTAGAAGCAGATGGCATGCAACGAGAACAATCTTTTATGTATCACAATGAAGTTTTGCTTTGTTTATTGGAAATTTTACAACTCGCGCAAAGGGCAGAAACGGATGTGCCAGAAAAAATTGTTGACTATGCGAAACAATTGGCAAGAGCAGCCAGCTTGTTTGTGAAACCAAACGGTCAGCAACCGATGTATGGCGATAGCGACCAAGAAGATATGACAGGATTATTGCAATATGCAGAAGTTATTTTAACTAATCCAGATGGACAAATAAAAAAAAATCAAGCAGACTTAACCTTTTTTGCAAAAATGTCTTTAGGAAGAGGTCAATTTCCGATTACGAATCACTTTTTATTGGAAGAAGCTTTTCATCATTTTGAGCAAGCCGGCATCATGATTGCCAAAAGTCCGCTGACGTATCATTTGTTTAAGTGCGGACCTCTGGGCGGCGGACATGGACATGATGATTTACTCCATATTGACTTAGTTTATCAAGGAAAAGACATTTTGATTGATTCAGGTCGATACAGCTATGAATTAAGTAAACATCGACTGGCTTTCAAAGAAGCAACAGCGCATAATACCATCGTGGTGGATCAAAAAAACTTTAATCAACATACAGATGCGTGGGACAGCGTCAAAGTTGCGACACCAATCAATCAAAAAGCCAGCGAAAAGTCAGGTGTCCAGTTTTTTGAAGGTGGTCATTTAGGTTACTTGACATTAGCTGATCCAGTGTACGTTGATCGTAAAGTGATTCATTTTCCGGAAGGATTCAGCCTCGTTAGTGACAACTATCTTTGTCGTGGAAACCATGAAATTGAAACGTTTTTTCATGTTGATTCATCAGTAGTCCAGCAAAAACAAAAGACACTGATTTTCCCAGAATTAGGCTATGAGATTTCATGTTTGGCGAAAGAAACACGTTGGAAATGCTACGAAAAAAATAGCGCACCAACCTACAATGAATTACGAAAAATCACTTGTGCTGTCTTAAAGAAAAATATCCAAGGAACAGCTGCAACCACTTATCTTTTAAACCCACGGGGACTGATTACAAAAGTTGAGAAACTACCCGTTTACTCAGAAGCAGAGCAACAATCAGATGAAATAGTGGAAGCAATCAAAATTCAGTTGAAAGATCGCACGCAAAAATTAATTTTGATCCAACATCAAGAACCTGTCCATGGACGAAGAGCGTATTGTGTTGAAGGAGCATACTATTATGGTCGAGTGGTCGTAGCTACCGACCAAGAAAAAATCGTTTTGTATTAAATTGGAGGGCAATATGCTAACAAAAGAAAAAGTCGCACAAGAACTTGAATTTGTTTATCAAAAAATCATTGATAATCTGTCAACATTTGAAACCTTAGTACCAGCAGCAGTTTCTAAAAATTATCGTTATCCAGCTGTTGAAAATGCAGATTGGACAGATGGTTTTTGGATTGGTATGCTGCATCTGGCTCAAGGTTATCGCCCAGACGAGCGAATCCAGCAAGTGATTACCAAACAGCTAGAAGTATTTCAGCAACGACTAGACGAAGAAATCGTTTTGAACCATCATGATATTGGCTTTTTATATTCCTTAGCAGCAGTTGCTGACTATCGCGAAAACAATACAGCTTCTTCACGAAAAATGGCACTCCAAGCAGCAGATGTTCTGATGCGACGTTATAACGAAACAGCGAAGATTTTCCAAGCTTGGGGTGATCTATCTGATAAAGAACAACAAGGTCGAATGATTATTGACTGCAATATGAATTTGCCTTTACTGTATTTTGCTTCAGATGAAACGGGTGACTCACGTTATCGAGAAGCAGCTAAAAATCACGTGAAATTGGCGCAGAAGTATTTGATTCGTAAAGATTATTCAACTTTTCACACATATTATATGGATATTGAGACAGGAAACCCTCGTTTTGGCGCGACAGCGCAAGGTTACGCGGACGATTCCTGTTGGTCAAGAGGCCAAGCGTGGGGAATCTATGGTTTTCCAATCAGTTTTACTCATATAGGAGATGCAACGTTACTAGAGTCTGCTTGTCATTTAGCAGATTACTACTTAGCTCATTTGCCGGAAGATAAAATTGCTTATTGGGATCTGTTTTTTGTGGATGGCGAGGAAGAAAGAGATACATCTGCATCAGCAATTACGGTTTGTGGCTTGTTGGAGTTGGCAAAACAGTTACCATTAATGGATCCACGACGTCAAGAATATGAAGAAGCTGCGCAAAAAATCATGGTTAATCTGATGAATTACACGACAAAAAATGTTCCAGAATCAAATGGTCTGTTAGTTCAAGGCGTATACTCTAAGCCAGGTGGAACAGGAATTAATGAATGTACTACGTGGGGAGATTATTTTTATTTTGAGGCACTGACACGTTTATATCGAAGTTGGGCAACTTATTGGTAGGAGGAAACAACATGAAAATTCATTATTTAGGCACGGCAGCCGCAGAAAGAGTTCCTGGCATTTTTTGTAACTGTCGTATTTGTCGCTATGCACGAGAACATGGTGGAAAAGATTTACGAACTCAAACGCAAACCTTGATAGATGATGGTGATCTATTGATTGATTTTCCTGGAGATAGCTATTTTCATTTACGGGAACATCAACTGAATTTCAATGAGATCGAACATTTACTGATCACACATTGGCATAGTGATCATTTATATGCAGAAGATTTAGCTTTTCGAATGAGTTCTTATGCTAATGATTTGGACAAAAAGCTAACTGTCTATGGAAATGCAACTGTTCATCGCTTCTTTGATCGCGCATTTGAACTGGAAAAAATGATTGAACCTGAACGTATTGAGTTTCAAGAATTAGCGCCATTTAAAAAGTATCAAATTGGAGAGTACCAAGTTCATACATTACCAGCTGTACATGGTCAAAAAAATGGGGATTGCTTCATTTATGTGATCGAACGCGGAGGAAAGCGATTATTTTATACACATGATACAGGTTTTCCAACCAATGAAGTTTTGGATTATTTAGAAGGGAATCAATTGAAACTAGATGCGATATCCTTGGATTGTACAGGACAAAACATGACATATGTTGGTGGAATTCACATGAATTTAGGCGAAAATTTACGACTGATTCAAACGTTATCCGAACGAGGTTTATGTGATGAAAAGACGACCTATGTTCTCAGTCATTTCTCTCATAATGGCGGTTTGACACATCAGGAAATGAAAGAATTAGCAGATGAACATCAAATGTTGACAGCTTATGATGGGATGAAGATTGAAATCTAAGGATGAAGAGAAGAGTGGAGCAAAACGTGCGAATGTTTTGCTCCATTTTTTTCTACTTTTAGAATCAATTTATTTTTTTATGAATGAGTATGTCCAAAGCACATTGTTTTTCTGACGCATGGTATAATAACACTATAGAATTTTCAGCAGATAGGTTCCAACGCGTAAAGAGTTCAAGCTTTGAGAACAAGCCAAACATCGGTGGAAATGGGAGGAATCAGGATGGAAGAAACAGTTTTTTTTAATTTAGGAAATGCGTTAGCAGCAAAACGTGATCCAAAAGAATTGATTCGTGAAGCACAAATCGTGAAAGATCAACGCCAGCCATTGGGAAAATTAGTCATCGTGGAAGACGAATCGAGTGGAGAACATATTTTGTTTGAATTAGCGAGTCGAGAAGAAAAATCGGAGCAGACAAAAGAGTTTAAGGTGAAGCAAGTGATTGATTAAGTAAACATAATTCAAAAAAACAGACAAACTAGTGAAGAATGGTAGGGAAAACTTAGTTGCCTGTTTTTTTTTGTGGATGAGTGCTATTTTCTATGATGTAGGAATGGTTTATTTTTTCTTTTTTGATTGAAACAACAAACACTCTACCTCCAGCATCTAAACAAAAATTCCACTCACCATTGGTAATCGACTAATGGTGGGTGGAATTTTTTATTGTTTGCTACGAGCAATGACTCGACGAACTTTGGAAATCGAGTCACGCGCTTCTTCTTGATTATAAAACATCAAAATAACGTAAAGCGAGTCCATGATACTTAGTTGAGAAATCCGCGAAGCTAAAGCTTCCGAACGAAATTCTGTCTCTTCTGCAATGGAAATAAAGACCACATCACCAAGTTTAGCCAAAGGGGAATGAGCTTGGCTCGTGACGACGATTACTTTGGCTCCAGTAGCTTTGACTGTCTCTGCTAAACGAATCGTTTCTTTCGATTGACCTGTATGGGAAATCAAGATTGCACAATCAGTAGGTGTCAAAAGAGAAGCTTCCATTAATTGGATATGGTAATCCGTGCTGTGAAAAACTGAGATTGGCGAACGCAAAAATTTGTGATAAGCATCAGTTGCAACAATTTCAGACCCACCTACACCAAAGAAGAATAGCCGATCAGAATTGTTGATCAAATCAACCGCTTTTTTTAAATCTTCTTGTCGTAATAATATTTGTGTATCATTCAAAGTAGTGATATTTGAATCAAACACTTTTTGTGCCATAGTCAGTTCTGTATCATTTTGATCAATATTTTCATGGATCGCAATCGCAGAAAAATCATTTTCTTGAATGAGCATCGCCATTTTGAAATCTTTGAATCCATTGTAACCAAGTTTTTTCGTAAATTGAAAAAAAGTGGAGTCAGCGATTCCAAGTTCATTCGCTAAATCACTAATGGAACTGTGAGCTACTTTACTTGAATTTTCTAGCACGTAATCTGCAATGGCTTGCTCCTTTGGACTGAAATCATTGTACATCGTTCTTATTTGTAAGCGAATGGATACAGACATATGTGTTCCCCCTTTACTCTCTAAATAAAGGATATAATGTTTTGTAAAAAAAATCAAACGAAAAAATTTTTATTTTTTGTATTTACAAAAAAATATTTTTTTGTATAATGGAGATATAGAAATGGAGGCGCTATCATGGAAGTGAGTTTTGTTGGATTAGGCAAGATGGGGATGAACTTAGCAATCAATTTGAAAGAGCGCGGCTATGACGTAAAGGGGACAGACCTATCTGAAGAAACATTGAATATTGCGAAACATGAAGGGATCAAAACGTTTCAAACAGTCGAAGACTTGCTAGCTTCTTATCAAGAAGAGAAGCTAGAACAAAAAATCATTTGGTTGATGTTACCCGCAGGAGAACCAACTGATCGAGTGTTAGAGCAATTGTTACCACTGTTAGCACCAAAAGATATTGTGATTGAAGGTGGAAACTCAAATTATCAAGATTCAGTTCGGCGATCAGCTATTTTTGAAGAACGTGGTATTTATTATTTCGATTGTGGAACATCAGGTGGAATTTCTGGTGCAAGAAATGATGCGTGTCTGATGATTGGCGGAAACAAAGCAATTTTTTTATCGATCGAGCAATTATTTAAAGACCTTTCAATTGAAAACGGTTACTTATATGCAGGCCCAGCCGGAAGTGGTCACTTTTTGAAAATGGTCCATAATGGAATCGAATATGGCATGATGCAAGCAATTGGTGAAGGCTTCCAATTAGTCGAACAAAGTGACTATGATTTCGATTTGGCAAAAGTAGCTCGTGTTTGGAATCATGGTTCCGTTATTCGAGGCTGGTTAATGGAAATCGCAGAAGAACAATTTCGACAAAGTCCTAAATTGGCAGATTATCGCGGAATCGTAGCTGCTTCTGGTGAGGCAAAGTGGACAGTAGAAACAGCGCTAGCAATGGATGTCCCCGTTCCAGTGATTGCCATGAGTTTATTCATGAGAAATCTATCACAGGAAGAAGATAGTTTTTCCGCAAAAGTTGTTTCTGCTTTGCGAAATGGTTTTGGAGGTCATGAAGTTATCAAAAAAGAATGAGAGGAGTAAGGAAATGTCTAAGTATCAAATCGCAATTGTGAATTCGAGTAGCTTTGGCAAAATATTTCCTGAACATTTACGACGCTTGGAAGCGTTAGGAACTGTCAAACATTTTACTGTAGATGGTGAGATATCTGGGAAAGAACTGGCAGAAGTGTTGCATGGCTACAATGTGATTATTGCTAGTGTTACCCCGTTTTTTACGAAAGAATTTTTTGAGTACAAAGATGAATTACGTTTGATTTCTCGCCATGGTATTGGATATAACAACATCGACCTCGAAGCAGCAAA
Organism: Enterococcus sp. DIV0660C; assembly: GCF_017316125.1. Lineage (GTDB taxonomy): Bacteria > Bacillota > Bacilli > Lactobacillales > Enterococcaceae > Enterococcus_B. The sequence goes on along the minus strand of NZ_JAFLWA010000004.1, from coordinate 57,022 downwards.
AGAAAAAGGAACGATCGTTTCGATCATTCCAGCATTGGTTGAGCGTGATGCTGTAGCCGAAAACAATATCACAAACTTGTTAGCTATTTTAAGATGTACAGTTGAAGCAGATGCCAGTGTGAAAAAGGATCACTGGGAAAATCGTGCACAATTTGTTGGTCGGGCACTCTTCAACAAAACAGTTGGCGTAATCGGAGTTGGAAACACAGGGAGCTGTGTGGTCGAAATTTTACGAAATGGTTTTCGTTGCGAAGTTTTGGCATATGATCCTTATAAATCAGATTTGTATTTACAAAGCTTTGGTGCAAAAAAAGTCGAATTGAGTGAATTACTTGCTTCAGCCGATATTATCTGTTTATGTGCGAATCTCACAGAAGAAAATTATCATATGATTTCAACGGCTGAAATCAAAAAAATGAAGGATCAAGTTTATCTATCAAATAGTGCTAGAGGTGCTTTGATCGATGAGGAAGCATTGGTTGCAGGGCTAAGATCAGGAAAAATCGCTGGTTTTGCTACAGATGTCTTGGAGGAAGAACCAGGAAGAAAAGATCATCCTTATCTATCATTTGAAAATGTTGTAATGACCCCACACACCTCTGCTTATACAAGGGAATGCTTAGAAGAGATGGGGAAAAAATGTGTTGAAGATGTCGAGCGAATTGTTGCTGGTCGGTTACCTGAACGATCGGTCCAAAGTCAGAGCTATTATTTAGTATAAAAATCAGTTGATAAAATCAATTTGTGGAATAAAGGTCGTTAGGTCAAAAAAATGAACGAAGGTTTAGGGGAGGACTTATGGAAAATTTAAGTATCATACAAAGCTTATTGATCGCCTTATGGGTTGCAGCTATCATGTCAAGATGGCTTGGTGGAGGAGCAACATTAACACTTCGATTCTCACCATTGATGACAGGATTAGTTGTCGGAGTCATCATGGGAAATGTGGCACAAGCAATGATTATCACGGCATCATTACAAATGATTTATATGGGTGTCTTTTCACCTGGAGGTTCAATGCCAGCTGAACCATCTATTGCAGCAGCAGTTGCCGTTCCAGTAGCACTTCTAGGAGATCTTTCACCTGAAGCAGCGATTGCAGTAGCGGTTCCAGTAGGATTATTAGGAAGTTATTTATATCAATTACGTTTTTTTATCAACACATTTTTAGGGAAGTACACGGATAAAGCTGTTGAAGATTTGAATGATAAAGCAATCAAACGTTCGATTATCTTATATCCAACCTTGGCTTCATTTCTGTTATTCGTACCATTAGTATTTATTGCGCTTTACTTAGGGGCACCAATTATTGCCGATGTGATTACTGCTTTAGAAGGAACTGTCGTCATCCATATTTTAGAGGTCGTTGGTGGTGGTTTAGCGGCAATCGGGATTGCTACGACAGTGTATGTTATTGGTCGAAAAGATTACATGGTGTTCTTCTTCTTGGCTTATTTCTTAAGTGTTGTCTTCAAATCATTAGAAATCACGATGGTAACTTACGCAATCTTTGGTGTATTGATTGCTTTGATTTTCGTGAAGTCACAACAAGGAAAACATGTCCAAGCAGCTACTGATAATGGTACTGCAGCGACAACAACATTTGATGATGATGACGATGACTACGATGATGGATTCTAAGTGAAGTAAGGAGGAAGAATGATGACAGAAGCAATTGAAAAAACACAAGTAAACAGTCAAGCACCAGAAGAAATTACCAAAAAAGATGTGACGAAAGCCTATTTACGTTGGCATTTTGCGAATGAAATTCCGCACTCGTTTGAACGCTATTTGGCACCATCGTTACTGTATGGAATGATGCCAATTTTAAAAAAATTGTATAAAGATGACGATGCTAGAAGAGCTGCTTATAAGCGACAATTATTATTTTTCAATACCCAGTTGAGTTGGGGTGGTGGCGTAATCACTGGTTTGATGTCTTCGATGGAACAACAACGCGCAGAGGAAGAATATACTGACAGCGAAGTTTTGATGCAAGATGATTTGATGTACAACACAAAAGCTGGTTTGATGGGGGCGTTGGCAGGAATCGGGGATGCAATTGACTCAGGAACTGTTCAATATATCTTTATCGCAATCGCAGTTCCATGGGCCCAACAAGGGAGCCCATTAGGTGCGTTGTTCCCATTCATCTGTTTTGCTACGTATCAAGCGATTTTAGGCGTGTTCTTTGCAAGACAAGCTTTTGCAATGGGGCGAAATGCTACTGGTTTGATGCAAAGTACCGGTATTCAAACAGCAATTGAAACATTATCTGTTTTAGGACTATTCATGATGGGCGTCCTAGCTGGTAATTATGTCAAAGTCGAATCAACCTTGAAGTTTGTTATTTCTGGTAAAGATTTCGTCATTCAAGACATCTTGGACCAAATTGTTCCAGGCTTGTTGCCATTGGCAGTCGTGATGGGTGTGTATTGGTTCTACACCAAAAAAGGATTGAAGGTAACCCAAGCATTACTCTGGCTAACCTTGATTTTGATTGTCTTAGCAGGTATCGGAATTTTATAAAAATTAAAGGAAGTGTTTTTGATGGGAAAAGTAAACTTAGCACGTGTAGATGAACGTTTGATCCATGGTCAAGTAATGGTGACTTTGTCACAAAAGAGTGGTGTCAATTCCATTTTTGTAGTGGATGACGTTGTAGCAAAAGATAAATTCATGCGCGACCTTTATAAAAACGCGGGAAGTCGCACAGGTCAAAAAACGATTGTTATCACAAGTGATAAAGCGAAATTTTACTGGGATGAATATGAATTTAAAGAATATAACTGTATCTTGATTGCTAAAACAGTAAGTGTGATCTATGACTTAGTCAAACATGGTGTGCCAATGAAAGAACTAAATATTGGCGGGATTGCTCAAAAGGATCCAGAAAAAGATTTATTAGTAACCAAATCTGTTTATTTAAATAAAGAAGATGCGCAAAAACTAAAAGAATTGAACGAAGATTATGGGGTTGAAAACATTTATTTCCAAGCAACACCATCTGCACCAAAGTCAACGTTAAAAGATATTTTAAGCAAATTTGATTTGTGAGATCACGTAGAAAGATCAGCAAATGGAGTCTGGGATTTGAACGCCAGACTCCTAAAATAAACGAGCAAGGTTAGGTGGGAGTACGATGCAAAAAAAGGAACGTTTTCAAGATTGGTTGTTTCGTTACCAATATATCTATCGCTTACGGCGCACACACAAACAAAAAACAAGATTTATCTCAGCAGCCATTGCAGATATTTTACCGATGCGAGAAGACGTACAAATCATTGAATATAACCAACAAAAAAGAACTTCTTCCAGAAATATTTACGTTGGCGATGTTGAAAATGCCGAGCGAGTGATTTGCACGTATTATGACACCCCGCCTAGACATGTTGGGGCATATGCTTTGTTTCAACGAAAAGAACAAGCGAAAGCTACGACTAAATTTATTTTATTAGGCACAGTTAGTCTGATTTTTATCGGCTTAATAGCGACGATTCTTTACTTAATGAAACAAACATTGACTTTTGATGTGACTACTTTGAGTTCTTGGCTCGTAATTGCTGTCTTTGCCAGTTATTTTTATTTTTTAGGCAAGGTCACTCAAGGGTTATCGAATCGTAAAAATCTTGTTCGGAATACGTCATCTATCTTGACGCTGCTAGCAATGATGGAAGAACCAGATGAAAAAACAGCCTACGCATTGCTTGATGAAGGATGTTTCGGTGAGCAAGGAGTTGCTGTATTACAAAGTGTCATCAAGAAAAATTGTGAAGTGTACGTATTGGATAGTGTTGGGGCAAAGGCACCATTGAGAGTACTAGGTGCGCCTAAGAAAACCAGTGAAGTTGCTAAAAAAGTCGGTATTGAGGTTGTGTCCGAAGGATTGTTAGAAAAACAGCCGATGTATTTATTTAGTGGTGAAAATCAAGCGGAAACAACTGACTTTTATTTAAGTCGAGCGGTGCTCGATCAAAAAGAACTTAATATGGAAAATATCGCAAAAGTGATGACTTTTTTCAAAAAAAATGAATCAAAATTGTCTGTCGAGGAGGAAACAGCATGTTAGGGATCGTGATTGCAACACATGGTACATTGAGTGAGGGATTAAAAGATGCTGCCACAGTGATTATTGGGGCAACGAATAATACAGCAACTGTTAGTTTGAACCAAGCAGATGATGTGCAACTGTTGGGCAAAAAAATTGGAGAAGCAATTCACGAAGTCAATCAAGAGAATGGCGTCATTGTGTTAACAGATTTAGTAAGTGCTAGTCCTTATAATCAGTCAGTACTAGCTGTTAGTCAATTAGAACCAACACTTCAAGAACAAGTGTATGTCATCGGTGGTGTTAACCTACCTATGCTATTGGAAACGATCAATCATCAATTGATTGAAACGCCTTTAGAACAAGTTGCTCCGGCAATTCTTGCACAAGGAGAAGATAGTTTACAAGCATGGCATACATCAATGACTGAAGAAAATGATGAAGAAGATGACTTTTAAAGGAGGCGTAAGCCAAGATGAAGTGGGGATTTAGATGGTATGGTCAAGGAGACTCGATTCCGCTGGAAAATGTAGGCCAAATTCCGGGTATCAATGGAATCGTAGGTACTTTGTTGGATAAGCTACCCGGTGATGTCTGGGCAGTTGATGAAATTCAGAAACTAAAAGATTCTGTTGAAGCTGGTAACTTAGAATTATTGGGGATTGAAAGTGTAGCCATCCATGATGCAATCAAAGCAGGGACTGATGAGAGAGATCATTACATTGATAATTATATCCAGACAATCAAGAATTTGTCCAAGTGTGGCGTGCATTTGATTTGTTATAGCTTTAAGCCAATTTTTGGTTGGGCAAAGACCAATTTGTTTTATGAAAATGCAGATGGCAGCTTTTCATTAGTTTATGATCAGTCTGTTGTGGATGACATGCAACCAAGTGAAATGTATACATTGATCCATAGCCAATCAAAAGGATTTCGTTTACCTGGCTGGGAGAAAGAACGTCTAGATAAATTCAATCGATTGGTAGAAATTTATGAAGGTGTAACGGAAGAAATTCTATTTGACAATTTAACCTATTTCTTGCAAAAAATTATTCCGGTTTGTGAAGAAATGGATGTGAAAATGGCGATTCATCCGGATGATCCACCTTGGGAAATCTTTGGCTTTCCACGCATTACAAAAAACCTAGCAGACTTAAAACGAATTTTATCAATTGTTGATTCTCCTTACAACGGAATCACGTTATGCACTGGTTCATTGGGAGCAGATCCAGCAAATGACTTGGTTGAAATCATTCATGAGGTTGGGGAACGAATCAACTTTGTTCACTTTAGAAATGTTGGCTTTATGGGAGAAAGAAAATTTAAAGAAACAGCACATTTGTCAACAGAAGGTTCACTTGACATGTATGCATTGATGCAAGCCTTAGTGGATGTTGGTTTTGATGGCGTGATTCGCCCTGACCATGGCCGAACGATCTGGGGCGAAGTAGCGATGCCGGGTTATGGTCTATATGACCGAGCGATGGGAATCACTTATATGCAAGGGTTACACGAAGCAATCACAAAAGCAAAAAAATAGATCACGTTTTGTGAGGGAGCGAGTTTGAAAATGCAGACAGTTCAAAGCGAAGTTTATCAAAAAATAGAGGAAGCAAAGTTATTGCCGCTTTATACTGCAACGAATCTTGACTATCTGGATCGCTTGGAAGAAATTCTGTTAGCAAATCAGTTACCGTTAGTTGAAGTCACATTTCGTAGTGAATTGGCAGAAGCAGCCATCAAAAAATTAGCAAAATCTGGAAAACTGTTGGTGGGCGCGGGCACTGTGCGAACATTGACACAGGCAAAGGCAGCAATTAAAAATGGTGCGAAATTTATTGTGTCACCAGCTGTGATCCCAGAAGTTATCGAATATAGTTTAACTCAAGATATCCCTGTATTCCCTGGAACAGCAACCCCTAGTGAAATCCAACAGGCAGTGGATTATGGCATTCATATTGTCAAATTTTTTCCAGCAGATATCTATGGTGGGCTAAAGGCAATCAAGGCGTTGAGTGGGCCCTTTTATGACGTGAAATTTTTGCCCACCGGTGGTATTGATGAGACCAATGTTCTCGATTACTTGAACCATTCTCAGGTAATAGCAGTTGGCGGGTCATTTATTCTTTCAGAAACAAGTTTGAAACAAGATGATGGAGTAACTGCCAGTCAGCACCTGAACGAATTAATAGAAACAGTCAAGGGACAATCTTTCAGGATAAGTGGATAAGGTTGTGGAATGGATCCAAGAGGTAAGAAAATGGGTGGGACAAAACGACTAGGCGTTTTGCCCACCTTTTTGACGAGAATGACTACTTGATGAATTAGGCAAGGGAAATTTACAACCTATTTTACTTTTTCATTAGCTGTTTCCTTCATCGCTTACTGCTGTCCTTTCTTTTCCTTTTGGGGTAGAATGAATCAACTCAAGTTATTGGAGGCTATTATGAATAAAATCGAATTATTTATTTTTGATATGGATGGACTTATGTTTGATACAGGTCGTCTTAGTTATCGAGGCTACTTCAATTCTGCAGAAAAACATGATTATGAATTGAATCATAATGTTTATTATTATTTGACAGGAAAAACAGATTCTGATATTCGTTTGGGGATGAAAGAACTCTACGGTGAGGACGTTCCTTACAATGAATGGCGTGATTCAATGAATGTGTTTAAAAATGAACTACTGGCGAAAGAAAAAACTGTTCATAAAAAATATGGCTTGGTGCCGTTGCTAGATTTTGCCAAAGAACAAGGAGTTAAAATTGCTGTTGCTTCGTCATCAAAGCGAGAAAAAGTCTTGGTTTACTTAGAGATGGAAGGAATCACTGACTATTTTGATGTGATATTGGCAGGAGACGAGGTTGAAGCAGGGAAACCAAATCCAGAGATTTTTTTAAAAGCAAGTCAAAAAGCTGGTATCGATCCAACCCATGCTCTTGTCTTTGAAGATTCAAGAGTGGGGATCGAAGCAGCACGTCGTGCAGGAATTCGTTCTGTTTTAGTTGAAGATGATATTACAGATTTGCCAGTTAGAAAAGGGCGCTACCCGCTGAAAAAAGACCTTTCACGTTTACGTGAACGTCCTGCACCAGCAGACTATCAATTTCATGATTTGCTGCAAGCGAGAAATTTTTTGGCGAAAAAAGAGTTGTTTTTATAAGCATTTAGTAAATTGAAAGAAGCTCAGCTGCCTCACAATCGGCAGTTGAGCTTCTTTTTTTATGCAAGCAACAAGTTGTAAACTGTTAATTATCTTTATTTAAAATTTGATTGATCTCTTGACTCAAAAGATCTGCTTTACCACCAAAAACGGCTTGAATACCACCTTTGACTTCAAAAACAGCTGTAGCACCTAGTTCCTGGATAACTTGTTTATTGACAAGCTGACCGTTGGTGACAGAAATACGTAGACGAGTAGCGCAAGCCTCGACTGATTCAATATTTTCTTGGTTTCCAAGTGCAGTAATGATAGTTAGTGATTCTTCATGTAAAGTAGTTGGTTTCTTTTCGCTTTGCTTCTCAAATTCCTTCGGTGTTTCATCTGTAGCTAACTCCATTCCTGGAATCGCGACCTTGAATTTTTTGATACAAAAGGAAAAGACAATATAATAAATAACTGCCCAAGCAAGACCAAAAGGTAGTAATTTCAACCAATTTGTTTTGTCGTTTCCTTGTAAAACACCAAACAACAAGAAGTCAATAAGTCCTCCAGAGAAGGAATTACCAATCCGAATATTCAAGATATCAGCAAAATAAAAAGAGAGACCATCCAAAAATGCGTGAATGACATATAACCACGGTGCTACAAATAAAAACATATACTCAACAGGTTCAGTAATTCCAGTTAAGAAAGAAGTCAATGCACCACTAAAATACAATCCGCCATTTTTTTTACGGTTTTGCTTAGGAATGGCACGGTACATTGCATAGCATGCAGCAGGTAACCCAAACATCATCGTAGCAAATCTTCCTGCAAAGAAGCGAGTTCCATAAGTGAAAAGACCCGTGTGACTTGAGTCTGCTAACTGAGCAAAGAAAATATTTTGTGCACCTGAGATCGTTGAACCAGCAACGGTTTCTGTTCCACCCAATGAAGTATACCAGAACAATGGATAGATTGTGTGGTGTAAGCCAACTGCACCAGTTAAACGAAGTAAAAAACCATATAAAAATGTACCTAGACTACCCATTTGTGCAATTTGTTCACCAGCAATAACCAAGCCATTTTGTATTGGAGGCCAGATTAAATAAAAAAATGAGCCGATGAGAATTGCAGCTAAACTCGAAACGATTGGAATAAAACGAGAGCCACCAAAGAAACCAAGAAACTGTGGTAATTCGATTTTTCGATAACGATTATGCAAAAAGGCGACCGTGCCACCGATGACAATCGAGCCAACGACTCCAGTATCAAGTGTGGCACCTTCAGGAGAAAAAAGTTCTAGAAATCCACTAATTGTTGCTGTATACACGAGATAGGCAACACCACCAGCTAACCCGGCCGTTCCTTTATCACCATCTGCTAAGCCAACTGCAATACCGATTGCAAAAATTAACGCTAGATTTGCAAAGACAGCATTACCAGCAACACTCATGATACTTAAAATCGTGTGTAACCAAGGTTGAGATAAAAGGGGATAGGCGTTTATGGCGCTTTCATTTGTTAACGCACCCCCCAGTCCAAGAAGAAGGCCAGCAACAGGTAAGATAGCAATCGGAAGCATAAACGCACGACCAAGCTTTGAAAATTTTTTGAACATAGTGATTCCTCCTAGTTTAATTCATCAACGAAACGCTGAGCAATTTCTTGCGGTCGCGTAATTGCACCACCAACAACAATTCCAGCAACACCTAAATCTTTGATTTTTTTTGCTTGTTCGGGTGTGTGGATCTTTCCTTCTGCAATAACATATAAATCTGCTTCAACTAGTTTTTTGATAAGCTCAATATCGGGGCCATCTTGGTGTTTGCTATCTGCTGTATAACCACTCAACGTTGTTCCGACAAAATCAACACCAGCTTCAGCAGCGTTGATACCTTCTGCAAATGTGGCAATGTCCGCCATCAATAGTTGATTGGGGTATTTGTCCTTGACTTGAGAAATAAATTCATTGATCGTTAAACCATCGTGACGTTTACGCAACGTACAATCGAGGGCAATTACTTCCACACCAGTTGAAACTAGTTCATCAATTTCGCGCATTGTGGCAGTAATAAATGGTTCCTCAGGTAAATAATCACGCTTGATGATACCGATCATCGGTAAATCAACTTGTTCTTTGATTTCTAAAATATCACGAACAGAATTTGCGCGAATCCCGACAGCTCCTGCTTTTTGGGCAGCTAAAGCAAATAAAGGCATTAAGCCTCCTGTTTCACTGTAAAATACTTCGCCAGGTAAAGCCTGACAAGAAACAATCAATCCATGAGAAATAGTCTCTAAAAATAGTTGTTTTTTCATTCTCCTTAATTCTCCGTTTTTATTTTTATTTTGGAGTTTAACTCCGATTGAAGTATAGCATCCGCTTACATGCGTGTAAAGGCCAAAATGGAGAATTTTGGAGATTTTTTTATTTACTTGTTTTGGAGTATAATAAACTGAATAAGTTGGAGCAAAGGAGAACCGATGAATTATATATACCTAATCCATGAGCATTATCCATTTTTAACAAAATCTGAGAAAAAAGTAGCTGATTATATTTTGGATGCTGGAAAATCAGTTATTTACAATACAATGAGTGATATCAAAGCGAAAACGCAAGTTGGTGATGCAACAATCATTCGTTTTTGTCAAAAATTAGGTTTTTCTGGCTTTTCTGATTTGAAAATCGAAATTGCGAAAGAGGATTTTAGCCAAAAAAAAGAGCAACCAAAAGAAATAACCTATTTTACTGAAATCGCTAGTGGCGTAAAAGAAGCATTGAATGCGACCGAATCCTTACTTAATGAGCAAACGTTACAAGAAGCTATTCAATTGATTAGCCAATCAAAGAATATTTATATTTTTGGGGTGGGATCTAGCGGAACAACTAGTTTAGATTTAGCTACTATGTTTCTACGTGTTGGTGTAAAAGCGCATGCAGTAATAGATCCGCATATTCAAGCGCAGGTTGCTTCACTATTGGATGAAGGAGACACAGTCATTGTTTTTTCATTGTCAGGAAAAACAAAAGATACGTATGACTCAATGAAACTTGCGAAAAAAAATGGTGCCAAAATTTTGGCAATTACGAATTATCTTCAATCTCCAATTGGGCGGACAGCAGATTTTGTTCTGCAAACGGCTATTGAAGAATTTTTGAATGGAGCTTCTTTAGCTGGAAAAATTTCTCAGCTTTATCTTTGTGATATTCTAGTTCAAGGTTATGAAAGAAAAAATAACATTGATTCAATCGAGTTAAGGGAAAAGGTATTGCGAGCAATCATCGATAAAAGTATCGATTAATCCCTTAAATAAAAGAAGAAAGGTAAAAAAATAAATAAAACAGCAAAAAGAGGACGAGCTTAGCGCTCGTCCTCTTTTTTATCTTGTGACAGCAATCAAATGCTTAGGATTCATTCCTCTATGTGTAAAGAAAGTTGTTTCGCTTTTTTATTTTCGGTAATCAATCTGAAAACTAAAAAAACAGCCAGTAAGACGATGATTGCTCCAAAAATTGGTGTGTAGCTAACACCAACGGTTTTAGTTACCTGTCCCCCAATAAATGAGCCGAATGCAATTCCAATATTGAATGCAGAAATATTAAATGCTGAGGCCAAGGTAATATCTTTTGGTGTATAGTTTTCCGCCAGTTGGACAACATAAAATTGTAATCCGGGTACATTCATGAATGAGAAGAGTCCCAAGACGAGAGTGGCGACTGTTGCTAATAATTTATTTCCGCTTAAAATCGTAAAAAATAGAAATAGAAGAGAAAGTACTAGCAAACCAAACATAATACCTAGAGCTTTCAAAGGTTGTTGATTAGAATAATGCCCACCAATCGTATTTCCAATGGCTACCATTAGCCCATAAATAACTAATAAGATAACGACAGCATGTGCAGAGTAACCAATTTTATCTTGTAAAATTGGTGTGAGATAAGTATACGCAGCGAAAGTTCCGCCATAGCCGAGAGCAGTAACCAAAAAGGAACCAACTAAAAATTTATTTTTAAAAATTCGTAGAATACCTTTTAAATCTATCGATCCTGGGACGGGTAAACCACTTGGGATCAAGAATAAATTGGCAAGTAACCCTATAGCACCGACAACTGCAATAAAAATGAATGTCATGTGCCAACTCGTCTGTTGCCCTATAAATGTACCTAATGGAACGCCTGTTACAGTAGCGACAGTTAAGCCAGTAAACATAATAGCGATTGCGCTGGCACGTTTATGTGGTGCAACAACATCTGCTGCAATGACACTTGAAACTGACATAAAGATACCATGTGCAAGGGCAGAAATAACACGACCAATTAGTAACATGGTAAAACTTGCAGCAAACGCAGCAAATAGATTTCCAATAATGAATAAAGACATAATCATCATCATTAAAAATTTTCGATTCCATTTTCCAGTTAAAATAGTTAAGACTGGTGCACCAACAGTAACGCCAATTGCGTAAAGGGAAACTGTCAGTCCTGCTTGTGCCAAACTAACGTGAAAGCTCTCAACAATTAAAGGCATGAGACCAACACTGATAAATTCAGTTGAACCAATTGCAAAGGCATTGATAACCAATGCCATCAACGTAAGCGTGGGTGAGATTTTATTTTTCATTTTTGTCCTCCTAAAAGTTTGTTACCTGACGAATAGAAAATATAGACCTTATTTACGAAAGTAGAAAGTACCTACTTTTTAGTGCAATAGATACTATTTGGTAACATTTGCGTAAGTACGCGAAAAAAATCATTTCATTGGGACATTAGAAAATTCTCATTTAAGACACTGACTGCCAATTTATAGTCCTTGTAAAAAATTTTTTTTGCTCTGTAAAGTTAGTAGAAGGTGCTAGTATTTGGACGTATCTTTTTTGGAGGAGAGTAAGACAATGGAAAAAAATCCGACCATTTATTTTCTGAAAAGCTATTGAAAAGTCGCTTTAGAACTGAATGAAAACAAAGAACGTACACTTTGTGATATTTGGAATCCGAGAGATGAAAGTGAACCCGAAATGAAATACCATATGCAAAGCTTATGTTGATGGAGGAAAAAATGACACCGACACATTTTGGAGCAAAAACCAGAAATTTAGCAAAGAGTACAGGATTAAATGTACAGTTAGTGCAAAGGCATTTTATGATGGATGGTTTAATTGAACAAATTTCTGAATCAAAGTATAAAAATGACTTCATTTTAAAAGGCGGCTTTTTATTAGGATCAAAATATGGAATCGATAGAAGAACAATAATTGATAGCAATCTGACATTTAGAAATAGGAAATTAACTGAAGAAAAATTAAATTGATGGCTAATTTAGAGAAAGCACGTGTGCCGTTTAAAATGGATGTGACAATAGGAGATTCGATTTGTCCTGAAGTAGACCACTTGTCTGGTATTGTTATAATCATTTACAATCTTTGAAATGCCAACTCCATTTTTAAGATCCTCAACAATGCTTTTATAAACAAGGCGACGTTGGGGATCTTTTGCGTCTATAATATAAAGCTTCGGACGTCCTTTGTAAACGCTATTCGCTTTAGCAATTTAAATCCTTTATGCCTAGTAGCATCGTTTAGATTAGGTACGTTCTTGTTCAGTAATCATGGCCAAAATTTGAATGATCAAATCTTTAATGAATTTGTCCATGAGTGGATTTCTGATTGCTTCAGCCATGATTAGTCTTTATTGACAAAGAGTCAACGTTAGTTAACGTTTTTGAGGTTAGGCTCCCTTTTTTTGCAAATTTTTTTTGGTTGGTTATTGACGATATAATTAAAAGGTCTTCAAAAGACTAATATTAAAGTAGAGGTGAATTTTATGATTAAAAGAAAAATTTTCTTAACATCTTCAATTTTATTAATCTCCAGTTCTTTATTATTTACAGCTGGCACACCTGTGTTTGCTAATGAAAACACAGAAGTTACTTTAAGCCAACCAATAAATGAAAATATCACTGAGCAAGAACTTACTGAAGGGTTTAATCAATTAGCTAGTTTGACAATTGATGATCTTATTACTATGTTAAAGCAACACGGCGTTGACCCATCTACAGTTTTTACTGCTCAGGAAATAGCCTCAGCTAGAAGTCAAGAAATGTTAAGAGCAGGCAGAAATACAGTATTGAATGTTAATAATGAAACTAAGGATGTCTATATTAATTTTTTATATAGCTACTACAGCAAAAACACTTGGGTTTGTAGTCCACTATGTAGGACTAGGCTGGCTAGCACAAGCTGTGACAGGTTCAATTGCAGCGAATATCAATACGAGTAAAGGGATCATTGTTCGCATAAATAAACAGCCTGGTTGGAAATGGGGATCAAATATAGATCGTTTGGTAATTATAGGTGTACGCAGTCAATAAAATTGCTGATTTTGATTGGAGGAATATTACTTGAAAAATTTATCTAAGATAGGACAAGTTCTTTATTTCTTAGTACTAATGGTGATTTTTGAATTGGTGAATACATTTATTATTAATCAGCTTCCTATCTATATACGTATTATATTACTAGTGATTATTGCTTGGGGATATGAAACAATTGTAAGTTATTTATTTAAAAAAAGTCATACTAAAAATAAAGAATAATTGATTGTAAAGTAACTACTAGCAGTTAAAAAATACGAACTATTTCGACATGGGGAATGGCCAATTTTCAAGCTAACCTCGAATAACAATAGTCACGTTTGGTTGATTAATAGACTACATAGCGAACAATAAAAAGAGAGGTTACGAGTCTACTCTCTCTTTTTTGTGGTGTTTTCTTTGCATCGAACACCATTTTTTGGTCTGAATAGCTAGTAAATCATTATATATTTCAGACATATCTTTTCCTGTTGATAATGATAAAGAATAGATGAATACAGCAGGCAAGCTTTTGACACTTTTTTCTCCAGTAACCCATGAAGCAATTGTGGACGGTTTCATATTGTCAGGTTCAGCAAACTGCACGACAGTCAGTAACAGTTGACGTAATCTATGAAATTGCAAAAAACTGTAAAATCAACGAACGTCCACCCTTTATCTAAAAAAGTGTGGACGTTTTCTAACTAGGTATTTCTTTAAAATAAATTTATCAAGACTTGAATAAAAAGATTTGGGCTATTTTGTTTAGGGCGTAGAGGAACAACTCAATGTAGAAAATGATAGATAATTATTTATACCGAAAAGTGGAAATGTGTGAAATAAGTGAGCAAGGCTCGTTAACTAAAAAAGAAGGGATTTGTAATGAATAAACTTATTCCACTATTTCTAGTGTTGTTTGTGGACGAAATGATTATTCGCCATGCTGGAGTAAATAACATAAATATATTGATTTTGTAGCTATATTGTTGTTTTGTCTTATATTTTGGAAGATGGATGACTTTAATTGGAGGAATCGTTGTCATGAGTGGCATAGGATGTGCTATTTTAGCTAACAAAAGAGAGAAGTCACCAAATAAATTATTTGATGACTTTGTGAAAAAATGATAAAAAATTAAAGTGTTATGGATGATATAAATATAACAAGAAAATAGTTTCAACCATTTTTAAAATTTAACTTGAAAACAAAAAAATTAAAGTAAAATTGCATGTAAAATGTTATACAAGGATGATGTAGTTGAGAATTTAGTTTTATATGAGTAACAAAAAAGCCCACTTTATTGCAATAAAGTGGGCTTTTTTGTGTTGTATGAATGCCAAAGCTTTTTATTTTCAACCAAGGTATTTAAAAATAAAAAATATTAGTTGATACAATCATATATAAATTAAGGGGAATAGTAGTTAAAAGCTATGTCATAATTTTTTTGGAGGGTGTTTTAATTTTGAAAAAAGGTTTTCATATAAGTATGGAATGGGTGAGATACTTAATATATTTTTTTGGTATTATTATGTATGTGAGTCTTTTAGGAAATAATATTTGGGGTGATGAAGCATACACTTTAGGAGTAGTTAATAATACTTTTAAAGACATAATAAAAATAACTTCAGAAGATGTACATCCGCCATTGTATTATATACTATTAAAAATTTTCCTTACTTTTTTTCATAATAAATTGTTGTGGTCAAAAATCTTTTCTATCTTGCCTTATCTAGTAGTGTTGGTAAATGGAACAATTTTGGTTAAAAGGACATTAGGAGAAAAAATAGCAACTCTATTTGCCTTATTTTTTGTTTGCTCGCCTTTTTTGTTAAGATACGCTGTTGAAATAAGAATGTATTCTTTAGCAGCGTGTTTTGTATTTTTTTCAGCTATATCTGCTTATGATTTTTTTGTCAATTATAATTATGCTAACTGTATAAAGTTGTCTATTTATAGTTTATGTGCAATGTACACCCATTATTTTGCTTTAATTTCTATAATGATTATTTATGGAATCCTACTATTATGTATAATCAAATCTAAACGTAATGTCTACAAGTATGTTCTTTCTGTATTTATACTATTTATTGGATACATGCCTTGGATAAAAATTTTCATTTTACAAGCAAAAGATGTTTCTAATGATTTTTGGATTCCTCAAATAACTGGATTTAGTTTGATAAAGATGATCTATACAGTTATAGCTGGTGAATTTAGTAATAATATTTTGGCATATTTTGTGTTTATCATTATTTCTATTCTAGTTATTTGTTGCGTGTATCAACAAAAAAATAATTTTAAAGCAATCTTCTGCTTGTTAGTGCCGTTAGGAACTTTCTTAATTGGTATTTTTCTATCCATTGTTATTCAACCAATATTTATTATTAAATATTTAATTCCATGCTTTCCTTTATATGTACTTTTTCTAGCAATTATTTGTGGTAAACAGAAAAAAATGAAGTCGACTCTAATAATATGTTGTATGATAATCTTGTTTTTTGGTAATTTTTTCACTTTCTATCGAAGGGTTCATTCCCCTGAAAATCAATTAGTAGACACTCATTTTATTCAAAAATATTCTTCTTATGATGGTTATATTATTGATAAATTTGCAAATGATCAATTCGCATTAGTTTTATCATGGTATATTCAGGATAAAGTAGTGTATACGCGTGCAAGTGAACAAGGAAATCCGTATAATCACAAAAATATAAAAGAATTTTTTCAAAACAAAAAAGGGGATTATGTATTGATAACTGGTATGGATAACCCTGTTTCTATAAAAGGTTATCATTGTGAATATAAAGAATCAATTCCTAGCCAGAGACCTATCGCAAGGGTTTTTATAGTGAGTAAGTAGAAAAAATAAAAAACGAAATTTTAAGCCGTTCTATAAACCAACAGAATTGAACAAAGAAGTATCTTTTATCCAACCAAAATTTAAACCATTTTTTTTGAAAAAAGCTGCGAAAGGCTTCAAAAAAACAGACTATATCACTATACCAAAGGAAAAAAGTATTGTAACTTCTGAGAAAAATCAACAAACAAATCGTAAACGTCCATTTACGATAAGAAAAACTAGTAAATAAGAAGTTACAGTTATAAACGAATATTTCATTTGAAAAAGGATAATAAAAGAAATTAGATAATTATGTTGTTATTAATCATTAAGGATTTCAATCACAGAGTTAATGTAACAGGAGTATAGAAAGGGTGTCGAATAAAAATTATACAATTCAAGTACTGAGAGGATTCGCTATTTGTTGTGTAGTAATGATTCACTGTCTTCCTCAAAGTGTTGATTCAATTTTCATACGTTCATTTTTAAATCATGCTGTTCCTTTATTTCTTTATTTAAGCGGAATTAATTCTAGTATGGAGAATTACAAACCCAAAAAAAGAGTAAAAAAAGTCGTTTTTTCCTATATCATTTGGAGTTTGATTTATACATTGTTATATAATTATGGAGAACCACAATTGTTCAGAAAGTTTTTTTTAAGTTTAGTTACATTTAATTCTGCTTCAGGCATGTATTTTATTCCTGTATATATTCAGCTTACTCTATTGATTCCAATTATTGATAAGATGGGAAGCTCTCGTTATAAAAGTATATTTTTGTTGATATCACCAATAGAAACATTCTTTAGTAGAATTATTCCAATATTTTCTGGTTATCATTTTTCAAATTTAATGGCGAATATTAGAATAAACAGTTGTTTACCTTGGTTTTCTTTTTTTTATTTAGGCTATCTTGTAGGGAATAATAAAATTTATATGAAGAAAAAGAAAGAGAAAAAAATGATTCTTTTATATGTGATTTTATTATTTCTTTCATTTTTTGAAGGATATTTGCTTTTCCAATATTCTCCCGAAGTTGGAGTATCTGCCTTGAAGTTAAGTTCTGTATTAGCTAGCATGGTATTTTTGATGATGATAAGTAAGGTTATTAAATGTAAAAAGAAAATAAAAATTGATGTTTTAAAATATATAGGCGATTATTCATTTTCTATATTTTTTTTACATCTTGTAATTATTCAAGTGTTTAATCGTAGCCAAATGTATCGCCTTTTCCCGTTTAATGCATTAGTTGTGTTAATAATTAGCTTAGTATTCTCTTTTTCTTCAAAATTATTTTGTTGCTTCATTTCTTGGAATAGCAGTACCCCAATAAAGCAATTTTTTGATAGCTTCCTGAATTTCTTTGTCAGTGGAGTTGCAGTTGTCAATTTGTCCTAATCCAATCACGTCACCATAAACCCCGTAAATGTGACCAAAAAGTGTTCATAAAATCGGCCTGTATTAGAAATAGCCATCGATAACGATTTATCGTTATTTAGACAAAATGGAGGATAAAAATAGAAAGACAAATGATCATTAGTTTTTGCCAATTATAAAGAAAAGTGACAATTGTTCAAACAATATATATTTGTATGTTATCTCTCATAAAGAAACAGCCTTATTCTTTAGAATAAGACTGTTTCTGTATCAACCAATCTGATTGACAAACAAGATAATAATGTCAATTTATTTTCTATTCTTATTTTTATTCGAATAGTTATTATACTTACTATACGATATGAACAAGCACTTTTATCAATTGGTCTCTTTTATAATGTCTCTATGATTTATCAACATTTTTACAAATAAAATTCCTAAAACAGCTAAGCTTACGCCTAACAAGTTATAAGTAAACCGCATTACTAATGTTTGTGGAATTCCATACATTTGACTAGCTATCGTTAACGCACCAATACAATTAAAAACCGTCTTATAACGGTAACTTGAACAAAATCCTAAACAAATACCACCTAATAAACTAAGTATCTCAATGGGTAAATACATACTTAATAGAATAAAAGAAAACATACCAATAATTGTGCCTAATAAACGGTCGGTTGCACGTGTGTTTAAATCAATTATTGAAAATCCATAACTCGCAAATAAAGAAGAAAAGGCAAATCCAAACCACATAAATCGTTCAAAAGATAGATACTGGCTAATAGCTAATAATAAGCTAATGAAAATTACATAGGAACACAACCAGATTTTCAATGAATCACTCTTTTCTTTCAAAGCCTTGAACATTGTCTTTTCTTTATGTTTATTTCGATGATTGTGATAAATTATCCACAAAAATATTAGATAAAAGAGACCAAAGAAAAGAAGGCGACCATTCAGTAATTGTTTCGTTATATGTTCTGTTATTGTTGAATAAACAACAAATATATAGGAAAATCCATATAATGACGGATTTCCCATTTTGGGATCACTTAGAGTAGCAATTAGTATCCCTCCCAGTAAAAAGAAATGCAACAATACTTGCAAAATAAAATACGGTAATAAGTGGACAAATGGTGCAACAAACAACGCACCCAGGACAATGCCCAATCCTAAAATTGATTGAGTAAATTTATATCCGAAGTCGACAAATCTTAGACTAAGCATCATACAGAAAAAAACAATAGCATATGGCTTATTGGATTCACCAAAAAACTTCGTAGATGTAACAATCACACAAATAGCAGATCCAACAATTAATAAAGATCTTAATACTAAGGATAAAAAATATTTTCTCCGCTTACTACTTGATTTTGTATTTTTTATTTTTTGCTTAAGTATTAAAGGATCCAATTGTAGTAACTGATAAAAAGTCATTCTTCATATCTCCTTACTGATATTACTATTACTTAGCTAAATCTAACAATGATAAATACTTATAATCTTTTTCATTTAATTTGGTTATAGTTGATATAAAAAAGAACCAATTGAAGTATATATCTACTTCAATTCCTTATTAACAAAGAGCAAAAAAATACTATATTCCTTTGAAAATATAGTATTTTTTGCTTAAAATCTAATTGATATAGTTAATTTGTTGTTTTTCAACTATTTGATAGCTGATTAACTTATCACTATCTAAATTTTCTTTATTCATGTCTACCGCTGTAATTTGGCTATCCTCATACGTGCGATAATAATAAATGCCTTTATCTACATTACAACATGACGAATAAATTGTATATTCATATTTTCCGCCACCAACATCACATAATCCCTTTTGTTGTTCAACGGATCCCAGAATATGGAAAAATTGACTAATACTCTCAGATTCTGAGTCACCTGATACCGAATTAAGTTTAGTGAATGTTGCTTTAACAAATCGAGAGGTAGACGACAAATCTCCAGGTAATCCTATTCCACCCATACCACGACTATAAGCATTCAAAACAACTTTATTTGAAAAATTATTTTTAGGCGTTTTATTAGATAATACACGATAATTATTTAAATTAAATAATTGATAGTCAAATGAAGGGCTATTGGTTAAAACGCCTACAGGATTGTCGTGGATATGAAGTCCGTCTTTCATACTTTCGATAACGATTGATTTTTCTTTATCTGCCAATAACCAATGTAAAGGCGACAATGGGAGATCTTCACTAAAGTTAATAGCCGCTAAATTGATTGTTTCTAATAACTTTTTCGCTTCATTTACAGTTGAACATTGTCCTAAAATCCAAGGAATAAATTCAAATGGAGACACATTATCTTTTTCTGATTGTATCTCTTTATACTCTGCATAACCAGAAAAATTCAATCCTGCCATACTTAAACCCTTTTCGTTTGTGGCATCATAATAAAGTGGATAGTCTGCAATTCCAGCTGCAATTCCAATCATTGCATAGTGAGTATCTAAGTTCTTTACTTTTCGAAAATCTAAACTATAGTTTCTTGGAGTGATAGTAACTACTTCATCATAAGATATTTCATAATCAAAGTTTCTTCCAAAATAGTGATCCTTAGTAGTATAAGTAATCGATGTACACATATAAGTTCCTCCTAAAATAGATTTTTTTCTGATTACTCTTATATTTTTAATATAAAAATATTTGATAGTAAAGATGTTTCTTGTAAATCTTTTTTTCTTATGATTTCTGTTTCAATTCCATTTGAAACGATGACAGTATTCTGTAATACAGTCATTATTTCTCCAATAATATAGTTACCTGAAACAGTTATATACGATATTTTTTCTAAGAACTCTATAATCAATAATTAAATACTGATAGTTATGAAAATTTTGATCTAATAAACCATAAATTATCGCTATAAATACAACTTCATTTTCATCTAATTGATATCTTGATACTATTTCTTCAATTTTTGGATATACGATCCCCCTTCCGAACATACTTAATGAAGATAAAGACAAGAAATATTATTTCAAAAAAATGGATTGAAGAAAAAAATCAATACACGAGATTAAACATTTGTTGCATGAAATAGATAAATATGACGAAAAAGAAATGGAAAAATTGAAAAACTAAAAGAGAGCTTAATGTCATATAGGAAGTATCTAATTACTCATAATGTTTAGTGGTATATATTTTTTTCATAAAACTTTTACTTTGGAATCATAATTATTCTTTTGTTTGATTTAAATATTAAATGTTTTTTATCCGGCATAATTCTTCGGGTGTGTCAGAAACTTAAAAGTTTCTGACCCTTTTTTTATTCTTCACTTCACAGCACTTTCAGGGGCTCAATTAATTAGGTCAGAAAGTCATATACTCTTGGAGACAACAGAGTATACCTGGATGATCAAAAGACAAATTGAATATAGATTACTAATTGTATATGGACATTTAAGTTGAGCATTTAAATTATTGATGCTATATTATAGTTACGAAATGAGATAAGCTATACACGAATAGCACAAAAGCCAACCCTATTGCGAGTAGGGTTGGCTTTCTTTATGTTCGTTGCGACTCCGAACATGTGGGTTAGAGACAACTTGCTTTAGTTATCGTCTTTCTCGTCTAGCCAGTGAGAAACCAGTTCGCTGACCAGTCCAACAAAAATTGGTGCGATAACCAATGAGATAAGCTTTTTCACGAAAAACACCCCCAATCAGGGGCAAATTGCCAAAAAAATTATACCATTAAAAAAGTCTGGTATAAAAGAAACTCAGAGAATTACTTTTAACTTACACTTATGCTCTAGATCGGTTAAAATTTGTAATCAATAAATTAGATGAAACCTAAAAAAATAATGCAGATAAAAAAGTTCAACAGGATATACTCTGTTGAACTTTAACTCTATCTGAGATTTAAACGAATTGCAGGTCGGTCTTTTGAGCTAGGTATTAAAAGGAGAATAGTTGTTAGCAAAGCAATGCACTTATGTTTATAAAATAACTATTTATGAAAATAAATGTATACAAAATAATCTATGTGTGTAAATATGTATATTACAAATAAATAAAAAGAAAATCTTAATGATGAATAACTCACTTAACGAAAGTAATCGCTATAAAAATGTGTGGCTTTGGTATTTGTTACTAATGATAGGTACATTGTCGTTATTGTTTTATCCTACAATGGTAGCAAAAGCAGATGTTCAAGAACCTCTTACATTAGATACAAAAATATTAAATAAAGAAGATTTACCTTCTAATGTTCCCATAGAAAAAACACTGGAAAATATAACTAAACAAAATAGTAGGACTGTAGAAACAGGTATTTTAGAGTCTCAAAACGATGATCGATCATTAAGAGGAACAACTGTTGTTGGAGCCAACATTATTCGTATGAGTGGAACAACTTGCCAATTATATATTTCTTGGGCTGGAACAGATTCAATCAATATTTGGCGTGCGAATAATATAAAAGCGACGAATCTGAATTTGATCGGTCCAGTAACATATCTAAATATGAATAACTATTATAAGACAACAACTGCTAGTCCAGTTGGAACTAGCTATGTAGGAACGATGTCCATTCCTACTAAAGTTTCTGCAACAAACTTACAAGCTTATTACCTTAGCTATGGATGGAGATCAGGTATAATTAATAATGGAACTGTAGTTATTAATTAGTGAGAGGAGAAAGCTTTGAGAAATTTTTCCGAGTTACTAAAAAAGTACCAAGATGCATTTATATATACTGATAAGCGAGAAAAAACAAGTGATATTTTGAAAAAACTTGTTGACGTAGAAGAAAAATCAATTGACTTTCTTTCGCAAAAACGGATTAAGTTATTAGAAGAAAATATAGTAAATTCAATATATTTTGATGAATCAAATAAGACTTCAGTAAAATTGTTATTTGTGATTCACAATGAAAAGAGTAAAAAATATTACCAACATCCATACTTTATTCAAAGTGTCACAGATCCATTATTGAAAGACGAGAGAATATATGTTTTTTATGATGAATCGGTGGGCATTCTTGAAACGAATAGTAGTCTTTTAGCTTTAGATGTTAGAATACTTACGGGTATTTCCAAAAAGAATGTTGAAAAAGAAGATTTAATTTTTAAAGATTACATTTCTGCTTTTGAGCAGAAATGTGATTTAACTTAATTCATATTGATAGTTTTTTTATTATTTTTAATAAAAATCAAGTTAAAAATTCAGTGTGGTATAGATAACTATTAAATTACAATATCCTGTTTTATTCGATAAACTGTCTGTCTAGTAACATTGTAATCTTTCGCAATTCTTGAAATCGCAATTCCTTCATTTAAATCCTTAACGATGTTTTCATAAACTAAGCGTCGTTGAGGATTTTTTGTGTTTGCACTATATAACTTAGGACGTCCCTTGTAAACACCGTTGGCTTTCGCAAGCTTAATGCCTTGTGCCTGACGTCGTTTAGATTCGGTACGCTCTTGTTCAGCAATCATAGACAAGATTTGAATGATTAAATCTTTAATGAATTTATCTAGTAGTGGATTGCCAATTGCTTCAGCCATGATTGGTAAACTTGTGATAATTAGCTGCACATTTTTTTTCTTTAAATGGTAAAAATTTATCACTTAATAGTAAAATACCTTTTACTAAGGAATCTATATTGATTTTCATAGTTTATAAAGTTATTTCATACATAATTCAAATAGAGAAT
Organism: Enterococcus sp. DIV0660C; assembly: GCF_017316125.1. Classification (GTDB taxonomy): domain Bacteria; phylum Bacillota; class Bacilli; order Lactobacillales; family Enterococcaceae; genus Enterococcus_B. The sequence continues at coordinate 33,573 of NZ_JAFLWA010000004.1, read as the reverse complement.
GTATGTGAATTTTCATAATATCTTTTTATTTTTTCAGGTAATTTTTCAGGAACTTGTTGTTCGACTAAATCCTCAGATCCTGTTTTAATCGCTTCGTCATAATACCATTGCTTGTATTTGACCATGTTTAATATTTTATTGAGATCAGTAATTTTTTCTTCAATAATTTTTTCTTGCTTTTCAAATAATTCTTTGCGTATTTGATACGTTTTACTTCCTTGTTTGCACCATACAAAAAACTGTTTCATTTCTTTAATTTCTAAACCAGATTTTTTGAGACATTCGATCACTCGTAAGATCTCTAATTCATTATCTGAAAACTTACGTATTCCTGAAATTCTTTGAAGATCAGGAAAAAATCCTTCTTTATCATAGTATCGTAAGGTAGAAATAGGTAAATGGAACATTCTTGATACTTCTCCAATAGTATACATAACTCATTTCCTTTCTTATATCTTTTTGCTTGACCTGAAGCTAACTTGAGGTATTAGTATAGTAACATAAAAATATTTTTGAACCAATTAAGCCATAGAAAGGACTTGATAAATAATTGAGAGGGAGATTATAGTAACGGAAATGTACAAATGGAATAATGGTGTGAACATTCCTGAATTAGGTTTTGGTGTTTACCGAGTTAGTGATTTAAAAGAATGTGAGAATTCTGTCTTTGAGGCTATTAAAACTGGTTATCGTTTATTAGATACAGCAAGTGCATAAAGTAAAGATAAAAGGAGGGAGCAAAATGACAAGTGCCATCGAAAAACAAATCGTTAATAAAGAGATTCGAGTGACAGATCCACTTTTTGAAGTGATCCATCAGATTCAAGCGGAAAACGAAGAGCCTTTAGCAGCGCTGAATACTGGGTACCATGAACCAGCAGATATTCGCAAACGGCTAGAAAAAATCATTAGTGATAAAGTAGATGATACGGTGACTGTTCTGTTGCCTTTTTATACAGATTTCGGCAAACATATTAGTATAGGAAAAAATGTCTTTATCAATCGTCAAGCGATGATCGTCGACTTGGGTGGTATCTGTTTAGAAGATTCAGTATTGATTGGTCCTCGTGTCAATCTCATCACGGTAAACCATCTAACTGATCCAACAGAACGAAGAGGCTTGTCAGTAAAGCCAATCCACATCAAGAAAAATGCTTGGATCGGAGCAGGAGCAACTGTTTTGCCAGGCGTAACAATTGGCGAGAATGCCATTGTTGCAGCAAATGCAACTGTTACGAAAGATGTCCCAGACAATACCATCGTTGCAGGAATCCCTGCCAAAATCGTCAAATCTGTCGAACGGATTATTTGAACAGTAAGATGAAATAAAGGATAGTGAGTATAAGCAAAAGATTTTTCAAAACAGGAGGAGAATAGAATGAATGATTTATCAGAAAAAGTGATTATCATCATGGGCGCTTCAAGCGGAATCGGTGAAGCAACAACGAAGCTGTTAGCAGAAAAAGGAGCTAAACTAGTTATAGCTGCACGCCGAGAAGATCGTTTAAAAGCAATAAAAGAATCTTTACCAGATGCAGAGCTATATATTCAAGTAGCAGATGTAAGAGATTTTGCACAAGTCCAAGCAGTTATCGATTTAGCGATGGAAAAGTTCGGTCGAATCGATGTATTGTACAATAATGCAGGAATCATGCCAACCGCTCCATTAGTTGAAGGCCACCGTGATGAATGGCAAAATATGCTTGATATCAACATCATGGGTGTGTTAAATGGAATTTCCGCCGTACTTCCAATAATGGAAAAACAAAAATCTGGGCATATCATTTCAACTGATTCTGTGGCAGGACATGTTGTTTATCCTGATTCCGCTGTTTATTGTGGGACAAAATTTGCTGTCCGTGCAATCATGGAAGGATTACGTCAAGAGCAACGGCAAAATAACATCAAATCTACGATTATCTCTCCAGGAGCTGTTCAAACTGAATTATATCAAACCATTAGCGACAAAAAGGCTGCTCTTGAACTTCATGAAGCACAAAAAGAATGGGGATTGACAGCCAAAGATATAGCTTCTGCTGTAGCATTTGCGATAGAAACGCCAGACCGGATGTCCGTCAGCAACATGATTATCCGTCCGACGACACAAGAAGTATAATCCATAACGGATGATCTTCAGAGAGAATTACTTGTTAAATAGTTATTCAAATGACCATCAATTTAAGCCTTGAATGAAGAATATTCTTCTCCATTCAAGGTTTTTTTATGGCTCATTGTCAAATGATGTTAGGAATGCGAATTATAAACAATATAGCTTGTAAAGAAAGGAGGAACGTATAAATGAAAAAAAGATAAGATCAATACTACTTACGGATGCAAACGATGAAGAATCGATGAGTACGTTAGCCAAATTCCCCAAATTAATGTTTGAGTATCAAATTACGGAAGAAGACATTTTCAACTATAAAGAGCAACAACGAACTGAAAAATTCCTAACTCATATGATTTACAGCAGACGTTCACAAAAATGGGGCTATCGAGTGGCAGTGTTAAAGAGTGAAATAACCGAGCAAAGCTCGTTGACTAAAGGAATAAGGGGGTCTGTAATTAATAAAGTTATTTCACTACTAAAATATTTTTGGTATTGTAAAAAACTCCTCTGCAATCCACATAGAGAAGTCATTTAACTGAGTTTTTTCAGCCATATATTACAAATGATAAAAAAATTATATGAAGACAAAAGAGACATGAATCGACTATAAGAGCTAAAAAATAACCATCTGGCACTTTGAGCGGCGCGTAGATAGTTAAACGTTTATTTACATCGAAGTCACTGTCTTTTTAACAGTTCATCATAGGAACTATGCTCTCGTATTCAATAAAAACTAGGCTACCAATCACCGATTGACTATCGGAAATCAGCAACCTAGGAAAATGTTTTTTTATTACTGTCTCACAACTTTAGATCAGTTCCCAAATGGTTCCGACTTTTTTAGTATCAGAATGATTAGCCATCTTGGCGTGTTGCCGCAATGTCAATTTCTCTAATATTCACTTCTTGAGGCATATCATAAATAAATTTAACTACTTCTGCGACATGGGCAGGGTCAAGGGTAATTCCTCCCATTGTTTCTTTCCATGCTTGATAATCTGACAAAGCATTAGTATCTGTAACATGAGTTAATAACTCTGTTTCAGCAGCACCAGGGGCAACCAAACTTACACGAACATTATCTTTTGAAACTTCTTCGCGAATGGTTTCGCTTAAACCATGGACACCAAATTTTGAGGCAACATAAGCGGCATGGTTTATAAAAGTTTTACGTCCAGCTAAGGAAGACATATTGATGATCGTACCGTGTTTTCTTTCAACCATATCTGCTAATACAGCTTGCATACCATTTAACACCCCTAAAACATTTGTGTCCATCATCGTTTTCCATTCCAATGGAGACTGTGACTGAACATTTCCTAATAACATCACACCAGCGTTATTTACTAATAAATCAGTCTTTCCAAATTTTTCTTCTGCTAAGGCAATACTGGCTTTGAAAGCTTGCGCATCGGTTACATCGACAGAGTCGACAAGGACTTGATCAAAATCAAGCGGTAAAGCATAAATTTTTTCTGTACGGCGACCCAATAATAACATGGGATAGTTTTCTTTATTAAATAGTTTAGCGATTTCTGCTCCAAAGCCTGAACTTGCTCCAGTAATCACGATTAAAGGTTTATTCATTTCATTTCCTACTTTCTTCTGTTAAGATAAACGTAGTATACAACTTGGAGTTAGCTCCAAGTCAAGGAGGAAAAATGAAAACTTATACAATTGGTGAAATTGCAGAAAAGTATCAATTATCAACAGATACCTTACGCTATTATGATAAAGAAGGTTTGTTACCATTCGTGAAGAAAAATTCCGCGGGGAGACGTGTATTTACCGAAGATGATTTAGGATACTTGAATGTCATTGAGTGCTTAAAAAAATCGGCTATTCCAGTAAAGGATATCGCAACATTTATGGAGTGGTGTATGCAAGGCGATGGAACTCTACCTGATCGTTACGCCTTCATTGTCGAACAAGAGACGATTTTAGAAGCAAAAATCCAAGTATTAGAAGCTAATTTGGCCTTTTTGCGTTGGAAGAAATGGTATTATCAAAAAGCAAATGAAGTTGGAACAGAAACAATTTTTTTTGAACCAGGAACAAGACAAGTCAGCGAAAAATGGCATCAAGAATATGAAGATCAATTATCCAAGACTGTCTACTAAATAAAGTTAGTGATAAAAAGAAAGCAGGTTTGACAGATGAACAGTATGGAAAAAGTAAATAAATTTCGTGATGATCGGAATTGGCGACAATTTCATAACGAAAAAGATTTAGCGATTTCGATTTCTTTGGAAGCTTCAGAACTATTGGAACTTTTTCAATGGAAACAATCTGAGGAAGTCACAGCAAATCAAGTGGAACGAATCAAAGAAGAACTAGCAGATGTCTTGATCTATTCGTACATGCTAGCAGACAATCTCGATTTTGATTTGGAGGAGATCATTGAAGAAAAGTTAATCAAAAATAATATCAAATATCCTGTCGAAAAGAGTGTAGGCAAGCGCGAAAAATACACGGAACTATAAAGAAAATGGACAATAATCTATGATTGAATGATAGACAGAAGTAGGTATATCCATTAAAATGAAGAAAATATGGTGTGGGAAGAGGAGGTCGTAAAATGACGACTGACAAAAACACGAATAAAGAGAAAAAGGGCAACCGAGTGAGACGATGGCTGATGAATTTGCTTTTGTTGTTACTCTTGCTAGTAGGAATTGCTCTGATTTTTAATGAACAAATCAAAGACTTTTTTGTGAAGAATACTGGGGATCAATACGCGATAGCCAATGTAACGAAAGAAGATTTACAAAAAAATAATGAGCGAGAAACAACCTTTGACTTTGATGCAGTTGAACCAATGAGTTCTGAACGAGTGATTCGGGCAGAGGCCAGCTCAGAAAGTAAGGACCTGCCAGTGATTGCTAGTGTGGCAGTTCCATCTGTGTCAATTAACTTGCCGATTTTTAAGGGCCTTTCAAACACAGCATTATTGTATGGTGCAGGAACTTTATCACCTGATCAACAAATGGGAAAAGGAAATTATGCATTGGCTAGTCATCGCTCCACGAATCCAGAGTTGTTGTTCACTCCTTTAGAAAATCTTTCAATGGGTGCAACGATCTATTTGACTGATTTAGAAAATGTGTACACGTATAAAGCTTTTTTCAAAGAAAAAGTGGCACCAACAGAAACCGAGTTATTAGATGTAGTGGATGGTAAAGAAATCGTGACCTTGATTACTTGTGGGGATAACAATGCAGTAACTCGTTTAGTTGTACAAGGAGCATTGGAAAAAGTAACGCCAATGAAAGATGCAACGGATGAAATGGAACAAGCTTTTCATTTAGAAACAAAAACTTTTTAGTACAAAATCTACTCAAAGTGTGTGCGTTGAAGGAAAATAGAAAAGTTTAAAAACTGAGAGCGCATGTTCTCAGTTTTTTTGTTTAATCGTTGTCAACGTTTAACAATAGAAGAAAGTCAAAATAAAAAATTGAAAGGGATTGCAAAGAGGGGGAGAAAGTGTTATCATAAATTCAGTTAAGAAATGGATTGTTACTGCTCGGCAGGCAAAACCAGAATTCAGCTGTGGATTGACAGGCGAATTCTAGGTTTTTTTTATTTTTTGGAAAGGAGAAGACGAGATGATTATTGAAAAAGTACTGAATAATAATGTCGTCATTTCGAAAAATGAATTAGGTGAAGAAATAGTCTATATGGGCAAAGGATTGGCATTTCAAAAGAAGCCTGGCGATTCGATTTCATCTGAAGCAATCCAAAAAGAGTTTGTACTCAAAGATTCTTTTTCCAGAAGCCAGTTTCAACAGCTAATGGCTGACATTCCTTCTGAAGAAGTCGAATTAGTCAAACAAATAGTCGACTTAGCAGAGGAAAAATTGGCTGTGAACTTTTCACCGAATATTTATTTAACACTAACGGATCATGTTCATTACGCGATGGGGCGGGCAAAAGAAAAAGTCCAATTACCAAATCCGTTATTATTTGAAACAAAAAAGTTTTATCCTAAAGAGTATCAGGTTGCTAAAGAAGCCTTGTATTTTCTTGAAGAAAAAACTGGTATTGAATTTCCTGAAGATGAAGCGGGATTTATCGCTTTTCATTTTGTGAATAGCCAGCAAGGAAATGGTGATATGCAAGTGACGATGACTGCGACAACCATGGTACGTGATATCTTAAGCATTATTAGTAAATTTTTTGGTGTTGTTTTTGATGAAGAATCATTGAACTATCAACGAATCATTACACATCTACAATTTTTTGCACAGCGTTATCTAAAAGGTGAAAATTCTGACGAAAAAGATGAGTTTCTTTATGCATTAGTTCAGGGAAAATATCCTCAAGCTTTCCGTTGTGTGCAACGAATCAATGATTATTTGGTTCATACGCAACAACAAGAAATGGAAGTTGCAGAGCAAATCTATTTGACGATTCATATCCAACGTGTAGTGAATGAAAAACAGATCCAATCATAAGGGTTGTTACTGTCAGGCAGGCAAAACCTAGATTGAAAATATGGACACGAGCAAGCAATTCGTGACCGTTTTTTCAATCTAGGTTTTTTATTTTATCAAAATTTAGTAGAAAGAAGGAAGAAAAGATGGATAACAAAGCAGTTGGCAAACGTGTATGGGAAGCAGTCGGGGGGCAAAAAAACGTCAATAGTCTGGTCCACTGTGCCACACGATTACGTTTTAAATTGAAAGATGAATCGATTGCAGACACAGAAAAATTAAAGGGTGACCCGGATGTGATCCAAGTTGTTCAAAGTGGTGGTCAGTACCAAGTTGTGATTGGCAGTAATGTAGCTGATGTCTATCAAGCAATTGTGGATGAAGAAGGTTTAGCGGATCAGGTAGCAAAAGAAGAAAAATCTGGGAATATTTTAAGTAAGTTTATTGATATTATTTCAAGTATTTTTACACCGTTTTTAGGTGCGATGGCAGCAGCAGGGGTTTTAAAAGGATTTCTATCTTTGGCAACCGTTCTCGGCTGGTTAGCTGCAGAGAGTGGAGCTTATCAGATTTTATTTGCAGCTGCAGATGGCGTCTTCACGTTTTTACCAGTAATGCTGGCTTTTACAGCGGCTAAAAAATTCAAAACAAATCAGTTTTTAGCAGTAGCTATTGCGATGGCATTGGTGTATCCAGCAATCACGGCGGCAGCTGGTGCAGGAACAGCATTAGATTTCTTTGGAATTTCGGTTATTTTATCTCCATCTGGTTATACCTCTTCTGTTATCCCAATTATCTTGGCTGTTTGGGTGCAAAGTAAATTTGAACCACTTGTGAAAAAAATCATTCCCCAATTTTTGCAAATGATTTTAGTTCCTTTAATCATTTTGTTAGTTATGGTTCCTTTGACTTTCTTAGCTTTAGGGCCGATTGGAACAGTTGCTGGGAATGCACTGGGTAGTCTATTCAATTCGATTTATGGTTTTAGTCCGATTGTGGCTGGTTTGATTATGGGAAGTTTTTGGCAAGTCTTTGTTATGTTTGGGATGCATTGGGGATTTGTACCAATCATGTTCTTGAATATTGATCAATTTGGTTATGATATTTTGATGCCGATGTTATTGCCAGCTGTTTTGGCACAAGGTGGTGCCGCATTAGCTGTGGCGGTTCGCTCAAAAGATAGTAAATTACGTTCACTAGGTATTTCATCAACAATCACTGCGTTGTTTGGGATTACAGAACCCACTGTATATGGTGTAACCTTACCATTGAAAAAACCATTTATCGTCGCTTGTGTCTCTGGAGGTATTGGTGGGGCATTGATTGGTTTTGCAGGTGTAAAATCTTTTGCTAGTGGCTTAGTCAGCTTATTAACGATTCCGTCATTCATTAGTACGATTGATGGTGTAGAATCCAATGTAACGATGGCAATCATTGCAACAGGAATTTCTTTCATTCTTGCATTTTTAGGAACTTTGTTGGTTGGATTTGAAGATCCTGCAGAAGAAACAAAGAAAATGAAAGCGACAGCCGGAGAAACACTTTCTTCTGGTCGTCATAATCTAAAGAGCCCATTGACAGGAAAAGTGTTACCATTAAGTGAGGTAGCTGATCAGGTCTTTTCATCCGGTGCGATGGGAAAAGGAATCGCGATTGAACCAGAAAAAGGAGAACTTCTTGCGCCAGCAGATGGTGAAATCACTACGATTTTTCCAACTGGTCATGCGGTTGGCTTGACAACGACTGATGGTATTGAAATATTGATGCATATTGGAATGGATACAGTGGAATTAAATGGTGCTGGTTTTGAAACGTTTGTGAAGCAAGGGGACCAAGTAAAAGCGGGGGACTTATTAGTAAAATTTGATATTGACGCGATTCGTGCTGCGGGTTACAGTACCGTAACACCAATTGTGATTACGAATACCGATCAATTTACTGATGTTTTGGAACTGGATCAAGAAGAAATTATCTCAACTGAAGATTTTTTAGCAATTGTAAAATAAAGATATTAGGGGGATACAAATGATGACAACACGTTTTCCAAAAGAATTTTTATGGGGCGGCGCAACAGCTGCGAATCAATTAGAAGGTGCTTTTGATCGTGATGGCAAGGGCTTATCCGTTGCTGATGCAATGCCGGGCGGAAAGCAAAGATTTGCGATTATTGGTAGTGAAGACTTTGATTGGACGATGGATGAAGAAAAATATATTTACCCAAATCATCGAGGAATCGAACATTACGATCATTTTAAAGATGATATTGCTTTATTTGCAGAAATGAATTTCAAATGTTATCGTTTCTCGATTGCTTGGTCACGAATTTTCCCTCAAGGAGACGAGTTGACGCCAAATGAAGCCGGGTTACGTTTTTATGATCAGTTGATTGATGAATGTTTGAAGTATGGTATTGAGCCTGTAATCACGATTTCTCATTATGAAATGCCGTTGAACTTAGCCAAAAAATATGGTGGTTGGAAAAATCGCGAATTGATTACTTTTTACGAACGATTTGCAGAAACAGTCTTGACTCGTTACCATGAAAAAGTAAAATACTGGATGACGTTCAATGAAATCAATTCAGCTTTTCACTTTCCTGCTTTAAGCCAAGGACTTGTTAAAAGCAATGGGGCAGCAGATTATCAAAATATTTTCCAAGCGTGGCACAATCAATTTGTTGCTAGCAGTAAAGCAGTTAAGCTTGCTCATGAATTACGTTCAGACATTGAAGTTGGGTGCATGATTATTTATGCTACTACTTATAGTATTGATTCGAACCCAGTGAACCAGGTGGCAACAATGATCCAAAATCAAGAATTTAATTTCTTTTGTACGGATGTGCAAGTTCGTGGAGAATATCCTGCATATACCTCTCGAACTTATGCAAAATATGGTGTTGATGCTAGCCTTTTAGAACAAACAGTGGAAGACTTTGAGTTGTTGAAACAATATCCTGTCGATTATATTGGCTTTAGCTACTATATGTCTAGTGCAGTTGATGAAGTTAGTCCAGAAGCAGACACATCAATTGGTAATTTATTAGGTGGAGTCAAAAATCCATTCTTGGAAGCAAGTGAGTGGGGATGGCAAATTGATCCAGATGGTCTTCGAATTGCATTGAACGAGTTATATAATCGTTATGAAAAGCCATTGTTTATCGTAGAAAATGGCTTAGGTGCAATTGATGAAGTCAATCCCGATGGAACGATTGATGATGATTATCGAATTGATTATTTACGTCGACATATTGATGCAATGGCGGATGCAGTGGCAGATGGTGTTGATTTGATGGGCTATACCCCATGGGGCTGTATTGATTTGGTGAGTGCTTCTACTGGTGAAATGAGCAAGCGTTATGGATTTATCTATGTTGATCTTGATGATAATGGTGTTGGTACGCTGAATCGTTCGAAGAAAAAATCATTTGATTGGTATAAGGAAGTTATTAGAACGAATGGTGAAAGAGTATAAAGCTGTGAAAAGGTTGTGGTGTAAAACGCTTAACTCTGAAAAGATAGCGAGCAGACACTTAAAAGAAAAACAAAATCACTACTTTCTATACAATAAAGAAGTCTGGGAAATCTACTAGATCCCAGACTTTTATGTTCTTCTTTTTGTATTTTATTTTTTATATGCTATTCTTTTACTAAGAGTAAAATAAAGGGTGAAACTATGAAGAGAACGCGGGTATTATACTTAGAAGTTGCAGACAAAATCAAAGCAGATATTTTCTCTGGAAGGTATCCTGTAGGTTCCATGCTACCGACAGAAAATGAACTAGAAGAAATGTTTCAGGTAAGTAAAATCACTGTGCGTAAGGCAATCGAATTGCTAGCTTCTGATGAATATGTGGAAAAGAAAAGTGGACGTGGTACAACAGTTTTAAGTAATCGTCCCTATAATCGTTTATCGAAAGCAGCAAGTTTTACACAAATTTTAGAAAATTCACAACACGAGGTACGCAAAGAAACATTAGAGCTTACTTCAATTGATCTAGCTGAGGAAGATCCGCTATTTTCTTCTTTTGGAAATCATGCGGTACGCTTCAAACGATTGTATTACCTCAATGAAAAACCATACATTTATTTTGTGCATTATTTACCAAAAACAGTCACTGAGCTAGACGAAAAAATGTTCCATCAAGAGTCTTTATATCGTTTGTTAACTCAAAAAGGTTATGCAATTGACCAATTTTCAGATGATTTCTCTGCGGTATTTTTAAGTGAAGAAGAACAAGCAATCTTGAAAACAAATGAACCACTGGGAATGAAACGCATTAGGCGTTCATTGACAGAAGAAGGACAGCTAGTTGAGTACTCAGAAGCTATCTATCACACGGCTTTACATCCTTATCATATCGACTACGAAACATAAGTGTGTTGAAGCAAAAAAGCAAGGGATGTTATCCCCAAAAAAGAAAAAGTGGAACGTCAATCGTTTCACTTTTTCTTTTTTTGAATTTTAAAAAGCGTTTACATTGCAAACGAGATGTGTTATTCTCTTTGTGTAAACATTATAATGTTATAACAACAAAAGGGACTAGAGGGGGAGCAACATGGATAAATTTGTAGGCATCATTGAGCAAAAAATTATGCCAGTAGCCAATCGAATTGGAACACAACGACACATGACTGCAATCAGAAAGGGAATCATCGCAACAATGCCATTAACGATTGTTGGTTCATTTTTCACTATTTTGTTAAATATTCCAATCGAATCAGTTGCTGCAATGATCGAACCATACCGAGAAATTTTAGACATTCCATTTCGCTATACTGTGGGGATCTTAGCATTATATGCAACTTTTGGGATTGCTTCATCATTAGCAAAAAGCTACAAAGTCGATTCATTAACAGCTGGAATTTTAGCACTAATGTCATTTTTGATTGTTGCAGCACCGCCAACACGTGTGTTTGAAGATGTAGATAGCGTGATTGGTGCAGGACGTTATATCAATATTGCTAATTTAGGCTCAGGTTCATTATTTGGTGCAATCGTAACTGCAATTATTTCTGTAGAAATTTATCGTTTCTTTATTGAAAAGAAAATTACCATCAAAATGCCAGATGGTGTGCCACCTGAAGTAACCAATTCATTTGTCGCTTTGATCCCAGGTGCGGTGATCTTGATTTTCTTCTGGGTCATTCGTCATATGTTAGGATTTGATTTGAATGGCTTCTTGAGTCAAATTTTGATGCCTTTAAAAGGGATTCTAGCTGGCAATAGCTTGTTTGGTGGTTTACTAACTGTTTTCTTAATCTGTTTCTTCTGGGTTTTAGGGATTCATGGTCCAGCAATCATGGGACCAGTTATCCGTCCATTTTGGGATATTTCAATTGCTGAAAACATTGATGCATTCAATGCTGGAGCAAGTGCACAAAACATGCCAAATATTTTCACAGAGCAATTTTTACAATGGTTCATTTGGATTGGTGGCGCTGGCACAACCCTTGCTTTAGTCGTGTTATTCATGTTCTCAAAATCAAAATATTTGAAGAGTTTAGGACGATTATCGATTCTTCCAGGGTTATTTAACATCAATGAACCAGTGATTTTCGGTGCGCCAATCGTGATGAATCCTGTTTTAGGTATCCCGTTTATCGTAGCACCATTGATTACCACGACTTTATCTTATGTCTTAACAATTAGTGGAGTTGTTCCAATGATGGTTGCACGCTTACCATTTGCGATGCCTGCCCCAATTGCTGCTTGGATGAGTACGAATTGGAGCGTAGCCGCAGGAGTCTTAGTAGTAGTGAACTTTTTCATTACGTTAGGAATCTACTATCCATTCTTTAAAGTATTTGAAAAACAACAGCTAGCAAGAGAAGCTGAAGAACATGCACAAGAACAAGCAACACAAGAAGTATTGAATACTGGAATCACGCAAGAACAATAAACAACGAAGGGCGGGATGCAGTCCTGCCCTTTATTCAATTGAATCAGCAAAAGTAAATGGTGGTGAAAAAATGGAACTGATCGTTGGCATAGTTGTGTTGATTGTTGCACATACTTATTTGGAAAAAAGAGGATTACCTCCAAAAATGGAGCAGATGAAATTACGTTATTTTCTAGTTATTGCAATCATTGGTATTTCAACTGTGATTATTTTGAGTGGGCTTTTTGCTAGTCTACATCAACTTGTAGGAATTGTGACCATTCTTTTTGCCACAAGTATTGCTTATAAGTACAGAAAAAAATTTGAAAAAATGGAACGAGGAGAAGAAGTATGAAAAGAGTTTTAGGTATTTCAGTTTATCCAGACCACAGTGACAGTGAAACAGATCGTGCTTATATTGAACTGGCGCATCGCTATGGTTTCCGTCGAATTTTTATGAGTATGTTAGAAATCAATGAAGAAAGTGAAGTTGTCAAAGAAAAATTCAAAAATTTGATTTTTTTCGCCAAATCACTTGGGTATGAAACGATTTTAGATGTTGCACCAACGATTTTTGAACAGCTTGGTATTTCTTATGATGATTTGAGCTTTTTCCACGAATTAGGTGCGGACGGCATTCGTTTAGATCTGGGCTTCGATGGGAACAAGGAAGCAATGCTAACGTATAATCCTTATGAATTAGCAATCGAATTAAATATGAGTAATGACGTTGCTTACTTAGATAACATTTTGACTTATCAAGCAAATACACCATTCTTATATGGTTGTCATAATTTTTATCCTCAAGAGGGCACAGCTTTACCATTTGAATTTTTTGAAAAATGTAGCCAACGTTTTAAACGTCAAGGCATTCGCACAGCGGCATTCATTACTTCACAAGTTGGAGAAATTGGTCCTTGGGATATCAACGATGGGTTACCAACATTAGAAATGCATCGTCATCTACCTGTTGAAGTTGCTGCAAAACATTTATTTGCGACAGATTTGATTGATGATGTCATTATCGGAAATGCGTATGCTTCAGAAGAAGAGCTACAAGCTTTAGGTAAAATTGATCGTTATCAAAGTGTTTTTGCAATTGAATTTGTAGCAGAAGTAAATGAAGTAGAACGACAAATCGTATTGAATGAACAGCATGTTCGTCGGGGAGATATTACGAATCAAGTGATTCGTTCCACGGAAGTACGAAAAAAATATAAAAATAAAAGTAACCCTGTTCATGATGCAAGTTTTGAATTCCAAGTGGGGGATGTTGTGATTGGTAATGATCAATTTGGCAAATACAAAAATGAACTACAAGTCGTTTTAGAGCCTCATAGTGATCCAAGAAAAAATAAAGTAGGTACAATTCGTGAGGAAGAGCTTATTTTATTGCCATTTATCCATCCTTGGTCAAAATTTAAATTTATTGAAAAGTAGGGTGTCGCCATGTTTGATTTAGTAATAAAAAATGCAAAAGAACTTAAAGGTCCTTCCTTTGAAATTGGTGTTGTAAATGGAAAAATCAGTCAAATTGCGCCCAAAATTACAGGAGAGTCAAAAGAAACATTGACCTTAACCTCACAGCAGTATTTATCGGCTGGTTGGATTGACGATCATGTACATTGTTTTGAAGAAATGACACTTTATTATGACTATCCAGATAAAATCGGTGTTGAAAAAGGTGTGACGACTGTTATTGACGCCGGAACAACTGGTGCAGAAAATATTGCAACGTTTTACAGGTATGCTAAGCAAGCAAAAACGAATGTTTATGCGTTGTTGAATATCTCTAAATGGGGAATCGTCACGCAAGATGAACTAGCTGACTTAAGTAAAGTGCAAGAAGCATTAGTAAAGAACAAAATCAATGAACTTCCTGAATTTATTGTTGGGATCAAGGCGCGAATGAGTAAAACCGTAGTAGGAAAAAATGGTATCACTCCATTAGATTTAGCCAAAAAAATCCAAAATGAGAATCAGCATTTACCTTTAATGGTTCATATTGGTTCAGCACCACCAGAATTAGCAGATGTTTTAGCCAGAATGGAAAAAGGAGATGTCTTGACTCACTGTTTCAATGGGAAAAGTAATGGTATCCTTGATTCAGAAACAAATGAAATCAAACGGATTGCCAAAGAAGCTTTTGCGAAAGGAATCATTTTTGATATTGGTCATGGGACAGATAGCTTTAATTTTCATGTGGCAGAAGTCGCGCAACAAGCAAACATCAAAGCGTCATCAATTAGTACGGATATCTATATTCGTAATCGGGAAAATGGACCAGTTTATGATTTAGCAACTACGATGGAAAAGTTACATGTCATTGGCTATTCTTGGGAAGAAATCATTGAAAAAGTAACAAAGATACCTGCGGAAAACTTTCACTTAGCAAATAAAGGTCAGTTAAAAGAAAAGTTCGACGCAGATCTAACGATTTTTGAATTTCTAGAAGAACCAAAAGTGTTAACAGATTCCAATGGTTTTACTCGGACGACGAATAGTCAAATCAAACCAGTCAAAACCATTATTGGAGGGGAAATTTATGACTGTCAGCTATGAAAAATTCCACTTAAAAGAAGTCATCAATGCTTCCGGCAAGATGACTATCTTAGGTGTATCAAAGGTTTCGGAAAAAGTGCTAGAAGCACAACGTTTTGGCGGTGAACACTTTTTTGAAATGAGTGAATTAGTGAAAGAAACAGGGAGCTACTTAGCTGGGTTACTTCAAGTCGAAGATACGCAAATCGTTTCGAGTGCTTCAGCTGGAATTGCACAATCAGTTGCTGGCATTATTGGGCAAGGAAGTACCTATCACGTGTACCATCCATATACTAAAAAAATTACTAAGCGAGAAATCATTTTACCTAAGGGCCATAATGTCGATTATGGTACTCCTGTTGAGGTGATGGTCGAACAAGGCGGTGGACAAGTTGTGGAGGCAGGCTATGCCAATATGTGTACACCTGACCATCTAGAAATGATGATTACTGAAGAAACAGCAGCAATTTTATATATCAAAAGCCATCATACTGTTCAAAAAAGTATGCTGAGTGTGCAAGAAGCTGTAGCGGTGGCACATCAACATAACCTTCCGTTAATTGTCGATGCAGCAGCAGAAGAAGATTTGTTTACTTACAGTCAATTGGGCGCCGACTTAGTGATTTATTCTGGCGCGAAAGCAATTGAAGGACCTAGTGCTGGCTTAGTGATTGGTAAGAAGACATATGTGGAGTGGGTTCGTTTACAAAGTAAAGGAATCGGACGAGCAATGAAAATCGGTAAAGATAACTTACTAGGCTTCACCCAAGCTGTTGAGGACTATTTACTTACAGGAAGTGAAACAGGAGAAGCAATGAAAGAAAGGTTAGTTCCTTTTGTTGAGGCGATGAACCAATTACCAAGCATTGAAGCGAAAATTGTACAGGACGGCGCTGGTCGAGATATTTATCGAGCAAGCATCAAAGTTTCAGGTGAAAAATCAGCTAAAGAAGTGATTACTGAATTGAAGGAAAAGGATCCTGCTATCTATACTCGGGAATATCAGGCAAACAATGGTGTGATCGAATTTGATATTCGTTCAGTAACTAATGCTGAGATGCTAAAAATCGTTACACGATTAACGGAAATTTTAAACTAAAACCAATTGATGAGGAGAATGAAGAATGTCACTTAGTCCAAATTATTTAGCCGATCGAATTTGTCTAAACGTTTTAGCAAACTCTGTCGAAAACGCAAAAGCATGTTATGAAGCAGCCAAGGGTCATATTGTTTTAGGCGTTCTTTCGAAAAATTATGAAACTGATGAAGCAGCGATTGCTGATATGAAGAAATACCAAGAAGCAACCAATAATGCTTTGTCTGTTGGCTTAGGTGCGGGTGATCCCAACCAAAGTCAAATGGTTTCAAGATTATCAGCTGTTTTGCAACCACAACATGTGAACCAAGTATTTACGGGGGTAGGTGCTTCACGAGCATTACTACAACAAGAAGAAACAGTTATAAATGGTCTCGTGTCACCGACTGGAAAAGTAGGCTATGTCAATATCGCAACTGGGCCATTAAGTGCACAAGCACCTGCAGCTGAAGTACCAATTGAAACAGCTATTCAGTTATTAAAAGATATGGGTGGGACATCCATTAAATATTTTCCTATGAAGGGGCTTACGCATAAAGAAGAATATCAAGCAGTCGCAAAAGCTTGTGCAAAATTCGATTTTGCGTTGGAACCAACAGGAGGTATTGATTTAACGAATTTCGAAGAGATCGTGCAGATTGCCGTTGATGCTGGCGTGAAAAAAATTATTCCTCATGTTTATAGCTCAATTATTGATCCAGAAACAGGCGATACAAAAGTCGAAGATGTTGAAACGTTATTGGAAATGATGGAGAAGCTGGTGAAGTAAAGTGAAAAAAATGAAGATTGGTGCATATGGAGAAGTGATGTTACGCTTGACGCCCCCAGAACATTTGCAATTAGAACAAACACATACGTTGCGAATGGCATATACGGGAACAGGTGTGAATCTGGTTGGAAATTTAGCACATTTTGAAATAGAAAGCTATTTGTTGACGGCTTTACCAGACAATCGTTTAGGAAAAGCTGCATTAGCTAATTTAAAAAGTTTAGGTATTCAAACAGAATATATCATTCAACAACATCAACACATTGGTACGTACTTTGCAGAGATGGGATTCGGCGCAAGGCCAACTGAAGTTACTTACCAAAATCGGAAAAGCAGTTCGTTTAGTTTGTCTTCAATCGAAGCGTATGGTGTGAAGCGATTCATTGAACAAGTAGATATGGTTCATATCTGCGGAATTAGTCTGAGTTTGACTGAGATTACAGCGCAAACGGCGATTACGTTGGCAAAAGAAGCACATGCTGCAGGAAAAATCGTTTGTTTTGATTTCAATTTTCGCCCCAGTTTAAATCAAGAAGCAGGGAAAAAAGAACAAATGAAGCAGCGTTACGAAAAAATATTACCTTATTGTACGATTGTTTTTGGTTCGACCCGAGATCTGGTTGAGTTGATGCAATGGAAATCGAGCGTCTCCGTTACAGAAAGTGAACCTGCTTTTATCCAATCATTTTTAGCACATTATGACATTACATGGTTCGCTGGAACAAAACGTCAAGTGATTGATCATGAAAAATTTTTGAGTGGTTATTTGATGACGCCGACAGATACATTCGAATTACCTAAGCAACGATTGGAAGTTTTAGATCGAATTGGTGCTGGCGATGCGTATGCTGCGGGAATTCTACTTGGCTTTGCTGAAGGCTGGTCCTTGGAAGAAACTGTGGCATTTGCCATTGCTAATGCTCGACTTGCTCATGCAATCCAAGGAGATGTGCCGCTAACAACGCGAAAACAAGTCAAGCAATTACTGGAACATCCAGAAACAGACTTGATTCGTTAAGAAAAAGGTTGTGGCGCCAAGCGATCAGCTCCGAAAAAATAAAGAACAACTCTGAAAAAAATAGCCTTTCATATTTTGTAACAGTTGTGAATTATTACGAGGAGTAGTTTTGTGAACACCACCTATTCAAAAACAGGAGCTGTGACAAAAGGATTGTCACAGCTCCTGTTTTGCTATTGTTGATGCTAGTTCTTTATTTCAAGTGTTTGTATCAGCAAACTAATCTACTCTAGTCCATTCATCTAGACTTTTTCCATTCTCATCTAGAATTTCCAACCAACTGTTTGTCCCTCCAAAGTAAAGAAACAAACTGACTTCATTGACACTTTTCAAAATAATATCAGCAGTTGTTTTATTACCAGAAATATTTTCTTGATGATCGGCACGTAATTTGTCACCATACTTTGCAGCGTAACTCACCGATCCATCTTTATTGAGAGGGGCTTCTGTCATCATGATTGCTCCTTTTTTAACTAACATTTCATTTCTGTTTTTCCAGTAAATAGTGGCTTTACTGTCACGAAAATGAACGGTGAAAGGAATTTTACTGACTTCTTTTGACCATCGATGACGTGCTTTTCCTGGTTTCTTTTTCTTTATTTCTGTTGGCAAGAAGGAGTAACCAAGTGTTGTTAATAAACGTAAAAATTGTTCGCGTGATTCCTCAATTTTTGGTAAAACATTTGCAGGAATTTGCTTTGCAATATCTTTTGGTTTTGAAACCGTTAAGTTATTTTCTTCTGCAAGTGTGAAAAAGGAATGGCTTAAATAATTTGCTTCCATTTCCCAAGGGAGTGATACCAAAATAAGCGTATCAAATTCTTTAGGTGCAGAATCAATTCCAATACAGTGACGATTTTGGAAGTACAATTCAAAAGAGTTGTCTGCAGGTGCCACTTTCTTACTTGAAATTGTTAAGGTACCTTGTCCATCAGCTAACTCGATAATTGTTTGATCTTTTTTGATTGTTCCAGTGAATGAAATTGTCATAATGTTCACCTTTCTCTCTTGTTTAGTTTGGCAATAGCTACGTTCAGTTTAGCATGAATGAAAAACAACTTCTCTTTATTCGGCTCTAACTTTGGTGATTTTAGCAAAAGAACGCTAAAATAAAGAGAACTTGAGAAGTTTAGAAAGAGGCGAGAACATGAATTATTTTATTAGTGATCTTCATTTTTTTCATGAGGCTCTATTAGGACAAAATGATTTTGCTCCACGTTTATTTAAAACAGTTGACGAAATGAATGCCCAACTTATTGATAGTTGGAATGCTATCGTAAAAGAGCACGATACCGTTTATCATTTAGGTGATCTTGCTATGCACCCCCAGTATGAAAAAGGAAGTCAAGAAGTACTGGAACAAGTGGAACAACTAAATGGAAAAATCCATTTTATTAAAGGAAACCATGACAGCCGTGCCTTTTTTCGTTATTTAGAAAAAAATGATCCTGGAATGATGAATCAAGATAAGAAGTTTTATTTTCATGATGTCGGCGCAATTGTTAAATTTAATCATCATCAATATTATTTAACGCACTATCCTTTACTGTTGGGACAAAATGATGCAGTCCGTAATTTACATGGACACATCCACA
This sequence comes from Enterococcus sp. DIV0660C, assembly GCF_017316125.1. GTDB lineage: Bacteria > Bacillota > Bacilli > Lactobacillales > Enterococcaceae > Enterococcus_B. The sequence continues at coordinate 14,133 of NZ_JAFLWA010000004.1, read as the reverse complement.
ATTACAGTGTTCCAATTGGAAACGATGTAAATGTTGGTGTGGATGCTCCGGAAAGAGAACTGTTAGGTAGAGCATTGCCATTTGGATCGCCGCTGTCAGAAGTCAATATTGATGAAATTTTTCAAGCAAAACAAGAAGAACTAGCAAAAATCAACCGAGTATAAGAAAAACTTATTTTATATAAAACGATGATTTTTTGATTACAAGTTATTGAAATTATTTTTGGTGAAATCTTAAGAACAAAGAGATGAAATTTTCAAAAAAATGACGTATAATGGAAAGCACTGAAAAGTTGCGACCTTCAACTCGTAGATGTTTCAGAAAATCTAATTGAAATGATGGTGATAGTATGACAGACAACAGCAAAACACGCGTTGTCGTAGGGATGAGCGGTGGAGTCGATTCATCAGTAACAGCACTTTTACTAAAGGAACAAGGGTATGATGTAGTCGGTATCTTCATGAAAAATTGGGATGATACAGACGAAAACGGCGTATGTACGGCAACGGAAGACTACAAAGATGTTGCAAAAGTTGCGGCGCAAATCGGGATTCCTTATTACTCTGTAAATTTTGAAAAAGAATATTGGGATCGAGTATTTGAATATTTCTTAGCAGAATATCGTGCAGGGCGAACACCGAATCCAGATGTAATGTGTAATAAAGAAATCAAGTTTAAAGCATTTTTAGATTATGCAATGGATTTAGGGGCAGAATATGTAGCAACTGGACATTATGCACAGGTGTCTCGTGATGAAAATGGTGTCGTTCACATGCTTCGTGGTGTGGACAACAACAAGGATCAAACCTATTTCTTGAGTCAATTGTCACAAGAACAATTAGCAAAAACAATGTTCCCACTAGGTGGCATGGAAAAGTCAGAAGTACGTGCTATTGCTGAACGTGCTGGCTTAGCGACAGCAAAGAAAAAAGATTCAACAGGAATCTGTTTTATTGGAGAAAAGAATTTCAAACAATTTTTGAGCAACTACTTACCAGCGAAAAAAGGAAACATGGTAACTCTTGATGGTGAAGTCATGGGACAACATGCTGGTTTAATGTATTATACAATCGGTCAACGCCAAGGATTAGGAATTGGTGGCGGTGGAAAGACACAAGAACCATGGTTTGTTGTAGGAAAAGATCTAACAACAAATACGTTATATGTTGGACAAGGATTTAATCATCCAGCATTGTATGCAACAAGCCTTGAAGCAAGTGAAATTCATTTCACAACCAACAATGAAATGCCAAAAGAATTCAAATGCACAGCGAAATTCCGTTATCGTCAACAAGATGTCCCTGTAACGGTTCGTTTACTTCCTGGAAATCGTGCTGAAGTCATTTTTGATGAACCAGTGCGTGCAATCACGCCGGGGCAAGCAGTTGTCTTTTATGATGGAATGGAATGTTTGGGTGGCGGTTTAATTGATAATGCTTTCCAAGAAGCGAAAGTGTTGCAATATATCTAAAGGTTGCGGCGCAAATCGTCCAGCTCCGAGACGATAAGGAAGAACAGTATACATCGTTTTGAGCAAGCAATCATGAGTACGCTAAGTCATAAAAAAGAAAAAATAGCTACTCCTAACTTAGGAGTAGCTATTTTTGTTGTCCACTAACAGAAAAGAAGATAGATGTGAGAAAAGATTCATTGATATCACTATCAATGAATCTTTTCATTTTTTTATTTAATGCAACTGTTTTTCTTTCAAAGAATGGTCTGTTAATGCTGAATCATCTAAAGGGGTTGCTTTTTCGGTAACTGTTTCGTGGATAGCTTGTGTATTATGACGGACTAACACAAAATTAACCATGACCAGTAATGAAGTTGAGAGGAATACACCTCGATAACCAAAAGCACTCGAAACGCTTGAACCAATCATTGGACCAATCACATTCCCTGTTGCTTGAAAGGATTGATTGTAACTAAAAATTCTACCTGCAGCATGATGTGGTGAATATTTAGTAATCAATGCTTGAACTGCCGGAAGAAGACACGCATCTGAGATCCCAACTAAAAAACGTAAACCAGCAAGCTGCCAAACATTGGTGACAAATGCCATTGGGATATAAACTAAAACAGCAAAACCTAAACCAATTGCTAAAATTCGTTCACTACCGATTCGATCACCAAGCCTTCCAAATCGGGGTGCAGCAATCAAAGTTGCTATCCCAGGAATGGATGCGATGATTCCACTAACTAAGGTCACATTTCCGTGTCCATTCAATAACTGGCGGATATATAAACTAATGATTGGGCTAATTGAATTATTAGATGCTTGGATGATCATCGTTGTGATGAACATTCCTAAAACAACCTGAGGATACTTAAGCTCTCGAAAAATTTGTTTGGCAGAGACCATGTTTTCTTTTTTAACAGGCACAAATTCTTCATGAACAAAAAATAAACTAAGTAGAAAAACTAAAAATAAAATGATTCCAGTAATAAAAAATGTTGGGCGATAACCAAATGTTGAAGCAGAAATCCCACCTAACAGCGGACCAAGCAATGTTCCAGTAACTGATCCAGTTGCCAGTGTTCCGAGAACTTGACCACTTTTTTCTTTAGGCGTCCCTGTCGCAACGAGAGCTGTGGCGTTACTGATATAGCCTGAAAAAATACCTTGTAAGAGACGTAAGCCGACAAGTTGATAAACATTGCTGACACAACCCATCAGTGCAATCACGACCGCCATGCCAAGAGAAGCACGTAGCAGCATCAATTTTCGTCCTTTTTGATCGGCAAGTTTTCCCCACCATGGGGAGATGATCGTCGTTACCAAAAAAGTAGAAGAAAAGGTCAAGCCACTCCAAAAATTCAACTGAGCGGTACTGTAATGACCTAACGTGTCTATGTAAAGTGACATAAATGGCATGACCAGACTAAACCCAATACCAGCCATAAAAGTACCAAACCATAAAACAAGTAGATTACGTTCCCAAACTTCTCTTTTTCTAAATAATTTTCTTTTTATTTGTGTAGTCAAACAAAATCCTTCTTTCTGAAAATTTTCATCTACAGTCGATTATTATAAACTACAGACTATAGTTTATCAACAAAACTCCCTTTTTTATCCTAGATTTTCATGTTAAACTATGAATGTTAAGGATTTTTTTACTTATGAGGAGATTAAAGAAATGAAAAAGAGAAATCTGTCTCAAGAAAAAATCATCGACTGTTTTCGTGAGTTAGCAGAAGAAATGGATGTGCAACAACTTACTTTTCAACATTTAGCAAAACGTTTAGACATCAAATCGCCCTCACTCTATAATTATTTTAAAAATATTCGTGAGGTGAAAACGGCGTTGACGGCGCAGCTATTACGTGAACTAAATGACCAATTATTACGAGCTTTAGTTGGAAAAAGTGGTGCTGAAGCACTCCGAATATATGCAAAAACGTATCAAGAATTTGCTTTTGCCAATCGTGCAGTCTATGAATTATTGATTAGTATTCCTCACACAAATGAAGAAATTTTACTTGATGGAATTCATGAAACGAATCAAATTATCTTGCAGATTTTTGAAGTGTTCGAATTAACAAATGAAGAAAAAGTTCATCGCAGCTGTGAGCTAAGAAGTCTGATCCATGGTTATTTATCTTTACGTTTTTTAGGCTATTTTACGCGTGAACCACAAGTGGATCCAGAAGAAAGCTACCGCTGGATGATTGAAGATTTTATTGCGACATTGTCATCTAAAAAAGGTTTGGATAAATGAAAATAAAATTAGCTAGATTTTCGTAAGAGTGATTTCTTGCAACTTTCTTGAAAAGTGACTAAGATGTAGCTATTGTGAAACGAGCAGAACAAAATGCTTACATTTAAGTTGAAGAGAGGTAACGCAAATATGTATCAAGTAATAACCATGTTTGGTGATAATGAGCCATGGTGGTTTTTCGAAAATTGGGAAGAAGATATTCAAGATGAGAAGATCTTCGATTCTTTTGAAGAAGCCAAAGCTGAGTATGAAAAACAATGGATCGCAATCCATCAAAAATATGAATATATCAATGCGAAGAGCAACTTTCTAAGTGCCTTTTGGAATGAAGGAGAAGAGCGCTGGTGTGAAGAATGTGATGATGATCTCCAACAATATAAAGGGTTAGCTTTATTAAAAGAGAATCAACCACTCAGCGTAGAAAGTGGAAAGGAATTTTATGAAACAACTAATTCTAGCGGAAAAACCAAGCGTTGCCAAAGACCTAAGCAAGGTGCTTGGAGCTAATCAAAAACATAAAAACTACTACGAAGGACCCAAGGTGATCGTGACTTGGGCCCTTGGTCATTTATTGAGTTTGAAAATGCCAGAAGACTTAAACAAAGAATGGCAGAGTTGGCAGATGGAAACATTGCCAATGATTCCTAAAAATCTAGGAATCAAACCCCTACCAAAAACTGGGCATCAATTAAAGGCAATTAAGCAATTAGCAACCCGAAAAGATGTGGGGGAAGTTGTCATTGCGACCGATGCTGGAAGAGAAGGCGAGTTAGTTGCTCGCTGGATTTTAGAATATGTACATTTTAATAAACCAGTGAAACGTTTATGGATTTCTTCTCAAACAGACAAAGCAATCAAAGATGGGTTTAAACACCTCAAGCCAGCCAAAGAATACGATGCACTCTATGCTTCTGCTTTGGCAAGAGCAAAAGCAGACTGGTTAGTTGGATTAAATGTGACACGTGCATTGACAGTTAAATATCAAGATAATTTATCTGCGGGTCGGGTGCAGACACCAACTTTAGCTTTAGTACGTGATCAAGAAAAGAAAATCGAACAATTTCGACCACAAACTTATTTTACGATTCATTTAGCTGTGGCCAACGAACAAGCGAAAATGGTTCAAAAGAATCAATTTGCATTGAAAAAAATAGAAGAAGCACAAGCACTGGTGAAAACATTAAGTCAGTCGAATGGAACGGTAACAGAGATTCAAGAGAAGTTAAAAACCGAGCCTGCCCCGCTTCCTTATGATTTGACAGAAATCCAACGTGAAGCCAACCAACGATATGGTTATTCAGCAAAAAAAACATTAAGTTTAGTTCAAAGTTTGTATGAAACACACAAAATCGTGACTTATCCACGTACAGATAGTAAGTATTTGACAAATGATATGAAAAGTACGATGAAAGAACGTTTACAAGCTGTTAGTGATTTTGCACCAGAAGTAAAACTTTACTTGAAAAATGGCGCAGTAGTGAAACAAACAAAAGTATTTCAAGATAACAAAGTAACAGATCACCATGCGTTGTTACCAACGGAAAACCGTCCACGTTATGAAAAATTGAGTAACGAAGAACAGAAAATTTATCAAATGATCGTCACACGTTTTCTAATGTTATTTGCGGAACCATATAAAGTGAGCCAGACAAAAATTACCGTAAGTTTTGGAACAGAAATCTTTGTTTTTCGTCAAAATCGAGTAGTTCAAGCTGGTTGGAAACAATCAACTGAAGAAGCAGTGAACGAAGTTGAGTGGAAAAAAGGACAGCGCATTGCACCAAACTTTACAGTTAAAAAAGAACTGTCAGCACCACCAAAACCATTGACTGAAGCAAGTTTACTTGGATTTATGGAGAAATACAGCTTGGGTACACCAGCGACTCGCGCAGAAATTATTGAGAAATTGATCAAATCAGAATTGATGGAACGTACACCAGTGGGATTACAAGTTTCGCCAAAAGGCAAGCAATTACTTGAATTAGTCAATCCTTCATTAGTTACACCGGAATTGACTGAAAGTTGGGAAAAAGATTTAGAAGCCATTGCTGCTGGAAAAAAACAGTCCAATCAATTTCTTCAAGGAATTGAAAAAGAAACGAAACGTTTAGTGCAAGAAATCAAAACAAGCAAGCAATCTTATCAAGATTTTTCAATTACGCAAAAGAAATGCCCTGAATGTGGATCAAATTTACGAGAAAAAAATACACGTGACGGTAAAATCTATGTATGCACGAATGTGGACTGTAGTTACCGTCGAAGAAAAGATCCTAAGGTGTCTAACCATCGCTGTCCACAATGTCATCGGAAAATGGAAATCATTGAAGGAAAAAATGGTGCTTATTTCCGTTGTAAATATGATGGAACGACAGAAAAAATGTTAGGAAAAAAAGAGCAAAAGAAAAAGATGACAAAGCACGAGGAACGTCGTCTGATGAAGAAATATTCGCAGGCGGAAGAGCCAGAAGAAAGTCCATTAGCAGCTGCTTTAAGAGCTGCGATGAAAGAGTAGTAAAAGGGTGTGCGAGAAGTGCTTAGCGCCAATAAACAAGAATGAATTCTCAGAAATTGCTTCCCAAATTTTTGAGTAATTTAGTTTTATTTTGAAGGAGTTACTTCTTGAACACCGAGGAAAAAGGTTGTAGTGCAAAAGGTTAGCTTCGAACAAGCAAGAATGCTTTTTCTAAAAAATCATTTAAACAACTGAAGAACAAAAAAAAAACGAAAAAGCCACGCAATTTTCTGCACGAGAGATTGCGTGGCTTTTTTTATGGAAGTTTCTGTCATGTGATAGCAGGTTATTTAGGATCGAGACAGAAAAGTTAAATCAGACTATTTACTTAATTTCAAATTTCTATAAATTTTCAAAAATTGGCGGATGATTTAAATACTTCAAAATTTTCTGGAAATCCACAAAGTCAATGATTAGTGTCGTTGTGTTCACATTTGGATGAAAACCAACGGTGTTTTTTTGGTCGATTTCTGCATCAATCACTACTTGAATCTGATTTTCGGTATCATGCATGAGCGCTAAAGGAGTGAGTGTGCCGGCAGGAACCCCTAATAATTGATTCATTTGTTCTTCCGATAAAAAAGAAAGTCGTTTTTCAGATAATTCCTCGGCTAATTTTTTTAAATCAGCCTGTTTTTCATCAGGCAAGATAACAAGATAAATTTGCTTGCCTTTTTTTGATTTCAGTAATAGATTCTTGACTTGAGGACCAGGCAAATCAAATGTTAAATTTTTGACAGAGGTAATTGCTGGATGGTCAACTTTTTGATAAGAAATTTCGAGATGAGAAAGTAAATCATATGCTTCTTGTTCAGTTGCTTGGGGCATGGTTTATTCGACCTCCTTCATTTCTTTTTATTTTAACAGGTAAAAAAAATTTGACAAATGAAAATTAATCCTGTAAATTACACGTAAGTAAATGAAATGACATCGAAAAGAAGAGTAGCCATTAGCAGTTTTTAGAGAGTCTCTGGTTGGTGCGAAGAGATAGCGACTAATTGTGAAACACATCTTGGAGTCGGTTTTCTGAAATCGAGAAGTAGGAAAACCCGGGTAGCCCGTTATAGCTGCGGTCATTGTTTGATGACCAGATGAGGTTGGCTGACTGTGAAGCGCCGACAAAAAAAGGTGGAACCACGATTATTCGTCCTTTGGTCATAATGACCAAAGGCTTTTTTTTTTCACTATTTTCTGGGAACATGACCGCTGGAGGTTTTTTCTGCAAGGAAAAAGCAAACAGAGGTGGAATCACGTGTGAACGTCCTCTTGGCATTAAGCCAAGAGGACTTTTTTATTTAAAGGAGGAAAAACAATGAAAGATTTAATTGAAGTTATGCCGCAATTATTAGTGGGCGCACTGACAACCTTGAAATTATTTTGTTTAACATTGGTCGGTTCGCTACCACTCGGATTGATTTTAGCGTTAGGGTTATCACTCAACTTTAAGCCAGTTCGTTATCTTCTTCAAACTTATGTCTGGGTTATGCGAGGAACACCTTTACTTTTACAATTGATTTTTGTATTTTATGGATTACCGACGATTGGAATTGTTTTTGATCGTTTTGAGGCAGCTTTACTCGCTTTCGTATTGAATTACGCGGCGTACTTTGCCGAAATCTTTCGCGGTGGGATCCAATCTATTCCGCAAGGCCAGTATGAAGCAGCACAAGTTTTACAGTTTAGTCCTTTTCAAACAGTAACGAAAATCGTTATTCCACAGGTAATAAAAATTGTTCTTCCTTCAGTAGGGAATGAAATTATCAACTTAGTGAAAGATTCTTCGTTAGTTTATATTCTAGGTTTGGGAGACGTTATGCGTGCAGGGAAGATTGCTATGGAACGTGATGCTAGTTTATTCCCATTACTTGGTGTAGCAGGAATTTATCTTGCGCTAACTGGAATCTTGACTTTGGTGATGAAACAAGTGGAAGAGAAGTTGAACTATTATCGCTAGGAGGAAAAAAGATGATCGAGTTAAAAAAAGTAAGTAAAACATTTGGTAAAAAGCAAGTAATCAAAGAGTTAGATTTAGTCATTCCTGATGGTAAGACACTCGCTATCGTTGGTCCTTCAGGTGGTGGGAAGACAACGCTTCTTCGCGTATTAGCTGGTCTTGAAAAAGCAGATAGTGGTGAGTTTTATTTAGATCACGAACCATTTAATCCAGCAGAACTAAAAAATCGAGAGCAAGTAGTGGGGGTGGTGTTTCAAGACTTTCAATTATTTCCACACTTAAGTATTTTTGATAACATCACTTTAGCACCTAAGAATGTATTAAAGCAGTCGAAAGAAGTGTATACCAAAAAGGCAAAAGAGCTGGCAAAATCTTTAGGTATCAGTGATTTATTAGATAGTTATCCTTTCCAATTATCAGGTGGACAAAAACAACGTGTGGCAATTGCCCGTGCGTTAGCTATGAATCCAAGAGTTTTGGCTTACGATGAACCAACTAGTGCACTTGATCCCGAGTTGCGTCAACAAGTTGAAAAACTGATTGTATCTTTGAAAGAAGAAGGCGTGACTCAAATTATCGTGACCCATGATTTAGTTTTTGCAGAAAATGTGAGTGATCAGTTATTAAAGGTAACACCAAACCAGTAAAAGAAAGGGAGAAAAAATAGATGAAAAAAATTACTCGGGCATTATTTTTAGTTCTTTTTATTTTACTCGGACTTTCTGGTTGTGGAAGAAAGCCAACAGAAGATAGTTGGACAACGATTGATCGAGAAAAAGAAATCACAATCGGTTTAGATGATACGTTTGTCCCTATGGGGTTTCGTGATAAAGAGGGTAAGTTAACTGGTTTTGATATTGAGTTAGCTAAAGCTGTATTCAAAGAATATGGCATCAAAGTCAACTTTCAGCCGATTGACTGGTCAATGAAGGAATTTGAGTTGACCAATGGAACGATTGATCTGATTTGGAATGGCTATTCGAAAACCCCAGCACGTGAAAAAAAAGTGCAGTTCACGCAGCCATACATGGAAAATACGCAAGTCTTGATAACCCCTAAAAGTTCTGAAATCGCAAGCTTTGCAGATATGAAGGGGAAAATCTTAGGTGCTCAGAATGGTTCATCAGGTTATGATGTCTTTACGAAACAACCAGAAGTTTTAAAAGATTATGTAAAAGACCAGGAAGCTGTGCTATATGATAGCTTTAATGAAGCATTGATTGATTTAAGAAGCGGTCGAATTGATGGGCTATTGATGGATCGCGTGTATGCAAATTATTATTTGAAACAAAAAAATCAATTGCAAGACTATCACATTTTAACTGGGAATTATGCAAGTGAGGACTTTGCTGTAGGTGCAAGAAAGGCAGATCGGACATTAGTGACCAAAATAAATCAGGCTTTTGACCAGTTGGAAGCGTCAGGTGAATTTCAAAAACTGTCGAAGCGATGGTTTGGGGAAGATGTGACGCCAAAATGACTAAATGAAGGATAGCTTAAGAAATCAGGAAGGTGGGTTTCTTAAGCTATTTTTATATTTAAGTAAATAAAAGAAAGACAAGTTTTCACTATATAAAGTGACTAGAATATATTCACCTAGGAAGATGTGATAGATACATGCCTGTTTGAGTCACTTATGTCTTTTTTTATAAATATAAAAAAGAATGTTATCATAAATGAAACATATCTTTTACGGAGGAACGGTTTAATGAAAAAGAGTGTAGGGTATTTCGCATGTGTGACATTATTGTCGACAATGATGCTAGCAACGACAAGTGTTTTTGCTGAAGAAACAATTGATACGACAATGAATACAGGAACAGATGAGCAGACGGTAATGTCTACTTATGTGGAGGAACAGGCGACAAGTAGTACAGTTACAGAGAATGACCCACTGGATGAAGAATTGCAGACAACCATTGTCAGTGGAGAACAAGTAACTGTTGAACCACCAGTCAAAGAAGGTCAATCTGAGGCAGAGAAAACGGAGGCACCCAAAGAAGAGCTGCAAGAAGGTGGACCAAGTCTTTATGCACGTAGTTCAGTTAAAACATTTCCAATGTATCGTTTGTTCAATCCCTATAGTGGTGAGCATTTCTACACAAGAGATACTGGTGAGCGTGATAAACTGAGAAAAATTGGTTGGAATTATGAAGGAATTGGTTGGCAAGCGCCAACAACGGGTGCACCTGTCTATCGTTTGTATAACCGTTACAACGGGGAACATTTTTACACGTTAAATGCAAAAGAACGCGATAATATCACGAAGTATGGTTGGAAATATGAAGGCATTGGCTGGTATTCTTACACAGGTGCAAATGGGATTCCTGTTAGTCGTCTGTATAGTAAACAAGTCAATTGGCATCACTACACGCTAGACGAAAATGAGAAAAATGTGATTAGCAAACAAGGTTGGGCATATGAAGGTGTAGGCTGGTACGCGGTAGGAAATGGCCAACCAACGAATGATGACTATAAGCTTCTTGGTGTAAAAAATTACAACCAATATGCTTTAGGCGCACCCAGTGGTTGTGAAGGTGCTTCACTACTGCAAGCTTTACAATACAAAGGGAAAATCACTAACTGGGGGTTAACTCAATTTTTAAATACGATTCCTAAATCCACAAATGGAAATCCAAATACAGGTTTTGTTGGTAGCCCCTTTGTGGAAAATTCTTGGACCTATTCCGCAATCTATCCTGCACCATTAACAACTTGGGGACAAAAGTATGGTAATGTACAAAATATTTCTGGAAGTTCGATGAATACTCTTTTAAATGAAGTGAAAAGCGGTAACCCAGTAGTTGCTTGGGTAACAATCAATTTTCAACCAATTCGCTGGGGAAATTGGAACTTTGGTCTAGCTGCCAATAATAATCATGCAGTAACTCTCGACGGATACAATAAAGGCAGTAATCAAGTTCATGTTTCTGATCCAATCAGTGGTTCATATTGGTTAAACCGAACAACATTTGAGAATATTTACAATGCAAGAAAATACGCGGTAGTTGTAAGATAAAAGTCCAGAAAAAATTAGTTTTTTCTGGACTTTGAGAACAAATTCATTCAGGAGTAGATTCCAACTAAAAATAGTTCGCGGAGTTTATGTGGCAAATGGATATAAATTTGATGAACTTCCCTTCTGATTGTCAAACAACATGTCCTAATGAAGATGAAAAGAGGAAAGTGTCACTATGTCCTCTTAGACACATCGTTAAAGACGACGATAAATTAGAAGTATCGAAACGACTGCTTGACTGCTGTGACAATTTCTTCTTAAAGTAGACGCGTATTTCTTTTTAAGGATATTCACAATCAAATAAATCAAAGCAAGGGAAAACATACTAAAAATGAGAAGAGTTTGAATTATCGCGTACATGGATAAATGGTATTATCTTTCATCAGATTTCAGAAGTGCGAGCATAATCACTACTTAAATTTCAATTAGATAGACCACCTTTTGCTGTCAAAAGTAATAATATATATAGATGACCTCTAAAGAGAACACTTTAGAGGTTTTTTCGTATAGTAATGATGACTAGCAGGCTCCTACTTTAGGATAGTTGAAGAGCATTCTAAAACTTTTTGAGTAGCTAATCAATAAGTCCCTCCACTGAGTTGAGTCTATTCAAGCAGCGTGAAAGTCTTTGCGATAATAGAAGTAACAGCCAATACCAATGCAAAAAGCGATGAATTCAGTTACTGTAGAAGCCCAAACAAGCCCATGCAAACCAAAGTTGGCATTCATATAAAGGATGATTGGAATAATCAATAAACTTTGGATGATGGAAATAATAATTGTAGGTAGACCTTTACCAGTACCTTGGAACAAACCTAAAATCAATCCTGTAAATCCATTAAAAACTGTGGTTACAAGTGATGCTATCAAAATATATTCTCCTACTTTGATTAGACTTGGACTGTCCGTGAACAATCCCAAAATCGGATAACGGAGAAGATAAGTCAAGGATACAAATACGAAGACAATCAAGGCAATAAACGCACAAGCTGTTTTGAAACTAGCATTTAAACGTTTTTTATTTTTACTTGAATAGTTGTAAGCAAATAAAGGAATCACTCCAAAGAAAATCCCCATTACCAAAAATTGTGGAACTTGAACTAAGCGCGTCGCAATTCCAAAGCCAGCCACAATATCATCACCATAATGGACAGCATACACATTTAATAATAATGTTGAAATAATCATAAAACCAGAATTCATTAATTCAGAAACTCCGATTTTCAATACTTCGATTTGATCTTTTACAGATAAAAAAATGTGTCTAGCAAAACCCTTTAAGTGGTCGCTTTTGTTAGATAAATAATAAAGATAATAAAGCATCGAAGCCAGATTAGCCACCGCGATCGCCAAAGCAGCCCCAATTACATGAAAATGCAAAACTAAAATCAATAGCGGATCAAAAATCAGATTCACTACAACATTGATAATCATGCCATACATTGATTCTTTCGCAGCCCCTTCTGAACGTATGATTTGTTCTAAGGTGAAATTGATCGTTGTAGTAAAACCGGTGATTAAAAGTGTCACGACATATTGCATCGCATAATTGTACATTGGCATATCAACACCTAATAATTTTAATAAAGGATTGATTGCGACTACTCCGATTACACCTAATAAAAGTGCTACGATCAAACTCATATAAAAGCCATAACCAGCCACTTTCTTTGCTTTTTCTGTGTTTTTAACAGCAATCAAGCGAGTAATGTATGTACTCGTGCCTACCCCAAACATATTCCCAATGGCCATCAATGCGATAAACACAGGCATTCCGATTGTAATCGCTGATATCATCTGCGTATTGTGAAGCAAACCAATAAAGTAAGCATTTATTACACTGTAGATTGCACCGACCGAAGTTCCAATCATCATAGGGACCGATAAACTTAATACTGCCTTTTTTATCGGAGCATCTTTTAACAAGTATTCATTTGAATTTTCCATCATTTGTTCCATTTAAAAAACCTCTTTTCAATATAAATCTAACACTGTTAGTTAAACTAACGGTGTTAGATTATCACTTCTTAATAAAAAATGCAAGAACAAACTAACACTGGTAGATTTTCTGATATAATGAATACGAGGAGTGTGAAGGTATTTTGAGAAATAAAATGAATGAAGACGAAATCTTAGGTGCAGCGTGGAAATTATTGGCAACGGAAGGACTCAATAATTTTAGTATGCGAAAGTTATCCCAATTATTGAATATCAAAGCGCCTTCTTTGTATTGGTATGTAAAAAGCAAAGAGCAAATTTTTGATAAACTCGCTTCACAAGTTATAAGAGAAGTGTTAGACGAAGTCAAAATAGCAGATCAATGGCAACAGCAATTAATCTTTTACGGTGAGCTACTTTTTCAGAAATTACGGAAATATCCTTATTCTGCTTACTTACTTTTACGGACTACTCCGAATAATCCAGAGCTATTGAGATTAAACAATGAATTATTAAAAATCATCGATAGTCAACCATTAACATATAGTCAAAAATTTACTAGTATCAATGCATTTATGAATTACATCATTTCTTTTGAAATTGATTATCTTGCTCAAAAGGAAAATCAAAACAAAAGGGTCGAAGGTGAAGAACAATCGTTGTTTGGAATGGCATCTGATGAACCAATTTTTCAAATTTTGCAAGGCAATGTCTTAGATACATTAGGAAGTAAAGAAGCGTTTGAGTGGGGGTTGACGATTTTTGTGGAAGGCCTAGGAGAGTTGATAAAAAAGATAAAATAGACAAAAATCAATATTGGAAAAGAGCAAATGACAACTGAAACATTACCTGAAAGTAACTACCTTACTCAAGAATTAAGGTGCGTATTGTGATTTAGGTACATTTTAATAAAAATCAAGTAGTTAGTGAGAGTGTAAACTATCACTTTTTTTTCAAATGAGCTATTTTCTAAAAAGAACGTCCACTATTC
>NZ_JAFLWA010000039.1 GCF_017316125.1 Enterococcus sp. DIV0660C | reverse complement strand
CATTGGTCTTTTTTTATTTAGCGTAATCTGTTGCTCGCGTTTCGCGAATAACGGTTACTTTAATGTGTCCAGGATAATCCAATTCTTCTTCAATTCGTTTACGGATATCTCTAACCAAACGAACTGCCTCTAAATCAGAAATCTCTTCAGGTTTTACCATTACACGTACTTCACGTCCTGCTTGTACAGCAAAACTTGAATCTACACCAGCAAAACTATTAGAAATATTTTCTAAGTTTTTAAGACGACGAATATAGTTTTCTAACGATTCACTTCGTGCACCAGGTCGAGCAGCAGATAATGCATCAGCTGCTGCCACAAGCACCGAAATAACCGATGTTGCTTCCACATCACCATGATGAGAAGCAATGGCATTGATAACCACTGGATTTTCTTTGTATTTGGCAGCTAGTTCTGCACCAATCTCAACATGGGAACCTTCAATTTCATGATCAAGTGCTTTCCCAATGTCATGTAGTAAGCCTGCGCGCTTAGCTAATTGGATATCTTCGCCTAATTCTGCAGCTAAAATCCCAGACAACTTAGCAACTTCTACTGAGTGCTTCAATACATTTTGACCATAACTTGTTCTAAATCGTAACCGTCCCAAAATCTTAATCAAATCTGGATGGAGTGTATGCGCACCAACTTCAAATGCAGCTTCTTCACCATATTCACGAATACGTTCATCCATTTCCTTACGTGATTTCTCAACCATTTCTTCAATACGAGCTGGATGGATACGCCCATCTTGAATTAATTTTTCCAACGTCATTCTTGCGATTTCTCTACGAATTGGATCAAAACCAGAAAGAACAACTGCTTCAGGAGTATCATCGATAATCAAATCAATTCCTGTCAGTGTTTCTAATGTGCGGATATTGCGTCCTTCTCTACCAATAATGCGACCTTTCATCTCATCGTTTGGCAAAGTAACAACTGATACTGTAGTTTCAGAAACTTGATCTGCTGCACAACGTTGAATAGCTAATGAAAGTAAGTTCTTCGCTTTACGATCAGCCTCTTCTTTTGCACGTTGTTCAGATTCTTTCACCATAACAGTTAACTCATGATTCAACTCTTCCTCGGTTGACTTCATGATAACATCCTTTGCATCTTCTTTAGATAAACCAGCAATTTTCTCTAATTCTTTTTGTTGATCTTCAATCAATTTTTCAACGTCTTGTTCTCGCTCTTCAATTAATTGCTGTTTTGAACTAAGTATTTCTTCTTTGCTTTCAAGTGAGTTCTCACGTTTTTCCAATGAGTCATCTTTACGATTCAATGTTTGTTCACGTTGAATCAATCGATTTTCTTGAGATTTTAATTCTAATTTACTTTCTCTCAGCTCACTTTCAACTTCAGAACGATATTTCTGATTTTCTTCCTTAGCTTCCAACAATGCTTCTTTTTTTAGAGTCTCTGCTTCTTTCTTTGCACTTTCGATAATACCTACAGCCGATGTTTTTGCACCGGCTATCTCTTTTTCGTGACGTGACTTCGCAACGACCAACCCTAAACCAAGACCGACAATTAAACCGATGATAGCGAGGAGAATGTTGAATACCATAAAATCCACCTCCATACTATCTTTTTCATTTTATCAATCACGTAGTTTTTCTGATAAACTATTTTAATCTTATCAATATGCCTACTTGCATATGTGTATAAAAAGTACACAAGTTTATTCTAATGTTTGTACCCCTTAGTGTCAACTTTAAATAAACAAAGAAACTGCTTTCTAAATTTATATTAAACGGTGGTTTTTTATTTACGAAATCAAAAAAAAGACTGACAACACTTAATTTATTAGTTGGACCTAATCTTTTTTTCTTCTCAAATATAAAGATCAAGTATTTGATTATTCTAATTGAACGAGTTAGCCATAACTGTTATATCAGAGTGCAGATCATTTAAAATATACATCAGTAATTACAAACGTTCTTTTATTTTTAACCATTTTTACTCTTGATGAGATTCTTTAAATTTTAACCATCATGTCCGACAAAAAAGGCCGAGACAGCTTGTCCCGACCTTTGAAAATCAAATCAATTATTCTTCTGTTAAAGGTAATTCTTCCTGCTCCGTTTTTTCCTCTGTTTCAGTGCCTTCGCCAATGCCATAAGCTTCGCGCACTAAGCCAGAAATTTCATTCATCATTTCTGGATGTGTAGACATATAGATTTTCGCATTTTCGCGTCCTTGACCAATACGATCTTCTTTATATGAATACCAAGCACCACTTTTATCAACGATATCTTTTTCTACCGCCATATCAAGTAGCTCTCCTTCTTGTGAAATTCCTAGTCCATACATTACATCGACTTCTGCTACTTTGAATGGTGGTGCCACTTTATTTTTAACTACTTTGATTTTTGTACGGTTTCCGACAATATCTGTCCCTTGCTTCAATTGTTCTGCGCGGCGTACTTCTAAACGAATCGTTGCATAGAACTTCAATGCGCGTCCTCCAGGTGTTACTTCTGGATTACCAAACATTACGCCTACTTTTTCACGAATTTGATTGATAAAAATTGCAATGGTTTTTGTTTTATTAATTGAACCTGATAATTTACGCAAAGCTTGAGACATCAAACGAGCTTGTAATCCAACGTGAGCGTCCCCCATTTCGCCATCAATTTCTGCTCGTGGAACTAACGCTGCTACTGAATCGACAACAACGATATCTACTGCGCCACTTGAAACTAATGCATCAGCAATTTCTAATCCTTGTTCACCTGTATCTGGCTGTGATAACAGCAATTCATCAATATTGACGCCTAATTTTTGGGCATATTGTGGGTCCAATGCATGCTCAGCATCAATAAAAGCAGCTGTCCCCCCATTTTTTTGTACTTCGGCAATTGCATGAAGTGCAACAGTTGTTTTACCAGAACTTTCTGGCCCATAAACTTCAATGATTCTGCCACGCGGATAACCGCCTACTCCTAATGCTACATCTAAAGCAAGTGAACCACTTGGAATTGTTGAAATTTGTTGGTCGATTTTCTCGCCCAACTTCATAATAGAACCTTTACCATAACTTTTTTCGATTTTTTTTAACGCAGCATCTAAAGCTGCTTTACGATCATCTGCCAATACGATAATCCTCCTTATATTCACATTAACAACGTCATTTCAATACAATTATCATAGCGGTTTTAGAATTAAAAAGCAAGAAAAACCGAACAAATATTCGCATTTTATTTTTTTCTTAAAATCCGCTTACGTAACATGCTCAATCCTTCCATTACTGCACTACGACGAATCGCTTCACGTCCGCGTGTAAATTGAAACTTAGCTGCACTTACATCATTAACTGAAGCTACAGCAATCCAAACTGTCCCAACAGATTGATTTTCTAGCATTTCTGGTCCTGCGACCCCTGTGAACGAAACTGCATAGTCCGTCTTCGCTAACTTTCTTGCTTGCTCCGCCATTTTTTCGGCGCATTCTTGACTAACTGTCCCATGTTTTCTCAAAAATTGTGGGTCGATTTTTAAAAAATCGGCTTTTGTTTCTTCTGAATAGGTCACGAATCCTCCAGGGAAAACTTCAGAAACACCAGAAATTTTTCCTAATGTTGCTTGGAACTCTCCTGCAGTCAAACTTTCAGCCGCAGTCACTGTTTTTCCTCTTTCTTTTAGCAAATCAACTACAACTTTCTCCAAAGAATTATCATCCCCATAACCATAGAAATATTCGCCCACTCGCTCTTGAATTTTTTCTTCAAGTGCAAGTAACGCTTGGTTACCAGCATGTACATCATTTGTTTTAACTGTTAAACGTAAGGTAACTTCATTGGGTTTCGCATAGGGTGCAATTGTTGGATTGATTTGGGTGGAAATCAGTTCAGCTAACTCTGTCACTAATTTGGATTCACCAATTCCATAAAAGCGTAGAACACGTGAAATCAATTTTTCTTTTGAAGGAAATTTTTCAATTAATAATGGGCGCACTTGCTCAATGAACATTGGCTTCAGTTCATTCGGTGGTCCAGGGAGTAGGATATAAGCATGTGATTCTTTTTGGATAAATGTCCCGACAGCTAGCCCCGTACGATTAGGTAACACAATCCCTCCTTCAATAGTTTGCGACTGTTGTAAGTTATTCACAGTCATTTGACGTTTGGTTGTTTCAAAAAATTCTAATAACTTTTGGTAAGCCTCTCTATCTTGAACTAACTCTTTATCTAAATGGTCAGCTGTTACTTCTTTTGTTAAGTCATCTTCAGTAGGACCTAATCCACCACATAAAATAATCAACTCGCTCCGTGACTCTGCTAATTCTAACAACTCATCTAATCTTTGTCTGTTGTCTCCAACCACTGTCTGATAATAAACCTCGATACCAAGATCTGCTAACTGCTCAGCCAAAAAAGTTGCATTTGTATTGACTACTTGACCAAGAAGTAGCTCTGTTCCTACTGCAATAATCTCTGCTTTCATAAATTTGCCTCTCCCTAATAATTAATACGCTGTAACGCAAATATTTTTTATTTAAAAAAGCTTGGGACACAATTGTCGCCAAGCTTTTTTGGAATTACATCGAACCCTTAAACACACTACTAT
The DNA here is from genome assembly GCF_017316125.1 of Enterococcus sp. DIV0660C. Classification (GTDB taxonomy): domain Bacteria; phylum Bacillota; class Bacilli; order Lactobacillales; family Enterococcaceae; genus Enterococcus_B. Next base: position 21,456 of record NZ_JAFLWA010000039.1, on the reverse strand, counting down.
TTTTGGCAAAGTAATCAACACCAGAATAGATAGTAAATACTAAACATGCATAAAGCATAATTTGATCTAATGGAAGACCAATCAAATTAAATGGAATATTATTGATCAGCAACAAAATAATTGCAACCATTTGTGTAGCAGTTTTCACTTTTCCAGGCCATGCAGCTGCCATTACTTCACCATGTTCAACTAATAATAAGCGTAAACCCGTTACCGCTAATTCTCGACAAACAATAATCGCAACAACCCAAGCTGGTGCCTTATCTTGTCCAACCAGCATAATAAATGCCGTCATAACTAGCATTTTATCTGCTAAAGGATCGGCAAATTTTCCAAAGTTTGTTACTAAACCTTGAGAACGAGCAATTTTTCCATCAAGCCAGTCCGTAATACTTGCAATTGCAAAAATGATTGCTCCGACTACTTGTGTTACAGCAACAGTTGTTGTTCCCACCGTTAATTGTCCCCAATCCAAGGGTACCCCTACAACAAGGATAAAGATTGGGATCATACAAATTCTTATCACAGTTAATTTATTTGGTAAATTCACACTATTGCACTCCTTTCTTGTTCATTTTACGTGAGTCTCTTTAAAGTTTCCACAGAAATAACTTACTTTTTCTACTTACAAAAAAATTATTCGTTTTACGATTGAAAAACTGCAATAAAAATCGAATGGATTTTTATTGCAGTTTTTGTCTGAACTATTCTGCATATTGGACAGTAAGGTTAACATTTTTGGGACTTAAATTATTTTCTCCAGCGTTCACTGGCACATCTTCACCATTTGCTTTAATTGCAACATTACTTGCTGCACCGATTGTCACGACTGCATTAGGTACATTGGCAGCAAGCTGTGTACTCTGTGATTCACCAACTGCAAGTGTTCCTTGGTAAACATATGCCCCGTTTACCATCACACCTACCCACACGCGATCTTTCGCTGTGAATTCCAGCGTCAAAGGCTCCGTTGCATCTGTAATATTCACATCAATCGCATTTGCTGTATCTGTACCAGCAGTAATCGTCATTTTCTTTTCCTCAGTCGTTGATTCAACTGTTGAAGATTGTACTGGTGATGACTCACTTACATGTGAAGATTGTTTTGTTTCCTCAATTGAGCCATCAACTGTCATTGATGAGCTTGCTTCACTAATAATTGGTGCTGCTTGTCGATCTTGCCACGTCATATAGCCAACCACAATCACGATTGCAACTGCGACCAATCCTAATAAAAGAACAGGCAGACTTGTCCAAAATTTACTTGGTGCAAATTCTTCTTGGTGCATTGCTTTTCGTGAACCACTCACAGTTTCCGGTTCTGGTCTTTTAATTTCTGAGCCATCAGATAATTTTCTTTTTCCATCGAAAACATCTACAAGTTTATCGCCATCTTCTCCAACAGCTTGCGCGTACTGGCGAATAAATGCACGTACATAAAACTTACCAGGAAGTTGATCGAATTCGTCGTTATCAATTGCTTCGAGGTAACGTTTTTGAATTTTTGTAATTTGTTGTAATTCGTCTAAAGATATTTTTTTATTTAGACGAGCTTGCCGTAATTTTTCCCCAATGGTTTCAAAAGCCACTCGTTCATCTTCTCCAGTCTTTTTATTCTAGCCAACCACCCGTTATTGGTAATGTAATTCCAGTGATATAGGCCGCCTCTTTTTGTAATAAAAATGTCACAGCAGCAGCAATTTCTTTTGGCTGAGCTAGTCTTCCTAACGGGATCGACTCTTTTAACTCCGTTAATTCTATTTCAGACCAGTCATGATTCATCGCTGTTGCGACAGCTCCTGGCGCTATGACATTGGCCGTTATTCCTAATGTTGCCACTTCTTTTGCATAAGCCTTAACAAAGGCTTGTTGGGCACCTTTAACAGCACTGTAAACTGTTTCCATACTGCTTCCTTGCATCCCATAAACAGAACCAATAAACACAATTCTGCCATAATCAGACCGAGCAAGTTTTGATTCCAGTCTTTGCAAAAGCAATAGTGGAGATTTCACATGAATTTGCCACAGCTGATCCATATCTGGTCCCGTATATTCCTTAAACAAAGCATATTTCGTAAATCCTGATGCAAAAATGACACTGTCAACTTGAAATAATCCTTGTGTAAATTTCGGTATTTCTTCCATGTTTAACATATCTAAGGATACCATAAAAAAATCTTGCAGCGGATAACATTTTTGCAAGTCTAAAACGAAATTTAATACTTTTTTTTCATTACGATGATAGTGACAATACAATGACCAGCCCTCTTGTGCCAACTGACGACAGATTGCTTCACCAATGTCCCCACTAGCTCCCATAACTAACGCTGTTGGCATCTTACTCACCTTGTGGTTCCATATAAAATTCACTAAACGTCTCAGCTGCTAAGAAAGCTGAACCAACTGCTAATACATCAGTTAATCGGATGGATTCAATCACTTCTGGTAAATCAAATAAAGTGTACTCACCATAAAGGCTTTGCGTAAATTGATTAGCAATATACTCAATGGAATTAAGTGATTGGAAGTATTTACCTAGCATTTTTTTCTTCAATAATTCAAGATTTTTTTCATTTACTTCTGGATCCTTCTCAAATCCAAGAACGATTTTCCGCACTTGTTGCGCAGCACGTTTTGGTTCGTCCGTATCACCACTAAAATCAGCAAAATGAAATTCACGATCTAGACTAAATTCAAAACCAAAACTATCATCAATGATTCCTTCATTGTAAAGTTTCAAATAGTTTTGAGACGTGTTTCCCAACAATAATTGGAATAAGAGATTCAATGCTGTTTTATAGCGCATCAATTGATAGCCATCTGCTGGTAACTCGTCAACACCTTTAATCCCCAAAACGAATTTTTTACGTGTTACAGCCGCTCTTAGATGACTTTCTTCAATAATTTCATCGTTATTTTCAGGAAAATATCGCTTGATTTCTTTCACTGGTGGAAATTCTTTGCTCATTTGATTTTCTCTGATAACTTCCATTATTTTCTCTGGATCCAAATTCCCTACTAAAAACAAAACCATATTACTTGGTTGATAAAATGTGTGATAGCAAGTATACAAATCATCTGCCGTGATTTTATCAATACTATCAACCGTCCCTGCAATATCGATGTGTAAAGGATGTTTTGGATATAAGTTATTCAAAATACCAAAAAATAGACGCCAGTTAGGATCATCTTCATACATTTGGATTTCTTGTCCAATGATTCCTTTTTCTTTGTTGACTGTCTCCTCAGTAAAATATGGCGCCTGCACAAAGTCTAGTAATGTCAACAAGTTTTTTTCTACTTGATCTGTCGTTGAAAATAAATAACTTGTTTTGGTAAAGCTAGTAAAGGCATTCGCAGAAGCGCCTTGTTGCCCAAACAATTGGAAAACATCTCCGTCTTCTTTTTCAAATAACTTGTGTTCTAAGAAATGTGCAATTCCATCCGGTACCTTTGTCTTTTCATTCGCTCCATAAGGAATAAATTCATTATCGATTGAGCCATAATTCGTGCTAAATAAGCCATAGGTCTTGTGGTACTCATTTTTGGGTAATAAGTAAACGGTCAATCCATTTGGCAGCACTTCATGATAAAGCGTTTCATTAATTTGTGAATACTCGGTTTTATTCATTCATGCTTCCTCCATCTAAAAAGAAAATTGCTTGAAGCTCCACTTGATCTGCAATTTTTTGAACATCTTTGATTGTGATACTTTCTAGTCGAGCTAACCACTCGTCATCTGTTAATTTAGTTTCCGGCAGCCAGTTGTCTAAATAAGTCGATTCGATTGCAGCTTGTGGTGCATCAAGTGATAGCAAGTATTGATTTTTCAACATTGCTTTTGTTTGAGATAAATCGAGGTCAGTGATTTCACCATTTCGTAAGCTTTCTAATTGTTTATGAATCAAATTTAAAACCTTTTCGCGATTTTTCCCATCAATTCCTGTTTGAACAGTCATAAATCCGCGGAACGTGTCTACACTGCTAGAAGCATAATAAGCCAAGCTTTCTTTTTCGCGCACATTCATAAATAATTTTGAATGTGGAAAACCACCAAATAAGCCATTGAACACCATCAGTGAAAAACGCTCAGGCTGGTTGTAGTAAACATTTGTTTGATAGGCTAAGTTTAACTTTGCTTGTACAACAGGTTCGTGCATTTGGCGTTCTTTGATTACATTTGATTGTGGTTGCGCATAAAATATTTCTGGATGTGTAAATTCGCGATCAGTAAATGGCAAAGTTTGAATTGCTTTGATGACTTCCTTCTCGTTCACATCTCCAATGACAAAAATATCGACTTGATCTTCTGCCAAGACTTTCTTGTAATACGTAGCAAGTGACTCTGCCGTAATTTCTTTTAGGTCTCTTACGGTTCCAAAACTAGGGATTCTTTGAGCATCTGCTTGCTCAAAATAGAGCCGTTGCAGTGCTAATGATGCTAATGTCTGTTTGTCTTCATCTAAACTTTCTAAATAAGTTTTCAAATTGTTTTTTTCTAAATCAAACGTTTGATTATCGAACTGCCCATCTACAATGTTTGGCGCAAAGATAACCTCTTTCAAAAAGTCAACAACTTGGAGCAGAATTTTTGAGTCATTCACATAATCACCATTAACAAAACTGATGCCTGCGTTCAGCCAATGTAAATTTCCTTTTTTGCTTACACTCCAGCCAAAACTTGCACCATATAATTCAGCTAACTTTGCGCTAAGTTGTGTCTGGTCTGGATAATTTAAGCTATTTGTTTCTAATAAACTGCTCAGTAATGATCGCTGCGTAATGACTGCTCGATCAAGACGTGTTGTGAATCGAATAAAAATTCGAATCGTTTTATATTTTTTTGTTTGTAAGACATGTAAATTCACGCCTTCTGCCAATTTATTTGTCATAAGTCGTTGCTCCTTTTATCGTTACAGTTGATTCTAGTATAGCATAGAAGCTTAGTATTCAAGCATTTAGCGAACAAAAGCGTTTATTGTTTTTATATTTTTTTATTGTTAGATATACTAAAGGTAATGAAAAAGAAAGTAGGGGTTTTATGATTAAAGAATTTAAAGAGTTTATTGTGCGAGGCGATGTGCTCGATCTAGCTGTTGGGGTTGTCATCGGGAGTGCGTTCACAGGAATCGTTAATCAAATCGTAGAAGGATTGATTACACCATTAATTGGTTGGATAGTTGCTCTTATCACTGGTACTTCCGATTTGGACGGAGCGTTGTCTGTGTTAGACGTCACACCTGTCAAAGGCGTAACTTTTTCATTTGGTAATGTCGTTAGTGCTATTATTACATTTTTAATTACAGGTTTTGTTTTGTTCTTAGTGGTCAAAGCAGCAAACAAGGCAAAAGATTTACGTAAAAAAGAAGATGAAGAAGTTCTTGATGAACCAACAGCTGAACAATACTTAAGTGATATACGCGATTTATTGGCACAACAGGTAGCTGAAGATAATGGTCGTTCAACACTTCAAGCAAAAATAGAAGACGAATCAAATATAAAATAAAAAAAGTTGAAACAACAAAAATTTGTTGTTTCAACTTTTTTTATTTTTTCATATCAATGTGAGGAATATCATCTTCCAAATAAACATCTGAAATCGCTTGAAAACCAAATGATTCGTAAAATGAACGTAGATAATCTTGAGCACCAATAATAATTGACGCAGTTGGATACTTTTGTTCAATAACTTCCAAAGTCTTTTGAACGATTTCCTTTCCTAATCCTGATTTACGATGTCCTTTAGCTACCAAAACTCGTCCAAAATGTACGGCATCTTCTTGTTTGTAGATTCGTGTATAAGCAACTATGTTTCCCTGGTCATCTGTCAAAAACGTATGCAGCGCCTCTGGATCAATTTCGTCAACTTCTTGATATGGACACTTTTGTTCAACCACAAAAACGGCAATTCTCTCTTTTATTAGCAGATAAAATTCTTTTGTTGTTAATTCATCAAATGCTTTCACTTGGTAATTCATTCAGTAGCCTCCTAACAATTTATCTTTTTATAGATTACTTGTTAAAAAATAAAAAAGCAAACGAACCATACAAGGGCCCGTCTGCTTTTAAACTGCTTCTGTCAAAAATTCAATCTCTACTGTACGAGTTAATACATCAGAATAGCTGTAAGAAACTCGCTCAAAAGAGTTTTCTTCAGGATCTAAGTCAACGACAAAGACTGAAGGATAGGTTTCTGTTAAAACGCCGCGGCGTTCTGTTTGACGCTTTCTTCCTGTCTGAGCAACCAACATGATTTGGCTGCCGATACGACCTTCTAAATCTTTCTTGATTGTAGCTAAAGTTGTTGGCATACAGTTCACCTCATTACCCATTATAACAGATAATGCAAAACTTTTCAAGTCTACCATATAAAAAAAGGAAATGCAATAAAAAAATAGTTGACGCAGAAATGTTAACTAGTATTCTTCGCTGTACCCTTTCAAATGCTTCTTAATTTTCTGTTTTACACGGTTGTAACCACTCATTACCTGCTGAATATCCATTGATAGATCTTTAGCTATGTACGAAAAATCACTTCCTTGCATATAATGATGAAAAATCTGTGCTTCTCTTTTTGAAAAATGGATTTCACATGTTTCAATTGCTTCGTTCAACAGTAGCTGTTGGACTGCTACAGGTTCTTGAGTTGTCACTTCCGCTAAAAAATCTGGTCCCTCAGATTCAATTTTTTGTTCCATAGAAACCTCGTCTTTTTGATCTCTACGTTTTAATGCGTTTTGTTTTCTTAATAACGAATAGATTTGATTAGTAATAACACTTTTGTAATAACTACCAAAGCTAACTCCTTTGTTGTTTTCATAGGTTTTTAAAGCTTGATATAACGCGACACGTGCTTCTTGTTCCCAATCTTCGTTCATAAAATTCCGCACATAATAACTATTTTTCAAACGTAATAAAAGTGGATAATATTTCTGATAAAGGGTAGAAAATGCTTCTTCATCACCATCTCGTGCAGCATGTAATAACTCCTCAGGCATAAATAAATCCTCCATAATCTCTATTATGGAGGAATATTAGCATCAAAAATTACGTTATTTAATCTGATAACAAGGTTATCTGTCCTTTTTCATTAAATCGTCTAGCTTTTTAGACAATTTATGCAATTGTTCATCATTCCAAGGAGAATTACGTCGAAAATCAATAAAACGCATATTTATATTTTCTTGGGCTATTGTTTCTTCTGTCTTCTTGATTGTTTTATACAATTCATACGCAGAAGTTCGTAAGGCGCCTTGTGAAAATACTACCCACTGTTCCGCCAAATCACTTGTAGCCACTGTCACTTGTGTCAATCGATCATTCAATGTGCCTGCTACTCGCTCAATATAACTATCCGCTGTTTCATCTTCTTTGGTGAATACAACTTCTAACTGATATTTTTTATAGTTTTGTTGGATTCCTGGGACCAGTTGCGCATCAAAAACCACGATTACTTCAATTCCTTCAAACTTTGCATAATTAGACAAACGATGGAGCAAAGCTTCACGTGCATCAGCCATTTTATCTTGTTTTTTTAACAAAACAAGTTCTGGCCAAGAACCAATCATATTGTAGCCATCGACAATCAATAACTGCTTTTTCATCAGCTTACTCCCCCTGTCGTTGGGAAAATGCCTGATACATCAGTAGACCGGCTGCAACACTTGCATTCAAGCTTTGAACATGCCCTACCATCGGGATCGTCAACAGTTCATCCATTTCCTTTTTCAATCCTTGACTCATGCCACGTCCTTCATTACCAATTACTAATGCGATTGAACCTTTTGCATTCCAATTCTGAAAATTTGTCCCAGACATATCTGTTCCAAAAATCCAAAACCCAGCTTCTTTTAGTTGTTGAGCAGCTTGAATCAGATTAGTTACTCTTGCTACCGGAACATATTCAACTGCTCCAGTAGACGTTTTGGTAACGATTGGTGTGATACCAACTGCACGATGTTTAGGAATAATAACACCATCCACGCCGCTTGCATCGGCTGTTCGCAAAATAGATCCAAAATTATGTGGATCTTCTAGACTATCTAAAATTAAAAAGAAAGGATTTTCTTTTTTTGCTTTTGTTTGGTCAAGCAATTGTTCTAACGACAAATATTCATAAGGTGTGATAGCTAAAACTACGCCTTGGTGCACACCACGATCACTTAGCGTATCCAATTTTTGTTTAGGAACCCATTTTACGGGTACTGCTTGGTCACGAGCAATTATTTTTAATTCATCTATCTTTTCTCCATGAGCATCTTCTTGAAGAAACAACTTGTTTCCTCGTCCTTGTTGTAGTGCTTCCACAGCAGCATGATGGCCAAAGACAAAATTATCTTCAAGTGACTCGTCTTTTTCTTGCGTATGCTTTGATTCTTCTTTTGTTCTTTTTTGAGGTTTTGTTGATTGTTTCTTCCAGTCATTGCTCTGTCTTTTTTTATTTTTAAAATTATTTTTTCTATCCATTTTTTTCACCTATTTTCTGAATACACCAGTCAATCAATTCTTCCATTCGTTCAGTTTGCTTTGTTAGATGTAAATACCCCATCAACGCTTCAAAACCTGTAGCAATTCGGTAAGTCGTGATGTCTGCATTTTTAGCACCTGTATGACTCTTTGCATTTCTACCACGACGATAATAAATATCTTCTGTGTCTGTTAAAATATTTTCTTCTAGCATCTTTTGAATCAAGTAAGCTTGTGCTTTAGCAGATACATAATTTGTCGCTGTATGATGTAATTTATTAGGCTTTGTTTGACCTTGATCAATTAAGTAGTCTCGAATATAAATCTCATAAATGGCATCACCAACATATGCAAGAGCTAAACCATTTAACTGCGTGTAATCTCTCATACTTCTCTTCTCCAACGGGTTCCTTGGGGGGTGTCTTCCAAGATAATCCCTTTTTCTTTAAATAAGTCCCGAATTTCATCGCTACGTGCGAAATTTTTTGTTTGGCGTGCTTGGTTTCTTTCCTCAATCAGTTGTTCGATGTCTTCATCTAATAACTCTTCTGAGGTAAAGAAAATCCCAAAGATTGCTAACCATTGTGTATATAAAGTTATACCTTGCTCTAAAACTGGTAGGGAAACTTGTACTTGTTCCAAATAAGTGTTTAACCATTTTGCAAGTTCATAAACAACTGTGATTCCATTTGCTGCATTGAAATCATCATCCATTTCTTGAACAAATCTTGCTTTCAACTCAGTTAATTCTGCCATTTTGTTACTATCATCTGCTGACGAACTAGCAGCGCTGTCTTTACGGAATTGAACGTTATCATACGTATTTTTTAAACGTTGCAGATTGGTTGCAGCTTCTTTTATTGTTGCCTCACTATAACGAATTGGTCGGCGATATTGCGTCGTTGCCATGAAAAAACGTAGAACTTGCGGATCCACTTTTTGGATCATTTCATGAACAGTGATGAAATTACCAAGAGACTTACTCATTTTTTGATCTTCTTCACCAATCGTTACATAACCATTATGCATCCAATAATTTGCGAATTTTTGTCCTGTTTTAGCCTCACTTTGGGCAATTTCATTCTCATGATGAGGGAACTCTAAGTCTTGTCCACCGCCATGAATATCAATCGTTTCCCCCAAATGTTTTGTAGCCATAACAGAGCATTCAATATGCCAACCTGGCCGACCATTCCCCCATGGTGACTCCCAAGAAATTTCTCCAGGCTTGGCATTTTTCCATAAAGCGAAATCTAAAGGATCTTCTTTCAACTGTTGTTCATCACCTGTTCGCTGACTAGCACCAATTTCAAGTTCATCAATTGACTGATCGCTTAATTGGCCGTAATCTTTAAAGCGACGTGTGCGATAATAAACATCACCTTGTGCTTCGTACGCATAACCTTTTTCAATCAATACTTGGATAAACGATAAAATATCTGGCATGTGATCCATTACTCGCGGATGCAAGGTTGCTGGTTCCACGTTTAACGCTTTAGTATCTTCCTCAAATGCTTGAATAAAACGATTTGCAACTTCTGGTGCTGTGATTCCTAAGTCTTTTGCCGCACGGATGATCTTATCATCTACATCTGTAAAGTTCGAAACATACTTTACTTGATAACCACGGTATTCGAAATAACGACGAATTGTATCAAATGCAATGGTACTGCGTGCATTTCCAATATGGATGTAATTATAAACTGTTGGACCACAAACATACATTCCAACCTGACCTTCTTTAATAGGCACAAATATTTCTTTCTCTCGAGTAAGTGTATTATATATTTTTATCATTCTGTTCTCCTTATCTTTTCACCTTTAATCCGAACAACTTTTGCCGGAATACCAACTGCTGTAGCATCATCTGGTATGTCATTAAGTACCACGGCTCCTGCCCCTATTTTTGCATATCGACCAATTGTCACTGGGCCTAAAATTTGTACATTTGCAGAAAGCAACGCGCCTTGTTTAACTGTAGGATGTCGTTTGCCTGTTTGTTTGCCTGTGCCACCTAAAGTCACTCCATGGAATAAGACCACATCATCTTCAATTTCCGCCGTTTCCCCGATTACTACGCCCATTCCATGATCAATAAAAACACCTTTACCAATTTGGGCGCCAGGATGAATTTCAATTCCAGTCAGAAAGCGCCAAAATTGGGCAATGATTTTAGCCAACAAATACAAACGGTGTTGATATAAGAAATGTGAAAGACGATGCCAAAGTAACGCATGAAATCCTGGATATGTTAGAACAATCTCTAAAGTCGAACGGACAGCAGGATCATTTTTTTTGGTAGCAGTAATTATTCGCGTAAACCAATTCACTCACTTTCACTCCTTTCTATAACATATTTATGTAATCAAAACTATAAACAAAAAGCGCCTTTTAAATAAGTTTCCTTAAATAAAAGACGCTAACGGCGTGGTTCCACTTTTTTTCATAATCAAAACAGATTACCTCGAAGCAAGATAACGTCTGCTACCCGTTTTTAGCTACTTATGTTCGCTAAAACCACTCCCAGAGGCATTTCAACACCTAATTTGTAACGACTTTCACCTTCCGCCGTCTCTCTATGAACAAACTACCTGTTTACTTCTTCTGTTCTTTGTGTTTATTTTATTACTTGGCTCAAATGAGCAAGTGCTTTTTCACGACCCAATAATTCGACTGTGTCTGGTAATTCAGGCCCATGCATTTGACCTGAAACAGCCACACGAATTGGCATAAATAAGTTTTTGCCTTTTACACCAGTTTCTTTTTGGACTGCTTTGATAGCTGCTTTAACTGTTGGCGCATCAACAACTTCCATTTCTTCTAATTGAGCTTTGAATGCTGTCAAGACGGCTGGAACTGTTTCACCAGCTAAAACTTCTTTTGCTGCATCATTTAAAACGGGATGTTCATTAAAGAATAACTCTGATACTTCAACGATTTCCGCAGCATAGCTCATTTGTGGTTGATACAATTGAACGATTTTTTTCACCCACTCAATTGTTTTTTCATCTGGATCTTTTTCAACTCGACCGTCTGCAATCAAATAAGGTAGACACATATCTGTTAGTTCGTCTAAATCCATTTCTTTCATATAATGGTTATTTACCCATTGTAATTTTTTTGCATCGAATGCTGCTGGTGACTTGCTCAAACGTTCTGGATCAAACATTTTCACTAATTCTTCTTGACTGAAAACTTCTTCTTCACCTACTGGTGACCAACCAAGCAATGCAATGAAGTTGAACATTGCATTCGGTAAGTAACCTAATTCACGATATTGTTCGATAAATTGAAGAATTGATTCGTCACGTTTACTTAATTTTTTACCAGTTTCGCTGTTAATAATCAGCGTCATGTGACCAAACGTTGGTGGTGTCCAACCAAATGCTTCATAAATCATCAATTGTTTTGGTGTGTTTGCAATGTGGTCATCTCCACGTAAAACATGAGTAATTTTCATTAAGTGATCATCCACTGCTACAGCAAAGTTATAAGTTGGCATGCCATCACGTTTTTGAATGACGAAGTCTCCGCCGATGTTATCTGATTCAAATGAAATTTCACCTTTGACCATATCGTTGAATTTATATTCTGTATTGCGCGGCACACGGAAACGAACAACTGACTCTAGACCTTGCGCTTCTTTTTCAGCTTGTTCTTCTGGAGTTAAGTTGGCACATTTCCCACCATAGTGAGGCATTTCACCGCGAGCGCGTTGTGCTTCACGTTCAGCTTCTAATTCTTCTTCTGTACAGTAACATTTGTAAGCTCGATTGCTTGCAAGTAATTGATCAATCAGTGGTTGATAAATTTCTTTACGTTCAGACTGACGATAAGGACCATATTCTCCTGGATTTTCAGGAGATTCATCCCAATCCATTCCTAACCAAGCTAGATTTTCTAACTGACTTTTTTCTCCATCTTCAATGTTACGTTTTTGGTCAGTATCTTCAATACGAATGATGAATTCTCCATCATTGTGGCGAGCAAATAGATAATTGAATAATGCAGTTCGTGCATTTCCAATATGCAGATGCCCTGTTGGACTTGGTGCATAGCGTACGCGTACTTTCGTCATTTTCTTCCTCTTCTTTCAAACTAGACTTATGTGACTAACAGCAAAAATCCGTCAGCTTTGACCTTAAAAACATTATTTATTTAAAGTCACTCAGCAAAATTTTACCTTTTCTAGTGCAAATAGTAAAGCCAACCGATTGAATTTCCTCATCAGTTGGCTTATTTTATTTATAAAATTAAGATTTCGTCTTCGTTTCTGAATTTTTTTTGTTATCAATCCCTCGACCTGCATGTGCTGGTTTGGCAAAAATCATTCGACCAGCCGCTGTTTGCAATGCACTAGTTACAACAACTTCAAGATGCTCGTTCATATAATGCTGGCCATCTTCAACAACAACCATAGTTCCATCATCTAAATAAGCAACACCTTGCTGACGCTCTGTTCCGACTTTTACGACTAAAACATTCATTGTCTCACCAGGAATAACAACTGGTTTGACTGCATTTGCTAAAGCGTTGATGTTCAACACTGGCACATTTTGAAACTCAGAGACTTTATTCAAGTTATAATCATTAGTGACAATCACACCATCTAAAAGTTTAGCTAATTTAATTAATTTACTATCAACTTCACTGATTTCCTCAAAGTCTCCATCATACATTTCAACAGAAATACCTTCTTCTTTTTGTAAAGCATTTAAAATATCTAGTCCACGACGCCCTCGAACTCGTTTCAAACTATCACCAGAATCTGCGATGTATTGCAATTCATATAAAACAAAATTTGGAATCATTAATGTTCCTTCTAAAAAACCTGTTTTAGCAATATCATAAATTCGACCATCAATGATAACGCTCGTATCCAAAATTTTATATTTATGGAAATTGTCTCCTGATTTACGTTCCAATAGTTGGCTTTCAAATTGAGTTGGTGATTCTTGTTCTACTTTCTTGCTTCGTGGTGCAAAAATTTTCTTCCATTCATCGATTCGAGTTGTCCCCATTCTCATACCAAAATAACCTAAAAAGATCATCAATAAAATGGGTAAAACGCTATTTACAAATGGAATTTCCATGTTGTAAAGAGGAGTTGAAATAATCACCCCTAAAGTTAGACCAATAATTGTACCAATTGCTCCAAACAATAAATAAGTTAAACTAATCTCACTTAATTTTTCTTCTACTTGTTTCAGCACAGCAGCAATATGTTTTGCTAATAGCAGAGATAAAATAAAGAAAATAAGTGCACCTAACAGGCTATTAGTAAACGTATTGTTCAGCCAGCCATTGGTTTGTTGACCGATTGCTTGCCAAGCAGTTGGTAAAAAAGAAATACCTAAACTTGCTCCGGCAATAATCATCAACAACGTAATGACGCGTTTTTGCATAGTTGTTCCTCCATTTCAATTTTTTATTTTATGATTGAAATACTTTTTTAAGTGTTTCGCCCAATGTTGCGACTCCAATAACTTCAATACCCGTTGGAGCCTTCCACCCACCTAAATTATTTTTTGGTAAATAGACTTTCGTAAATCCTAATTTTTGAACCTCTTTGACACGTTGTTCAATATGACTTACACGTCGAATCTCACCAGTAAGCCCAATTTCGCCAATAAAACATTCTGTTGGCTGTGTTCCTTTTTCTTTATAACTTGATGCAATACTTACCGCAATCGCTAAATCAATTGCTGGTTCATTTAATTTTACTCCACCTGCCGCTTTTAAGTAAGCATCTTGATTTTGTAATAATAAACCGGCTCGTTTTTCTAAAACTGCCATAATCAAAGAAACTCGGTTAAAATCTAACCCGGTAGTCGTGCGTTTCGCATTTCCAAACATAGTTGGGGTAACTAAAGCTTGGATTTCTACTAAAATTGGACGAGTGCCTTCCATTGCAACAACGATTGCTGATCCTGTTGCACCATCTAGACGTTCTTCCAAAAAAATCTGAGAAGGATTAGATACTTCTTCTAGCCCGTGTTCACGCATTTCAAAAATACCAATCTCATTGGTTGAGCCAAAACGATTTTTCACTGCACGTAAAATTCGGAAACTATGATGTTTTTCCCCTTCAAAATACAAAACAGTATCCACCATATGTTCCAACATTCTTGGTCCTGCAATCGAACCTTCTTTAGTAACATGTCCGACAATAAAAATAGCAATGCCATTCGTCTTCGCAATTTTCAATAATTCTGCAGTTGTTTCTCTTACCTGGCTAACGCTCCCAGCAGCACTTGTAATGTCTGGTTGAGTCATTGTTTGGATTGAGTCAATAATGACATAATCTGGTTTAAGTTGTTCAATCGCATGACTAATTTCGTTCATATCTGTTTCTGCATATAAATAAAACTCGGTATCAATATTTCCTAAGCGTTCCGCACGAAGTTTGATTTGTTCTGCACTTTCTTCACCAGAAACATATAAAACTTTTCCCCCAATAGCTGCTAATTGCTGAGATACTTGTAAAAGCAGTGTTGACTTCCCAATCCCTGGATCTCCACCGATCAGTACCATTGAACCTGGGACTACTCCCCCCCCAAGTACACGGTTCAATTCAGTTAATTTCGTTTGCACACGAGGTTCTTTTTTAGGGACCACCTCGTCGATTTTTGTGGGCTTTGCTCGTTCGCCAGTTAAACTTGTACGGACTCGACGATCACTTGTATCTTGTTCAATCTCTTCGACCATCGTATTCCATTTCCCACAATTTGGGCAACGTCCCAAAAATTTAGGCGACACATACCCACAATTTTGACAAACAAATTGTGTCTTTGATTTTTTTGCCATTGCCTCGCCTCCTTTAAATAGCTAGTAAATACTGGCCAAGTTAATCTTTATTGGAAGAACCAAATCCGCCTTCTCGACTTGTTGTTGTTTCATCTTGGTCTGCCTTCAAAAACGGCAAGAAAATACCTTGCCCAATTCGTTCACCTTTTTTGATTGTCACATCTTTAAAACCAAAATTAGTAAACTGGAACATGATATGCCCCTCATTATCTGGATTATTGTAGTAATCACTATCAATGACCCCAACACCATTTGTTAAAACTAAAAATCGTTTTAAAGGATTACTTGAACGATTAGCTAACTGTAAGAATTCATCTTCTCCCATATAAGATTTGATACCTGTTGGCACCAAAATAGGTTTTAGTTGTTTTTCATCAATTGTTATTGCATTTTCCCCCATTGATCCAATCAATGTAGTAAGACCATTTTTTATCCCTGATTTCCAAATACTTGGAATAATAATATCTGCCGCAGCTTCAAAATCATATCCTGCAGCATGGTGTGTTGCTCTTTTTGGTAAATTGATTTCTTGACTCGCATAGTTAGAAACGACTTCAAAACCTCTTTTTTTCACGAATCTTCCCCCTAGAATAAACTATGTTTTATTTTACCATATTCACACTACCAAAGACCTTTCTTTGCAAAATCTTCAAAAAATTCTGCTATCCTATAGCAAAGTCTTCAAAGATCGTCCTTTTTTTCTTCTTTTAAACATGACTTTAGACACTAAAACAAGTAGAATAGAAAAAAATTACATACAAAATTTATTCAATTAATTATTAGAGGTGTCTCATGCGCAAAGAACTAACTCAAGCAAAACGAATTATCATCAAAGTAGGTACAAGCACATTGATTTATCCAAACGGAAAAGTAAATCTAGCGGCGATTGATCAACTTGCTTTTGTTTTAACTGATTTACGCAATCGTGGAAAAGAAATCATCTTGGTTTCCTCTGGTGCTGTTGGTGTTGGAATGACAAAAATGAATTTGAATAAACGACCACAAACGATTCCTGAACAACAAGCAATCGCTGCGATTGGTCAAGGTGAGTTAATAAACATTTATAATCAACGATTCGCAACTTACGGTCAGCAAACTGCACAGGTTTTAGTTACGCGTGATGTAATCGATTTTCCAGAAAGCAGAAAAAATGTAACCAACACTTTAGAGCAACTGTTTTCCCTTGGCGTAATCCCAATTGTAAATGAAAATGACACCGTTGCAGTCGATGAGCTAGATCATTCGACAAAATTTGGAGACAACGATCAACTTTCTGCAATCGTAACTCAATTAGTTACAGCGGATTTGTTGATTGTCTTATCTGACATTGATGGCTTTTATTCTGATAATCCCACAACTAATGCTCAAGCTGAACTATACTCATTGGTTACTGAGATCAATGATGATTTGATGGCCAAAGCTGGTGGTGCGGGAAGTACCTTTGGAACAGGTGGCATGCTCAGCAAACTACAAGCAGCAAAACGAATTTTTGATGCGAATCGCTCCATGGTCCTTGCAAACGGGAAAAATCCAGCAATTATTTTTGATATCTTAGCTGGTAAAGAAATCGGTACATTTTTCAAGCAAAACTAAAAGACTATTTTTGATGAGAGAACTCGACTAACTTTTATAAAAACAAAGGAGGATTTACGATGATCGACTTAAGACAGCTCGGAGAAAATGCTAAAAGCAGTGCTACTACCTTGGCTTTAATGAGCACGACAGATAAAAATAGCTTGTTACTTAAAATGGCGGATGCTATTGAAGAAAACCAAGCAACCATTCTTGAAGCTAATAAAGAGGACTTGGCTCATGCAACACAAAATAAAATTAGCGAGACAATGCAAGATCGATTAAGACTTACACCTGAAAGAATTCATTCGATGGCAGAAGAGATAAGAAAGGTTGCCCAACTGGAGGATCCGGTCGGAAAAGTTGATCATATGTGGAAAAATGAGGACGGCTTGCTGATTGGAAAAAAACGTGTACCACTTGGTGTTATTGGAATTATTTATGAATCACGGCCAAATGTCACAACAGATGCTTCCAGCTTAGCCTTCAAATCTGGAAATGCAGTTATCTTGCGTGGTGGAAAAGAAGCTTTTGTTTCCAATCAAAAACTAGTCGAAATCCTACAACAAGTTTTGGTGGACAATGGGCATTCTCCTTACGCAATTCAATTTGTAACAGATACTTCTCACGAGGTTGCTGATCAATTAATGAACTTAACCGATTATTTAGATGTTTTGATTCCTCGTGGAGGAGCAAATTTGATCCAACGGGTAAAAGCTCATGCTACTGTGCCAATTATCGAAACTGGTACAGGAAACAATCACATTTATATTGATAAAGACGCGCAATTAGAAATGGCAAAAAAGATTATTGTTAACGCAAAAGCATCTCGTCCTTCTGTTTGCAACGCTGCTGAAACGTTATTAATTCATGCAGAAGTCGCTCCTTTTTTCTTGCCAGTACTTGAAAAAGCATTAGTTGACAGTGGTGTGGTACTGCATGCAGATCAACGTTCACTAGAATTTTTAGAAACAGCATCTTTAGCAACAGATGAAGATTGGGATACAGAATATCTTGATTATATTTTAGCAGTAAAAATCGTTGACTCTATCGACGAAGCGATTACCCACATCAATCGCCATAACACGAAACACTCAGAAGCAATCGTTACAGACAGTTATTCTGCTAGTCAAAAATTTTTAAATCAAGTTGATGCTGCTGCAGTCTATGTAAATGCCTCTACCCGATTTACTGATGGTGCTGTTTTTGGATTTGGCGCTGAAATTGGTATCTCCACGCAAAAACTACACGCAAGAGGGCCAATGGGTCTTAATGAACTAACTACAACTAAATATATCATTTACGGTGACGGTCAAGTACGTGAGTAACATCTAATTTGTTTCACAAGAAACATTTGTTATCATAGATTGTTCCCTCTAACTGTAAATTATGCAATAAAGGTGAATTATTTTTTTAAATGATTCACCTAATAGAAAGGTATTCTCATGTTTGAAATTTTAACCATCTTTTTAGTCTATTTATTTTCCCTAAACATTGCCGCTTTTTT
This sequence comes from Enterococcus sp. DIV0660C, assembly GCF_017316125.1. Taxonomy (GTDB): domain Bacteria; phylum Bacillota; class Bacilli; order Lactobacillales; family Enterococcaceae; genus Enterococcus_B. The sequence goes on along the minus strand of NZ_JAFLWA010000039.1, from coordinate 3,104 downwards.
TGGTGTCGCTTTACTAACACTTTTCTTTCAGATAAAAAAAAGAAGTCAAGGCATGCAGCGAGAAAAATGGACAAAGTATTTTGAAAAAATTGGACCTAAAGGATTACTGATTCGGCTTTATATAAGCTATATGTTAGCCTTAAGTTTATTAGCAGCGATTAATTACGTGTCATTTTTTAATCATTCATTGCCGTATACGGTCACACTTTTAATTGCAGGTTTTTTTCATTTAACTTACAAATATCAATTGAATAAAGATCAATTGAAACACAGATTTCATTAGATTAGGGAGTGTGTAGTTGATAGAATCGCTACACACTCCCTAATTGATTAATTCCAGTAGTTTTCTGAATCTGTCTCAAAATTTCCTTCATGAATCGAAAAACCATCAAATGTCTCACCATCATAATATCGAAGTAATTCATCGACAGATAAGTTCATCGTCTTTTCTTTTTCTTCATCTAATTCTTCCAGCATTTCTGTACGATACGCTTGATAAATCGTTGCTAATCTTTGTTGCATGGTTTTTCTAGATTCACCTTGTGCATTGATTGTTGGTAATTCTTTTAAATAGCCTCGATACACTGGTCGTCCATCGACCAATTCAATGGGTAACTCGACGAACGTTAGCCCTACTTCACGAAAATTTTCTTCAAACATTTTACTTTACTCCTCACTATTTTGTTACAGGTTACTCACTGAATCATTAAGAGAAAAAATATTTACCTTATGTTTAATTTCCATTTTAGATTTTTGTTTAATCCTTTATAGTTGGCAAGCAATTAATTTACCTTTAATGAACCGGCGCATATGGCTATTGCTCTCTCACTTCTCTTTTAAATACTATCCTTGCTAGCTTATATGCCTTGATTTTAGCGGATATTATTCTTTTTTACCAGTGGCTCAAACATGCTGGCTATATTATGCGAGTGAAGACACTCAATTGGCTTAGCTGGATTCCCTTAAGTATTACTTCAGTACTGACTTCCATCCATTAGTTGTCTGACGCACATTCAATCCGTGAGATTCTTAAAAACGAAGGTACGGAACCGTGTAGCAGAAAAATAAAAAATCCTAGAAACTTCGTTTATAAAGTTTCTAGGATTTTTTTCATTTTTATTTTTGGTCTCCTTCTTCTGTTACAAAGTATTGTCGATGATAAATAATAAATCCTAAACTTAACAAAACAATGATTGCTGCAAAATAAAACGAATATTTTTCATCAAAGATTTCGCCTATTTTACCCGCAATAAATGGTGCCAGAGCTCCACCAAAAAAGCGGACAAAACTATAGCTAGAAGAAGCTACATTTCTTTCCAAGCCTGGAATTTCCATAGCAATAGTCGTTAACAATGTATTAATAATTCCCTGAAAAAATCCAGCTAACACAATACTGATTGGTACGAGTATCGAGATTGATGTTCCTAAACCAAGTAATATTAAACAAAGTGTAAAGAAAACAAAAGCAGTCATAATCGTGCGGTAGGTTGTATACTTTCTTTCTAAAAATGGTGCTACAAAAATAGAAGAAATTGCTAACAATACGCCCCAACCAAAAAAGACAAATCCAACTTGCATCTCAGTGTAACCTGTTAACAGAAATGGTGCATATGCAAGCAAAGTAAAAAAGCCAAAATTGTAGAGTAACGCGATTAATCCAACTGAACGTAATTTATGATTAGCTAAAGCTTTCACTCCTTCTAAAAATTGAACCTTACGTTTTGGTTTTTCAATTTCAGGCAATAAAATAGCCAACGCAATAAAGGCACACAACATTAAAAAAGCAACGCCAAAGAATGGGTATCTCCATGATCCACTTCCGAGTACGCCACCTAACAATGGACCAATGGCCATTCCACAGCCAATCGCAGCTTCATACATCATAATTGCTTTTTCTGTGTTTCCTACCAAAATGCTAACGATTGTCGCCAGTGCTGTTGAAACAAACAGTGCATTACCAATTCCCCAGCCAGCACGCAAACCAATCAATAAGCCAATATTATTTGATAACCCACCTAGTCCGGCAAATAACACAATAATCAATAAACCCATCATCAATGTTTTTTTCAAACCAATTCGACTAGATAAGAATCCCGTGAACAACATAACTACACCTGTTACTAGCATATAACTTGTAAATAAAAGCGTAGTTTCTGCAGGTGTTGCATTTAATTGTAAAGCAATTGTTTTTAAAATGGGATCAACCAATCCTACTCCCATGAATGCAATCATACAGGTCGCAGCCACAACCAATGCCGAATTTTTCTCGGAAGTCTGCTCTTTCATTTCAATTTTGTTTTCCAAATTTATCATTCCTCTCTAACTAGCATCATACATGACTTAAATTACATGTCAATATGCACATGTAATTTAAGTATATTTTTTGTGATATAATAAAAAAAAACGGAGAAAGGAGTATTACTCAATGAATACTTTATCTTATATTCTATTGTGTGTTCTTTTAACAAAGCCACGATCTGGCTATGAGTTAAAACAATTGATTAATATTTTCTGGGAAGCACACCATAGTCAAATTTATACAACCTTAGCGAAACTCGAACAACAAGGTTATTTATCTATCTTAGATAACGAGCAGCATTCACAGAAAAAAATTTATGAACTAACGAATGAAGGACGCTTACTCGTTGAAGAATGGATCAGGGAAGAAACTCCTTCACCTACACAAAAAGATGAGTTTTTAGCAAAAATCTATGCCTTTTCTACATTAGATAAAAATACAGCAAATGGTTTGCTATTTACGCGTGAACAACAGTTGAATAAAATACTTCAAAAAAACCAAGCAAAATTAGATGGTCTTACCTCAACGAAAAAAGAAGATTTTGGACGCTATGTCGTCATCAAACGAAAAGTTCTTCTTTGCCAACAGGAAATTTTATGGTGCCAACAGGTAAGAGATCAAATGCAAGCTTTCTTTGCATAAAAATAGAGTGTGTCATCTGCAGAGATGACACACTCTATTTTTATTTTGTTTGGATGATGTTCAATACTTTTCGAGAAATAGGCCCTACGAAAAGGAGTTGTAAAGGTAACGCTGCAACGACATTCATTTTCCAAGCGTTCAGATATGCTGGTAATAAATTATC